>CAJNDD010000006.1 GCA_905221435.1 bacterium
TATCACCAGTTTTAGATGGCTTTAACAGCGAAATTATTGCTTTTAATCTTTCTTGTTCGCCTAATTTAGAACAAGTACAAACGATGTTAGAACAGGCATTCACAGAGAAGCACTATGAGAATACGATTCTCCACAGTGACCAGGGCTGGCAATACCAACACGATTCTTATCATCGGTTTCTAGAGAGTAAGGGAATTCAAGCATCTATGTCCCGCAAGGGCAACAGCCCAGACAATGGGATGATGGAGTCCTTCTTTGGCATTTTGAAATCCGAAATGTTTTACGGCTATGAGAAGACATTTAAATCACTTAATCAATTGGAACAAGCTATTGTGGACTACATTGATTACTACAACAACAAACGAATTAAAGTCAAACTAAAAGGACTTAGTCCTGTGCAGTACAGAACTAAATCCTTTCAATAATTATTTGTCCAACTTTTTGGGGTCAGTACACACTAGGCTCCTTTTTGGTTTTTTAGTTACTTGCGCCAGAAGTAGCGTCTGCGCCACCACCGTGACCTCCAGCATCACCTGAATCAGAAGCGCCAGAAGTAGCATCAGCATCTCCATGTCCTCCAGCAGCAGGAGCAAATGGTCCGCTACCACCTACCAAACGTTGACCAGTTTCTTTTAGGTACCAGTCAAGCCATGGTTGGAAGTTAAAGACGATTTCATTGATTCCAGCGTATGATCCATCAGGATAGTACATTGCTTGGTAGTTGTGGGTGTTGATGACACCTGCAGGAGAACCTGGAACGATCGTACGAACGTATTCTTGGTTTCCGTTGCGAAGTGTTCCGATAACCCACTCTACGTTCTTCATACGTGCTGGTGGAAGAGAACCATGAACAGTCGACATACGGCTACCTGATTGAGGTGGTACACGTTTAGCAAACATGGTGTCTGGATCTTGGTGAGCGTTGTTGTAGTATAGGAATTGGTTGTTGTCGTCAGCGTATGTCAATTCAAACGGCATAGCTTTCAAAAACATATCAATTTGGTTAACGGTCAAGATACCGTGGTCCAGTTTGACATAGGTATCACCAGAAACAGCGCCAGTGATTGCTGCAACTTTTTCTACCCATTCTGGATCGTCAGGATCAACTTCTGTGATAGTTGTAGCAATTGGTTTTCCACAATCCAAGTCTTCTGGTTCGATTGGTTTTGGTTTTTTCAATTTCGAAACGACTCCTACGTATTTTACAAAGTTATCTAAGCAAGTTTCAAGGAATTTAACAGTTCCTTCGTTGGTGATGTTTCCATTGTTATCAAAAGCTTCTTTGGCTTTACCAAGAAGGAACTCATTTCCTGGAAGCGTGTAGGCATTAACACCTGGAGCATCAAGGATTTTACGAAGGTGAACTTGTGCACGTGATGTTCCTTGGTCATAGTATGATGCACCCACAATCATAACAGGCTTGTTTTCAAATGGATGAACTTCGTATGAAAGCCATTCAAGTACAGATTTGAGAGAAGCTGAGATAGTGTGGTTGTGCTCAGGAGTAGCGATAATGACACCATCAGCACGTGTAATCTTGTTATACAAGAAACGCAATTGGAAGCTTTCGTCCCATTTTTCGTCTTGGTTAAACATTGGAACTTCGTCGATTTCAAGGACTTCTAATTCAAATTTGAATTTGAAATTGCGACGGATAAATTCCAAGAGTTTGCGGTTATATGATTGATCGTAGTTTGATCCAACAAGTCCAACAAATTTCATTCTTTCTGTCTCCTATCTTACAAATTTTCCCAGTCGAATTCTTCAGCATCTTTGCGAAGCAACTCTTTTGCGTTGCGCAATTTATCGGTAATCTTAACAAAGATACGGAAGTCGTCAAAGATGGCATCCAATTTTTGGATAACGTCGAGGTCAACCAAGTCGCCACTTGGGTTAAATGCTTGAAGGGAGTGTGAGAGCAAGAATTCATCTGGTAGAACATTTGCCTTGATTTCAGGAGCGTTCAAGATTTGACGAAGTTGCAATTGGGCACGAGATGAACCAAGTGTACCGTATGAAGCACCAGTAATCATGATTGGTTTGTTCAAAAGTGGGTAGATACCGTAAGATAGCCAAGCAAGAGCGCTCATCAAAACTGCAGGGATAGAGTGGTCGTACTCAGGAGTACCGATAATCACACCATCAGATGCTTCAATTTTAGCTGCAATTTCAAGAATTTCAGCAGGAAGAAGTTTATCTGCTGGTTTGTTGAAAACAGGGATGTCCTTGATTTCAACGAGTTCAATTTCAGCTTTATCAGCAAAGTGTTTTTGCATGTATTGGAGCAATTGGCGGTTTGTAGAACGTTTAGAGTTCGTTCCAACAATGGCAATAAGTTTTAGCATGAGATTTCCTTTCTCTTTTTACATAATACAATTTTGAAGGCCTGAAGAACAAGCAAGGCGTCCCTCTTTGTCGATGAGGATGGCTTCAATCCCATCTATACTTTCGACTTGCCAGAGGATAGAAGCGCTTCGCTCTCCGAAAAGGCGTGTTGTCCATATCTCACCATCAACGGATTTATCAGAGATAATCGTTAGGCTAGCGAGATCGGTTTCGACAGGGAATCCTGTCTCACTATCAAAGATATGGTGATAGTCTTTTCCATCTACTGTCAGGTGGCGTTCATAGATACCTGAAGTGACAACAGATTTGTTAGAAGCAGGGATAGTTAGGAGATGATTGCCACGAGGATTTCGCGGATCTTGAATCCCAATCTGCCAGGCTTTCCCTTCTTTGGCTTGGTTATTCCCGATGGTGAGGATATTCCCTCCGAGATTGATCAAGGCAGAGGTGACACCGTGAACTTTCAAATACTGGGCAACCTTATCGGCACTATAGCCCTTGGCTAAGCAACCTAAATCAAGCTTCATTCCCTTCTTCTCTAAAAAGACAGTAGAGCTAGTCGAATCTAACTTGATAAAATGCGGGTCAACTAGAGGTAAGACAGTTTCGATTTCATTTGGCTTTGGAAGCCGAGCATCTGCAAAACCGATTCGCCAGGTTTGAATCAAGGGACCGATACTGATATTTAGGTGGCTAGAGGGAGCTAGACTATGCTCAAGTCCAAGGGTAATCAGTTCAAACAGGTCAGGATGAACCTTAACAGGTGCGATTCCAGCCTGGTAGTTGATTTCCATCAGTTCGGATTCTTGACTGTTGGCGTTAAAGCGGTATTCGAGCTCCTTGAGCAAGTCAAAGGCTCCTTGAAGTAGGCAATCAGCCCGTTCATCTATTAATGAAATCGTGATAGTTGTTCCCATTAGCCGTTCAGAGTGCGAATGAAGAGGCAAGCTACCAGCTCCTTTCTTCCTATAGGAAATCATTCAATATAAGATAGTTAGAGAAATTAAACCCCTTACATTTTCTTTCCATGTATCTAGCATACCATAAAGTCAGCGTTTTCACAAATAAATTTTAACAAAAGTCAAGAAATATGCTTAAAAATTGGAAGAAAATGAAACAAATAATATAGTAAAGAATAATTTTTTCTGAAAAAAGAGAATTCCAAGCAAATACCTTGTAAACGCTAACAGCAAATGATATACTAGAAGGGTAAATTAAATTTTAAAGGTGGAATTATTCTATGAGTAAAATCGTTGTAGTTGGTGCTAACCACGCTGGTACAGCTTGTATTAATACGATGTTGGACAACTTTGGTCATGAGAATGAAATTGTGGTATTTGACCAAAACTCAAATATTTCATTCCTTGGTTGTGGAATGGCACTTTGGATCGGTGAGCAGATCGATGGTCCAGAAGGTCTCTTCTACTCTGATAAAGAGAAATTGGAAGCTAAAGGCGCTAAAGTTTACATGAACTCGCCAGTACTTTCAATTGATTACGACAATAAAGTTGTGACTGCAGAAGTAGAAGGCAAAGAACACAAAGAATCTTACGATAAACTGATCTTTGCAACTGGTTCAACTCCAATCTTGCCTCCAATCGAAGGTGTGGAAATCGTTAAGGGTAACCGCGAATTTAAAGCAACTCTTGAAAATGTACAATTTGTTAAATTGTACCAAAACGCTGAAGAAGTTATTGAAAAACTTGAAGATAAGAGCAAACACCTTGAGCGCATTGCCGTTGTTGGTGGTGGTTACATCGGTGTAGAACTTGCTGAAGCCTTTGAGCGTCTTGGAAAAGAAGTGGTGCTTGTGGATATCGTGGACACTGTTTTGAACGGCTACTATGACAAAGACTTCACTCAAATGATGGCGAAGAACTTGGAAGACCACAACATCCGCTTGGCGCTTGGTCAAACAGTTAAAGCCATCCAAGGTGATGGTAAAGTGGAACGCTTGGTAACAGACAAAGAAACATTTGATGTGGATATGGTTGTTCTTGCAGTTGGTTTCCGTCCAAACACAGCTCTTGCGGATGGTAAGATTGAACTCTTCCGCAACGGTGCCTTCCTTGTAGACAAGAAACAAGAAACATCTATCCCAGGTGTCTACGCTGTTGGTGACTGTGCGACTGTTTATGACAATGCACGTAAAGACACTAGCTACATCGCTCTTGCATCTAACGCTGTACGTACTGGTATTGTGGGTGCTTACAACGCTTGTGGTCATGAGTTGGAAGGAATCGGTGTTCAAGGATCAAATGGTATCTCTATCTACGGTCTTCACATGGTTTCAACTGGTTTGACTCTTGAAAAAGCCAAAGCTGCTGGCTATAACGCAACTGAAACTGGCTTTAACGATCTTCAAAAACCAGAATTTATCAAACACGACAACCACGAAGTTGCCATCAAGATTGTCTTTGATAAAGACAGCCGCGAAATCCTTGGTGCACAAATGGTGTCTCGTGACTCTGCAATTAGCATGGGAATCCATATGTTCTCACTTGCTATCCAAGAGCATGTAACAATTGACAAGTTGGCCTTGACAGATCTCTTCTTCTTGCCACACTTTAACAAACCATACAACTACATCACTATGGCTGCACTTACAGCTGAAAAATAAAAATTGACGAGCTATCTGGCCTTAAGTTAAGGTCAGATAGTTTTTTATGTTTTTGTACCCAGACAGTTGTTGTTTTTCTATCTTGTACTTCATTCTAATCTGGCTTAAAATGAAATGGTAGCTACCAATACAAATGATGAGGATTAAGACATGACTGAAAATCGTTATGAACTAAATAAAAACTTGGCACAGATGCTCAAAGGTGGGGTTATCATGGACGTTCAAAACCCTGAACAGGCTCGTATCGCAGAGGCTGCTGGTGCGGCAGCTGTTATGGCCTTGGAACGGATTCCAGCTGATATTCGTGCAGCTGGTGGGGTTTCCCGTATGAGCGATCCAAAGATGATTAAGGAAATCCAAGAAGCGGTCAGCATTCCAGTGATGGCCAAGGTCAGAATTGGGCATTTTGTTGAAGCTCAGATTTTAGAGGCTATTGAGATTGACTATATCGATGAGAGTGAAGTGCTGTCTCCAGCAGACGATCGTTTCCATGTAGATAAGAAGGAATTCCAAGTTCCTTTTGTCTGTGGGGCCAAGGACTTGGGTGAAGCCTTGCGTCGTATCGCTGAAGGAGCTTCTATGATTCGGACAAAAGGAGAACCGGGTACAGGAGACATTGTTCAAGCCGTTCGCCATATGCGTATGATGAATCAGGAAATTCGCCGTATTCAAAATCTACGCGAAGATGAACTCTATGTGGCTGCCAAGGACTTGCAAGTCCCTGTAGAATTAGTCCAATACGTTCATGAACATGGAAAATTGCCAGTTGTTAACTTTGCAGCTGGAGGTGTGGCAACGCCAGCAGATGCTGCGCTGATGATGCAATTGGGGGCAGAGGGCGTCTTTGTCGGTTCAGGTATTTTCAAGTCAGGCGACCCTGTTAAACGAGCAAGTGCTATTGTTAAGTCCGTAACCAACTACCAAAATCCTCAAATTCTGGCTCAAATCTCTGAAGATCTAGGGGAAGCCATGGTTGGTATCAATGAGAATGAAATTCAAATTCTCATGGCAGAGCGAGGAAAATAGATGAAAATCGGAATATTAGCCTTGCAGGGTGCCTTTGCAGAACATGCAAAAGTGCTAGAAAAGTTAGGTGTTGTTAGTGTCGAAATCAGAAATTTAGATGATTTTCAACACCATCAGAGTGACTTGTCCGGTTTGATAATGCCTGGTGGGGAATCCACAACCATGGGCAAGCTCTTGCGTGACCAGAACATGCTGCTTCCCATCCGAGAAGCCATTCTTTCTGGACTACCAGCCTTTGGAACCTGTGCGGGTTTAATTTTGCTGGCTAAGGAAATCATTTCTCAGGAAGAAAGTCATCTAGCGACTATGGACATAGTAGTAGAGCGCAATGCCTATGGGCGCCAACTAGGAAGCTTCTATACAGAGGCAGAATGTAAGGGAGTCGGTCAGATTCCCATGACCTTTATCCGTGGTCCGATTATTAGTAGTGTTGGAGAGGGTGTAGAAATTCTAGCAACAGTTGATAATCAAATCGTTGCTGCGCAAGAAAAAAATATGCTGGTAACCTCTTTTCATCCAGAATTGACAGATGATGTTGGCTTGCACCAGTATTTTATCAATATGTGTAAAGAAAAAAGTTGAGAAAAGATTCTCAACTTTTTTACATGTAATAAACAATCGCGATATATTGAAGTGCAGATGCCGCTAGGATAAAGAGATGCCAAATCATGTGGAAATAAGGTTTTTTCTTAGCGTAAAATCCAGCTCCAACTGTATAACAAAGTCCACCAGTTACCATGAGACTCCAGAAAATTGGTGTTGTTTGACTGATAATGGCAGGAATGATAGCCAGAACCAACCAGCCCATAATCAGGTAAAGGGCAAGGCTGAATTTCTCATTGACCTTTTTAGCAAAGATTTTATAAAGGATGCCAAAGATGGTCGTTCCCCACTGAATGGCAATGATCAGATAGCCAAACCAGTTATTCATCAAAGTCAAGACGACCGGCGTATAAGAGCCTGCGATAGCCACGTAAATCATAGAATGGTCGATGATTCGCAAGACGTATTTGTGGGTCGAACCATAGGCCATAGAGTGGTAAATGGTTGACGAGAGGAACATGAGAAAGAGACTGATAACAAAGATTGAAACACCAAAAGATGATAAAAATCCGTGTGCTTCATAACTATAGGTGGATGAAATAGGGAGCAAGATGAGCATGATAACGGCACCCACAGCATGGGTCACGCTATTGGCAATCTCCTCTCCAAAACTGAGTTTTTTACTGAGCTTTAGACTGGTATTCATTGGATTTCCTCCTCTTCTTTGATAAGGATTAAGTCTAGAGTTTGATGATAGAGTTTAACCGTTTGACAGCTAGTTTGGATAATAGGATTTTCTGGATCAATCCCATGGTTCATGTAGTCCACAAAAGCGTCGTAGAGCTGGTCTGAACTTGCTTGAGTTTGCAGAGTATTGAGGGTCTGAGCGATTTCTTGGATCGAAAAGACAGATTTGAGAGTAGTGATAGCAATCAAACGGGCAATCTGTTTGCGTTGGTATTTCTTCTTGTCAGGCTTTGTCAGGTAACCATGTTTGACATAGTTATTGACCATGGATGCTGTTAGCCCCTTGTCCTTATCTGGAGAGATAGGGGCACAGACTTGATTGACATAAAGCAAAACCTGATCCAGATAGAGGTCAATGTTTGGAATGTCTTCCCATTTTGGGTAGGAAAAGTTAGAATTCATTTCCAACTCCTTTTTATCTAGTTTTGATAACTAGATTATAAAATAATAAAAAACAAAAGTCAAGTTTCAACTGCTTGTAGAAAGCTTTAAATTATGCTATGATGAGAGAAACTAGTTAGAAATGAGGGGAAAAGATGGAGATTCGTTTAGCTTTTCCAAACGAAGTAGGTGCGATTATGCAGGTGATGGAGGATGCTAAAAAGTGCTTAGCCAAGTCTGGTAGCGACCAGTGGCAAAATGGCTATCCAAATGCCGACATCATTATCGATGATATCATCTCAGGTCAAGCCTATGTGGCCTTGGAAGAAGGAGAACTACTAGCATATGCTGCTGTGACCAAGAGCCCAGAAAAATCCTATGAAGCCATTTATGAAGGGAGTTGGCAGGGGGGAGAATCAGAATATCTGATCTTTCACCGTATCGCTGTGGCAGCAGATGTCCAAGGACAAGGTGTTGCTCAGACTTTCCTAGAAGGCTTGATTGAAGGTTTTGATTATCTAGATTTTCGTTCAGATACACATGAAGAAAACAAGGCCATGCAGCATATCTTTGAAAAGCTGGGCTTCCAACAGGTTGGTAAGGTTCCAGTTGATGGGGAACGTTTGGCCTATCAGAAATTAAAAAAATGAAGCAGAATAAGTACGCAAAAATGCTCTACCCGTCGCCAATTGGAACCTTATCCTTAGTTGCTGACAAGCAATATCTGTATGGAATTTGGGTACAGGACCAAACTCATTTTGAGAGGGGACTAGGGGATGAAACGATAGAAGAAGTTGGTAGCCATCCTGTATTAGAGCAAGTTATTTCCTATTTAGATACCTATTTCGAAGGCAGTGGTGGGAATCTATCTGACTTACCTTTAGCTCCCATTGGAACAGATTTTGAAAAGCGGGTTTGGGATTACTTACAAGCCATTCCTTATGGACAAACAGTAACTTACGGACAAATAGCGCAAGACTTGCACGTAGCTTCTGCCCAAGCGATTGGCGGAGCAGTGGGACGTAATCCTTGGTCCATCCTCGTACCCTGTCATCGTGTGCTGGGGTCAGGTAATCGCTTGACAGGCTATGCATCTGGAGTCGAAAAGAAAGCTTGGCTCTTGCAACATGAAGGTGCAGCATTTCAAGAAAATAAAAAATAGAAAGAAAAGAAGATGTTAGAATTTATTGAATACCCAAAATGTTCAACTTGTAAGAAAGCAAAAAATGAATTGGACAAACTTGGACTGGAATACCAAGATGTCCACATCGTAGAAGAAACACCAAGTGAAGAAGTGATTTTGAACTGGTTAGAAACTTCCGGTTTTGAAGTGAAACAATTTTTCAATACCAGCGGGATCAAATACCGTGAACTGGGCTTGAAAGATAAGGTGGGAAGTTTGTCAAAACAAGAAGCAGCCAAGCTTCTAGCGAGTGATGGTATGTTATTGAAACGTCCAATTTTGGTGGAGAATGGTGCTGTTAAACAAATCGGCTATAGAAAAACCTATGAGGACTTAGGTTTGAGATAGTTTTTATCTATCTCCTTGATAGGTAAAATATATAGCCTCCCTGTTTTAAAGTGTGATAAACTAGAAGATAGACAAAGTCTGATCAGCCCGTAGCAAATAATTTGCTTGCGAGCAGAAGTATGATAGAATGAATCATTATCAGGAGAGGATGTTTTTATGACTGTTACAACATTTTTAGCATCAGATTGGTACCAAAGTTTGATGCAACTCATTCCGGATGGTAAGCTCTTTAGTTTGCGTTCGGTCTTTGATGGAATTCCAAGGATTGTCCAACAACTGCCTACAACCCTGATGTTGACACTTGGAGGTGCACTCTTTGGTTTGCTACTTGCCTTGATTTTTGCCATTGTGAAAATCAATCGTGTCAAGATTTTATATCCCTTGCAGGCCTTTTTCGTTAGCTTCTTAAAAGGTACCCCAATCCTAGTTCAACTTATGTTGACCTACTACGGAATTCCTTTAGCACTAAAAGCTATCAACCAGCAATGGGGCACTGGTTTCAATATCAATGCGATTCCAGCAGCGCTTTTTGCGATTGTGGCCTTTGCTTTTAATGAGGCGGCTTATGCAAGTGAAACGATTCGTGCAGCCATCCTTTCTGTTAATCCAGGTGAAATTGAGGCGGCGCGTAGTTTGGGTATGACTCGTGCACAAGTTTATCGTCGCGTAATTATTCCAAATGCAGCAGTGGTAGCGACACCGACTTTGATTAACTCCCTTATCGGTTTGACCAAGGGAACTTCTCTAGCCTTTAGTGCGGGGGTTGTGGAAGTCTTTGCTCAGGCTCAGATTTTAGGTGGAGCAGATTATCGTTACTTTGAGCGTTTCATCTCCGTTGCCCTTGTTTATTGGGTAGTCAATATCGGAATTGAAAGCCTCGGTCGTTTCATCGAGAGAAAAATGGCTATTTCTGCACCTGATACAGTGCAAACAGATGTGAAAGGAGACCTTCGTTAATGATTAAGATTTCGAATTTAAGCAAATCCTTTTCAGGACAGACTGTCTTGGATCATCTGGACTTGGATATTCAAAAGGGAGAAGTAGTGGCCTTGATTGGTTCATCTGGAGCTGGGAAATCAACCTTTCTTCGTAGTTTGAACTATCTTGAAACTCCAGATAGTGGAACGATTCAGATTGACAATTTTACAGTTGATTTTTCTCAGATTAGCCAAGAAGAGATCCTAACCCTTCGTCGCAAGTTGTCCATGGTTTTCCAACAGTTTAATTTGTTTGAACGACGAACAGCCCTTGACAATGTCAAGGAAGGTTTGGTTGTCGTTAAAAAATTATCGGACGAGGAAGCAACAAAAATCGCCAAGGAAGAGTTGGCTAAGGTTGGACTTTCTGACCGTGAAAACCATTACCCTCGCCACTTATCAGGTGGACAAAAGCAACGGGTTGCCCTCGCGCGTGCGCTTGCTATGAAACCAGATGTCTTGCTCTTGGACGAACCCACTTCAGCCCTCGACCCAGAGTTGGTCGGTGAAGTAGAAAAGTCTATTGCAGACGCTGCCAAGTCAGGTCAGACCATGATTTTGGTCAGTCACGATATGTCTTTTGTAGCCCAAGTGGCAGACAAGGTTTTATTCCTAGATAAAGGGAAAATCATCGAGTCTGGCACACCGGATGAAATCATCAATCATCCAAAAGAAGAACGGACAAAAGAATTCTTCGCTAGTTACAAACGGACTTATATTTGATATAATAGAAAAAGGAAAACTCAGTTAGTTGGACTAGCTGAGTTTACTCTTTAAAAAAGATAGAAACGAGAGAGATCATGCTACTGCATTTATTTTCTTTGTATTTCGAGAGTTTGATCTTAACGACCATCCTTGTCGTGATTTTTCTAGGGATTTGGATTGGATTGAGAGCCATGTCTGGTGTGGACAAGACAGCCAAAGCTCGCCAAGCTCATCTCTATGATATGATTATGATTGGAGTTTTGGTCGTTCCGGTGTTATCCTTTGCCGTCATGAGTTTGCTCTTGGTTTTCAAGGCATAATCCTTGCGTGACTAGCAAGAATGAGTTAGAATAAAGATAGTTACAACAAGAAAGAAGGAATCGAAATGTACGATACGATTATTATCGGTGCTGGACCTGCGGGAATGACCGCTGCCTTATATGCCGCTCGCAGCAATCTGAAAGTGGCTTTGATTGAAGGTGGTCTGCCAGGTGGGCAAATGAATAACACATCTGATATTGAAAACTATCCAGGTTATGCTAACATTAGTGGACCTGAATTGGCTGAAAAAATGTTTGAACCACTTGAAAACCTTGGAGTGGAGCATCTTTATGGCTATGTTGAAAATATTGAAGACCAAGGTGACTATAAGAAGGTAATCACTGATGATCAAGTTTACGAAACCCGTACTGTCATCGTGGCAACTGGATCAAAACACCGCCTCTTAGGGGTTCCCGGAGAAGAAGAATTGAACAGTCGTGGTGTTTCTTACTGTGCAGTCTGTGATGGAGCTTTCTTCCGTGACCAAGACTTGCTCGTAGTTGGTGGTGGAGATTCAGCGGTAGAAGAAGCTCTGTTCTTGACTCGCTTTGCTAAGACTGTCACTATTGTTCACCGCCGTGACCAACTTCGTGCCCAAAAGGTTTTGCAAGACCGTGCCTTTGCAAATGAAAAAGTCAACTTTATCTGGGACTCTGTCGTCAAGGAAATCAAAGGTGAAAACCGAGTAGAATCTGTCGTATTTGAAAATGTGAAAACGGGTAAGGTGACAGAGCAAGCTTTTGGTGGTGTCTTTATCTATGTTGGTTTGGATCCTGTTAGCGATTTTGTTAAAGAATTGAATATTCAAGATCAGGCAGGCTGGATTGTGACAGACAATCACATGAAAACTGCTGTTGACGGTATCTTTGCGGTTGGGGATGTTCGCCAAAAAGATCTTCGCCAAGTAACAACAGCAGTTGGAGATGGGGCTATCGCTGGTCAAGAAGCTTATAAATTTATCACAGAACATAGTTAATACACTTCGAAAATCAAATTCAAACCACGTCAGCTTCGCCTTGCCGTACTCAAGTACTGTCTACAGCTAGCTTCCTAGTTTGTTCTTTGATTTTCATTGAGTATAATCATAAAAAAGTTTCCAATCAACTGATTGGAAACTTTTTTTATAGTCTGTTTCGGAAAACTTCGTACATGAGAATGGCTGCAGCAACACTGGCATTGAGGCTTTGAACATGCCCATTCATGGGAATGGTAATCATTTCATCGACCTGTTTTTTGATGTTGCTGGAGATGCCTTTTCCTTCATTTCCGATGATGAGGGCGATTTTCCCTTTTGTATTCCACTTGTGACAAGGGGTACCGTTCATATCCGTTCCAAAGGTCCAGAAGCCTTCATCCTTGAGCTTGTCTAGGGTTTGACTGAGGTTGGTCACTCGCGCAATCGGTACGTGCTCAATGGCACCTGTGGCCGTTTTGGCAACTACAGGAGTCACTCCGACAGCACGGTGCTTGGGAATGATGACGCCTGAAACATTGGTTGCATCGGCTGTTCGCAAGATAGAACCTAAGTTGTGAGGGTCAGTTAACCCGTCCAGAATCAATAGAAGTGGATTTTCTTCTTGTCGTGTTTTGGCAAGGATGTGATCCAGTTCGCTATAGGCAAATTCGGACACTCGTAGAACAAAGCCTTGGTGGACAGCGCCTTCGGTCATTTCAGACAGGGATTTTTTTGAGGTCCAAGAAATGGATACCTTCTTTTTTGTAGCCAGTTCCTTGACTTTCTCAACATTTTTGCCTCTGAGATCTTCTTGGAGGTAGAGTTTGTTTCCAGTGTTTGCAAGGAGAGCTTCTGTAACGGCATGTACGCCATAGACAATATCATTTGTTTTCATGACTCTATTATAACACAAAACCTCGTCTTGCAACGGGATTTTCTTTATTCGAGGATGAGGAGTCCATCTTTGACAGCAAATGGGTCTTTTTCGTTGATACGATCGTAAAACATGATTCCGTTTAGATGATCAATTTCATGTTGGACAACGATAGAGTTGTAACCTTTGAGCTTGATACGGTGTTTTTCGCCGTCCTTGTCAAAGTAATCAACAGTGACACGGGCATGGCGAACAACATAGCCAGGTACGTTTCGGTCAACAGATAGGCAACCTTCTCCTTCGCCAAGAGCAGCGTCCTGCACAGAGTGGGAGACGATTTTTGGATTGTACATAACAGCTTGCAAATCGTAGGCTTCCTCTGGAGTTTCACCTTCTTCCACAATATTTGGCACTAAAACAGCGATAATGCGTTTTGAGATATCCAGCTGGGGAGCAGCCAATCCAACACCACCTCGGAGCCCCATTTTCTCAGCCATAACAGGATCTTGAGAATGTTTGAGGAATTGCATCATCTTTTCACCAAGGATGATTTCCTGGTCAGACAGTGGGAAAGTGACCTCCTCAGCAACTGCGCGAAGCGTCGGATTCCCCTCGCGGATAATATCGTTCATATCAATTAAGTGAGCAGCTTTTGTAATACGTTCTATAGCAGACATTTTCTCTCCTTTCATTACCTCTACATGATAACACAAAATAGGCGAGAAAGAAAGTCGCAGAAGTTCCTAAAAAATAATATAATAAACGGTATTCCTCTTTTGTCTGTGGTATAATAAAAGAAAAGACTTGCACCAAAAGGCAAGGGGGAATAAAGATGGAAAAGCGACAAGATAGACGGTCTCAGGGCTCTCTTTATGGGGTGTGGAGAACTAGTGTGGAATTCTTTCGGAATTATAAATCCTGGACCAATGCCCAGTTTATTATTGTGTTATTGCTTGCAGTTGCCTTATCCATGGGGGGAAACTTATTAGTTCGAGCAGTACAAGGTAGTAAGGGAACGAGTCCTAGTAGCCAAACTCTTGATTCTGCAAGTACTTCCAGTCAATCCAAGGAAAATCAGTCTGGTGAAACGACGGCGCGTATCATGGCAAATGGTGACCTTCTCTACCATATTCCTATCTACCGAACAGCTCTGAAAGAAGATGGTAGCTATGATTTCCACGAAAATTTTGAATATGTAAAACCATGGCTCAAACAAGCGGATTTAGTGCTTGGTGACTTTGAAGGAACGGTGAATAAGGATCACTACTTAGCAGGTTATCCTCTCTTTAATGCTCCAGGAGAAGTCATGGATGCGATCAAGGATGCAGGCTACCAAGTTCTAGACTTGGCTCATAATCATATTTTGGATTCTCAAATTGAGGGAGTGGTTTCAACGGCTCAAGCTATTGAAAAGGCTGGAATGACACCCATCGGAGTCTACACGCATGAATCCCGAGACCAAGCACCTATAGTCATCAAGGAAGTCAATGGTATCAAGGTAGCTCTCCTGGCCTATTCCTACGGTTTTAATGGCATTGAGCAATATATCTCTCAAGAGGACTATAATCGCTATCTTTCTGACCTGAATGAAGATAAGATGAAGGCAGAAATCGAGCGTGCAGAGAAGGAGGCGGATATTACTGTCATCATGCCTCAGATGGGAATTGAGTATCAGCTAGAACCAACGGAAGAACAGAAAAAACTGTACCATAAAATGATTGACTGGGGAGCCGATATTATCTTTGGAGGGCATCCTCACGTCGTTGAACCTGCTGAAACAGTTGAAAAAGATGGTGACAAAAAACTGATTATCTATTCCATGGGAAATTTCCTCTCAAACCAGCGCATTGAAACCATGCAAGATGAGGAAAATGCCAAGTGGACGGAGCGCGGTGTTCTCATGGATGTGACCATTAAGAAAAAAGATGGCAAGACTAGGATTGAAACTGCCAAAGCGCATCCGACTTGGGTCAATCGAACACCCAAAGGGACTTACTCTCCAGAAGGCTATCCGCTCTTCCTCTATCAGACCTATATCCTAGAGGACTTCATCGAGGGAGGCAGTCACCGTGACAAGTTGGACGAGGCGACCAAGGAACGAATTGACACGGCCTATAAAGAAATGAATGAACATGTAGGGTTGAAGTGGTAGGCACTTGCCCTAAAGGAGACGAGATGACGATTAAATTGATTGCAACAGACATGGATGGAACCTTGCTAGACCCGAGGGGGCAGCTGGATTTGCCCCGCTTGGAAAAGCTTTTAGATCAGCTGGATCAAAGGGATATCCGTTTTGTCATTGCGACAGGGAATGAAGTTCACCGTATGAGGCAATTACTGGAGCACTTGGCGAGTAGAGTAGTTCTGGTAGTTGCCAATGGGGCGCGTATTTTTGAAAACAATAAACTGATTCAAGCGCAGATTTGGGATGATGCTACGGTTGACAAGGCTCTCCTTCATTTTAAAGGGAGAGAGTGTCGAGATCAGTTCGTCGTTACCAGTATGAATGGGAGTTTTGTCAAGGAAGGAACGGTTTTTACAGACCTGGAAAAATTTATGACTCCAGAGATGATTGAAAAACTTTACCAAAGGACCAATTTTGTGGATGAGCTAAACTCAGACCTCTTCGGTGGAGTGTTAAAGATGAGCATGGTTGTTGGTGAAGAACGTTCTAGTTCAGTTTTGCAGGAAATTAATGATTTATTTGATGGTCGTGTAAGAGCTGTTTCTAGCGGTTATGGCTGTATCGATATCCTGCAGGCTGGGGTTCACAAGGCTTGGGGATTGGAAGAATTACTCAAGCGCTGGGATTTGACATCAGAACAAATCATGGCTTTTGGTGATAGCGAAAACGATATAGAAATGTTAGAGCTGGCTGGAATTGCCTATGCGATGGAAAATGCGGCTGATGAGGTCAAGGCAGTTGCGACTGCCCTGGCACCAGCCAACAGCCAGGCGGGTGTGTATCAAGTTCTAGAGAATTGGTTAGAGAAAGAGGGATAGGGTGGCAGTACAGTTATTAGAGAATTGGCTCTTAAAGGAGCAGAAAAAAATTCAAACCAAGTATCGTGAATTGAATCAAGTATCTGTTCTAGAGCCAGATATCATCTTTATTGGTGATTCGATAGTGGAGTATTACCCTCTTCAAGAGTTGTTTGGGGTTGCCAAGACGATTGTTAATCGTGGCATACGAGGCTATCAGACGAGATTGTTATTAGAGAATTTGGATGCCCATCTTTATGGTGATGCTGTCGATCAAATTGTTCTCTTAATTGGGACAAATGATATTGGAAAAGATATTTCCATGAATGAAGCCTTGGATAATCTTGAAGGTGTGATTCAATTGCTTAACCGAGATTATCCGCTGTCACAAATAAAGCTTGTTTCTATTCTGCCAGTCAATGAGGGAGAGAAATACAAGCAGACTGTTTATATCCGAACCAATGAAAAGATTAGAGAATGGAATCAAGCCTATGAGGCTCTAACATCCGCCTATATGCAGGTAGATTTTGTGCCTGTTTATGATAGTTTGACAGATTCAGAAGGACAGCTTCAATCAGCCTATACAACGGATGGTCTCCATCTAAGTGTAGCCGGTTATCAAGCCCTATCAGAAGCCTTGAAAACATATCTTTTCTAAAGAATCGACTTAATTTTGCATTTTTGATTTAGATAAGGTATAATGGTTTTATTGTCTTTTGGGGTCGTTACGGATTCGACAGGCATTATGAGGCATATTTTGCAACCCGTGTGGCGACGTAAACGCTCAGTTAAATATAACTGCAAAAAATAACACATCTTACGCTCTAGCTGCCTAAAAACCAGCAGGCGTGACCTGATTTGGATTGCTCGTGTTCAATGACAGGTCTTATCATTAGCGAGATACGATCAAGCCTTGTCTAGTGGTTTGATAAGAGATTAATAGACTCGCAGTTCCTAGGCTTGAGTTATGTGTCGAGGGACTGTTAAAACAATACATAACCTATGGTTGTAGACAAATATGTTGGCAGGTGTTTGGACGTGGGTTCGACTCCCACCGGCTCCATTATTCTTTCACTAACCTTGGAAAAACGTTGTTAAATCAACGTTTTTTATTTTTGTCTTTGGTATTCCTGCGGAAAAAGGAGTCATAAAAGGAGTCCTTTTTGCAGTTGGTAAAAATCTTCTGAACACTGTTTTTAAAAAAGGAATACAAAAAAGGATACAACAGATGTCGTATCCTAGAAATCGTTTTGGTTTTTCTACGGAAGACATGGGATTCGAACCCACGCACGCTGTTACACGCCTACCGCGTTTCCAACACGGCCTCTTAAGCCTCTTGAGTAATCTTCCAATACTTACTCAAATAGTCTACCATAAAGCGCTGCATCTTGCAATAAAAATTTTGGAAATGAGAAAAATGGTAGAATTTGAAAGAAAATGATAAAAAATGCTTGACTTTGGTAGAGAATGTGCTAGAATGAATAGTGTAAACGATAACAGGAGGTGATTTGGTGTTAAAAACTGAGCGGAAGCAACTGATTTTAGAGGAGTTAAATGAACATCATGTAGTTTCCCTAGAAAAATTGGTTAGTCTATTAGAAACATCAGAATCAACGGTACGAAGAGATTTGGACGAGTTGGAGGCGGAAAACAAGCTTCGCCGTGTGCATGGAGGAGCAGAGTTGCCTCACTCCTTGCAAGAAGAAGAAACCATTCAAGAAAAATCTGTCAAAAACCTTCAAGAGAAGAAGCTACTGGCTCAAAAAGCAGCCTCTCTTATCAAGGAACAAGATGTTATCTTTATTGATGCTGGAACGACAACTGCTTTTTTAATCAAGGAATTGGTTAATAAGAATATCACAGTTGTGACCAACTCCATTCACCATGCGGTTCAGTTGGTTGAAAAACAGATTCCAACTGTCATGGTTGGAGGGAGTGTCAAGATGGCAACAGATGCATGTATCGGTGGTGTTGCTCTTAACCAAATTAATCAATTGCACTTTGACCGTGCCTTTATCGGGATGAATGGTGTGGACGATGGTTATTATACGACTCCTGATATGGAGGAGGGAGCCGTTAAACGTGCTATTTTGGAGAATGCCAAACAAACCTATGTCTTGGTTGATTCGTCAAAGATTGGTCAAACTTGCTTTGCCAAGGTAGCACCGCTTAAACGCGCTATTGTCATCACAAGTCAAGGGCATGAGCTCTTGCAGGCAATTAAGAAGAAAACGGAGGTAATAGAAGTATGATTTATACAGTCACACTCAATCCATCTATTGACTATATCGTGCGCTTGGACCAAGTTCAAGTCGGTAGTGTCAATCGTATGGACAGTGATGATAAGTTTGCTGGAGGGAAAGGAATCAATGTCAGTCGAGTTTTGAAACGCTTGGGTATTCCAAATACAGCGACTGGATTTATCGGAGGTTTTACTGGTAAATTTATCACAGATACTTTGGCAGAAGAGGAAATCGAAACGCGTTTTGTCCAAGTAGCAGAAGATACTCGCATCAATGTCAAGATTAAAGCAGACCAAGAAACAGAAATCAATGGAACGGGTCCAAATGTGGAACCGGCTCAGTTAGAAGAATTGAAAGCTATCTTATCTAGTTTAACAGCAGAAGATACAGTGGTGTTTGCAGGTTCAAGTGCTAAGAACCTAGGTAATGTTATCTATAAGGATTTGATTGCCTTGACGCGCCAGACTGGTGCGCAAGTGGTTTGTGATTTTGAAGGAAAGACCTTGATTGATAGTTTGGACTATCAGCCACTTTTGGTCAAACCAAACAATCACGAGCTTGGAGCTATCTTTGGAGTGAAACTCGAAAGTTTAGATGAAATCGAGAACTATGCTCGTCAGTTACTAGCTAAAGGTGCCCAAAACGTCATTATCTCCATGGCTGGTGACGGTGCACTTCTTGTCACATCTGAGGGAGCTTACTTCGCCAAACCTATCAAGGGAACAGTCAAAAATTCAGTGGGAGCTGGCGACTCAATGGTTGCTGGATTTACAGGTGAATTTGTCAAATCCAAAGATGCAGTAGAAGCCTTCAAATGGGGAGTAGCTTGTGGAACAGCAACTACCTTCTCGGATGACTTGGCAACAGTGGAATTTATTAAAGAAACATATGAAAAAGTTGAGGTAGAAAAACGATGAAAATTCAAGACCTATTGAGAAAAGATGTCATGTTGCTGGATTTGCAGGCAACTGAAAAAACAGCTGTCATCGAAGAGATGATTAAAAGCCTGGTAGATCACGGTTATGTGACGGATTTTGAAACCTTTAAAGAAGGAATCTTAGCGCGTGAAGCTCTCACTTCCACTGGTTTGGGTGACGGAATTGCTATGCCTCACAGCAAGAACTCTGCTGTCAAAGAAGCAACGGTTCTCTTTGCTAAGTCAAACAAGGGTGTTGACTATGAAAGCTTGGATGGGCAACCAACAGATCTCTTCTTCATGATTGCAGCTCCAGAAGGTGCCAATGATACTCACTTGGCAGCCTTGGCAGAATTGTCTCAATACTTGATGAAAGATGGTTTTGCTGACAAACTTCGTCAAGTAACATCTGCAGATCAAGTTATCGAACTCTTTGATCAAGCTTCAGAAAAGGCTGAGGAGCCTGTTCAAGCACCTGCCAATGAATCTGGCGACTTTATCGTAGCTGTTACAGCTTGTACGACAGGTATTGCCCACACTTACATGGCGCAAGAAGCCCTTCAAAAAGTAGCTGCCGAAATGGGTGTTGGTATCAAGGTTGAAACAAACGGAGCTAGCGGTGTTGGGAACCAATTGACCGCAGAGGATATCCGCAAGGCTAAAGCTGTTATCATCGCAGCAGACAAGGCTGTTGAGATGGATCGTTTCGATGGCAAACCATTGGTTAATCGTCCAGTTGCAGACGGTATCCGTAAGACAGAAGAATTGATTAACTTGGCTCTTTCAGGAGATGCTGAAGTCTACCGTGCTGCTAATGGAGCAAAAACTGCAATAGCAAGCACTGAAAAACAAAGTATCGGTGGTGCCTTCTACAAACACTTGATGAGTGGTGTATCTCAAATGTTGCCATTCGTTATCGGTGGTGGTATCATGATTGCCCTCGCCTTCTTAATCGACGGAGCTTTTGGTGTGCCACAGGATAGTCTTGGAAATCTCGGATCCTACCATGAACTAGCTTCCATGTTCATGAAAATTGGTGGCGCTGCCTTTGGCTTGATGCTTCCAGTTTTTGCAGGATATGTAGCCTACTCTATCGCTGAAAAACCAGGTTTGGTAGCAGGTTTCGTGGCTGGTGCTATTGCCAAAGAAGGTTTTGCCTTTGGTAAAATCCCTTATGCTGCAGGCGGAGAAGCAACTTCAACTCTTGCAGGTGTCTCATCTGGTTTCCTAGGTGCCCTTGTTGGTGGATTTATCGCAGGTGCCTTGGTTCTTGCTATCAAGAAATACGTTAAAGTTCCTCGTTCACTTGAAGGTGCTAAATCAATCCTTCTCTTGCCACTTCTTGGAACAATCTTAACGGGATTTGTTATGTTGGCTGTCAATATTCCAATGGCAGCAATCAACACTGCGATGAATGACTTCCTTGGCGGTCTTGGAGGAGGCTCAGCTGTCCTTCTTGGTATCGTTCTTGGTGGAATGATGGCTGTTGACATGGGTGGTCCAGTTAATAAAGCGGCCTATGTCTTTGGTACAGGTACGCTTGCAGCAACTGTTTCTTCAGGTGGTTCTGTAGCCATGGCAGCAGTTATGGCTGGAGGAATGGTGCCACCACTTGCTATCTTTGTCGCAACCCTTCTTTTCAAAGATAAATTCACTAAGGAAGAACGCAACTCTGGTTTGACAAACATCATCATGGGCTTGTCATTTATCACTGAGGGAGCAATTCCTTTTGGTGCAGCAGACCCAGCTCGTGCGATTCCAAGCTTTATCCTTGGTTCAGCAGTAGCAGGTGGACTCGTTGGTCTTGCAGGTATTAAACTCATGGCGCCCCACGGAGGAATCTTCGTCATCGCTCTTACTTCAAATGCCCTTCTCTACCTTGCCTTTGTCTTGGTTGGTGCAATCGTAAGTGGTGTGGTTTATGGTTACCTACGCAAACCACAAGCATAAAAAGGATCAGAATAGAAAGATTGTTACCATTTGGTGCAATCTTTTTCTCTATTCGAAATGCCTATGAAATATGGTATAATAAAAGAATGGCAAACAAGAATACTAGTAAAACAAGACGGAGACCGTCTAAAGCAGAACTTGAAAGAAAGCAGGCTATCCAGAGGATGTTGATTTCCTTAGGGATTGCCTTATTATTAATCTTTGCAGCCCTCAAACTCGGTGCAGCTGGTATCACTCTTTACAATCTCATTCGACTGTTAGTCGGAAGTTTGGCCTACGTGGCTATAGGTGCCCTCCTCATCTACCTTTTTCTTTTTAAATGGATACGCAAGCAAGAGGGGCTTCTGTCAGGATTTCTCTGTATCTTTGCTGGCTTACTCTTAATTTTTGAGGCCTATCTTGTCTGGAAATTTGGCTTGGAGCAGTCAGTTCTAAAAGGGACTTTGTCTCAAGTTATGACGGACCTGACTGGTATGCGGGTGACTAGCTTCGCTGGTGGAGGCCTGCTTGGTGTTGGACTTTATATCCCCATTGCCTTTCTTTTCTCAAATATCGGATCATACTTTATTGGAGTTCTTTTGATTCTAGTTGGGGCACTCTTGGTTAGTCCTTGGTCTATTTACGATGTTGCAGCCTTTATTGGAGCGCAGTTCAGATCTTTCATGGAAAAACAGGAACAGAGAAAACAGGAACGCTTCATCAAGAGAGAAGAAGAGAAGGCTCGTCAAGAAGCTGAAGAAGCTGCCAGAATTCAGAGAGAACAAGAAGAACAGGATGCGCTGCCGCTTCCTCCTGTAGATCCTGAAACTGGAGAAATCTTATCTGAAGTAGCAGACTACGATCTCCCACCAATTCCTGAGGAAGAATGGATTGAACCGGAGATTATCCTCCCTCAAGCAGACTTTGAAGTTCCAGAAGAGGAAGAAGACTTTGAAGATGAAGAGGTGCAGGTTGATTTTTCTGCCAAAGAAGCCCTCGAATACAAGCTGCCAAGTTTACAACTCTTTGCTCCTGATAAACCCAAAGACCAGTCTAAGGAAAAGAAGATTGTTCGAGAAAATATCAAAATCCTAGAAGAAACCTTTGCCAGCTTTGGGATAAAGGTGACGGTTGAACGGGCTGAAATCGGTCCATCTGTTACCAAGTATGAAGTCAAGCCTGCAGTCGGTGTACGGGTTAACCGCATTTCCAATCTGGCAGACGACTTAGCGCTAGCTCTAGCAGCTAAGGATGTTCGGATTGAGGCTCCGATCCCTGGGAAATCCCTAGTTGGAATTGAAGTGCCTAACTCTGAGATTGCGACCGTCTCCTTCCGCGAACTCTGGGAACAGTCTCAAACAAAACCAGAAAATCTCCTTGAAATCCCTCTAGGTAAGGCGGTCAATGGAACTGCTCGAACCTTTGATCTTTCCAAGATGCCCCACCTACTCGTTGCAGGTTCGACGGGATCAGGGAAGTCAGTCGCAGTTAACGGTATCATTGCCAGCATTCTCATGAAAGCAAGACCCGACCAGGTCAAGTTTATGATGGTGGATCCAAAGATGGTCGAGTTATCCGTTTACAACGACATTCCTCACCTTTTGATTCCAGTTGTGACCAATCCACGCAAGGCCAGCAAGGCCTTACAAAAAGTCGTGGATGAGATGGAAAACCGTTATGAACTCTTTGCTAAGGTTGGTGTGCGAAATATCGCTGGCTATAATGCCAAGGTCGAGGAATTTAATAGCCAATCTGAGTACAAACAAGTACCGCTGCCTTTGATTGTTGTTATTGTGGATGAGTTGGCAGACCTCATGATGGTGGCTAGCAAGGAAGTGGAAGATGCCATCATCCGTCTTGGACAGAAGGCGCGTGCCGCAGGGATTCACATGATTCTCGCAACGCAACGTCCATCGGTTGATGTTATCTCTGGACTTATCAAGGCCAATGTCCCATCTCGTGTGGCTTTTGCAGTTTCATCAGGCACAGATTCACGAACTATCTTGGATGAAAATGGAGCAGAAAAACTGCTCGGTCGAGGAGACATGCTCTTTAAACCAATTGATGAAAATCACCCAGTTCGTCTACAAGGCTCCTTTATATCGGATGACGATGTCGAACGCATTGTAAACTTCATCAAGGCTCAGGCAGATGCGGACTACGATGACAGCTTTGACCCAGGAGAAGTTTCTGAAAATGAAGGAGATTTCTCTGATGGTGAAGCTGGTGGCGATCCGCTTTTTGAAGAAGCCAAGGCTTTGGTAATAGAAACCCAGAAAGCTAGTGCATCCATGATTCAGCGTCGTTTATCAGTTGGCTTTAACCGTGCGACCCGTCTCATGGAAGAACTTGAAATGGCAGGTGTCATCGGTCCAGCTGAAGGAACCAAACCACGAAAAGTATTGCAACAATAGAATAAACAGATATCAAGTCTTCTCATTAACTGTAGTGGGTGATGAAAAGCTATCAAAAAAAGGGCATGCTTGTCCTTTTTTTGATAGTGAGAGTCATAAAAATATGTGAAAGTTTATAAAGATTCTAAATCCAAATCCACACTATTTCAGGTCTTTAATAAGCTTGTTAATTGCTTAGAATTGTAAAATATTAATATTCTTCTTATGTTTTATAAAGTTTTTAATGTAGTTTGAAATTGAAAATTGACAGAGTTTTAAGTTTTTTTCTGCCAGTTTAAAGAATAATTTCTTATTCTTCTTTTGAAAATGAAATAAAAGGAAGTCCCCTTATCAAATCGGGTTCTTAGAGAAATTTTCCAAGGTGCTAGGTAATGTAGAAACGGATAGGGATGATTTTAGTATTGGCGAACGAAATAGTCTGGAGGATTGTTTTAGTTTGAGTCCAGATATTAGAAAACAAAGTTTTCTAGCAATACCCATTAAGAAAAGATTTTCAGTAAGGGATTAAGCCCCCCTTTTTGTCGAAGAAGGTTTGAAATATAGAGGGACAAGACACAAGAACCTTATGACGGTTCTTTCACTGAAAACGATATTTCTTGGACGAAGTGATGTGGATTATTCAACTTGTTCAAGGGGAGGAATTTTGGAAAGTTTTTGAATACCGTATTTAACCAATTTTTCCTTTGTGATAAGGGGATAAAGAAGCAGGATAATCAAGTTTGCATGTTTCTCCATGTGAGTATTGATTTTAAAAATATAAGTAAGTTCTTAATAGATTGTATGATATTTTTCTATAGGAATATAATCCATAAGAACTATAGGGGATTTACCTACTACAAATATTATAGAGTCTGTTTGTATCGGAATTTTTTAAAAAGTTCTAGAATTTAAGTGGAATAGCTTGTAAAAAATCCTAAAATCCTTTAAAATAAAAGAGTTGGAGGAAGCTATGAATGGAAATCAGATGATACAAATTATTCCGACTTTGAAGGTCAATAACCGAAGATTAAATGAAACATTTTACATTAAAACTCTTGGGATTAAGCCCTTGTTAGAAGAATCTGCCTTCCTTTCACTTGGTGACCAATCAGGTGTTGAGAAGTTGATTCTCGAAGAGGCTCCCAGTATGCGAACTCGCAGAGTTGAAGGGCTTAAGAAATTAGCTAGACTCTTGGTCAAAGTAGAAAATCCTTCAGAAATCGAGGCTCTTCTTTCTCGGATGGGGTCCCTTCCTCGCCTGTTTAAGGGAAAACGTGGGTATGCTTTTGAGATTGTTTCTCCTGAACAGGATGTGATTTTTGTTCATGCGGAAAATGATATAAGAGATTTGGTTCCACTGGAAACTGTTCCTGAATTTTCTTCAAATAAAAGTATAAAATACTTGAGTCAATTTGAGATTTCTATGGAGTTGCGTTTTCCTGAGGGGACGGAGAGTATACTTGATCCCGAAGTAGTAGCCAAGACAATTAGCTTTACCAAAGGGGAAGGTCCAGATTTGACTGTTGAAAACAATGTTACCTGGGACTTGTCTATGCTGAAATTTTTAGTAAAGAATTTTGATTTAACCAGTCTTCGTCATAAATTCGAAAAGACAGGCTATTTTGTTCCCAAGTCTGAAAAATTCTTCCTTGGTAAAGATACCAATAATATCGAATTGTGGTTTGAAGAAGCATGAAGTGGGAAAAAATTCTAAGAAAAATAGAAGATCAAATTGAGGCAGGGGTCTATCCCGGGGCCTCTTTTGCGTATTATAAGGATGGTGAATGGAAAGAGTCTTATCTGGGCTTGAGTGATCCAGAACGGGGCTTGAAAACAGAGGCCGGGCTGGTATATGACCTAGCTAGTGTGAGTAAGGTCGTGGGAGTGGGGACGGTTCTTACCTTCTTGTGGCAGCAGGGAAAGTTAGATATTGATCGACCGGTGACGGATTTTTTACCTGAGTGTGATTATCCTGATATCACTATACGACAACTTCTGACACATGCTACAGACTTAGATCCCTTTATTCCCAATCGGGATCTCTTGACAGCTCCTGAATTAAAAGAAGCCATGTTTCACCTCAACAGACGAAATCAGTCTGCTTTTCTATACTCGGATGTTCACTTTTTACTCTTAGGCTTTCTTTTGGAAAAAATCTTTGAACAAGACTTGGATCAGATTATAGAAGAACAAGTTTTGAACCCATGGGGGATGAAGGAAACGATGTTTGGTCCTGTTGAGCAAGCTGTACCAACAGTGAGGGGAGTAGAGGCAGGCAATATTCACGATCCAAAAGCTCGTCTTTTGGGAAAACATGCTGGCAGTGCTGGTTTATTTTCAACTGTTAAGGATTTGCAGATCTTTCTGGAACATTACTTGAAAGATGATTTTGCTGCAGATTTGAGCCGAAATTTTTCACCCTTAGATGATAAGGAGCGTTCCCTAGCCTGGAATCTGGAGGGAGCTTGGCTCGACCATACGGGCTATACGGGTACCTTCATTATGTGGAATCGAGAGAAACAGGAGGCGGCTATCTTTTTATCCAATCGAACGTATGAGAAGGATGAGCGTGCCCAGTGGATAGTTGATCGAAATCAAGTGATGGAAATGATTCGTAGGGAATAGGGGAGAAGCATGTCAAAAACCATAAAAGGAACGCTATTCACAGTAGTTGCAGGGATTGCTTGGGGCTTGTCTGGAACCAGTGGTCAATACCTGATGGCACATGGGATTTCCGCCCTAGTCTTGACCAATCTGCGACTTATCATAGCAGGATTGGCACTGGTATTCTTATCCTATGTAACTGCAAGGGATAAACTCCTAGATTTTTTAAAAGACAGAAAAAGCTTACTCTCTCTACTGCTATTTGCCTTGTTTGGACTTTTCTTAAACCAGTTTGCCTATCTTTCTGCCATTCAGGAAACAAATGCTGGAACGGCGACAGTTCTCCAGTATGTATGTCCCGTTGGGATCTTGGTTTATACTTGTATCAAGGATAGGGTGGCACCGACTCTGGCTGAGATTCTTTCGATTGTTTTAGCAATCGGAGGAACTTTTCTTATCGCGACGCATGGGGAATTTGACCAGTTGTCTGTCACACCTACTGGTCTTTTCTGGGGACTCTTTTCTGCCTTGACCTATGCTCTTTATATCATTCTTCCTATCACTCTGATTAAGAAATGGGGAAGCATGTTGGTGATTGGTGTGGGCATGGTTATTTCTGGTGTAGGGGCTATTCCCTTCACAGGAGTTTTGCAAGCCAGCATACCGACCAGCTTGGATTTTCTCTTTGCATTTGCTGGGATTATCATTATCGGAACTGTCTTCGCCTACACCGCTTTTCTAAAAGGAGCTAGTCTGATAGGACCAGTTAAGTCTAGTTTATTGGCTTCCATAGAGCCAATTTCAGCCGTTTTCTTTGCCTTTCTGATTATGAAGGAACAATTCTACGCGATTGACTTTGTTGGTATGGCCATGATTTTACTTGCAGTAACCATTATTTCTTTGAAAGATTTACTGTTAGAGAAGAAACGGGAGATTGAATGAGAAACTAGTTACTCGTAAAAAGTGGTTGATTTGAATATCCTATCGAAATATTGATTACGGCTAAGGAATGGGAGTGGAATTTTATAAAATTTTAAGTCTCTTTTCTTACAATAAACCAATCTTTAACTGCTAGAAGGAGGAGATATGAAAATTTTACAAAGTATTCACCCAACTAAGCCACTGCGCTACTTGAGATGGTTTGACATTCTGATTATTACAGTTCTGATGTTTGGGCAGTTTATCATTCGGTCAACGGAGTTCTTTTTAGCAAGTATGTTTCCGACAGGCCTGTCAACTACAATGGATACGGCAAGTAATACTGTCGGTGAGGGAGCAGCCTATTCGAGTAACTTCACCTTGCAAGTGATACTTCTGACCTTGGCCTTGCTTTACCTTTTGGTTCGGAATTATGATTTCAAACAGCTTCCCATTCGTTGGACCTGGTCCCTTCTCTTTTGGGTTCCTTTTATATTTGCCATTGTGGGATTGTTTGGAGACTTGGTGACGACACTAACTGGTGAATACAATTACTTGAATCCAGCACTTTTTTCCCACATAGATCCCATGGAAGTTATACGGAAATTCCTAGCGCTTAGTCCGATGGCAATTGCCTATGCCTTGCTGAATGGCTTCTATGAAGAGTTTTTCTTTCTAGGGTTGTTGACCTCAGTGAAAGAAAAGCACAAGTGGTGGGTCTTGTTTTATTCTATCCTCATTCGGATTTCTTTTCACACCTATCAAGGCTTAGTATGGGCGCTGGTTATTGGTGTAGTTTATGGTTTATTTTATTATTTCTTGTACAAGTATGTAATCAAGAATCTGCTCCCATTCTTCCTCATGCATGCTCTGGCAGACATGTTTGGTTCTAGCCTCATGTATCTCTTGATTGCGTGGGGAAGGTAAGAATCAGAAAAATCCACTCAGTTGAGTGGATTTTGTGTGTATAGATGACTAGTCTTTATTTTCGTGTGGTAAGATCAAGTTTAAGATGATACCTGTCATGGCTGATAGAGCAGTACCTGAAAGCGTAACTGGTCCTACTTTGAGGATTGCACCACCAAGTCCGAGTACCAACATAGCACTAGCAATGATGAGGTTACGCATTTGACTGAAGTCAACGCGTTCCTTAATCAAGACTTTCAAACCGTTGCTGGCGATAACTCCGTAGAGAAGGATGGACATCCCACCAAGCACAGCATTTGGAATAGTTGAAATCAAGGCAGTAAATTTACCTAGGAAGCTAAGCGCGATTGCGATAAAGGCTGCGTTACGGATAACTGAGACAGAAGCGATACGGGTCATCCCGATAACCCCTGTATTTTCACCGTAAGTCGTATTGGCTGGTCCACCGAGAAAAGCAGATACAGATGTCGCGATACCGTCACCGAGAAGCGTACGGTGAAGTCCTGGTTCTTTCAGGAATTGACGGCCACAGATTTGGCTCAAAACTGTGTGGTCTCCGATGTGTTCTGAAATTGTTACAATAGCGATTGGCAAGATAGCAATGGTTTCAGGACCGAAGTATAAGTTGTACTCTTTAAAGGCACCACCCGTGTTAAATGGCAAGTAGAAGCCAGGAATTTCAAACCAGTTGGCTTCTAAGACTGGAGTAAAGTCAACCAAACCAAGCATCATAGCAAAGATATAACCACCGATGATGGCAAAGAGGAAAGGAATAATGCGAAGGAAGCCTTTTCCTTTTGTATTGATAAAGGCAGCAATTAAGAACGTAACAACTGCTACAAGGGCGTTCTTCCAGTTTCCGTCTGCTACAAGTCCAGCATTCGTTACAGCAGAACTAGCAAGACCAAGACCGATAACGATAATCATAGGTCCGATAATGATTGGTGGCAAGAGTTTATCAATCCATTTCGTACCTGCAAAACGAACACTTACTGCTACAAGGACATAGACCAAACCAGTCAAGATAACCCCAGTTTGAGCAGCAGATACATCGCCTCCCATTTCTTTCATGGCTAAAGACATAGCCGTGATAAAGGCGAATGAAGAACCTAGATAAACTGGAACCTTAAAGCCAGTAGAAATCATGTAGATAAGTGTCCCAACACCTGATGCAAAAAGAGCAACAGATACGGGCATTCCCAAAATTAAGGGAACGAGAATGGTTGCACCAAACATGGCAAATACGTGCTGGAAGCTGAGAAGTATACCTTTACCAGCAGAAGGACGTTGATCAACGTCTAGTAACAAGTCAACAGTTGATTCCTGTTTCATAAAAACCTCACTTTTGGGCACCAAAAAAGAGCCCATTATTTTACAGCAATAGGCCCTCAGAGTAAGACTTTTTAAAAAATAGCTATCTTTTAAAAATTTATATAAATCTGCGCCTTCGTCACCTCACAGGATGACATTAAAAACCTTTGCTTGTGATAGTATAGCAGAAAAAAATGATTTTGTAAATCATTTTTTCCCGAGCCTAGAAATCCAAGAGCGAGGTTAATTTTGTAAACGAATTTTTCCCAATCCTAGAAATAAGAAAGCGAGGAATAATTTTGTAAATCATTTTTATTCAACTTTTAATAAGGGCGCGCTATTTATAGGATTAAAGCGGGCGTTTGTTAGGCATGCCAGCCTTTCTTGGATACTTGTTAGGTGTTTCCTTTTTCTTTTCGACCACAGTGATGTAGCGCGGATCTCCATTTGGTAGGGCATAGCTGAGGTTGTCCTCTACCTTACTAAAGAGGAGGTTAAGGGCATTCTTAGCTTCTAGCAATTCCTCAGGAGCATTGCTAGCTTTGAGTGCCAATAGTTTGCCACCAACTTTAAGGTAAGGAATTGTCAATTCAGACAAGACCTGCATACGGGCAACCGCACGAGCTGTTACAAAATCATATTGAGCACGGAAGTTTTTGTCTTGGGCAAAGTCTTCTGCACGCCCATGGTAGAAATGAACTCCATCCAAATCCAGATCCTGAGCCAAAAGCTGAAGGAAGTTGATGCGCTTATTTAGCGAATCAATGATGGTCACATCTAACTGAGGATAGAGAATTTTCATGGGCAGACTGGGAAATCCTGCCCCCGCTCCGATATCAAGAAGTTTGATATCTTCATTGGGAATCAAATCCTGCAAGATAGGCGCAATCGAATCGTAAAAGTGTTTGAGATAAACTTCTTCCTTTTCTGTAATGGCTGTTAAGTTAATCTTTTCATTCCACTCGACCAAGAGTTCAAAATACCGTTTAAATTGCTCTTTTTGCTGGTCAGAAAGTGGAAGATTTTGCTCAGCTAGCAAGCTGTAAAATGTTTCTGGTTTCATAGTAATTTCCTTCTTTAGTCTAATCTTATTTTACCACAAATAATAGAAAATTTGATATACTAGTACTAATCTAAAAGTAGAAAGGAATAAGATTATGACATGGATTATTCTTGGAGTTTTGGCTCTGATTGTTATTTTTGTGATTGTTAGCTATAACGGTCTGGTTAAAAATCGTATGCAAACCAAGGAGGCTTGGAGCCAGATTGATGTTCAGTTGAAGCGTCGAAATGATCTTTTGCCAAACTTGATTGAAACAGTCAAAGGATATGCGAAGTATGAAGGTTCTACCTTGGAAAAGGTGACTCAACTTCGTAATCAAGTAGCAGCAGCAGCTTCTCCTGCAGAGGCTATGAAGGCCAGTGATGCTCTTACTCGTCAAGTCTCAGGTATTTTTGCAGTTGCTGAAAATTATCCTGACTTGAAAGCTAGTACTAACTTTATCAAGTTGCAAGAGGAGTTGACCAATACAGAAAATAAAATTTCTTACTCACGCCAACTCTACAATAGTGTTGTTAGCAACTATAATCTCAAGCTGCAAACCTTCCCAAGTAATATCATTGCAGGACTATTTGGTTTTAAAGCAGCAGACTTCCTTCAAACCCCTGAAGAAGAAAAACAAGTCCCTAAAGTTGATTTTAGCGGTTTAGGTGACTAAGATGCTGTTTGATCAAATTGCAAGCAATAAGCGAAGAACCTGGATTTTGTTGCTGGTTTTCTTCCTACTCTTGGCCTTGGTTGGTTATGCTGTTGGCTATCTCTTTATGCGTTCAGGTCTTGGCGGCATGATTATAGCCTTGATCATAGGCCTTATCTATGCTCTGACCATGATCTTTCAATCAACAGAGATTGTCATGTCTATGAATGGGGCGCGTGAGATTGATGAGCAAACGGCACCAGATCTCTACCATGTTGTGGAAGATATGGCCATGGTGGCTCAGATTCCCATGCCACGTGTTTTCATCATTGAGGATTCATCTTTAAATGCCTTTGCAACAGGTTCCAACCCGCAGAATGCGGCAGTTGCAGCCACTTCGGGTCTTTTAGCTATCATGAATCGTGAGGAGCTAGAAGCTGTTATGGGCCATGAAGTCAGTCATATCCGGAACTACGATATCCGCATTTCGACCATTGCTGTTGCCCTTGCCAGTGCCATTACACTGCTATCTAGTATGGCAGGACGGATGATGTGGTGGGGTGGTGCAGGTCGCAGACGAAGTGATGATGATCGTGATGGAAATGGTTTGGAGATTATCATGCTTGTTGTCTCGCTCTTAGCCATTGTTCTAGCACCTCTCGCAGCAACTTTGGTGCAATTAGCCATTTCCCGTCAGAGGGAATTTCTGGCGGATGCATCCAGTGTGGAGCTGACTCGCAATCCTCAAGGGATGATCAATGCCTTGCGTAAGTTGGAGAATAGCGAGCCAATGCATCACCATGTTGACGATGCCAGCAGCGCTCTTTATATCAATGATCCTAAGAAAGGTGGGGGACTTCAAAAACTCTTTTATACCCACCCACCTATCTCAGAACGAATCGAATGCTTGAAACACATGTAAAAAAATCCAGAGGAAATAATATACTCTCCTTATAGCGGACAGTGAAAAAATAAAAATTCACTGGAAACTATAGGGAGAGTTTTCATATGTCAAAAAGAAGTCCGAAATCAGTGGAAGAAAAGTTAGAAGTTGTTTATCTTTCTCTTGAACAAAGAAAATCAATAGCTACTTTAACAAAAGCGTTTGGAGTGAATGACTCCACCATCAGATATATTGGATTCGTAAGTATCAAAAGGATGGTGTAGAAAGCCCCAAGGAAAGTTAGAGTTTGAAGAAATATAGTTCAGAGTCAAAGGAAAAGGCTGTAACAGATTATCTTACAGTACAGTTTAGGATGTAAGGCTTATTTGAGCGCTATCAAGGATTTTTATGATGGTTCTGTGATTAACTATCATATCAGTAAACATAACGATACTCCCATAGTCATGGAAAACTTAAGAAGGATATGGAGATTAATCCAGGGGAGGCCCCGCTGATTCCTAGTGATCGTGGTGAACAGTATATCTCACGAGAATACCACATGGTCACTATTCAATATCAGATGATACGCTCTATGTATAAGAGTTAGTAAATGTATTGATAATGCGCCGATTGAGAGCTTCTTTGGACGCTTTAAAACGGAGTGTTACGATTTGAAGAAGTACAAGACTTTTGAGGAACATGTTACTGATAGTGATGATTATATCTACTTTTATAATAATGAACGTTTTTAAGAGCGCAATAACAACCTTGTCCCTCTTGAAATGAGGAACAAGGTCGTTGCTTAATCTTTTATTATTTCATTGTCCACTTGACAGGGAGTAGTTTAATCTAGAATAGTGTCATTTTTTTATCTTATGGTAATATTTAAATAGTGTGTGAGTTTCATATTTTTCATAGATACGAAAAAACCAGCACTAGGCGCTGGTTGATGTCGAATTTAGGAGCTGCCATTACTTACAGTTGTCTCGGTCTCACTTGTTGGGGTATTTGGTGAGGAAGTATCTTTTTGTTCAATTTTGGATGAGCTGTCCTCCTTTATTTTCTCCTCTTTGCTACTAGAAGTAGAAGGTTGAGTTTCCTCTTTTTGCGGTGTGTCTTGGTTTGGAGTTTGCTTTTGCGTAGGGCTATTTGTATCTGTAGGGGATTCCTTTTGAATCTCCTTGACAACAGTTGTTTGAGTTGTCGTCGGTTCTTTCTTGTTGTTTTTGTTATTATCCATGGCGTTCATGATGGTAATAGTAGCGGTGATGAGACCAAGGATACTACCGATGGTAGCAATCGTTTTTTGAAAGACAGTAAATCCCTTTTTGATGTGTTCTGTTTTTGATTTATTAGAAGTTCTACGATAGTTAGACATGATACTCTCCTTTAATTATGATTTATTATACCTCATTTCTTTAAAAAAATCTTAAAAAAAGAGAAACCTCCCTTTCTTGTCGCAGGTCTCTTTTCGTGATACAATAGAAGGAGTGATTTTAGAAAGCGTGAGAAAACATGATCTACTTTGATAATTCGGCGACAACCAAGCCTTATCCTGAAGCACTTGAAACATACATGCAGGTCGCTTCAAAAATTGTAGGAAATCCATCTAGTCTCCATCGTTTGGGCGACCAAGCAACACGAATTTTAGATGCTTCCCGGCAGCAAATTGCAGATTTGATTGGGAAGAAGAGTGATGAAATCTTCTTTACCTCAGGTGGTACAGAAGGAGATAACTGGGTCATCAAGGGGGTGGCCTTTGAAAAAGCCCAGTTTGGCAAGCACATCATTGTGTCAGCTATTGAACATCCAGCAGTCAAGGAGTCAGCCCTCTGGCTGAAAGGTCAGGGTTTTGAGATAGATTTTGCTCCAGTTGATAGCAGAGGATTTGTGGATGTTGAAGCGTTAGCAGATTTGATACGTCCTGATACGACTCTCGTCTCCATCATGGCAGTTAACAACGAAATTGGCTCTATCCAGCCTATTGAGGCTATTTCGAAACTGTTAGTAGATAAGCCAACTATTTCCTTCCATGTTGATGCAGTTCAGGCACTCGCTAAGATTCCGACTGAAAACTATCTGACAGATCGAGTGGATTTCGCGACCTTTTCGAGTCATAAGTTTCATGGTGTCCGAGGTGTTGGCTTTGTCTATATCAAGTCTGGTAAGAAAATTACGCCTCTTTTGACAGGTGGTGGTCAAGAGCACGATTATCGCTCGACAACTGAAAATGTGGCAGGGATTGCAGCGACAGCCAAGGCCCTCCGTTTGTCTATGGAAAAATTAGATATCTTTGCTAGTAAGACAGGGCAGATGAGATCAGTCATTCGCCAAGCCCTTCTGGATTATCCAGATATTTTTGTCTTTTCAGACGAGGAAGACTTTGCCCCTCATATCCTGACTTTTGGGATTAAGGGTGTTCGTGGAGAAGTCATCGTTCACGCCTTTGAAGACTATGATATTTTCATTTCCACAACCTCGGCTTGTTCATCCAAGGCAGGGAAACCTGCAGGGACCTTGATTGCTATGGGAGTGGACAAGGAGAAGGCCCAGTCAGCTGTGCGTCTAAGTCTGGACCTGGAAAATGATATGAGTCAGGTCGAGCAGTTTTTGACCAAGCTAAAATTAATTTACAATCAAACTAGAAAAGTAAGATAGGAGCATTCATGCAGTATTCAGAAATTATGATTCGCTACGGAGAGTTGTCAACCAAGGGCAAAAACCGCATGCGTTTCATCAATAAACTTCGCAATAACATTTCGGACGTCTTGTCCATCTATCCCCAAGTTAAGGTAATCGCTGATCGCGACCGTGCTCACGCTTACCTCAATGGAGCCGACTATACAGCGGTTGCAGAATCTCTCAAACAAGTCTTCGGGATTCAAAATTTTTCTCCAGTATATAAGGTTGAAAAGTCTGTAGAAGTTCTGAAGTCTGCTGTCCAAGAGATTATGAAGGAAATCTACAAGGAAGGTATGACCTTTAAAATCTCTAGTAAGCGTAGCGACCACAACTTTGAACTCGACAGTCGTGAACTCAATCAAACGCTTGGCGGAGCTGTATTCGAAGCTATTCCAAATGTCCAAGCTCAAATGAAAAATCCCGATATCAATCTTCAGGTGGAGATTCGTGAAGAGGCGGCTTATCTTTCCTATGAAACCATTCGTGGAGCAGGTGGCTTGCCTGTGGGGACTTCTGGTAAGGGCATGCTCATGTTGTCAGGGGGGATTGACTCGCCTGTAGCAGGTTATCTAGCACTTAAACGTGGAGTAGATATTGAGGCCGTTCACTTTGCCAGCCCACCATACACTAGCCCTGGAGCTCTCAAGAAGGCCCAAGATTTGACTCGTAAATTGACCAAGTTTGGTGGCAATATCCACTTTATCGAAGTGCCTTTCACTGAGATTCAAGAGGAAATCAAAGCCAAGGCGCCAGAAGCCTACCTCATGACCTTGACCCGTCGTTTTATGATGCGCATTACCGACCGTATTCGTGAGGTACGAAATGGTTTGGTTATCATCAATGGGGAAAGTCTTGGTCAAGTAGCTAGCCAGACCTTGGAAAGCATGCAGGCTATCAACGCTGTGACCAACACTCCCATCATCCGTCCTGTGGTTACTATGGACAAGTTGGAAATCATTGACATCGCTCAGGAAATCGATACCTTTGATATTTCTATCCAACCGTTTGAGGACTGCTGTACTATTTTTGCGCCTGACCGTCCTAAGACTAATCCTAAGATTAAGAATGCTGAGCAGTATGAAGCACGCATGGATGTTGAAGGCTTGGTTGAGCGAGCAGTGGCAGGGATTATGATTACTGAGATTACACCTCAAGCTAAAAAAGATGAAGTCGATAACTTGATTGACAATCTCCTCTAATCAGAAAATCCAGAAGAATTCAGAAAAACAAATGAAAAAAGTTAGTTATTTATCCTTAAAATGGACATTTACTGACTTTTTTTCTATTTTTATGGTATAATGAGATAAAATTTTGAATATAGAGAGTTTTCTGACAATGAATCATTCCTACTTTTACTTAAAAATGAAAGAACACAAACTCAAGGTGCCTTATACTGGAAAAGAGCGTCGTGTGCGTGTTCTTCTGCCTAAGGACTATGAGAAGGACACCGACCGTTTTTATCCTGTAGTTTACTTTCATGACGGGCAAAATGTCTTTTACAGCAAGGAGTCTTATATTGGACACTCATGGAAGATCATTCCGGCTATTAAACGAAATCCTGACATCAGTCGTATGATTGTCGTTGCTATAGATAATGACGGCATGGGGCGGATGAATGAGTATGCGGCTTGGAAGTTTCAAGAATCTCCTATTCCAGGTCAGCAGTTTGGCGGTAAGGGTGTGGAGTATGCCGAGTTTGTCATGGAGGTGGTCAAGCCTTTTATCGATGAAACCTATCGTACCAAAGCTGATCGTCAGCACACGGCTATGATTGGTTCGTCACTAGGAGGCAATATTACTCAGTTTATCGGACTAGAGTACCAAGACCGAATTGGTTGTCTAGGTGTCTTTTCATCTGCCAACTGGCTCCACCAAGAAGCCTTTAACCGCTATATCGAGCGCAAGAAATTGTCGCCTGAACAGCGCATTTTCATCTATGTAGGAACAGAAGAAGCAGATGATACGGACAAGACCCTGATGGCTGGCAATATCAAGCAAGCCTATATCGACTCATCGCTTCGCTATTACCGTGATTTGATTGCGGGTGGAGTAGGCTTGGATAATCTTGTCTTTAAAGTTCAGTCTGGAGCCATCCATAGTGAGATTCCATGGTCGGAAAATTTACCAGACTGTCTCCGATTTTTTGCAGAGAAATGGTAAGTTAAGAAAGGAGAAAGCCAATGCATATTGAAAACCTCAGCCACTGGAGTGGCAATCTTAATCGTGAAATGTACCTCAACCGTTATGGACATGCTGGGATTCCAGTTGTGGTTTTTGCTTCATCTGGAGGTAGTCACAACGAATACTATGATTTTGGCATGATTGATGCCTGTGCTTCCTTTATCGAGGAAGGGCGTGTCCAGTTCTTCACTCTATCCAGTGTGGACAGTGATAGCTGGTTGGCCACTTGGAAAAACGGTCACGACCAAGCAGAGATGCATCGTGCCTACGAACGCTACGTGATTGAGGAGGCCATTCCTTTTATCAAGCATAAGACAGGTTGGTTTGACGGTATGATGACAACGGGTTGCTCAATGGGGGCCTACCATGCACTCAATTTCTTCCTTCAGCATCCAGATGTCTTTACCAAGGTGATTTCCCTCAGTGGTGTTTACGACGCACGTTTCTTCGTTGGAGATTACTACAATGATGATGCTATTTACCAGAACTCGCCTGTAGATTATATCTGGAATCAAAACGACGGATGGTTTATCGATCGTTACCGTCAGGCAGAAATCGTCGTCTGTACGGGACTTGGTGCCTGGGAACAAGACGGTCTACCATCTTTCTACAAGCTTAAAGAAGCCTTTGACCAGAAACAAATTCCAGCCTGGTTTGCTGAATGGGGACACGATGTCGCCCACGACTGGGAATGGTGGCGTAAACAAATGCCCTATTTTCTTGGACACCTGTATCTATAAAAGGAGTTGCCTATGAATTACCTTGTTATTTCTCCCTACTATCCGCAAAACTTTCAACAGTTTACAATCGAGTTAGCTAATAAAGGCATCACAGTTTTGGGAATTGGTCAGGAGCCTTACGAACAACTAGATGAACCTTTGCGCAATAGCCTAACCGAGTATTTCCGTGTAGACAATCTTGAGAATATAGACGAAGTCAAACGTGCAGTTGCCTTTCTTTTCTACAAACATGGACCAATCGACCGCATCGAGTCCCACAATGAATACTGGCTTGAGCTGGACGCAGCCCTTCGTGAGCAATTTAATGTCTTTGGTGCCAAACCAGAAGATCTCAAAAAGACCAAATATAAGTCTGAGATGAAGAAACTTTTCCAAAAAGCGGGTGTCCCTGTGGTACCTGGAGCTGTTATCCAAACGGAAGCAGATGTGGATAAAGCTGTGAAAGAAATCGGTCTACCAATGATTGCCAAACCTGATAACGGAGTGGGAGCGGCAGCAACCTTTAAGCTTGAGACAGAAGACGATATCCATCACTTCAAACAAGAATGGGACCATTCAACCGTTTATTTCTTTGAAAAATTTGTCACTTCTAGCGAAATCTGTACCTTTGACGGGCTTGTGGATAAGGATGGCAACATCGTCTTTTCAACGACTTTTGATTACGCCCATACACCACTTGATCTCATGATTTATAAGATGGACAATTCCTACTATGTGCTTAAGGATATGGATCCCAAACTGCGCAAGTATGGTGAGGCCATTGTCAAGGAATTTGGTATGAAAGAACGCTTTTTCCATATCGAGTTCTTTCGTGACGGGGACGACTACATTGCCATTGAGTACAATAATCGTCCTGCAGGCGGGTTTACCATTGATGTTTATAACTTTGCTCATTCCTTGGATCTCTACCGAGGCTATGCGGCTATCGTCGCGGGAGAAGAGTTCCCTGCATCAGAGTTTGAGCCCCAGTATTGTTTAGCTACATCACGTCGTGCCAATGCTAACTATGTTTATTCAGAAGAGGACTTGCTTGCCAAATACAGCCAGCAATTCAAAGTCAAGAAAATCATGCCAGCAGCCTTCGCAGAGCTGCAAGGTAACTACCTTTATATGCTGACCACTCCGAGCCGCCAAGAGATGGAGCAGATGATTGCAGATTTTGGTCAGCGCCAAGAGTAACGAAAAGGATGAAAGGAGTTTGACTTCTTTTGTCCTTTTCTTAAAGATAAGCTAAGTAAAGCGTTTTCCAGAGATTCTTTTAGAAAAGATATTGCTAAAAGTCCTAAAAATTGATAGAATAAGGACTGTCTAAAAAAATTTAAGGAGAATCTATCAAATGGATTTTACATGGGCTATTAAATATGCCACAGAATTCTTGGGAACTGCTATTTTGATCATTCTTGGTAATGGTGCAGTTGCTAACGTTGAACTTAAAGGTACGAAAGGTCACCAAAGTGGCTGGCTCGTTATCGCTGTTGGTTATGGTATGGGGGTTATGATCCCAGCCTTGATGTTTGGTAATGTATCTGGTAACCACATCAACCCAGCTTTCACTCTTGGACTTGCTGTTAGCGGACTTTTCTCTTGGGATCAAGTACCGTTTTACATCCTTGCGCAAGTTTTGGGAGCAATCTTTGGTCAAGCTTTAGTTGTGGCGACTCACCGTCCTTACTACTTGAAAACAGAAAACCCTAACAATATCTTGGGTACCTTCTCAACGATTTCAAGCATCGACCACGGTACAAAAGAATCACGTTTCGCAGCAACGATTAATGGTTTCCTCAATGAGTTTGTAGGTTCATTTGTTCTTTTCTTTGCAGCACTTGGTTTGACTAAAAACTTCTTTGGTGCTGAATTGGTTGCGAAAGCTCAAGCTGTGATTAATGATCAAGTAGCTCAAGCAGCTGCACAAGGGACAACAATCCCTCAAGAACAAGTAACAGCAGCACTTGAGCAAGCAAAAAATTCGGCTGCTCCATTCTTAGCACCTGGACTTGGAATTGGGCACTTGGCACTTGGTTTCCTAGTGATGGCCTTGGTAACTTCACTTGGTGGACCTACTGGACCTGGTTTGAACCCAGCTCGTGACTTTGGACCACGTCTTCTTCACGAACTCCTTCCAAAATCAGTTCTTGGTCAACACAAGGGTGATTCAAAATGGTGGTATGCTTGGGTTCCAGTTGTAGCTCCAATCGCAGCTGGTATTGCAGCAGTAGCACTATTCAAACTACTTTACCTATAAATAATAGAAATTATATAATTACAAAAGAGCAGTTGAGATGAAACTGCTCTTTACTTTATCTAACTAATAATTATTATTAAACCAGTTCGTCGATAGAAGTGTGATCCTTATCTAGGCCTTGAGCCACTGGAAGACTAGTCAAGTAACCTTGATAAGTTGTAACTCCTTCACGCAAACCTTGGTCTTCAGTGACTGCTTTTTGGAATCCCTTGTCAGCTAAAGCTTCGATATAAGGGAGAGTGACATTGGTTAGGGCGATGGTTGAAGTACGAGCAACCGCGCCAGGGATATTGGCGACAGCATAGTGTAGCACCCCGTGTTTTTCATAGACGGGTTCATCATGTGTTGTCACACGATCAGCTGTTGCGATAACACCACCTTGGTCAACGGCAACGTCAACGATGACAGATCCTGGACGCATTTGTTTGACCATCTCATCTGTCACCAGTTTTGGAGCCTTAGCACCAGGGATGAGAACGGCTCCAATCACCACATCAGCGTCTTTCACACTTGCTTCGATGTTGAATGAATTGGACATAAGAGTCTGGATTTGGTTTCCAAAGACCTCTTCTAGGACTGAGAGACGTTTGGCACTGATATCAAGAATGGTCACTTGAGCACCGAGTCCCAAGGCGATGCGGGCAGCATGTGTACCAACGACACCGCCACCGATGATGGTTACTTTTCCTTTTGGAACACCCGGTACACCACCAAGTAGGACACCAGAACCACCAGCTTGCTTAGTAAGGAAGTGGGCTCCGATTTGAACGGCCATACGACCAGCAACCTCACTCATAGGAACGAGGAGTGGTAGATGTCCTTGGCTGTCACGGACAGTCTCATAGGCAATTCCTGTCGTTTTTGCTGCTAGCATGGCATCTGCTAACTCTGGTGCAGCAGCCATGTGCAAGTAGGTGAAGAGGAGCAGGTCGTCGCGCAAGTACCCATATTCAGAACTTAAAGGTTCTTTTACTTTCACGACCAACTCGGCAGCCCAGGCTTCAGCAGCAGTAGCGACGATCTCAGCTCCTTGCTTTTGATAGTCCGCATCAGTAAATCCTGAACCAAGACCAGCATTTGTTTCGATGAGGACATGATGCCCACGGGTGATCAAACTGTGGACGCCAGCAGGAGTGAGGGCAACGCGGTTTTCATTATTTTTAATTTCTTTTGGAATTCCAATTAACATAGAGAGAATCTACCTTTCAATTGACGGGATTGTTTTAGTAATCACATTGTTTGCTTAACTAATAAATGCGATGATTTTATTTTATATGAAACCGCTTCAAAAATCAAGAAAAACTTGTTATCTAATTTCATTTATGCTATTCTAGTGAGAATCAAGCTCTAATGGAGGGAAACAGTATGGAATCAATATTTGTGAAATTTGCCCAGTATCCATCTATAGAAACGAAGCGTTTATTGCTCCGACCTGTAACCTTGGACGATGCAGAAGCCATGTTTGAGTATGCTTCAGACAGAGAAAATACACGCTACACTTTTCCAACAAATCAAAGCTTAGAAGAAACTAAGAATAACATTGCTCAGTTTTACTTGGCTAATCCCTTGGGACGGTGGGGAATCGAACTAAAAAGCACTGGTCAGTTTATTGGTACCATTGACTTGCACAAGATCGATACTGTTCTTAAGAAGGCAGCCATTGGCTACGTTATCAATAAAAAATATTGGAATCAAGGATTGACGACAGAAGCTAATCGTGCCGTGATTGAACTGGCTTTTGAGAAGATTGGAATGAACAAGTTGACCGCTCTTCACGATAAAGACAACCCCGCATCAGGAAAGGTCATGGAGAAATCAGGTATGCGTTTTTCCCACGAAGAACCCTATGCCAGAATGGATAATAAAGAACCAGGTCGAATTATCACAAGGGTTCATTATGTCTTGACCAAGGAAGACTATTTTGCAAATAAGTGAGCAGTTGAAAAGATTTTTCAGCTGTTTTTTTCTTCCTCTTACGAATAATTTAAGAGAGGAGAAAAAATGGAAGCAATTATCGAGAAAATCAAAGAGTATAAAATCATTGTTATCTGTGCTGGTTTGGGTTTGGCCCTCGGCGGATTTTTCCTACTAAAGCCAACTTCACAAACACCCGTCACAGAAACAAATTTGCAGACTGAAGTCGCAGCTGTTTCAAAGGATTCATCGTCTGAAAAGGAAGTCAAGAAGGAAGAAAAGGAAGAATCTCCTGAGCAAGATTTAATCACAGTAGATGTCAAAGGTGCTGTTAAATCGCCAGGGATTTATGATTTGCCAGTAGGTAGTCGAGTTCATGATGCTGTTCAGAAGGCAGGTGGATTGACAGAGGAGGCAGATAGCAAGTCGCTCAATCTAGCTCAGAAAGTCAGTGACGAGGCTCTTGTCTATGTTCCAACTAAGGGAGAAGAAGCAGCTAGTCAGCAGACTGCCTCCGGAACGACTCCTTCGACAAGTAAAGATAAGAAGGTCAACCTCAATAAGGCCAGTCTGGAAGAACTCAAGCAGGTCAAAGGTTTGGGAGGAAAACGAGCCCAGGATATTATCGACCATCGTGAGGCAAATGGCAAATTTAAGTCAGTAGATGAGCTCAAGAAGGTTTCTGGAATTGGCGCAAAGACCATAGAAAAGTTAAAAGACTATGTTACAGTGGATTAAGAATTTCCCTATCCCCCTAATCTATCTGAGCTTTTTGTTGCTTTGGCTTTACTATGCTATTTTTGGAGCGTTCTATCTCGCACTGCTAGGTTTTGTTTTTTTGCTTGTCTGTCTCTTTTTCCAATTTCCTTGGAAATCGGCTGGTAAAGTTCTAGCGATTTGTGGAGTTTTTGGTTTTTGGTTTTTGTTTCAAAACTGGCAACAGACACAAGCTAGTCAAAATCTAGTGGATTCTGTTGAGAGGGTACGGATTTTGCCTGACACTATTAAGGTCAATGGAGATAGTCTGTCCTTTCGGGGCAAGGCTGACGGCCACACTTTTCAAGTTTATTATAAACTTCAGTCCGAGGAGGAGAAAGAGCATTTTCAGGCCTTGACAGACCTTCATGAGATTGAACTAGAAGGAAAACTTTCCGAGCCAGAAGGTCAGAGGAATTTTGGTGGATTTGACTACCAAGTCTATCTGAAAACTCAAGGGATTTACCAGACACTTACTATCAAGAGCATCCAGTCACTTAAACAGGTTAGCAGTTGGGATATAGCTGAAAATTTATCAAGTTTACGTCGAAAGGCTATTGTTTGGATCAAGACGCACTTTCCAGACCCTATGCGCAACTATATGACAGGTCTTCTTTTAGGACATCTGGATACGGACTTTGAGGAGATGAATGAACTTTATTCTAGTCTAGGAATTATCCATCTCTTTGCCTTGTCGGGTATGCAGGTGGGCTTCTTTATGGATGCCTTTAAGAAACTTCTCTTGCGATTGGGCTTGACCCAAGAAAAGTTGAAGTGGCTGACCTATCCCTTTTCCCTTATCTATGCAGGTCTGACAGGATTTTCAGCTTCGGTCATTCGCAGTCTCTTACAAAAGTTACTGGCCCAACATGGCGTTAAGGGTTTGGATAATTTTGCCTTGACGGTCCTTGTCCTCTTTATCATCATGCCCAACTTTTTCCTGACAGCAGGAGGGGTCTTGTCCTGTGCCTACGCCTTCATCCTGACCACGACCAGCAAAGAAGGCGATGGGCTCAAGTCTGTTGCCAGAGAAAGTTTGGTCATTTCTTTGGGAATATTGCCTATTCTATCCTTCTATTTTGCAGAATTTCAGCCTTGGTCTATCCTTTTGACCTTTGTCTTTTCCTTTCTGTTTGATATTGTCTTCTTGCCGCTTTTGTCCATCTTATTCATTCTGTCTTTTGTTTACCCAGTCACTCAGTTTAACTTTGTCTTTGAGTACTTGGAGAACCTCATTCGCTTGGTATCGCAGCTGGCAAGCAGGCCTTTAGTTTTTGGTCAACCCACCGCATGGCTTTTGATTCTTCTTTTAGTTTCATTAGCCTTGCTCTATGACATGAGAAAAAACATCAAAAGACTAGCAGGATTCAGTCTCTTTATCGTGGGGCTCTTTTTTCTGACCAAGCATCCACTTGAAAATGAAATCACCATGCTGGATGTGGGGCAAGGTGAAAGTATTTTCCTACGGGATGTAACTGGGAAAACCATTCTCATAGATGTTGGTGGCAAGGCAGAATCTGATAAGAAAATTGAGGATTGGCAAGAAAAGGCGACAATCAGCAATGCCCAGCGCACCTTGATTCCCTATCTTAAAAGTCGAGGAGTAGATAAGATTGATCAGCTGATTTTGACCAACACAGACAAGGAGCATGTTGGTGATTTGCTGGAGGTGACCAAGGCTTTCCATGTAGGCGAAATTTTAGTGTCAAAAGGAAGTTTGACACAGAAGGAATTTGTAGCAGAACTACAAGCAAGCCAAACCAAGGTGCGCAGTGTGACAGCAGGGGAGAACTTGCCAATTTTTGGTGGTTACTTAGAAGTCCTATCTCCAAGGCAGATTGGAGATGAGGATCGTGATGGTTCCCTGGTTCTTTATGGGAGACTCTTGGATAAGCACTTTCTCTTCACAGGAAATTCGAAAGAGAAGGGAGAGAAGGACTTGCTGAAGCATTATCCTAACCTAGATGTGGATGTCTTGAAAGCAGGCCAACATGGTGCTAAAACATCATCAAATTAAGTTTTCCTAGAAAAACTTAAACCAGAGACCACACTCATATCAGTTGGAAAGAACAATCGTGGGAAACTCCCCCATCAGGAAACCTTGACTCGACTGGAAACTATCAATAGCAAAGTTTACCGAACTGACCAGAACGGAGCTATTCGTTTTAAAGGATGGAATAGTTGGCGAATTGAAAGCGTTCGTTAGGAAGAAACAATGTTATATATTAGTAAAATAAACAAAAAATCTGTTGCATAATACTGAGGGAAACGATATAATGAAAGTGTTTCCAATAGTAATGATATAAATGCAACGAAAATCATGAAAAAATCAGCAAAAGTTGTTTTATTAGCTAGTTTGTTATCTATTGGTCTTTTTCAGTCTAGTGTATCTGCTAAGACCGTTCTTAAAAATTATCGCTATGACTGGAATATCTTCTATGAGTCTAAAATGAATTACCATGCATATAGATATAAGGTCATTCCGGAATGGTCTTATTATCGCAGCTATTCTGAGTATAAAGTTGGCGGAGGCTGGAACTACGCTCGTTATGAGGTCATTAACTACTACAGCGGAGGCTATTAATCCTTAAAGAGTGAGAAAAAGGAGGGCTGGATATGTTAAATCTTACTCATGTTACCTTAAAAACGCGACAAGTCATCTTGCAAGATGCGGATTTTACCTTTAAAAAGGGTAGGATTTATGGCCTTCTTGCTATCAATGGCTCGGGAAAGACGACCCTGTTCCGCGCTATTAGCAAGCTGCTTCCCCTTAGTAGTGGACACATCGCAGTTCCTCCTTCTTTGTTTTATTATGAGAGCGTTGAATGGCTGGATGGAAACTTAAGTGGGATGGACTACCTTCGTCTCATAAAAAACATCTGGAAGTCAGACCTAAACTTGAGGGATGAAATCGCCTACTGGGAAATGGCTGACTATATCAGTCTTCCCATCCGCAAGTATTCCTTAGGGATGAAGCAACGCTTGGTGATTGCTATGTATTTCCTCAGTCAGGCGAAATGTTGGCTCATGGATGAGATTACAAATGGCTTAGATGAGTATTATCGACAGAAATTTTTTGATAGGCTGACAGAAATCGATAGAAAAGAACAGCTGGTTCTTTTGAGTTCCCACTACAAAGAGGAGTTAATGGAGATTTGCGATAGCATCGTAACCATTCGTCAGGGGCAGATAGAAGAGGTTCCGTTATGAAAGATATTAGCCTATTTTTATTAAAGAAAGTTTTCAAAAGTCGCTTAAACTGGATTATCTTACTTTTATTTGCATCTGTACTCGGTGTTACCTTTTATTTAAATAGTCGGACTGCAAACTCATACAGCTTGGAGAGCGAGTTGGAAACCCGTCTTGTAAAACATGAGAAAATCATCAATGAAAATGAAAAGAAACTTTCCCAAATGTCTGACACCAACTCGGAGGAATACCAAACTGTTAAAAGTAATTTAGAATTGCAAAAAAATCTTTTGACGCGAAAGAAAGAAATTCTGACTTTACTAAAAGAAGGGCGCTGGAAAGAAGCCTACTATTTGCAGTGGCAAGCTGAAGAGAAGAATTATGAAGTTATGTCAAATCAACCGACTTCTAGCTCTGAATTAAAAATGGCAGTTGACCGCCAACGAAAGATTTACCAAGCCCTGTATCCCTTGAACATAAAAGCACATACTTTGGAGTTTCCGACCCACGGGATTGATCAGATTGTCTGGATTTTAGAGGCTATCATCCCAACCTTGTTTGTGATTGCTATTATTTTTATGCTAACACAACTGTTCGCAGAAAGATATCAAATAATCTGGACACAGCTCAGTTATATCCTTTTTCAAAAGTGACATTTGCCTTGTCTTCTCTTGGAGTTGGGGTGAGCTATGTAACCGTGCTGTTTATCGGAATCTGTGGATTTTCTTTTCTAGTGGGAAGTCTGATAAGTGGTGTTGGACAGTTAGATTATCCCTACCCATTCTATAGCTTAACCAATCAAGAGGTAACTATTGGGAAGATACAAGATGTGTTATTTCCTAGCTTGCTCTTAACTTTCTTAGCCTTTATCGTCATTGAGGAAGTCGTCTACTTGATTGCTTACTTTTTCAAGCAAAAAATGCCTGTCCTCTTTCTTTCCCTCATTGGGATTGTTGGCTTGTTGTTTGGTATCCAAACGATCCAGCCTCTTCAGAGTATTGCACATCTGATTCCCTTTACTTACTTGCGTTCAGTAGAGATTTTATCTGGAAGATTACCTAAGCAGATTGATAATGTCAATCTAAATTGGAGCATGGGGATGGTCTTACTTCCTTGCCTGATTATCCTTTTGTTAGTGGGGATTCTATTTATCGAAAGATGGGGAAGTTCAAGCAAAAAGGAAGTTTTTAATAGATCTTAGATTCTCTGCTTCTACTGAATCTATACTCTATGCAGTGACATGTCGTCAAGATAAATGGTCATTGATTATTACAACAATAAATGAATTAAAGCCAAACTCAAACTATTTTTCATCAAATATCTTGATATACTTGACAAATAGTAGAAAAGGATTTAGTCCTGTGCAATACAGAACTAAATCCTTTTTAATTTCTATTTATCTAACCTTTTGGCGTGATACGGGTAGGAGGCTTTTGTGCTAGTTTCTTATTTCTCAACACGTGATTTGTTGGCAATATCAGCTAGGATAGATTCTACAAATTCATCAACTGAGACAGTTTGTGTTTCTTTTTGGCCGTAGCGACGAACATTGACTGTTCCGTCTTCCATTTCCTTGTCACCAACGATCAATTGGTAAGGAATTTTGCTTGTTTGTGAAGCACGGATCTTGAACTGCATTTTTTCATTGCGCTCATCCACATCAGCACGGACACCACGGTCACGGAGTTTCTTAGCCACTTCCCATGCGTAGTCCACGTGTTTTTCGTTAGAAACGGGGATGAGGGTCACTTGATGTGGTGCAAGCCATGTTGGGAAGGCACCTTTGTAGTTCTCAATCAAGATAGCTGTGAAGCGTTCCATAGTTGAGATAACCCCACGGTGAATCATAACTGGACGGTGTTCTTCACCATCAGCTCCGATGTATTTGAGGTCGAAGCGTTCTGGAAGCAAGAAGTCAAGCTGGATAGTCGAAAGGGTTTCTTCTTTTCCGAGAGCTGTCTTAACTTGGATATCCAATTTTGGTCCGTAGAAGGCTGCTTCACCTTCAGCTTCAAAGTAGTCAACACCCATTTCATCAAGAGCTGCACGAAGCATAGTTTGGGCATTTTCCCACATCTCATCGTTGTCAAAGTACTTGTGAGTATCTTGAGGGTCACGAAGAGAGAGACGGAAGCGGTATTCAGTCAAGTTGAAGTCTTCATAAACATCGATAATCAACTGAAGGGCACGTTGGAATTCTTCTTGGATTTGTTCAGGAGTTACAAAGAGGTGACCGTCGTTGAGGGACATTTCACGTACACGTTGAAGACCAGTGAGGGCACCAGATTTCTCGTAGCGGTGCATCATACCGATTTCAGCGATACGGATTGGCAATTCACGGTAAGAGTGAACATGGTGTTTGAAGACTTGGATGTGGTGTGGGCAGTTCATTGGACGAAGGACAAATTCTTCCCCGTCACCCATGTCCATAGTTGGGAACATGTCTTCTTGGTAATGATCCCAGTGACCAGAAGTCTTGTAGAGTTCAACAGAAGCAAGTGGTGGAGTGTAAACGTGTTGGTAGCCAGAAGCCAACTCTTTGTCGACGATGTAGCGTTCCAATTCACGACGTATAGTCGCACCATTTGGTAACCAGAATGGAAGCCCTTGTCCGACTTCTTGTGAAATCATGAAGAGGTCAAGCTCTTTACCAAGTTTACGATGGTCACGTTCTTTAGCTTCTTCACGCATTTGAAGGTAGTTTTTCAAGTCTTTCTTGTCAAACCAAGCTGTACCGTAGATCCGTTGCATCATCGCGTTGTCACTATTTCCGCGCCAGTAAGCACCTGCTACATGAAGAAGGTGGAAGATTTGGATACGGCCTGTTGATGGAACGTGAGGGCCACGGCAAAGGTCTACATATTCACCCTGACGGTAGATAGTCAAACCACCCTCGTCTTCTGAGTGTTCTTCGATCAATTCCAACTTGTAAGGGTCGTTTTTGAAGATTTCACGCGCCTCGTTCTTGGTAACTTCCTCGCGAATAGATGGGAAGTTTTCTTTGACGATTTTTTTCATTTCTTCTTCGATACGAGGAAGGTCTTCGTTGGAGATTTGACCAGCTGTGTTATCAGTATCGTAGTAGAAGCCATCTTCGATAGCTGGACCAACTCCCAAGTGAATGTCTGGGAAAAGGCGACGAGCTGCTTGTGCAAACAAGTGGGCAGCTGAGTGACGCAAGATTGGAAGGGCATCTTCGTGATCAGGTGTCACGATTTCGATGCTTCCATCTTTAGTGATAGCACGAGTCGTGTCGATGAGTTTGCCGTTGAATTTACCAGCCAAGGCTTTTTTAGCGAGGGAATTGCTGATAGATTGGGCAATTTCAAAAGTAGTAACGCCAGATTCGAATTCACGAACAGCGCCATCTGGGAAAGTAATCTTAATCATGTGATTTCTCCTTAAATATTTATTCTATTTTTGTTGGACAATTTTAAGAGCCGAGCAACTTCTTCCGCAGTCTGATTCTCTGATTGACTACCATCTGTTACGAGGCTAGGATAGCCTAATCTCACCGCTTCCTTACGAACCATTTGAGCAAAAAGAATGTCTCGTTGCATCCAGTTTTCAAAAGCTTGATCAGGGTTGGTTGTACCCTCTAAGACATAAGAAACCCATTCTCTCAGTATATAATGCTTTTTTTGAAAATCAGCTGTCGGAGTCAAGCATAGATAGGATGATACTTGACATTCAAGCTCCTTTACCAAGTGAGGCAAAAGTCCTGCTCCCTCCACCAAGAGAGGTCTGTTTTGATTTTTTATCAAGTAAGATTTTACATAAGGAAAAATCTCTTCATAAAAGCACCATTCTTCATCTGCCATCTCTTCTGGCTTTCTCATCCAGATTTGTTCTGGATTTCTATCCTTCCTAAGAAGGCAAATTGGCTGTGAGTCTGCACTTGCTTGACTCATCATCTCTTCTACCAAATCATCCAATTTGATATGAAGTAGTTGATACTGTCTAGCAAGAAGTGAGGCAATTGTTGACTTTCCACTACAAGGCGATCCGCCAATCATATAAAGCATCATTCTTCCTCCTTCTGACAAAATAAAAACGACATCCTAAAAGGACGTCGCAACGTGGTTCCACCTTCATTCATGTTCCTCAAAAAAGAGGGACACCTCTGATTGGCTTTAACGTGGCCACCGTTTTATGTTTGCATAAAAGTCAGTAGAGTAGTATCAGTTTAGGCTTTCTATGCGTTTCCAGCAACCACGCACTCTCTAGTAGAAAGGGACTAAGTGACTTGTCTCTATGCATTATTATAGCATGATTGCGAGAATTTTCAAGGTTTTTGTATAATTTTTTTGTTTTTCTCTTTTTGGAAGAGATGATTGATACCCATGCCAGCAGCCAAGCCAAGTAGGGCAAAGAGCTCATAGGCTAGGAAGTAAAGTAGGATGAATTCGCCAAAGGTGATGATGGTAAAGCAATAGAGAAGACCAATACCGAGTAGCCACCAAAGTGAGAAATGAAATCGATAGCTATAAAGTAGCGATACGATAAAGGTTACCAGAGGTGAAAAGAGGATGATGTTATAAATGTATAGTCCCTTCAGTGTATATGGGTCAGAGATGAGTAGAGAGAGGAGTTCATAGAGTGGCCAGTAAAAGAAGAAAATGACAAGGTAGTATGGGATATACTTAAGATATTTCCGCATGGCAATAGTCCTCCAACCTGCAAAAATTGAGAGATGTTGAAGACCACATAATTCTAAATGAAGAGGAGCTCTCTACCTATATTATAGCACGATTTGGAAGCTCTTACAAGTTAATCAGGTAAGCAGTGATAGTGATTTTTTGCAGTGTTTTCTGCTATAATACTAACAGAAGAAGTAAGAGGAAATGAGGAGAAAGAATGACGAAAATAGCAGTTCTTTCAGACATACATGGGAATACAAGCGCCTTGGAAGCTGTACTGGATGATGCAAAAGCGGAAACGGTAGATGAGTACTGGCTTTTGGGGGATATTCTTATGCCTGGAACAGGACGTAGAAGGATTTTGGACCTCTTGGCTGATTTGCCCATCACAGTAAGAGTTCTTGGAAATTGGGAGGATAGTCTCTGGCGAGGCCTGCATCGCAAGCTAGATCTAACAAAAGCGAGTCATCGCTATCTCCTACGCCAATGCCAGTATATCTTAGAAGAGATTAGCCCTGAAGAAATCGAAGACCTCCACAATCAACCCATGCAAGTTCATCGTCGGTTCGGTGATTTGACGGTAGGAATCACTCACCATCTCCCTGATAAAAACTGGGGTAGAGAATTGATCCATACGGGAAAACAAGAAGATTTTGATAGATTGGTGACGAATCCACACGCCTCTATCGCAGTATATGGCCATATTCACCAACAGTTGCTTCGTTATGGAAGTGATGGACAGTTGATTCTTAATCCAGGGTCCATTGGGCAACCCTTCTTTTTAGATGCGGGATTACGTAAGGACCTGCGTGCCCAGTATATGATCTTAGAGTTTGATGAAGCAGGTTTGTCTGATGTTGATTTTCGTCGAGTGGATTATGATGTAGAAACTGAGTTGCAGCTGGCTAAGGATTTAAAGCTCCCTTATTTTCAAGTCTATTATGAAAGTTTGGTAAATGGGATTCACCACACTCATAACCATGAATTGTTAGGTCAGATTAGTGAACAAGAAGGTTATGATGAGGATATTGAGTGCTGGATGGAAAGAGAAAAGAAGGATTGGTTTTAAGAGTACTTCTAGCTAGAAATAAGATAGTCTAGTGACTGCTGTTTCTAGAAAAATTAAACTGGAGATGAATTGACGGTGTATAAAATTTATGTTAGAATAACGGAAGTTAAATAATTTGAATACCATAGTAACTACTATTCAAAATAAAAGGGAGATATGTAATGAAACCAGAAGAGTTACACGCCATTGCCTCGGAGTTGGGCTTGCAATTTGACGAAGATTCACGTAGTATTTATGGCACGAAGTCAGGCTATTTACTTTTTCTACAAGAAACTGACGTAAAAAATCAGTTTCGACTTTGTGTCAGTGTGAGTTTGAATGGCAATCCTGCGGATTCAGAAGAAAATGAATTGGTTTGGGATGAGTTTAAGAGTGAATCTCTTCCGAATTTATCGACCTTGTCTATTAACCAGTACCTTGTTTCCTTTGTCGTAAAAGGCGCAATGCGCAAATCAAAAACAATTGAAAAGTTACAGACGCTTATAACAGATCTCGTTGCTTTCCTTGAATCCCACCATTTCGTCCAAGTGTGTGCCCACAGTGGTCAGGAGGGGCCAGTTGGTCTCTATCAACTAGGTGATTCAATTTTCCTTATTAACGAGGAAAGCTATCAATTGTTGAAGAGCAATCTTCAAATTGAGATGGATTCTTATCAAAATCAGAAGGAAAATGTTCTTCTTGGAACGGTTGGTGCGTTACTCGGAGCCTTGATTGGTGGGGCAGTTGCTCTTTTTATTGCTCGTCTAGGTTATGTAGCTATGCTAGCGGGTGTTGTTCTGGGAATTTGCACCATCAAAGGATATGAAATACTCGGGAAAAAGTTAACGAGAAAGGGGATTGTGATTTCCTCTATTTGGATGGTGATTACTGTCTTTCTAGTGAATCAAATTGATTTGGCGATGGAAGTCGTTTCCAAACTAGGGGTTGAGTTTGCCTTTGCTTTCCGAGTGGTGAATCAATTAATCTTTAGCGGTGATTTCCCAGATAACTATTTTTATAATCTAGCTATGTTAGCTGTGTTTACCTTAGTTGGTGCTGGGGTGTCTATCAGCTCGGTTTGGTCAAGTCATAAAACAAAAGGGATTGTCCGTAAAATTGCATAAAAAAATAAGTCTTTGTATGTCCTCCGCTGTTCTGGGTACCAAGAGGAATACAGGACTTTTTGCATGGAGAAGATAATCAGTCGTTAATATTTGACAGGAAAACCAAAAACGGTATAATGTTTATACGGGAAAAGATGAATAAAATATCAATGAAAGGAGAAGAAGATGCAAATTTCAAGCCGATTTACCATTGCGACCCATATGATGATTATTATTGCAATGCAGGATACAGATAGTAAAGTAACCAGTGATTTTCTTGCGGCCAGTGTCGGAGTCAATCCAGTCATTATCCGTAAGACTTTATCACAACTTAAAAAAGCTGGATTGATTTCAGTTGCTCGTGGTACGGGAGGAACTGAGATAATAAAAGATCTTCAAGAGATCAGTTTGTTGGATGTCTACCAAGCTGTAGAGTGTTTAGGAAAATCTGGTAAGCTCTTTAGTTTCCATGACAATCCAAATCCTAATTGCCCAATTGGTGCGAATATCCATGCAGTTTTGGACCAAAAGCTGTTCGATGTTCAAGCAGCTATGGAAAACCAACTGCGTCAGACAAGTCTGGCTCAGGTTGTAGCCGATGCTCAGAATAAACTGTCTAAGTAAGAGGACTAAGGTCCTCTTTTTCTATTGCTATAATTATGGTACAATGTAGTCATCAAAGGAGGAGACTATGTACTTTATCACAGGATTTTTTGTCCTACTTTTTCTCGTTTCGTTTTTAAGGGACAATCGTAGTCTCTGGAATCCAGCTCTCTTGCTTTTGTCTCTGCTTTTTTCTTATATGTCTATTGCCAATCTTTTTTACGAAGTTGGACAGAAAGAAGTGCACATGGTTTTCTTTGCAGGGATTTTTCTCCTGCTGCCTCTTTTAGTTTTTCTAAGTGGTTTTTTCCTTATTTATAATGGATTTGTGTTATTGAAAAAAGAAAGAAAATCCAAGGCAAATTATTTGTCTCTAGGATTAGGCTGCGTGATTCTATTCTTTTTTGTGATCATGGCGATTCGAGTGAGCGATACCAAGGGCTTGTTTTACACCAATCATCTAGTGAATATTATCTTTTTCTTTTTGATTTATTCGTATTTGATTTTTGGTTTTGCCTTTGCAGGATTTCTGCTTTATTCCATTCTGTATCTTTTCATTCCTAAGAAAAAACATTATGATTTTATCATCATTCACGGAGCAGGCTTGTTGAATGGAGAAAAAGTCACTCCCTTACTGAAGAGTCGCATTGACAAGGCAGTAGAAGCTTATCACCAGTCTCTCAATCCCAATGTTAAAATCATCGCAAGTGGTGGTCAAGGTGGGGATGAGAAGATTTCCGAGGCTCAGGCAATTTGTAATTATTTGCTGGAAGAGACGGATGTTCCGAGAGAAGCGATTCTCCTAGAGGAAGACTCAACGACGACCTATGAGAATCTTCTCTTCTCAAAAGAAATGGGAGAGAAGCTGGTGGCCAGTCCACGTTTTCTCTTTGTGACCAATGATTACCATGTTTTTCGTACCAGTACCTATGCTCGCCGTATTGGGATGAAGGGAGATGGTCTTGGTTGCCGTACAGCCGCCTACTATATCCCATCGGCCTTTATCAGAGAATACATTGCTCTATGTGTGAAGATGAGATGGCTTTTTATCACATTCTATATTTTATTAATTTTAGCTCTGATTTTCTCCTATAGAGGTGTTCTATGGTAATATGTAAAATTCATATTGTAATTCTTGTTAGAATCTCTAAAAAAATCTTGTAGTAACCCTAAGGGAAAAATTGTCACTAGTAATGAAAGAGCAGGGTAAGTGATTGTGAGTACGGTTTTTGGAACGGTTTCATGATTGCTCGTCAATCAATTGAACAATTTCTAACCTAGTTGCAGATTTTCAGAGAGAGAGTCAAAAATAGGCAACTGAATATGAGTAGACTAGAATTTTACAGTCAACAACAAATAAAAATGTGAACAGCAACAGAGGTTCACATTTTCTTTTTGGTCTATGGCAAAATGGCTTTTAGTTCCTTCAGGATAGTTTGCAAGGTTACGATCGCTTGTTCTCCTTGTTGTGGTTGATAGAGTAGCTGGAAATACTTGCGAATAGTTTCTTCAAATTGTTTAGGGAGGAGAGTACAATTGGTCTTTGCGTACTCCAACATTCGTTTTTCACCAGGATGGGTTTGCTCATTGAGCGCAAATAACAAGTCAAAGTAGGAAGCAAAAAACTCACTTGTACGATGATTCATGCTGAGAAGATCTTGGCGTTTGATAGCTTTTTCTATTTGGTGAGAGAAGGCAGGCATGGCTTGTTCTAGCAAAAGGAGTTGCCTTTCAATGATATGCTTTTTGAGTTCCTGTGGATAGGGAATCTGGTAAGTCTTTTGGAGAGAAGCATAGTGTCCATTCGGGTCGTATAGAATCTTGCTGTGGAGTAGATTGTGCCACATACAGGTTGTATAAGAGTTTTGGGCTTGATGCTGAAAAACGGTTGAGTTCAATTCCTGTTCAAACGACTCCAGCGAACGATAAATCAACTCGATTTCGATACCGTTGTTTAGTACACAGTCGTCCTCTAACTCCCAAAACTGGTTTCCAATTTCCATATAGGAGCAGTATTTGCTCAAAATTTTGAGGCGAGTCGCCTCATCAATAGAAGAGTTGAGATAGACATAAACGTCATAGTCAGAATTTTGATCATAGTTTTGTCCTGCACGAGAGCCACCAAGAGCGATAGCTTCTACTTGTTCCAGTTGAGAGAATTCTTTGCAAAGTTCGTGGATCATGATTTTTCTCCTTGCTTTATGGTTTTAAAGTCATTTTACCAAAAAGTAAAACGTTTGCATAGCATTGAGTTACTCTTTTTCATTTATAGCAAAAAATGTGAACCCTTGTTTTGAGTTCACATTTCGTTTTTATTCCGCAGCTTGTTGCCAACGTTTTGCTAGCTTATGAGAAAGGCTGGAAATAGCAAAGTTAAAGATAAAGTAAATCAAGGCAATCAGGATATAAAGACTGAAGACCTGCTCTGGTTCGAAATAGCGTCCCATGAGAATTTGGCTGGCGCCAAAGAGTTCTTGTAGAGCGATAACAGAGTAGAGAAGGCTGGTATCCTTAATCACAGTTACAAACTGAGAAATGATGGCTGGCAGCATTTTACGGATCGCTTGTGGGAGAATGATGTAGTAGAGGATTTGCGCAGAGGTGAATCCTTGCGACATTCCTGCTTCGTACTGGCCCTTGTCCACGGCATTGAGGCCACCTCGGATAATCTCAGCCAGGGCTGCTGAGGTAAAGAGGGTAAAGGCAGTAATACCAGCTGGTGTGGACTTCATCTTAAACACCAAAAAGATGGTGAAAATCCAGAGGAGGTTGGGAACGTTACGTACAAACTCTATATAAATGCTGGAGATGATCCGTAAGACAGGATTTTTCCCATTTCTCATGACGGCTAGTACTGTTCCGATAAGGGTCGAGAGGACGATAGCAATCAGAGAAATGTAGAGGGTTAAGCCAAATCCTTTAAAGATAAAGACTAGGTTATCTGGGGTCAAAACTTCTAAAATAGATTCCATAGTAACCTCCTAAAGTGAATAGGCTTTTTTGTTGGCTTGCTCCATCTTGCGACCAAACTGGGCAACAGGGAAGCATAGAGCAAAGTAGAGAAGAGCGGCACCTAAAAAGGCTGGGATATAATTTCCGTTGAGAGCCGACCAAGACTTAGTCACAAACATCAAGTCTACTCCAGAGATGATAGCGACTGTCGAGGTATTTTTGATGAGATTAACGATTTGGTTGGTCAATGGAGGGAGAATGATACGGAAGGCTTGAGGCAAGATAATCAAGCGCATAGCACTGATATAAGTAAAACCTTGCGACAAGGCGGCCTCCATTTGACCGCTAGGAATAGACTGAATGCCTGAGCGAATAACCTCGGCGATATAGGCTCCGTGATAGAGTCCCACGCAGAGAACGGCTGTCCAATAAATCGGAATCATGATGATATGGTCACTGATAAGAGGCAAACCATAAAAAACGATAACAAACTGCACCAAGAGGGGAGTGTTTTGGTAAAATTCTACAAAGATACGAGCTAAAATTCTTAAAATTGGACGTTTGCTGGTTGACATAGCTCCAAAGAAGATGCCTAAGACCATGGCGAGGATAAAGGATCCAATCGCTAGGGCAAGGGTGAAGAGGAAACCATTGAAAAATTGTCCAAAATCCTGAAAATAGGCTGTCCAAGATGATAAATCTGTCATAGGGTGTCCTCCTTAATCTGCAGTATGGCTAGATGGTTTGAGCTTGTAACGGTCATAGAGTTTTTGCAAACTGCCATCCTTGCTCCATTTAGTAACCAAGTTATCAAGATAGTCGTTGAGCTCTGTATTTGATTTCTTGGTAACAATACCGTAGTCAGATGGCTTGAAACTATCATTTAGTAGCTCTGTCCGTTTGCTGATGTAGCCAGATAGAATCGAGCGGTCAACGGAAAAGGCATCAATACGGTGAGCATGAAGGGAAGTAATCAATTCTGGGTAGGAACCAAGTTCGACGAATTTAAAGGTCAGGTCTTTCTTTTTACCCAGTTCAGTAATTAGGCGTTGGGTAATGGAACCTTGGGCAACTCCGATGGTTTTGCCGTTTAGATCCTCAATGCTTTTGATATTGGCGGATTTATTGACCAAAAAACCAGAAGCATCCGTGTAGTAGGGACTGGTGAAATTGTATAATTTTTTACGTTCATCTGTGATGGTGAAGGTTGCGATATCCATGTCGACCTGTTCATTGTCTAGTAGTGGACCGCGGGTTTGAGCGGTAACAGGAACGTAGCGAATCTTGACCTTGAGTTCATCCGCAATCATCTTGGCCAAGTCCGTTTCGATACCAGAATAAGTACCGGTCTTGGGGTCCTTGTAGCCAAAATTGGGAACGTCTTGTTTGACACCGACAACTAGTTCGCCTCTTTTTTGAATGTCTGCGACACTGGTATCAGCCTGGACTGGTTTGGTAGCAGCAAGGCTGAAAAGGCTAATCAATAATGCGGATAAAAAGAATTTCTTTTTCATAGGCGCCTCCTTATTTGACTTTGTCACTTTCGTGGTTGATAATTTTGCTGAGGAATTGTTGGGCACGAGGTTCGCTTGGGTTGTCAAAAAAGTCATCGACATCTGTCGTATCCACCAAAACTTCTCCGTCTGCCATAAAGATGATGCGGTCCGCAACCTCTCGAGCAAAGCCCATTTCGTGGGTAACGATGATCATGTTCATCCCATCATGCGCCAGTTTTTGCATAACGGCTAGAACATCTCCGATAGTCTCAGGATCAAGAGCAGATGTTGGCTCATCAAAGAGGAGGAGTTCCGGATGCATGGCAAGACCACGAGCAATGGCAATCCGCTGTTTTTGTCCACCAGATAGCATGGCCGGATAGGAATCTTTCTTGTCCCACATGTTTACAAATTCCAGATATTTTTGGGCTATTTTTTCAGCTTCTTTTTTATCAATTCCTAGAACTTTTATAGGTGCAAGTGTCACGTTTTCTAACACTGTTTTGTGTGGATAAAGGTTAAAATGTTGAAAAACCATGCCGACTTCCTTACGAAGAGGAACCAGATCTTTCTGGCTAGCACCTGCTACTTGGTGTCCATTGACTAGGAGACTTCCTTTGTCAACAGCCTCTAAACCATTGATCGTACGGATGAGAGTGGACTTCCCAGAACCGGAAGGTCCAAGCAGGACAACAACTTGTCCTTTTTCAAAACGGAGATTGATGTCGCGGAGTGCGTGATAGTCTCCGTAATATTTTTCGACGTTTTTAAATTCTACTAAAGCCATGAGAGATCTCCTTTGTGTTAGATTTTGTAACATGATTCTACAATAAAAGAATGTTCTTGTCAAATCATATCTGAAAAAAATTCACTAAAATGTTATAAAAAAGCAATCTGAATAGAGAAAAAGCCTAAATCATGTTATAATGAAACGATAGAATTCTTAGAAAGAGTGGATGTTTTTTTGATAACTCCTACTTATGAATGGCAGTTTGCCCCGCAGGTTGAAGATGCGGATTTTACAAAGATAGCCAAGAAGGCTGGACTGGGTCCTGAGGTGGCTCGGTTATTATTTGAAAGAGGGATTCAGGATGAAGAAAGTCTAAAGAAGTTTTTAGAACCTTCTTTAGAGGACTTACATGATCCCTATCTGCTCCATGATATGGATAAGGCAGTAGAACGGATTCGTCAGGCCATTGAAGAAGGGGAAAACATTCTCATCTATGGAGACTACGATGCGGATGGCATGACTTCGGCTTCGATTGTGAAGGAAAGTTTGGAACAACTTGGTGCCGAGTGTCGGGTTTACCTACCTAATCGTTTTACTGATGGCTATGGTCCAAATGCCAGTGTTTATAAATACTTTATCGAGCAAGAGGGAATTTCCTTGATTGTGACAGTGGATAATGGGGTTGCAGGGAACGAAGCCATTGAATTGGCCCAGTCTATGGGAGTGGATGTCATTGTGACCGACCACCATTCTATGCCGGAAATCTTGCCAGATGCCTATGCGATTGTCCATCCTGAGCATCCGGATGCGGACTATCCTTTCAAATATCTAGCTGGTTGTGGAGTGGCTTTCAAGCTGGCTTGCGCTCTTTTAGAAGAAGTGCAAGTAGAATTGCTTGATTTGGTCGCTATCGGTACCATTGCAGATATGGTGAGTTTGACGGATGAAAACCGTATCTTGGTTCAATATGGTCTGGAAATGTTGGGGCATACTCAGCGCATCGGTCTGCAAGAAATGCTGGACATGGCTGGGATTGCTGCGAATGAAGTGACGGAAGAAACGGTTGGTTTCCAGATTGCCCCTCGTTTAAATGCCTTGGGGCGATTGGATGATCCCAATCCTGCCATTGATTTGCTGACTGGGTTTGACGATGAGGAAGCACATGAGATTGCCCTCATGATTCACCAGAAAAATGAAGAACGTAAGGAAATCGTCCAATCAATCTATGAAGAAGCTAAGACCATGGTGGATCCTGAGAAGAAGGTCCAGGTTTTGGCCAAGGAAGGCTGGAATCCTGGGGTTTTGGGTATCGTGGCTGGTCGTTTCTTGGAAGAACTAGGGCAGACAGTTATCGTTCTTAATATAGAAGATGGTCGTGCCAAGGGCAGTGCTCGCAGTGTGGAAGCGGTCGATATTTTTGAGGCTCTGGATCCCCATCGAGACCTCTTTATCGCCTTTGGCGGCCATGCTGGTGCAGCAGGAATGACGCTGGAGGTTGAGAAACTTTCAGATTTATCTCAGGTCTTGGAAGACTATATCCGTGATAAAGGTGCAGATGCTAGTGGTAAGAACAAGTTAAATTTAGATGAAGAGCTAGACTTGGAGACACTTAACTTGGAAACAGTCAAGAATTTTGAACGCTTGGCGCCTTTTGGGATGGACAATCAGAAACCTGTCTTTTATATCAAGGATTTTCATGTCGAAAGTGCCCGTACTATGGGAGCAGGCAATGCCCACCTCAAACTAAAAATTTCCAAGGGCGAGGCGAGTTTTGAAGTGGTGGCCTTCGGACAAGGTAGATGGGCGACAGAGTTTGCTCAAACAAAAAATCTTGAATTGGCAGTCACCCTGTCTGTCAATCAATGGAATGGCCAAACTGCCCTCCAGTTGATGATGGTGGATGCGCGTGTGGAAGGTGTTCAACTCTTTAACATTCGTGGGAAGAACGTAGCCCTGCCAGAAGGGGTTCCAGTCTTGGATTTCTCTGGAGAGGTGCCAGATTTAGCGACTAGTGAAGCGGTTGTTGTGAAAAATATTCCGGAAGATATTACCTTGCTGAAGGCCATTTTTCAGAAACAACATTTCTCTGCTGTCTATTTCAAAAATGACATTGACAAGGTCTACTATCTGACAGGTTACGGGACTAGAGAACAGTTTGCCAAATTGTACAAGACCATCTACCAGTTTCCAGAGTTTGATATTCGCTATAAGCTGAAGGATTTGGCGGCTTATCTCAATATCCAACAAATCTTGCTGATTAAGATGATTCAAGTCTTTGAGGAGTTAGGTTTTGTGACGATCAAAGATGGTGTCATGACAGTCAATAAAGAAGCGCCGAAAAGGGAAATTTCTGAAAGTCAGATTTACCAAAATCTCAAACAAACTGTCAAAGACCAAGAAATGATGGCGCTGGGTACCGTGCAAGAAATGTATGATTTTTTAATGGAGAAATAGTAGAAGTTAGGAAAGAGTTGGGTAACCAGCTCTTTTTTAAAAACAAATCTTCATTTTGAAAATCAACAAAAAAATGATATAATGGTAGGAAAAGATTCGGCTGAAAGTTTTAGAACTTTTAGAATAAGAGGGTAAACCTACCCTATAATCAAGATGAATTAAGTTTCGGAGGGAAAATGAGTAATATCAGTTTAACAACACTAGGTGGTGTACGAGAAAATGGGAAAAATATGTACATCGCTGAAATCGATGGTTCTATTTTTGTTTTGGATGCTGGGCTTAAATACCCTGAAAATGAACAACTAGGTGTTGATGTCGTCATTCCAAATATGGACTACCTTTTTGAAAATAGCGATCGTATCGCAGGGGTCTTTTTGACCCACGGACATGCGGATGCCATTGGTGCTCTGCCTTATCTTTTGGCAGAGGCTAAGGTGCCTGTGTTTGGTTCTGAGTTGACTATTGAGTTGGCCAAACTCTTTGTCAAAGGAAATGATACGGTTAAGAAATTCAATGACTTCCATGTGATTGATGAAGATACAGAGATTGATTTTGGAGGGACTGTGGTTTCCTTCTTCCGTACAACTCACTCCATCCCAGAAAGTTTGGGAGTTGTCTTGAAAACAACTGAAGGTAGTATCGTTTATACAGGTGACTTCAAGTTTGACCAGACAGCCAGTAAATCCTATGCGACTGATTTTGCTCGTTTGGCGGAGATTGGTCGCGAGGGTGTCTTAGCGCTCCTCAGTGATTCAGCCAATGCAGACAGCAATATCCAGGTGGCGAGTGAGAGCGAAGTTGGAGACGAAATTACCCAGACCATTGCGGACTGGGACGGTCGTATCATCGTTGCCGCAGTTGCCAGCAATCTCTCTCGTATCCAGCAAGTTTTTGATGCCGCTGCAGATACGGGTCGCCGAGTTGTTTTGACTGGATTTGATATTGAAAATATCGTTCGTACAGCGATTCGTCTTAAAAAATTGTCTCTAGCTAATGAAAGTCTTTTGATTAAACCAAAAGAAATGTCTCGTTTTGAAGACCATGAGTTGATCATCCTTGAGACTGGCCGTATGGGTGAGCCTATTAATGGGCTTCGCAAGATGTCCATCGGTCGCCACCGCTATGTGGAAATCAAAGATGGGGACTTGGTCTATATCGTAACGACTCCATCTATCGCCAAAGAAGCCGTTATGGCGCGTGTTGAAAACATGATCTACCAAGCTGGTGGTGTAGTGAAACTCATTACTCAAAGCTTGCGAGTATCCGGACACGGGAATGCGCGTGATTTGCAGTTGATGATCAATCTTCTGCAGCCAAACTACCTCTTCCCTATCCAAGGGGAGTACCGTGAGTTAGATGCGCATGCCAAGGCTGCCATGGCAGTTGGGATGTTGCCAGAGCGCATTTTCATTCCTAAAAAGGGGACAACCATGTCTTATGAACATGGAGACTTTGTTCCAGCTGGAGCAGTTTCTGCAGGTGATGTCTTGATTGATGGAAATGCCATCGGGGATGTTGGAAATGTCGTCCTTCGTGACCGTAAAGTCTTGTCAGAGGATGGAATCTTTATCGTGGCGATCACTGTCAACCGTCGTGAGAAGAAAATTGTGGCCAAGGCTCGCGTCCATACACGTGGATTTGTTTATCTCAAGAAGAGTCGCGATATTCTCCGTGAAAGTTCAGAATTAATTAACCAAACGGTAGAAGAGTATCTTCAAGGTGATGACTTTGATTGGGCAGATCTCAAAGGCAAGGTTCGTGACAATCTGACCAAGTACCTCTTTGATCAAACCAAGCGTCGCCCAGCAATCTTGCCAGTCGTGATGGAAGCAAAATAATAAGCAGAATACCTACAGAAAAAGTCGAAATTCGGCTTTTTCTTATAGAATAGTAAAAGGAGACAACCATGGCAGTTATGAATATCGAGTATTACTCAGAAGTTTTGGATATGGAGTGGGGCGTTACCGTGCTCTATCCGGATGCCAGTCGGGTGACTGAACCAGATTGCACAGATATTCCTGTTCTTTATCTTTTGCACGGAATGTCAGGAAACCAAAATAGCTGGCTCAAACGTACCAATGTCGAACGCTTGTTGCGTGGAACCAATCTCATTGTCATTATGCCCAATACTAGCAATGGCTGGTACACAGATACTCAGTATGGCTATAACTACTATACTGCTCTAGCAGAAGAACTCCCCCAAGTCATGAAGCGCTTCTTCCCCAATATGACCAGCAAGCGAGAAAAGACCTTTATTGCAGGCCTCTCCATGGGTGGCTATGGTTCCTTCAAGCTAGCTCTAGCAACTGATCGTTTTTCTCACGCAGCTAGTTTTTCTGGTGCGCTCAGTTTTCAAGAATTTTCTCCCGAAAGTCAGGATCTGGGATCACTTGCCTACTGGCGAGGAGTTTTTGGAGAAATCAAAGACTGGACAGCTAGCCCTCATTCGCTTGAAACTATCGCTGCGAAATCGGATAAAAAGACCAAACTATGGGCTTGGTGTGGGGAGCAAGACTATCTCTACTCTGTCAATAATCTCGCAGTGAAAAACCTCAAAAAACTTGGTTTTGAGGTGACCTATAGTCATAGTCCAGGTAAGCACGAGTGGTACTACTGGGAAAAACAATTGGAGCGTTTTTTAGCTACATTACCAATTGACTTTGTTTTGGAAGAGCGCTTATCTTAGTTTTAGATTTCTTTCAGCTTTCTTCAGTAAAATAGAGAATCTATCTTGAACAAGGAGAATATGATTTCAAGATAGGTTCTTATTTTTATGAAAGGTGGAGCGTCATGTTCTGGATTATTCGATTATTCTTCCGATTTCTTTTGGGAATTTGGCGTTTCTTCTGGCGTCTGGTTTGGACTGTGGTCATTCTACTTCTCATTGCTTTTGGAGTGGTTTGGTATCTGACAGGTGATTTTCATTCTGCGGTCAATCAGGTTGAAAAAATGAGCCAGATTGGTCAAGGTGGCTGGAATCAGTGGCAGGAGACGGGAACGCTGGAAGTCTTATCTCAAACAGACAGTCACCAACATGCAGAAGGCAAGTGGGCTCAGGCCTCAGCTCGCATCTATATTGAGCCTCAAATGGATGAGACCTTCCAAGGTGCCTATGCAGAAGCTATAAAAAACTGGAATCAAACGGGAGCCTTTACCTTTGAGGTGGTTGCGGATCCTAGTCAGGCAGATATTGTGGCAAGTGAGATGAATGATGGCTCGACCGCTGTAGCAGGTCAAGCCGAGAGTCAAACCAATTTGTTAACCAATCAATTTATATCTGTAACAGTTCGCCTGAATCACTATTATCTATCCAATCCAAACTATGGTTATTCTTATGAACGAATCGTGCACACGGCGGAGCACGAGCTGGGGCATGCCATCGGATTGGACCATACCAACGAAACTTCTGTTATGCAGCCAGCAGGTTCCTACTATGGAATTCAGCCTCGGGATGTGACAGCTGTTCAAGAACTCTATACCAGTAGCGACTAGATGAAGTTGGTGCAATCCGAAATGAAATCAAAGCTCCTCCAACAAGTGATTGGTGGGGCTTTTTGTTCGTCCTGTTACTTCCTTTTTGCTATAATGGAACTATGAATAACTTGATCAAATCAAAACTAGAGCTCTTACCGACTAGTCCCGGTTGCTACATTCACAAGGATAAAAATGGCACCATTATCTATGTAGGAAAGGCTAAAAATCTGCGCAATCGCGTGAGGTCCTATTTTCGTGGAAGTCATGATACCAAGACGGAGGCTCTGGTATCTGAAATTGTAGATTTTGAATTTATCGTCACTGAGTCCAATATTGAGGCACTTCTCCTAGAAATCAACCTCATCAAGGAAAATAAGCCTAAGTACAATATCATGCTCAAGGATGACAAGTCTTATCCCTTCATCAAAATCACCAATGAGCGCTATCCTCGTTTAATTATCACCCGTCAGGTCAAAAAGGACGGCGGTCTCTACTTTGGCCCCTATCCAGATGTGGGGGCAGCCAATGAAATCAAGCGACTACTGGATCGGATTTTCCCTTTTCGTAAGTGCACCAATCCACCGTCTAAGGTTTGTTTTTACTACCATATCGGCCAGTGTATGGCCCACACCATTTGTAAGAAAGATGAGTCCTATTTCAAGTCCATGGCTCAGGAGGTTTCTGATTTCCTAAAAGGACAGGATGACAAAATCATCGATGACCTCAAGGGTAAGATGGCAAAGGCAGCTCAAAGTATGGAGTTCGAACGTGCGGCGGAATACCGTGACCTGATTCAGGCCATTGGAACGCTTCGGACCAAGCAACGGGTCATGGCTAAAGATTTGCAAAATCGTGACGTCTTTGGCTACTATGTGGACAAGGGCTGGATGTGCGTGCAGGTTTTCTTTGTTCGTCAGGGAAAACTTATCGAGCGGGATGTCAATCTTTTCCCCTACTACAATGATCCAGATGAGGACTTTTTGACCTATGTGGGACAATTCTATCAAGAAAAATCTCATCTAGTTCCCAATGAGGTATTGATTCCGCAGGATATTGACGAAGAAGCTGTCAAGGCCTTGGTGGATACCAAGATTATCAAACCTCAGCGTGGAGAGAAAAAACAACTGGTCAATCTGGCCATAAAAAATGCTCGTGTTAGTCTGGAGCAGAAGTTCAATCTGCTAGAAAAATCAGTTGAAAAGACCCAAGGAGCTATTGAAAATCTAGGACGCTTGCTCCAAATCCCGACTCCGGTTCGTATCGAGTCCTTTGATAACTCTAATATCATGGGAACTAGCCCTGTTTCAGCTATGGTGGTTTTTGTCAATGGTAAACCGAGTAAGAAGGATTACCGTAAGTACAAGATAAAAACGGTTGTCGGTCCAGATGACTATGCTAGTATGCGTGAGGTTATTCGCAGACGTTATGGTCGAGTACAACGTGAGGCTTTGACTCCACCAGATTTGATTGTCATCGATGGGGGACAAGGTCAGGTCAATATCGCCAAGCAAGTCATCCAAGAAGAGCTAGGTTTGGATATCCCAATTGCAGGTCTGCAAAAGAATGACAAGCACCAAACCCATGAACTGCTCTTTGGAGATCCACTGGAAGTGGTGGAGTTGTCTCGCAATTCTCAAGAATTTTTCCTGCTTCAACGCATCCAAGATGAGGTGCACCGCTTTGCTATCACCTTCCACCGCCAACTGCGCTCAAAAAATTCCTTTTCTTCACAACTGGATGGGATTGACGGTCTGGGACCTAAACGCAAACAGAATCTCATGAAGCATTTTAAATCTCTCACTAAAATCAAGGAAGCTAGTGTGGATGAAATTGTCGAAGTGGGTGTACCAAGAACAGTCGCAGAAGCTGTGCAGAGAAAGTTGAACCCTCAGGAAGAAGTGGAATTAGCTCAAGTAGCGGAAGAGAGAGTAGATTACCAAACGGAAGGAAACTATCATGAACCATAAAATCGCAATTTTATCAGATATTCATGGCAATGCAACGGCACTAGAATCAGTGATTGCAGATGCTAAAACTCAAGGAGTCAGTGAATATTGGCTTCTGGGAGATATTTTTCTACCTGGTCCAGGTGCAAATGACTTGGTCGCTCTGTTAAAGAAACTTCCTATCACAGCAAGTGTTCGAGGCAATTGGGATGATTGTGTCTTAGAGGCTTTAGATGGGCTATATGGCTTAGAAGACCCACAGGAAGTCCAGCTCATGCGATTGACCCAGTTTTTGATGGAGCGAATGGATCCTGAAACGATTGACTGGCTACGAAACTTACCTATGCTAGAAAAGAAAGAAATTGATGGGCTGCGCTTTTCTCTTTCTCATAATTTGCCAAATAAGAACTATGGTGGTGACTTGTCTGTTGGGAATAACACAGATAAATTTGACCAACTCCTAGGTGAGGAAACAGACGTGGCAGTCTATGGCCATGTCCACAAGCAGTTGCTTCGTTACGGCAGTCAAGGGCAACAAATCATCAATCCAGGTACGATTGGCATGCCCTATTTTGATTGGGAGGCGTTAAAAAATCACCGTGCCCAGTATGCCGTGATAGAAGTGGAAGATGGGGAATTGGTAAATATTCTATTCCGAAAAGTTTCCTACGATTATGAAGCAGAGTTAGAATTGGCCAAGTCTAAGGACCTTCCTTTTATCGAAATGTATGAAGAACTACGTCGAGATGACAACTATCGAGGGCACAATCTGGAACTTTTAGCTAGTTTAATTGAAAAGCATGGGTATGTAGAGGATGTGAAGGAATTTTTGGAGGCTATAAAGTCAGAATATAAGATAGACTAGTTTCCTTAAGCAACTGAAAATTAGTTGGAACTAGATGGGGAACTTGATTGAAATGATGGACTTCGTTTGGTGGCTCATCCTTGTTCCAATTTCTTTCTATGAAAAATCTCTGCAAGCTCTTTCAAAATATGGTAGAATGGATGCAGTAGAATTAGAAAAGGAAATCGATTATGAAATTTCTTGAATTAAATAAAAAACGTCATGCGACTAAGCATTTCACTGATAAGCCGGTGGATCCCAAAGATGTGCGTACGGCTATCGAAATCGCAACTTTAGCTCCAAGCGCCCACAACAGCCAACCTTGGAAATTTGTGGTGGTTCGTGAGAAAAATGCTGAATTGGCAAAATTGGCTTATGGTTCGAACTTTGAGCAGGTGTCATCAGCACCTGTAACCATTGCCTTGTTTACCGATACAGACCTTGCCAAACGCGCTCGCAAGATTGCCCGTGTTGGTGGTGCAAATAATTTCTCAGAAGAGCAACTTCAATACTTTATGAAAAATTTGCCTGCTGAGTTTGCGCGTTACAGTGAGCAACAAGTCAGTGACTACCTAGCCCTCAATGCAGGTTTGGTTGCTATGAACTTGGTTCTCGCTCTGACAGACCAAGGAATCGGCTCTAACATTATCCTTGGATTTGATAAATCAAAAGCCAACGAAGTTTTGGACATTGAAGACCGTTTCCGCCCAGAACTCTTGATTACAGTGGGTTACACAGACGAGAAATTAGAACCAAGCTACCGCTTGCCAGTGGATGAAATCATCGAGAAAAGATAGAAAGAAGAAAAAATGACAGCAATTGATTTTACAGCAGAAGTAGAAAAACGCAAAAAAGACCTCTTGGCTGACTTGTTTAGCCTTTTGGAAATCAACTCAGAACGTGATGATAGCAAGGTAGATGCGCAGCATCCATTTGGACCTGGGCCGGTAAAAGCCTTGGAAAAATTCCTTGAAATCGCAGACCGTGATGGCTATCCAACTAAGAATGTTGATAACTATGCAGGACATTTTGAGTTTGGTGAAGGAGAAGAAGTTCTCGGAATCTTTGCCCACATGGACGTGGTGCCAGCTGGTAGCGGTTGGGACACAGATCCATACACACCAACTATCAAAGACGGTCGCCTTTATGCGCGTGGAGCTTCAGATGACAAGGGACCTACAACAGCTTGTTACTATGGCTTGAAAATCATCAAAGAATTGGGCCTTCCAACTTCTAAGAAAGTTCGCTTCATCGTCGGAACAGACGAAGAATCAGGCTGGGCAGATATGGACTACTACTTTGAACATGTAGGACTTGCGAAACCAGACTTTGGTTTCTCTCCAGATGCTGAATTTCCTATCATCAATGGTGAAAAAGGAAACATCACTGAATATCTTCACTTTGCAGGTGAAAATGCAGGCGCTGCCCGTCTTCACAGCTTCACAGGTGGATTGCGTGAAAACATGGTACCTGAATCAGCAACAGCAGTCGTTTCAGGTGACTTGGATGACTTGCAAGCTAAACTAGATGCCTTTGTTGCAGAGCACAAACTTAGAGGAGAACTCCAAGAAGAAAACGGTCAGTACAAGGTGACTGTGATTGGTAAATCAGCTCATGGTGCGCTGCCTGCTTCAGGTGTTAATGGTGCGACCTACCTTGCCCTTTTCCTCAGTCAGTTTGACTTTGCAGGACCTGCAAAAGACTACCTTGACATCGCTGGTAAGATTCTCTTGAACGACCATGAGGGTACAAATCTTAAGGTTGCTCATGTGGATAAAAAGATGGGTGCCCTTTCTATGAATGCCGGTGTCTTCCGCTTTGATGAAACAAGTGCTGACAATACGATTGCTCTTAACTTCCGTTATCCAAAAGGAACAAGTCCAGAACAAATCAAGTCAATCCTTGAAAACTTGCCAGTTGCTTCTATTAGTCTTTCTGAACACGGCCACACCCCTCACTATGTACCAATGGAAGATCCACTTGTGCAAACCTTGTTGAATGTCTATGAAAAACAAACTGGACTTCAAGGTCATGAACAAGTCATCGGTGGTGGGACCTTTGGTCGCTTGCTGGAACGTGGGGTTGCCTACGGTGCCATGTTCCCAGACTCTATTGACACCATGCATCAAGCAAATGAATTTATCGCCTTGGACGATCTCTTCCGAGCAGCAGCAATCTATGCAGAAGCTATTTACGAATTGATCAAATAAAGCTATAGAAGTCTGAGATTTTATGCTTAGACTTCTTTTGGGAGGGAAAACAGATGTCTCAAATCGAAAGAATCAAGCAGGCCATTATGGTGGATCCACAGAATGCCAGCTATACAGAACGCGGAATCGAACCTCTCTTTGCGGCGCCAAAGACTGCTCGCATCAATATTGTCGGACAAGCTCCGGGCTTTAAAACGCAAGAAGCTGGAATTTACTGGAAGGATAAGAGTGGTGATCGTCTGCGTGAGTGGTTAGGTGTTGATGAAGACACCTTTTACAATTCAGGTTATTTTGCAGTTCTGCCAATGGATTTTTACTTTCCTGGACATGGCAAGTCAGGCGACCTTCCACCTCGTACAGGTTTTGCCGAAAAATGGCACCCACAACTCCTCAAGGAATGTCCCAATATTAAATTGACCCTCTTGATTGGCCAATATGCCCAAGCTTACTATTTACATGAGAAAGTTAGTGGCAAGGTAACAGAGCGGGTAAAACGCTACAAAGACTATCTACCAGAATTTTTCCCTCTGGTGCACCCGTCACCACGAAATCAAATCTGGATAGCTAAAAATCCTTGGTTTGAGGCAGAAGTGGTGCCAGAATTGAAAAAAAGAATTAAAGCTATTTTAGGAGAAAAAGAATGAAAGAAATTACCTTTGACGCATTTTACCAGCTTTATCAAAATGAGAAACTTTCTCTAGTGGACGTGAGAGAAGTAGAAGAGTTCGAGACGCTTCATTTAGAAGGTGCTCAGAACCTACCACTTAGTCAATTAGCTGATATCTATGATCAATTGGACAAGGACCAGTTGCATTATGTCATTTGCAAATCTGGGATGAGGTCAGCTCGTGCTTGCCAATTCTTAGAGGAACATGGATACAAGGTCATCAATGTCCAAGGTGGAATGACGGCCTTTGAAAATCTTTAAACCTCTATGGCGATAGATCCTAATCTTCCCTTGCTCGGTTCCAACTGAGTGAGGGATTTTGTTTTTAGATAATTCTTATTTTTAAAAATATTGAAAACATTCAATGATTAATTTTGGATACTTTTTTCAGAGTCTGAATCATGGTATACTAGGTCAGTATTTTAGAAATATGAAGGAGATTTTTATGGCTAAAAAAGGTGCTCTAACAGGCTTGCTCCTGTTTGGAATATTTTTTGGTGCGGGAAACTTGATTTTTCCACCTTCTCTAGGTGCTTTATCTGGAGAACAGTTTCTTCCTGCCATTGCAGGTTTTGTCTTTTCAGGTGTTGGTATTGCCGTCTTGACACTTATTATTGGAACACTAAACCCGAAAGGATACATTCACGAGATTTCTAAGAAAATCTCACCTTGGTTTGCGACACTTTATCTTGCAGTCCTCTATCTATCGATTGGTCCCTTCTTTGCCATTCCGCGTACAGCCACAACAGCTTACGAAGTTGGGATTAGTCCCCTCTTATCCGAAGCAAACAAAGGTCTAGGATTGATTGTCTTTACTGTGCTTTACTTTGCAGCGGCTTATTTGATTTCGCTTAATCCATCAAAGATTTTGGATCGAATTGGACGTGTTTTAACGCCAGTCTTTGCCTTGTTGATCGTTATCTTGGTTGTACTAGGTGCCTTCAAATACGGTGGAACAAGTCCTCAAGCGGCTTCAGCTGCTTATCAAGCTTCTGCCTTTGGTACAGGTTTCCTAGAAGGTTATAATACCTTAGATGCCCTTGCTTCAGTTGCCTTCAGTGTGATTGCAGTTCAAACCTTGAAACAACTTGGATTCTCCAGTAAGAAAGAATACATTTCAACTATTTGGGTGGTTGGTATCGTTGTAGCTCTTGCTTTCAGCGCTCTTTACATTGGTTTAGGATTCCTTGGAAATCACTTCCCAGTACCAGCAGAAGTGATGAAGGGTGGAACACCAGGTGTTTATATCTTGTCGCAAGCAACTCAGGAAATCTTTGGTTCAACAGCTCAACTCTTCCTTGCTGTTATGGTAACTGTAACCTGCTTCACAACGACAGTTGGCTTGATTGTGTCGACAGCGGAGTTCTTTAACGGACGTTTCCCACAAATCAGCTACAAGGTCTATGCCACTGCCTTTACCTTGATTGGATTTGCTATTGCCAATCTTGGACTTGATGCAATTATTAAGTATTCAGTTCCAGTACTGGTAATCTTGTACCCAATCACCATCGCCATTGTGATGATCGTGATTGTGAATAAGTTTGTCGCTCTATCAAAACCGGGCATGCAATTAACCATTGGGCTTGTTACAGCGATTGCTCTTGCAAGCGTCCTTGGAAGTTCCTTTAAGATTGAGTTTCTAGAAAATCTGATTAATGCCCTTCCGTTTGCATCAGCCTCTCTTCCATGGCTAGTGCCAGCTATTATCGGAATCTTGCTTTCCTTGGTTCTACCAAACAAACAAGAGAGTGATGTTTTTGAGATGGAATAAAAAAATTCTTGGTCATCGACCAAGAATTTTTTGTATGAGAACGAGTCATTAGTTGGTTTGTTCGGTATAACCAGCTTCTTTAAGCATTTTTTTCGAGGCAGCAAAGCTTACACGGTTTCCAATACCAGAATATTCGTTCGGCATTGCTTTTTTCAATTCGTCAAGACTCGCGACAGTCATGTCAACCTCGATGTTTTGGATAACTTTTTCGTCTTGAATTTCAACTTTTTGTGTAACCCCTTTGACTCCTTCATAACCTTTATAAGTATCGTCAACAATTTCCTTAATACCTTCCGCGGTATTATTAAGTTTTTCAGGGTCAAGTACATTATGAACAGTTTGTTTTACAACGTCATCTCCCTTTACAGTATAAGTCAAGGTAGAATGAATTCCAGGTTTGCTATTGTGGACAAATGTGTGAGTTTCTGTTTCATCTTTCTTTTCAGATGATTGTTGACTGCTTTGTTTGGTCTCGCTTGACTGAGTTGTTGTGTCTTCTTTGGTACTGCTGCTAGCAGTTGTTGATGCTTGTTTGGAACATCCGAGCAGGAGGACAAGTGAAGCTACTAGGGCTAGTGAAGTTTTAACAAGAGTTTTCATAGAATTTCCTTTCATAATCAAAGTATTTTGTATTATAACATGATTCTACTACAAAATCAACTATATCTATCCTCTTATCTGACCTGACATGACAACGAATAGAAACTAGTCTGACGATTAAAGTTTTGTCTCGATCTATTTCAAAAAACTTTTATCGTATGGATTGAAAAGTGGGAAGTTTTAAATGCACTTTTTATGGGATGGGGAGGAATCTATTGAACTCATCGGTTAGGGATGTAATAAAATACCCCAAGAGTTAGAGTTGTGTCTAACTTTTGGGGTGGACCTACACTAGTCTATATGAAATTTTAGGAGATTAGTTCGTCTTTTCTGTGAATCCCATTTTTTCTAGTGCTTTTTTAGAGTTTGAGAAACTGACACGATTGCCGATACCAGAATATTCTTCAGGAAGTGCTTTTCTAAGTTCGCTAATGCTTGCAACTGAGAAATCAACTTCTAGATCTTGAACAACTTTTCCATCTTTGATTTCAATCGTTTGTTTAACACCTTTGAGTCCATTATAACCTTTGTACTTTTCTTCGATAAAACTCTTGACATCTTCTGGAGTTGCACCAAGGATTTCAGGATCAGCAATGTTATTAGCTGATTGCTTGATAACATTGTCCCCCTCTACAGTATAAACCAAGGTAGAAGTGATTCCAGAATTATTTTTGTTTACAAAGGTATGTGTTTTAGTTGTTTCTTTCTTCTCAGAAGATTGTTCAGTGCTTTGCTTGGTCTCGCTTGACTGAGCAGTTTTATCTTCTTTGGCACTGTTACTAGTAGGTGCTGATACTTGTTTAGAGCACCCCATTAGAATGAGCAAAGCAGCAGCAAGGGCAAGTGATGTTTTAAAGTAAGTTTTCATACAATTTCCTTTCGTAATCAAAGTATTTGTATTATAACATGAATCTATATTGAAAGCAACTAAACACAGTTTTTTTCCTTTTGAGAAGGAGTCTGACTAGAAAAATGTTATAATGGTAGGAAAGAGGTGAAGAAATGAATCAGACTATAAACTATATCAAAGAACTAACCGCAATTGCATCTCCAACAGGCTTTACTCGTGAGATCTCAGACTATCTAGTCCATACTTTAGAGAAATTTGGTTACCAGCCAGTTCGTACAGCCAAGGGTGGTGTCAATGTGACCATTAAAGGTCAAAATGATGAGCAACAACGCTATGTGACTGCCCACGTGGATACGCTGGGTGCTATTGTTCGTGCAGTCAAATCGGATGGCCGTCTCAAATTGGATCGTATCGGTGGTTTTCCTTGGAACATGATTGAGGGAGAAAACTGTACAGTCCATGTGGCTAGCACAGGTCAAAAGGTATCTGGAACCATCCTCATCCACCAGACTTCTTGCCATGTCTACAAAGATGCTGGAACTGCTGAACGCACGCAGGACAATATGGAAGTGCGTTTGGATGAAAAAGTGACCAATGAAAAAGAAACTCGTGCCTTGGGTATTGAGGTTGGAGACTTTATTAGTTTCGATCCGCGAACTGTCGTGACAGAGACTGGTTTTATCAAGTCACGTCATTTGGACGATAAGGTCAGCGCAGCGATTTTGCTCAATCTTCTTCGTGTTTATAAGGAAGAGGGGATTGAATTACCAGTAACAACTCATTTTGCTTTTTCAGTCTTTGAAGAGGTAGGCCACGGTGCTAACTCCAATATTCCAACTCAAGTAGTGGAATATCTAGCTGTCGATATGGGGGCTATGGGCGATGATCAGCAGACGGATGAGTACACAGTATCTATCTGTGTCAAGGATGCTTCAGGTCCTTATCACTATGACTTCCGTCAACACTTGGTAGCTTTGGCGAAAGAGCAAGATATTCCATTTAAGCTCGACATTTATCCATTTTACGGTTCGGATGCTTCAGCGGCTATGTCCGCAGGAGCAGAGGTCAAGCATGCCCTCCTTGGAGCTGGTATTGAGTCCAGTCACTCTTACGAACGAACACACATTGATTCAGTCGTGGCGACAGAGTGTATGGTTGATGCTTATCTCAAGAGTGCATTGGTAGACTGAAGGGGCGATAAAGTATTATGTTTGAAATGCTGAAACAATTAGCAACGCCTGCTATAATAACGGGGCTAATTTCGGGTTTGTATGCTTATTTCCAAAAGAGAAAAGAAGAATATCATAAGTATGTGTATGAAAATAAACAAGAAAACTTTAAAGAACTAGTTGTTTATGTCGATGAACTGGTAGATAAAGGAATTACTAATCCAGATTTAGAAAAACTACTTTTTAAAATTTCTCAAAAAATTAACCCATACGGACGAAAAACAAGAATTTTTGGAAAGTATCAGTGGATAGAAGATGATGGTTATGTATGGTATCAAATAGAAATTATAGAGAACAAACTTGCTTCTCAAATACTTCAAATAGAGGATTTAAAAGAACTAGCTCATCGGATACAAATTGCTAAACGATTACTAGATATAAAAGTAGAACAAAATATTTCGCCTATAAATTCAGCTAAAATATGGTTTTATTTATTTCAGTATGGGATGTTATTACTTCAGCTGTTTCTCATTTACTCTGGATATAATAGTTTTATCAAACAACCTACTGAACTCTCTTTGTTATTGGCTTATTGGTTGATTGTTGTAATTTTAATTTTTTTACTCCCAGAATTGAGTGTTAGTGAAAGCGATGATAAAATATTTGAAATAGGCTTTATATTTCTCCTTTTCTTTATTGTCGCGGTTGATGCTGGAATAGCGTATTATTCCTATAATTGGCCTAATAATGTTTATATTGCCTTTCTTGTTGGAACGGTTTCATTTATTCTAATTGTTAGTGTATTAATTTTAAAAGCCATCATTTTCGGGGCAAGTGAAATTGGTAGAGTATCTAAAATTTATATCGAAGAATATAGAAAACTACAGGGGCCTAAGTTAAGTAAGAGACGCTTTAGAAATTATTTTAAAGTTATTTCATCTTTAAATAAGGTTAAGAATTTATTTCACAAAAATAAGAGAGAGGGGAATGATGACCAATAAACACCGACTCTTTGACCTGGACTATCCCCTTCTCAACTTTGAAACAGTTGAGGATTGGGGGGCAGTCTGACATCAGATATTCAAGGGGTAAATAAAGCAGGGATTGACAGTAAGTGGTTTAACCCCTACATACTTCAGAATACAAGGACCGCTATCCCAAGTTGTCAGATTCAAGATTGAAGATATTAGAATTAAAAGGAGAGACTCATGTGCTTGATTTGTCAAAGAATTGAATGGATCAAGGCAGGGGAAAATCCCTACTTTGTAAAAGAACTAGAAACAGGCTATGTTGTCATTGGAGACCACCAATACTTTAAGGGCTATACTTTATTTTTAGTAAAAGAACATGTTACAGAACTTCACCATATGGAGACTTCTGAAAAACTGCGTTTTCTAGAGGAAATGAGTTTGGTCCAAGAAGCTGTTGCCAAAGCGTTTAAGGCTGAAAAGATGAACATCGAACTTCTAGGAAATGGAGATGCCCACGCTCACTGGCACCTCTTTCCAAGACGGTCAGGTGATATGCAGGGTCACGGACTTAATGGTCGTGGTCCAGTCTGGTGGGTGCCCTGGGAAGAAATGGCGGCAGAAGATTGCCAAGTGCAATCCCCTGAACTGGAAGAGATGATTAAAGCCTTATCCGATGAATTGGAGAAGCATTTGGCCTAAGAGAGGAAGCAAAAAATGAAAAAAAGATATGTCATTTTATCTGGTTTGCTAGCAGTAACCCTAGCAGCATGTGCTCAAGAAAAACCTAAAAATGAAGAAAACACTCAAAAGACGGAGCAAAGCAGTCAACCTGAGGGAACTGTAGGAAGTAAATCCCAAGCTTCTAGTCAGAAAAAAGCAGAAGTTGTGAATAAGGGAGACCACTATAGTATCCAAGGGAAATATGATGAAATCGTCGTAGCCAATAAGCACTATCCTTTGTCAAAAGACTACAATCCAGGAGAAAATCCAACAGCTAAAGCAGAGTTGGTCAAACTCATTGCAGCCATGCAAGCAGCTGGCTACCCAATCAGCGATCATTACAGTGGTTTTAGAAGTTATGAAACTCAAACCAAGCTTTATCAAGACTATGTGAATCAAGACGGTAAGGAAGCAGCTGATCGCTACTCAGCTCGACCAGGTTATAGTGAACACCAAACAGGTCTTGCTTTTGATTTGATCGGGACTAATGGAGAATTGGTGACAGAGGAGAAGGCAGCCCAGTGGCTCTTGGATCATGCAGCTGACTATGGCTTTGTTGTGCGCTATCTCAAAGGCAAGGAAAAAGAGACTGGCTACATGGCAGAAGAATGGCATCTCCGCTACGTTGGAAAAGAAGCCAAAGAAATTGCTGCAAGTGGCCTTAGTTTGGAAGAGTACTATGGCTTTGAAGGCGGAGATTACGTCGATTAAAAAAGTAATTTTTCTCTTGCATTTTTAGATAAATAGTGTATAATAGATGGGTATGTGTAAAGCATACTTGTGGGAGGTAAAAATCTTTAATTACCGCCAAAACCACAAAGGAGGATTTAAAAATGGCTAAAAAAGTCGAAAAACTTGTAAAATTGCAAATCCCTGCTGGTAAAGCTACACCAGCTCCACCAGTTGGACCTGCTCTTGGTCAAGCTGGTATCAACATCATGGGATTCACAAAAGAGTTCAACGCTCGTACAGCTGACCAAGCTGGTATGATCATTCCAGTTGTTATCTCAGTATACGAAGACAAATCATTTACTTTCGTTACAAAAACACCACCAGCTGCTGTTCTTTTGAAAAAAGCTGCAGGTGTTGAAAAAGGATCAGGTACACCTAACAAAACTAAAGTTGCTACAGTTACTCGTGCACAAGTACAAGAAATTGCAGAAACTAAGATGCCAGATTTGAACGCAGCAAACATTGAGTCTGCAATGCGTATGATCGAAGGTACTGCTCGTTCTATGGGATTCACTGTTGTTGACTAATCAATAACACCCCCAATATAACCCGCAAGACTTCATCATTTCGAGAAGTGACGTGGGAGATGAAAATCGATTGAACCACTTACAAGGAGAATAGAAAATGGCTAAAAAAAGCAAACAACTTCGTGCTGCACTTGAGAAAATCGACAGCACAAAAGCGTACAGCGTAGAAGAAGCTGTAGCACTTGCAAAAGAAACTAACTTTGCAAAATTTGACGCAACTGTAGAAGTTGCTTACAACTTGAACATCGACGTTAAAAAAGCTGACCAACAAATCCGTGGAGCAATGGTATTGCCAAACGGTACTGGTAAAACTTCACGCGTTCTTGTTTTCGCACGTGGTGCAAAAGCTGAAGAAGCAAAAGCTGCTGGTGCAGACTTCGTTGGTGAAGATGACCTTGTTGCGAAAATCAACGACGGTTGGTTGGACTTCGACGTAGTTATCGCTACACCTGACATGATGGCTCTTGTTGGACGTCTTGGACGTGTCCTTGGACCACGTAACTTGATGCCAAACCCTAAAACTGGTACTGTAACAATGGATGTTGCTAAAGCAGTTGAAGAGTCTAAAGGTGGTAAAATTACTTACCGTGCTGACCGTGCAGGTAACGTTCAAGCAATCATCGGTAAAGTATCATTTGAAGCTGAAAAATTGGTTGAAAACTTTAAAGCATTCAACGAAACAATCCAAAAAGCAAAACCAGCTACAGCTAAAGGAACTTACGTAACAAACTTGACTATCACAACTACTCAAGGTGTTGGTATCAAGGTTGACGTAAACTCACTTTAATCAGTAGTTTATATCAGAGAACGAGTGCGAAAGTGCTCGTTTTTTTGATGATAAGTTCACTCCAGGAAAAATAACTCCATTAATAACCTGATGGAGCAAGAGAATAGTGCTTTTCCTCTTCTTCTTTCACAGAAAATATGGTATAATAGAGAGTAAAAAACTTTGAAAGAAAGAAAAAGATGAATTTAAAAGATTATATCGCAACGATTGAAAATTATCCTAAGGAAGGTATTACCTTCCGTGATATCAGCCCTTTGATGGCAGATGGAAATGCTTATAGCTACGCTGTTCGTGAAATTGTTCAGTATGCAACAGATAAGAAGATCGACATGATTGTGGGTCCAGAGGCTCGTGGATTTATTGTTGGTTGCCCAGTTGCTTTTGAGTTGGGAATTGGCTTTGCACCTGTTCGTAAACCAGGTAAATTGCCACGTGAAGTCATTTCTGCTGATTATGAGAAAGAGTACGGTATTGATACCTTGACCATGCATGCTGATGCAATTAAGCCAGGCCAACGCGTTCTCATCGTAGATGATCTCTTGGCAACAGGTGGAACTGTCAAAGCAACGATTGAGATGATTGAAAGACTTGGTGGAGTTGTAGCCGGTTGTGCTTTCTTGATTGAGTTGGATGAGCTTAAAGGCCGTGAAAAAATCGGAGATTACGATTACAAGGTACTTATGCATTATTAATGAAAAACAGTCCTTGGGGCTGTTTTCTCTTCATCTGCTATATAAATTAACTATAGCTAGTTAGAGAAAAACTATAATTGAAAACTATATCTTCATACAGTATAATAAAGGGAAGAAGTATTTGGAGGTTTTTACTTTCAAACAGACAAGATCATTCCCGAAATAGAGAACTGTTAGGAGGGTATTATGCCGATTCGAATTGATAAAAAATTACCAGCTGTGGAGATTTTAAGGACAGAAAATATCTTTGTTATGGACGACCAACGGGCTGCTCATCAGGATATTCGTCCCTTGAAGATTTTGATTTTAAATCTCATGCCTCAAAAGATGGTAACAGAAACGCAACTCTTACGGCATTTGGCCAATACCCCTTTGCAATTAGATATTGATTTCTTATATATGGAAACACATCGTTCCAAGACAACTCGTGCCGAACATATGGAAACCTTCTATAAGACCTTTCCAGAGGTCAAGGATGACTTTTTTGATGGAATGATTATCACAGGAGCACCAGTGGAGCATTTGCCTTTTGAGGAAGTAGATTACTGGGAAGAATTCAAGCAGGTCATCGAATGGTCCAAGACGCATGTTTTTTCAACCCTCCATATCTGTTGGGGAGCACAAGCAGGTCTTTATGTTCGCTATGGCGTTGAAAAGCACCAGATGGATCGGAAACTATCAGGCATTTATCCACAGGACACCTTGAAAGAAGGGCACCTTCTTTTTAGAGGTTTTGATGATCGCTATGTAGCTCCTCATTCTCGTCATACTGAGATTTTAAAAGAAGAAATCTTAAACAAGACCAATCTGGAGATTCTGTCAGAAGGTCCTGAGGTTGGGGTCTCTATCCTAGCTAGTCGAGATTTGCGTGAGATTTATAGTTTTGGTCATTTGGAGTACGATCGTGACACTTTGGCAAGAGAGTATTTTCGTGATTATGAGGCGGGACTCAACCCTCATATCCCAGAGAACTACTTTAAAAATGATGATGTAAATGAGACGCCCTGTCTCTGTTGGTCTTCATCAGCTGCCCTCTTTTTCAGCAATTGGGTAAACTATGCAGTTTATCAAGAAACCCCTTTTGACTGGAGAAAGGTAGAGGATGATGCGGCTGCATTTGGATATCTATAAGAGGAATTATGACATATTTTGACGCTTTTAAATCAGGGAACTTGGTTTTACCAAGTGCCCTGCTCTTGCATTTTAAGGAACTCTTTCCTTCCAGCGAAGATTTTCTCGTCTGGCAATTTTTCTATTTACAAAATACCACAGCCCTAGGAGATGTTTCACCTAGTCAGATTGCTGAAATCATTGGGAAAGAGGTGGCAGATGTCAACCAATCCATTTCAAATTTGACTGAAAATGGTTTGCTACAATATCGGACCATTGAACTAAATGGGGAAATTGAGCTGATTTTTGATGCTAGTTTGGCTTTTGAACGCTTGGATAACTTGCTAGACAGCCAAACTCCAGCTACAATTGCCCCAAACCCGCAGAATCAGTTGAAAGATCTGGTTGAAACTTTTCAGCAGGAATTGGGACGCTTATTAACACCATTTGAAATCGAAGATCTTTCCAAGACTGTCAAAGAAGATGGAGTTAAGACGGATTTGATCAAGGAAGCTCTCCGAGAGGCCGTTCTCAATGGCAAGCCAAACTGGAAATATATTCAGGCAATCCTACGAAACTGGCGTCATGAAGGTATCCAGTCTGTGGCCCAAGTAGAGGTCAAACGAGCAGAGCGAGAAGCGAACAATCCTAAGCAAGTTCAGGCTTCGGCTGATTTCCTCGATGCCATGAATTTGTGGCAAGATTAGCCGCTTGAAAAATCTTGAAAATTAGAGTAAGGTTTGCAAGCTCCTTATAAATATGATAGAATAATAGTGAATAAAATGAAAAAAGAGGTATGTGAAATGTCACGTAAACCATTTATCGCTGGTAACTGGAAAATGAACAAAAATCCAGAAGAAGCAAAAGCATTCGTTGAAGCAGTTGCATCAAAACTTCCTTCATCAGACCTTGTTGAAGCAGGTATCGCAGCTCCTGCAGTTGATTTGACAGCTGTTCTTGCTGCTGCTAAAGGTTCAAACCTTAAAGTTGCTGCTCAAAACTGCTACTTTGAAAATGCAGGTGCTTTCACTGGTGAAACTAGCCCACAAGTTTTGAAAGAAATCGGTACAGACTACGTTGTTATCGGTCACTCAGAACGTCGTGACTACTTCCATGAAACTGACGAAGATATCAATAAAAAAGCAAAAGCAATTTTTGCAAACGGTATGCTTCCAATCATCTGTTGTGGTGAGTCACTTGAAACTTACGAAGCTGGTAAAGCTGCTGAATTCGTAGGTGCTCAAGTATCTGCTGCATTGGCTGGATTGACAGCTGAACAAGTTGCTGCATCAGTTATCGCTTATGAGCCAATCTGGGCTATCGGTACTGGTAAATCAGCTTCACAAGACGACGCACAAAAAATGTGTAAAGTCGTTCGTGACGTTGTAGCTGCTGACTTCGGTCAAGAAGTTGCGGACAAAGTTCGTGTTCAATACGGTGGTTCTGTTAAACCTGAAAACGTTGCTTCATACATGGCTTGCCCAGACGTTGACGGTGCCCTTGTTGGTGGTGCGTCACTTGAAGCTGAAAGCTTCTTGGCATTGCTTGATTTTGTAAAATAATCTCAGTTATTCCAGACAGTCTGCTAAGACTGTCTTTTTTTTTAAAGACTGTATATTTTTCTTAAATTATCAGTCAATTACAACTTTTTTAATATGGGTTAATTTTCTTGCTTTTGTCTACTAGGAGTAGTATACTGAGATAGTAATCAATAAATATGGTTGCAAAAATAATATTATGAGGTGATCAATATGGTTGAATTGAAAAAAGAAGCAGTAAAAGACGTAACAACATTATCTAAAACAGCGCCAGTAGCATTGGCAAAAACAAAGGAAGTATTGAACCAAGCAGTAGCAGACTTGTATGTGGCTCACATTGCCCTTCACCAAGTTCACTGGTATATGCGTGGTCGTGGTTTCCTCGTATGGCATCCAAAAATGGATGAATACATGGACAGCCTTGATGGCTATCTTGACGAAATCAGCGAACGTTTGATCACTCTTGGTGGCAAACCTTACTCAACTTTGACAGAGTTCCTTCAACACAGTGAAATCGAAGAAGAAGAAGGAGAATTCCGTAACGTTGAAGAAAGCTTGGAACGTGTTCTAGCGATTTACCGCTACCTCATCGCTCTTTTCCAAAAAGCTTTGGAAGTGACTGATGAAGAAGGCGATGATGTTACAAACGATATCTTTGTTGGTGCTAAGGCTGAACTTGAGAAAACAGTTTGGATGCTTGCAGCAGAACTTGGACAAGCTCCTGGTTTGTAAAATATAGTTGCTACCCCTTTTATCATGAGGTGCTTGATAAGTGCCCATGACCAATCATCTTTTAAAAGTCATGTAACTGTAAACAGTTGCATGATTTTTTTGTTTGCTGGACTTAGGACACATTGTCAAAAGTAGGATTTTACGGTATAATAGTTGCTGTTCAATAACATATGAATTTTAAAGAATAATTGTTAGTTTAAGGAGGACTTATGAACAACTTACCAAATTGCCCGAAATGTAATTCAGAATATGTCTACGAAGACGGAAGTCTCTTGGTCTGCCCAGAGTGTGCCTATGAATGGAACCCTGCAGAAGTTGCAGAAGTAGAAGAAGGTGTTGTTGCTATCGATGCCAATGGAAATAAATTGGCTGACGGCGATACTGTAACCCTTATCAAAGACTTGAAAGTAAAAGGTGCGCCAAAGGATTTGAAACAAGGAACTCGCGTTAAAAATATCCGTATCGTAGAAGGTGACCACAACATCGACTGTAAGATTGATGGTTTTGGAGCTATGAAACTCAAGTCAGAATTTGTTAAGAAAATATAGCCATGAAACTGAATTATAAATTTATCTTTTATAGTCGTGTCCTCTTGTTCTTAGCGGCATTTACAGGAGTTTATTTGGAGATTACCAAGCACGGTGGCTTTGGTATGCTCCTTTACTACACAGTGTTGTCCAATCTTTTGGTAACGATTTTCACGGGTTATCTGCTCCGTGTGATGAGCCGTTCAGGTGAAAATTGGCAAAGTCCGACCTTGCTTCGTCTCAAGGGTGGTGTCACCATGAGTATCATGATTACCTGTGTGATTTACCATTTTATGCTTGCTCCGATCGCGACAGACTTTTACCGTGTGGAAAATTTCCTTTGCCACTATATCGTTCCACTCTGGTTTTTAGCCGACACCCTCTTCTTTGATAAACGGGGTCAATACAAGATCTGGGATCCAGTCTTGTGGACCATCTTGCCCTTGGTTTATATGATTTTTGCTTTGTTTAACGGCTTGGTCTTAAAACTCAATATTCCGAATTCCAAGGACAATCCCTTCCCTTATTTCTTTTTAAATGTGAACAAGGGTTGGGACGTGGTTATCAAATGGTGTTTGATCATTTTTGCGGCGTATATGGTTGCAGGATTTATCTTCTACCTAATCAAGCAAATCAAGCGGAAATAGTCTTCCTATTAGGAAAGTTAGGACGGAGTCTCTAGTTCAATCGGGCTCCTTCTTTTCTTGCCATCTTCCTTTTAAAAGGATCAACAGTGAGAAATATATAGAAAGAAAATTCATGAAACAATATTTAGAACGGGCTAGTATTTTGGCCCTCTCCCTCGTTTTGATTACCTCCTTCTCCATCTCAAGTGCTCTGCCAGCCATGTTTGACTACTATCAAGGCTACCCCAAAGAACAAATCGAGCTCCTGGTCAGTCTTCCTTCTTTTGGAATCATGATTATGCTGGTTTTAAATGGGTTTTTGGAGCGGTTATTTCCTGAGCGTCTTCAGATTAGTCTGGGACTTCTCATCCTCTCTATCGGTGGAACAGCTCCTTTCTGGTATCAGGAGTACAACTTTGTCTTTGCGATGCGGATTTTATTTGGCTTGGGTGTTGGGATGATCAATGCCAAGGCCATTTCCATCATCAGCGAACGCTATCATGGAAAGACACGGATCCAGATGTTGGGTCTTCGCGGATCAGCAGAAGTTGTCGGGGCATCGATTTTGACTCTAGTGGTAGGTCAACTCTTATCCTTGGGATGGACAGTGACCTTCTTGGCCTACAGTGCAGGATTTTTAGTATTGGTTCTTTATTTGCTATTTGTCCCTTATGGGAAGGAAAAGAAAGAAACAAAGAAAAAAGAGGCCGAAACGACTCGTTTGACCGGACAGATGAAAGACTTGATTTTTCTATTGGCTGTCGAAGCAGCAGTTGTTGTCTGCACCAATACAGCTATCACCATTCGTATTCCTAGTCTGATGGTGGAAAGAGGCCTCGGGGATGCTCAATTATCTAGTTTTGTTCTTAGTGTCATGCAGTTGATTGGGATTGTGGCTGGTGTGAGTTTTTCTTTCTTGATTTCTCTCTTTAAAGAAAGATTGCTCCTTTGGTCAGGCATTACCTTTGGATTGGGGCAGATTGTGATTGCCTTGTCTCCGTCATTGGGTGTGATGGTAGTTGGAAGTATTGTTGCAGGTTTTTCTTACAGTGTGGCCTTGACCACCGTCTTTCAGCTTCTTTCTGAAAGAATCCCAGCTAACCTCCTTAATCAGGCAACGTCTTTTGCAGTGCTAGGATGTAGCTTTGGAGCCTTTACAACACCATTCGTCCTAGGAGCTGTCGGCATGGTCACTCAAAACGGGATGCTGGTTTTCACCATTCTAGGATGCTGGTTAATAGTGACTTCCGTATTTGTCATGGTTTCTCTTCGAAAGAAAGCTTAGGATTGATTTCCTAAGTTTTTCTTTTTGTTTTTTGTCCCCAGACAATTATTGTTTTTTAAACTTGTTTGTACTATTATTTCCTGATAAAATAGACACATGACAAGATATAAAGCAATCATTTCCTATGACGGTTACGCTTTTGCTGGTTTTCAGCGCCAGCCTCATGCGCGGAGCGTTCAGGAGGAAATCGAAAAAACGTTAACCAGATTAAATAAGGGGCAAGCCATCACTGTTCACGGTGCTGGTAGAACTGATAGTGGGGTTCATGCCCTGGGACAGGTTATTCATTTTGATCTGCCCTATCAGATGGATGAGGAAAAACTCCGTTTTGCTCTGGATACCCAGTCTCCAGAAGATATCGATGTGATTTCGATTGAGATTGTGGCAGATGACTTTCATTGCCGTTATGCAAAACATAGCAAGACCTATGAGTTTATCGTGGATAGGGGGCGTCCCAAAAATCCTATGCGTCGTCACTATGCTACTCACTTTCCCTATCTACTTGATGTTGAGCGGATGCAGATGGCAATCAAAAAGCTAGAGGGGACCCACGATTTCACCGGTTTTACAGCATCTGGGACTAGTGTAGAGGACAAGGTTCGAACCATTACAGAAGCCAGTCTTAGGATTGATGAGACAGGCCAATTTTTGACCTTTAGCTTTTCAGGAAATGGTTTCTTGTATAAGCAAATTCGCAATATGGTGGGGACGCTGCTCAAAATCGGAAATAATCGAATGCCAGTTGAGCAGATTGACTTGATTTTGGAGAAGAAGGACAGGCAACTTGCAGGTCCAACGGCGGCACCTAATGGCTTGTATTTAAAGGAGATTCGTTATGAAGAATAATCGTATTTTAGCCCTTTCTGGGAATGATATTTTTAGTGGTGGTGGTCTGTCAGCTGATCTTGCCACCTATACCATAAACGGCTTGCATGGCTTTGTAGCAGTGACTTGTTTGACGGCCTTGACCGAAAAGGGCTTTGAGGTCTTTCCAACTGACGATGCCATTTTTCAACATGAATTGGATAGCTTGCGTGATGTCGAGTTTGCAGGGATTAAGATTGGTCTTCTCCCTACTGTCAGTGTGGCTGAGAAGGCCTTGGACTTTATCAAGCAACGTTCAGGAGTGCCTGTGGTATTGGACCCCGTTTTGGTCTGCAAGGAAACGCACGATGTGGCTGTCAGTGAACTCTGTCAAGAGTTGATTCGCTTTTTCCCTCATGTCAGTGTGATTACGCCTAATCTTCCTGAAGCAGAATTGTTAGCGGGTCAAGAGATCAAAACCTTGGAGGACATGAAAGCTGCAGCTCAGAAATTGCATGATTTAGGAGCGCCAGCAGTTATTATCAAGGGAGGCAATCGCCTCAGTCAGGACAAGGCAGTGGATGTTTTTTATGATGGACAAACTTTCACTGTTCTAGAAAACCCAGTCATTCAAAGCCAAAATGCTGGTGCAGGATGTACCTTTGCCTCAAGCATTGCCAGTCACTTTGTTAAAGGAGATGAACTTTTACCAGCAGTAGAGAGTTCTAAAGCTTTCGTTTACCGTGCTATTGCACAAGCAGATCAATATGGAGTAAGACAATATGAAGCAAACCAAAACAACTAAAATCGCCCTTGTATCCCTCTTAACCGCCCTTTCAGTAGTCCTAGGTTATTACTTGAAAATTGGAACGCCAACAGGAATATTGACTCTCTTGGATGCAGGTATTTTCTTTACTGCCTTTTACTTTGGCAGTAAAGAAGGAGCTGTCGTTGGAGGACTAGCAGGATTCCTAATTGACCTTCTATCAGGCTATCCACAGTGGATGTTCTTTAGCTTGATAAATCATGGCTTGCAAGGTTATTTTGCAGGTTTTAAAGGGAAATGGCAATGGCTGGGCCTAGTCTTAGCTACTATCGTCATGGTAAGTGGCTACGCTCTGGGCTCAACCCTAATGAATGGCTGGTCAGCAGCCTTACCAGAAATTCTTCCAAACTTCCTGCAAAATACCTTGGGGATGATTGTGGGATTTGTAGTTTTTCAGAGCGTCAAGAAGATAAAATAAAAAAGTCAGCTTCGATAGCTGATTTTTTGCTTGTCTAGATTTAATCAAAATAAAGCAAGTCTTTGCTGGTGCTTGTAAAGAGGTCAAAGCCATCCTTGGTAACAACTCCGCAGTCTTCGATACGAACACCGACTTTACCAGGGATATAGATACCAGGTTCAACAGAGAAACACATGCCTTCTTCGATGACCATGTCGTTTCCTTCCATGATAGAAGGGAATTCGTGGACATCCATACCGATACCGTGACCGAGACGGTGGTTGAAGTACTCACCGTAACCAGCTTTTTCAATGACTTCACGGGCAGCGCGGTCAACTTCATGTGCAGTCACACCTGGCTTGATAAAGTCAAGGGCAGCTTGTTGGGCTTCAAGGGTCAAGTTGTAGATATCTTTTTTGAATTGATCTGGTTTACCGACAGCGACCGTACGAGTCATATCTGAGGCGTAGCCATTAACCATGACACCGAGGTCAAAGAGGAGAAGGGCGTCCTTTTCAACCTTGTTTGCACCAGGAATTCCGTGTGGATTTGCAGCGTTATCGCCAGTCAAGACCATGGTATCAAAGCTCATTTCATAGCCTTCACCTTTCATGGCAAAGTCGATTTGGGCAATGATATCTGTCTCTGTCTTATCAAGAGAAATATTGTCAAAACCAACTTTTACAGCCTTATCAGCATAGAGCCCTGCAACCATCATTTTTTGCACTTCATCAGCTGATTTGATGAGGCGCATGCGTTGGATGCGAGGAGTGAGGTTTTCAAACTCAGCAGTCTCAAAGACTGTTTTCAAACCATGATACTTGGTTAAGATGAGGTTGTCAAACTCAACAGCAACACGTTTGAAGTCGTGCTGCGGCAAAGCGTTTTTGATTTTTTGCCATGGATTTTCAGAATCCACATAGCCCACAACTGGGAAGGAAACAGTATTGGTTGCACGCTCCACTTCGAGAGCTGGGACAAAGAGGAGAGGTTCCTGATCTGCTAGAACAAAGAGGAACATTTGGCGTTCATGGGGATCACTGTAAAAGCCAGTGAGGTAATTAATAGTGACGGGGTCAGATACGACAGCGACGTCTAGTTTTTCTGATTCAAGATATGTTACGATTTGTTGTAATTTAGACATATGCTACCTTCTTTCTACCCCTCTATTTTGGCAAAAAAAGAGAGAAAATGCAAGGGAGAAGGGTAAAAGAACAGGCAAAAAGAACTCCGATACGATAGCGGAGTTCTTTGATCTAATTATGTGACTATTAGTCCGTCTCGCTCCGTAAGGTGCGAGACAAATAAACCACCCGCTATGCGGGTGCGCATCGAAGGTTATACCAAAAAAACTCCAAACGCGATACAATAAAGGTGTTCAAGCCAATTGTAA
>CAJNDD010000007.1 GCA_905221435.1 bacterium
TTTGAGAGGTTTGTGACGAGTCAAGAGCAATGAGGCTTGAACAACGTGAAAGCCAGCGTCTTTAGGCGCTGGCTGGTGATTTGGGCTTATAGCCCTGGTGCAAACCACCCGTTAGACGGGTGGTTATGATTGAGAAAATTCCAAGGAGGACCTACATCATAATGAAAATACTTGATGTTCTACATAAGTTGTATGGTGATTTTGAATGCATTAAAGAAAAGTGTAATGAAAAATACGAATGCATCCTCATCAATATAAAGGAAGATGAAGATAAAAAATATAAAAGATGTCGCTTGGCAAAAAGAACACCAATTTAAGCATATTCTATTATATATAAAGAATTTTATATGATACATCTAGATATTTATTCGACAATGTATAAAATTCATCATCTATATGTTAGAATGGTATATATAAATTAAATACAAATGGAGAAATTATGGTTGTAAATGTATATTGTGATGAGAGCTGTCATTTGGAAAATGACAAAATAAAAGTTATGGCTATTGGTGGTATTTATTTACCAGAGAATAGTATACGCCAAATAAATAAAGATATAAACGGCATCAAGGACAAACACCGCGTTTCGAGATTTCGCGAAATTAAATGGACAAAGGTCTCAACTTCATTGATCGATTACTATATAGATATTGTGAATTATTTCTTTGAAAATGAACTACTATCATTCAGAGCTGTCATTGTCCTTGATAAAACTAAGTTAGACCATGCAGAGTATAATCAAACTTTTGATGAATTTTACTATAAGATGTATTATTTAACTCTAGTAAAAATCTTAGGGGTAGACAGCAATATTAAAATTTATATTGATATAAAAGATACAAATGGTCAAAAGAAAGTTGAAAAATTACAAAAAATTTTAAACAATAAGGCACGAGATAAAAATAAAATAACTCGTATTCAGCAAATTAGATCTCATGAAAGTACTATTTTACAATTAGCAGATTTATTGATTGGTGCATTAACATATATAAACAGAGGATTGAGCTCTAGTTATGCTAAAAATAGGATTTGCCACTTAATCCAAGAAAAAACTAAGCAGAATTTGACTAAATCATCGAATTTTTCAGAGCGCAAATTTAATATTTTTTGTTTTGAAGGAGAAACAAGATGAATTATTGTCACTCACTTTCTGAAATTGTTACATTAGCGGATTATAGAGGTTCTTATCAATCTTACGAAAACTACCTTTATGGAATTTTTTGCAATAAAATAAAAAATGCTCAGATAAAATTCCTTGGCAAGCCACTAAGTACCAGGAGACATCCAGAGTATAATGGGAAAGAAGAATCCTTTTATCATTTAACCTGTAAAGAGCAATATGATCTTGATGATAGGACTCTTGATCTGAGAAGAAGCGAGAGACTCCATTGGATTCCTGAAGCCTTAACTAGTTCGCATTTAAGATGTCCGACGGAATGTTTTGTAGTATATAAAAAAAACAAAAAATTACATCTCCTTGACATAAAAGATAGATATATCATTGTTCTTGATGTACGTTCAACTTATGTATTATTGGTGACTGCTTTCTATATCGAACATCAACATACATTAGAAAAGAAGGTTAGAGAATACCATAATTATATAAATAGTTTATGAAATGGTCAAAGCAAAAGGCGCTTCTCGATGTGAGAAACGCCTTCAGGAACTCCTTATACAGCATGGTATATGAGCTACTTTTATAATAGCATAATGAGCTTAGATATGTCAAGGATAAAGTCTGTAAAGGTTCCGTAAGAAGCATGAGACTAAGATTTGTTTTTAAATGTAAGCGGAATTAGTAAAGGACATTTACTTTGGCAGCAGTAATTATATCCTGTTCACAAAAAGAATTTTTAGCTATTACTTAAATAAAGTACATAATTAAAAATAATTAAAAACTGGAAATTTTTGTACTTTTACCTAGACAGTAAATAAACCCTTGATACGACTGAGTTTAAGGCTTAATGTACAAAATCAGCCCCTTTTAAACCCCTTGTAATCCTAAAAACCTTGATTTAACAAGGTTTTAAATTTTAGTAAAGTACATTTTCACTAAAATTCAGGTTTGTAAAAATTCCAGTTTTCACGTGAATAAAGTACATTTTGGACCGATTTTTCCCCGAAAAAAATTTTTAGTTATCTATTTGTTGGATTTATAAAGTACAAGCTCCTATAACATCTTTCCGAAAAACTATAATTTTCTTGAAAAACATATAGGTCTATGCTATACTACTAGTAGACTTAATTATGGAGAAAATACATGAAACGTGAGATTTTACTGGAACGAATCGACAAACTAAAACAAATCATGCCCTGGTATGTTCTGGAATACTACCAATCAAAGCTTACTGTTCCCTACAGTTTTACGACCTTGTACGAATACCTCAAGGAATACGATCGATTTTTTAGCTGGGTTTTGGAGTCTGGCATTTCAAACGTTGATACAATGGCCGATATCCCCTTATCTGTCTTAGAACATATGACAAAAAAAGACATGGAATCCTTTATCCTATATCTACGAGAACGACCTTTACTGAATGCCAATACAAGCAAACAAGGCGTTTCGCAGACAACCATCAATCGGACCTTATCAGCCCTTTCTAGTCTTTACAAGTATCTGACCGAGGAAGTTGAAAACGACCAGGGAGAACCCTATTTCTATCGTAATGTAATGAAGAAAGTTTCAACTAAGAAAAAGAAAGAAACCCTTGCTGCCAGAGCTGAAAACATCAAGCAAAAACTCTTTCTAGGTGATGAAACAGAAGGTTTTCTAACCTATATCGACCAGGAGTACCCACAACAGCTCTCAAATCGTGCTCTCTCGTCATTCAATAAAAATAAAGAACGTGATTTGGCCATTATTGCCCTTCTCTTGGCGTCTGGTATCCGCCTATCTGAAGCTGTTAACCTGGACCTAAGAGACCTTAATCTCAAAATGATGGTTATTGATGTCACTCGAAAAGGGGGCAAACGTGATTCTGTCAATGTCGCAGCCTTTGCTAAGCCTTACCTAGAGAATTATCTCGCCATTCGAAATCAACGCTATAAGACGGAAAAGACAGATACAGCGCTCTTTCTGACACTCTATCGAGGTGTTCCCAATCGTATCGACGCTTCTAGTGTTGAAAAAATGGTTGCTAAGTACTCAGAGGATTTCAAAGTTCGTGTAACTCCCCACAAACTTCGCCATACCCTGGCTACTAGGCTCTACGATGCTACTAAATCGCAAGTTTTGGTCAGCCATCAGTTAGGACACGCCAGTACACAAGTCACTGACCTCTATACTCATATCGTTAATGATGAACAAAAGAATGCTTTGGATAGTTTGTAATTATTACATATTATAAATTATGTAAATTTATATTCAAAAAAGAAGCTGGTTATATAACCAGCTTCTTTTCTTTTTACCCCACCACCGCTTCAGCGATTTCTTCACGGCTGATACCAGCAAAGTAGCGTGTAATATCAATAGTTTCTAGAGCTTTAAGGACATCTTCGCGTTCGTATTTCACTCCACGAAGGACATCTTCTACAGCTGAAACGTCTTCGATACCAAAGAAATCACCGTAAATCTTGATATCTTGGATTTTTGATTCAATGACGTTGGCAAAAACTTCAACCTTACCACTGGTGAATTTTGTACCACGACGGACGTTAAATTCAGGTGATTTACCGTAGTTCCAGTCCCAAGTTCCAAACTTAGTATCCTTGATGCGATTGATTTCGGCTAATTCTTCCTCAGAAAAAACGTATTCTGTCATTTCTGGGTACTCTTTTTTCATGTATTCCAATAGCAAATCGCGGAATTCTTCAACTGTGATTTTTTCTGGCAATTCATTAATAATATTGGTTACACGGGCACGGACGGATTTCACACCTTTTGACTCAAACTTATCCTTTGAAACCTTGAGGGCGTTAGCAAGGACTGACAGATCAACGTCAAAGAGCAAGCAACCATGGTGCATGATACGCCCATTGATATAGGCTTGGGCATTTCCACAGAATTTCTTGCCATCAATCTCTAGGTCATTACGGCCTGTGAACTCAGCTTTAACGCCTAGTTGAGCTAAGGTATTGATAACTGGAGTTGAGAAGCTCTTGAAGTCAAAGGCCTTGTTTTCATCTTCTTTTGAAATGATGGTGTAGTTGAGGTTGTTTAAATCGTGATAAACAGCTCCACCACCACTGATACGGCGGACTACCTCAATACCATTTTCGCGAACATAATCACGGTTGATTTCTTCAATAGTATTCTGGTGACGACCAACAATGATAGAAGGTTTGTTAATCCAAAGAAGGAAGATCTGATCCTCATCCAAAAGATGTTTAAAGGCATATTCTTCCAAGGCAATATTAAAGGCAGTGTCGTTTGAATGATTGATAATGTATTTCATGATATCCCTTTATACGATAGAGACTGGAAAATATCTTTCCAGTCTATTCTATCTTTAATTTATTTTTTCTTAGGTGAATGGATAGCCATTCCTAAAACATCTGCAAATGCTTCGTACATCACTTCAGAGTAGGTTGGATGTCCATGGATGGTCTTAAGCATTTCTTCAACAGTGATTTCCATTTCAATAATGCTTGACGCTTCGTTGATCAATTCTGCAGCTGCAGGACCGATGATGTGAACACCAAGGATTTCTCCGTATTTCTTATCTGCAATGACTTTTACAAAACCTTGAGCTGCATCTGATGCAATGGCACGGCCGTTAGCTGCAAAGTTGAATTTACCGATGGCCACATCGTATTTCTCACGAGCTTGTTCTTCAGTTAGACCTACTGCTGCTACTTCAGGAAGAGTGTAGATGGCTGCAGGAGTCAAGTTCAGTTTGGCAACAGCATGATTTCCTTTAAGGGCATTTTCAGCGGCAACTTCACCCATGCGGAAGGCTGCGTGCGCCAACATTTTAGTACCGTTGATGTCACCTGGTGCGTAGATACCTGGAACAGAAGTTTCCATGTATTCGTTGACCTTGATGCGACCACGATCCAATTCAAACTCAACATCTCCAATACCTTCAAGATCTGGAACACGACCGATTGAAAGAAGAGCTTTGCTTGCGATGATGTCGTCTTTTCCTTCAACCTTGATACGAAGTTGACCATTTTCCTCGATGATTTCTTGCAGTTTTGTACCTGTCAAGATGGTCATACCTTTGCGCTCAAGGATCAAACGAAGGTTCTTAGAAACTTCAGCATCCATAGCTGGAACGATACGGTCCATCATTTCGATAACAGTTACTTTTGAACCAAATGTCATGAAGGCTTGGCCGAGTTCGATACCGACAACCCCACCACCGATGATAACGAGGCTTTCTGGCACTTCGTTCATTTCAAGAATATCATCACTGGTCATCACAAGTGGAGATTCCATACCAGGAACGTTAATTTTGCTAACCTTTGAACCACCAGCAAGGATAATTTTCTTGGTTTCAAGCAATTCAGAACCATTTACCAAGACATTCTTGTCTTTAGTGATCGTACCAACACCCTTATGTACAGTAACTCCGTAGCTACGAAGAAGACCTGCAACACCACCTACCAAGGTATTGACAACTTTAGATTTAGTTTCTAAAAGTTTATGCATATCTACAGTGAAGTTTGGATTTTCAATGACGATACCACGATTTGCTGCATGACCGATGTTTTCGATAATTTCAGCGTTGTGAAGGTATGTCTTAGTTGGGATACAGCCACGGTTCAAGCAGGTTCCACCGAGTTCTGATTTTTCAACAAGGGCAACCTTACCACCGAGTTGAGCAGCTTTAATGGCCGCTACATAACCAGCAGGACCACCACCAATTACAACGATATCAAAGGCATCATCGCTCTTACCATCGTCGTTTGAAGCACTAACTGCAGGCGCTGGTTTTGATTCTGGCGCAGCAGCTCCAGCTGTTGGGATGTTTTCCCCTTCTTCCCCAAGGTAACCAATAACTTCCGTTACAGGGACAGTTTCACCATCTCCTTTGAGGATGGCAATCAAGTATCCATCTTCTTCGGCTTCCAATTCCATGCTGACTTTGTCAGTCATGATTTCCAAAAGGATTTCTCCTTCTTTTACAAATTCTCCGACTTTCTTATTCCATTGGACAATTTGTCCTTCTGTCATATCCACGCCGGCTTTTGGCATAATTACTTCTAAGGCCATGTCTTACTTCCTTTATCTATATCTCTAAAAATAAATACTGTATTTTTAAACCAACATTGAGATTGGGTTCTCAATTAAGGCTTTCAAGTCTTTCATAAACTTAGCACCAGCCATACCATCTACGACACGGTGGTCAATAGTTAATCCTAGGCTCATGATAGGGCGAATGACAATCTCACCATTGACAACTACAGGTTTTTCAACTGTTGAACTTACACCAAGGATAGCTGAGTTCGGTTGGTTAATGATCGGACCAAAGGACTGAACACCAAACATTCCCAAGTTACTGATTGTGAAGGTTGAGTTTTGTAACTCACTTGGAGCCAATTTACCATCCAAGGTACGACCAATCACATCTTTAAAAGCTACAACCAACTCTGACAAACTCATTTTTTCAGCATTATAGACAACAGGTGTCATCAATCCATTATCCATCCCAACCGCCATTGCAAGGTTGACATAATTATGAGTGATAATGGTCTTGCCATCTTCAGTCAATGAAGCGTTGATGTAAGGGTGTTTCATCAATGTCTTTACAACAGCAAGTGAAAGAAGGTCTGTTACAGTAGTCTTCTTCCCAGTTGCTTCCATAATCGGATCAAGAACCTTCTTACGAAGAGCCAGCATTTCAGTCATATCAACTTCATAGTTGAGTGTGAAAGTTGGCGCAGTTAGGTATGATTCAACCATACGTTGGGCGATAACCTTACGCATTGGTGTCATTGGAATACGCTCAATCTCACCATAAGGAGTAATATTGTCTGGAACTTCTTCCACTTTTTCAATCTGAGCAGGGGACTTGATAGTATCGTTTTCGATATTTTCAGGAAGTAAGGCCAAAACGTCCTTCTTCATAATCTTACCACGATGACCCGTTCCTTGGATTTCCTGCCAAGCAATGTTATGTTCGAGGGCAATTCGTTTTGCAAGTGGCGAAATGCGAACCACATTTGTGTCTTTATAAGTTTCCACGTCTTCTTTGTGGACACGACCGTTTGCACCTGAGCCAGAAACGTCGTAGAGGTTGATCCCTAAATCATCCGCTAACTTTCTAGCCGCAGGAGTCGCTCTTAGCTTGTCATCAGCCATGACCTCTCCAATTCTAATTATGATACTAAGGGCGTAAAAAGCGACTGAAAAATAGGAAATCGACGCTGGCTTCGATGAAGCCAAGGAGATTTATCTTTTTTCCGAGCTTTTAGCCCGTGTGCAACTCTACAAGTAACTTGGATACAAAACACGTCTCAAGTTACTACGGTTGCCACTATTAGGCGGTCAACCTAGTAGACTTACTAAATTTTTTGTTGAATATTATCGATTCGTCAAAAAACTGTCGCAACTTTATATACAACTTGGATACAAAACATAACTCAAGTTACTAAAGTTAAAATCTCTAAAATTTACGTAATTTAATTTATGTAATATTATTCTTTGTTGTAAGTTTTTCGGATTGCATCTTTGATGCTTTCAACGGTTGGAATCATTGCATTTTCTAGATTTTGTGCGTAAGGCATTGGCACATCTTCTCCTGCACAACGGCGGATTGGTGCATCTAGATAGTCAAATGCTTCTGACTCTGAAATAATTGCTGAAATCTCCCCGATATAGCCACTTGTTTTGTGGGCGTCGTTGACAAGCACCACCTTACCAGTCTTCTTCACTGAGTTAATGATGATATCCTTATCAAGTGGAACGAGGGTACGTGGGTCCACAATTTCAACTGAAATTCCTTCTTCAGCTAATTCTTCAGCTGCTTGAAGCACACGGCGAAGCATTTTACCATAAGTAACGACTGTTACATCTGTACCTTCACGTTTGATTTCCCCGACCCCAAGTGGGATTGTGTAGTCTGGATCAACTGGCACTTCCCCTTTTTGGTTAAATTCTGACTTGTATTCAAGGATGATAACAGGGTTGTTATCACGGATAGAAGACTTGAGCAGTCCTTTCATATCCGCAGGTGTACTTGGAGCTACAACCTTGAGACCAGGGATGTGTGTAAACCAAGACTCTAGAGATTGCGAGTGCTGGGCCGCAGAACCAACTCCGTTACCAGCTGCACAACGTACAGTCATTGGAACCTGACCTTTACCACCAAACATATAACGTGTTTTAGCAGCTTGGTTGACGATATTGTCCATGGCAATAACAGAGAAATCCATAAAGGTCATATCGACGATTGGACGAAGTCCTGTCATGGCTGCTCCTGCTGCTGCTCCGGAGATGGCAGCTTCAGAAATCGGACAGTCTCGAACACGTTCTGGACCAAATTCTTCGAGCATTCCGACAGAAGTTCCGAAGTCTCCTCCGAAGACACCGACGTCTTCTCCCATCAAGAATACATTTTCATCGCGACGCATTTCCTCAGACATAGCAAGGATAATGGTGTCACGGAAGGACATTGTTTTTGTTTCCATTTTTATCTCTTTCTCCTTAGTCTGCGTAAATATCTTCAAATGCTGATTCTAGTGGTGGGAATGGGCTTTCTTCTGCAAATTTAACAGAAGCTTCTACTGCTTCCTTGACTTGTGCTTGAATTTCTTCCAATTCTTTTGCACTTGCAATATTGTTTTCAATGAGGTATTTGCGAAGGTTTTCGATTGGGTCTTTTTGTTTCCACAATTCCACTTCTTCACGAGTACGATATTTACCAGGGTCAGATGATGAGTGACCAAGCCAGCGATAGGTTACACTTTCGATCAAGACTGGGCCATTGCCACCACGAACATGGTCTACAGCTTTCTTAAATCCTTCATAAACATCGATGACATTGTTTCCATCTTCAATAAACATTCCAGGAATTCCATATGCCGCACTACGTTGATGGATATGCTCCACATTGGTCATTTTCTTGATATCCGCAGAAATCCCATAACCGTTGTTAATGCAGTAGAAAATAACAGGAAGTTTCCAAATAGAAGCCATGTTCACTGCTTCGTGGAAAACACCTTCGTTGGTCGCGCCATCTCCAAAGAAGCAGACAACGATTTTACCAGTATGTTGCATCTGCTGACTGAGGGCCGCACCAACAGCGATTCCCATACCACCACCTACGATACCATTGGCACCAAGGTTACCCGCATCCAGGTCGGCGATGTGCATAGAACCACCTTTTCCTTTACAGGTTCCAGTGTATTTCCCGAGGATTTCAGCCATCATTCCATTGAGGTCAATCCCCTTAGCAATAGCCTGTCCATGTCCACGGTGATTTGATGTGATCAAATCATCTGGATTAAGAGCCAGCATCGCTCCGACGTTAGCAGCTTCCTCTCCGACAGAAAAGTGAGTCATACCGGGAACTTTTCCCTTTTTCACTAACTGAGCGATTTTTAAGTCCATGCGACGGATTTCTTCCATCTTACGGAACATCTCTAGCAAAAGATTCTTATCTAAAGTTGACATAATCTTGCCTTTCTAACTTTGTACTTACCCTACTATTTTACCTTTTTTAGTATACACTGTCAAAGTATATGGCTAATAAAATTTCACAAGGTAAAAAAATAAATCCCTGTTAAAACAGGGATTCTCTCTAGTTAGAGCATTTTTTCACAAAGTTATTTTTCAGGATAATTTCTTAAAATTATCTCAATCTTTTCATTACGGTTTTCAAACGCCATTGATACAAACAACCAGAAACAATCAAGCTGGCAATTAAACCAATCCAGTAGGCAAATGCCCCCAAGTCAGTTACTTGATCTAGTAAATATCCTAGAGGTATCGCTACTCCCCAATATCCGATTAGGCCAAGATAGAAAGGAACGATAGTGTCCTTATACCCTCTTAAAATCCCCTGAAGCGGAGCCGCAAAGGTATCAGCTAACTGGAAAAAGAGACTGTAGGTTAGGAAAACAGCAGTTGTTTCAATGAAGTGAGGGTCATTTCCGTATAGACTTGCTACACGATCTCTAAAAATGTAGAGAAAGGATAGGGTAAGACAAGCAAAAATAAGGGCGGTTACTCTTCCCAGACGAGCATAGGTTTTTGCATCCTCAAAACGTTTAGCCCCCACCTCGTAAGACACAACAATCGCCATTGCAGAGGAAATACTCATGGGAAAAGCGTACATGAGACTCGAAAAGTTCATAGCTGACTGGTGGCTGGCGATGATGAGCGATGAAAACTTAGCCATGATCAGTCCCACAACGGAGAAAATAGCTACTTCCGCAAAGACGGTTCCTCCGATTGGTAGACCTAATCGAACACCTTCCTTGATTTTGTCTATATTGAGTGGAATGCGTTTTTCAAGATGTAGCGCTTTTAATCTTTTTTGTTTGAACAAAACAAGAAGAGAAATCCCTAATAAAACCCAATAGGCTAGCGAAGTTCCTAGCCCTGCTCCTGCGCCACCAAGCTCAGGAAAACCGAATGCTCCATATATCAAGAGATAGTTAAAACCACTATTGAGCGGAAGTAATAGGAGCATGAGGTACATAGATAGCTTGGTCAATCCAAGAGAATCTAACAATGACCGAATGACACTAAAAAGCAACAAGGGAATAATCCCGATAGACAGGTACCAAAGATAGGAAACTGCAACTGCCGCCACTTGAGCTTCTAGTCCGATGTTGTTTAAGACAGGTGGTGCGAAAAAAATCACAATCCCGAGCAAAATCAAAGACAATCCAAATGCTAAATAGATGAATTGGTAAAAATCCGATGCTACTTCTTCCTTTTTGCCCCGCCCCAGATGATGACCTATGATGGGCACCATGGCCGAAACAATCCCTGTTAAAAAAGTAAAGAAAGGATTCCATAGACTCGTTGCAGTTGATACTCCTGCCAAGTCCATGGTATTGTACTGCCCAGTCATGGTTGTATCAACAAATGAGGCAGAATAATTGGCAAATTGATAAATCAGGATAGGGAAAAATATCTTAAGAAATAAAATAAACTTATCTTTAAATTGATGGGTTGGGTACATATACGCTCTCTATTCTTATCATTTTCAGAGCAGAGTCCCATCTAGTTTTGATAGACGATTTGTCCCTTGCAGATGGTATATTTAATCTGCCCTTTTAAAGTTTCCCCGATAAATGGTGAATTAGCTGCTTTTGAAGCAAAGTGTGAGTCCACAAGGCGGTCAGCCTTGGCATCAAAGATAGTGATGTCCGCTGGACCATTTTCAGCTAAGTAGCCTGCTTCAAAGTTGTAAAGTTTGGCTGGATTAACAGTCATTTTTTCAAGCAATTCCATCAAGCTCAACTCACCAGCTTCCACCAAATAAGTCAAACCAAGAGAAAGAGAGGTTTCCAAACCTGTCATACCAGATGGTGCTTTGGTGATATCTTCTACATTTTTCTCATCTGCATGGTGAGGAGCGTGGTCTGTCGCGATAACTGTGATAACACCTGACTTGAGACCTTCGATAACGGCACGACGGTCTGACTCCAAACGAAGTGGAGGATTCATTTTGGCATTGCTTCCTTGAGTTAAAAGAAGTGCTTCTGTCTTAGAGAAATGCTGTGGCGCTACTTCTGCTGTGACTTTCGCACCCAAATCTTGAGCAAACTTTACAACCTTGACACTTTCTTCTTTAGACAAATGCTGGATGTGAACATGGGCCTTGGTAGCATAGGCAATCATAACATCACGCGCAATCATAGCGTATTCTGCCACCCCTGTCGCACCGCAGATATGGAAATGTTCCTTAGCGATGTTTTCGTTAAATCCAAGAATCCCATTCAAGCCGGGATCTTCCTCGTGTAGACAAACAAAAGTGCCAAGTTTTTTAGCAGTTTCCAAGGCTTCTTTGAGAACCTTGCTACTTTCAAGTGGAATACCGTCATCAGAAAAACCAACCGCACCTGCTTCTAAGAGTTCCTTAAAGTCTGTCAAGTCTTGACCATTAAAGCTCTTGGTAATGGTCGCAACCGTCTTGACATTGATTTTTTCCTTGGCAGCAGACTGGAGAACTTCTTTCAGGGTTTCTACATCCGAAATAGTTGGACTAGTATTAGCCATCATAACAACCGTTGTAAATCCACCTGCAGCAGCCGCTAGTGCCCCAGTATGGATGTCTTCCTTGTGTGTTTGACCAGGTTCACGGAAATGAACATGGATATCGACTAGTCCAGGCGCAACCACAAGCCCAGTAGCATCAATTAGCTCTGCTCCTTCTTCCTTTATTTCAGGGGCAATTTTGACAATTTTTCCATCTTGGACTAAAATATCACACACTTGATCCAAACCAGACTTAGGATCCATTACATGACCATTTTTGATTAGTATCATCTGCTTTCTCCTTTATTCATAGAAATCAACTTGGGTATCCAATAATTTATCCCCATCATAAACAAACTTGGCTGAAAAGAAGGGTTTGTCCTCTAAAAGCCACTCAACAAAGGTGTGGTCACCCTCCCAAGTTGGCTTGCTCAAAACTTCATCATAGGGAACCCATTCCAACGTCCCCTCGTTACAGTCAATCAAGTCACCCTCAAACTCTGTCACCTTAAAAACATAGGTGTACCAGTCTAGATCTGGTGTGAATTCTGGAAAAGTGATAACACCTTTTAGAACCGGCTTGGCTTTGAGCCCTGTTTCTTCGAGGATTTCACGCGCTGCGCACTCCTGAGGTGTCTCCCCTCGCTCTAGCTTACCACCCACACCAATCCATTTGCCTTCGTGGACATCATTCGGCTTCTTATTGCGATGCAACATGAGCAGTTCTTTTCCGTTATCAATGTAGCAAATCGTCGCTAACTGAGGCATATTTTCTCCTTATCTAAGCCAATCGATTGGCTCTTGTCCTGTCTCTGTTAAGAATGCATTGGCCTTGGAAAAAGGCTTGGAACCCCAAAATCCTCTGTAAACAGATAAAGGACTAGGATGGGCTGATTCGATAATCAAGTGGTGAGGATTGGTAACCAAGGCCTTCTTCTTGCGTGCATAAGCGCCCCAGAGCACAAAGACTATCGGTCTGTCTAGATTATTGACAACCCGAATCACAGCATCAGTAAAAGGCTCCCATATCTGCCCAGCATGACCATTGGCCTGACCAGCAGGAACCGTCAGGCAAGCATTGAGAAGTAAGACACCTTGCTCAGCCCAAGACGTCAAATCATGTGATTTCTTAACCCCGATATCATCTGACAATTCTTTCAAGATATTTTGCAAGGACGGTGGAGCTGGGATAGAGTCAGGAACAGAAAAACTCAAGCCCTGCGCCTGACCTGGCCCATGATAGGGATCTTGCCCTAGAATCACCACCTTAACTTCTTCAAGTGGTGTAGTCAAGAGAGCCTGAAAAACTTTTTCCTTAGGTGGATAAACAGTTCCCTGAGCATAGACCTGTTCCATAAATTGATTGATTTTCCCGAAATAACCTTCAGGTAATTGCTCCTTAATCAAAGCATGCCAAGATGAGTGTTGCATCGCCAACTCCTTCATTTTTACTGCCTCTATTATAGCAAAAAGTGGCTATCTAAACCACTTTTTACAGTTCTTATATATACTGTTATTGACCCTATTATTTGACATTAGTATTCACAGTATCAATCAGCCATTAAAAACTTTTCGATTGTATCAATAGCATAGGAAAGTTGATTATTTACAGACATCATCCGTTCAAGATTAGCGTCCATATAGTAGAGTTCAGATAAACCACCCCTAGGGAGAAAGAGTGAATAGTGGATATTCATCTTCTCTCGAGTACTTAACTCTATATGATTGCTTATGATATACTTTAACTCTTTTAACGAATTTACTTGAGCAACCACACCTTTTAACTGATACTGCTCGATGAGGTTTAGTAAATTGTCAATCTCTTCAATGACTTTAGTTTCCATATCATCCCCTCTTAGGAAAAGCACTACATAGCATCCAAACAATCCAGCAAGTCTTGGTAAGAATGGACTTCATAAGTCGGCTGGGCTTGCGTCTTATTTTCCAGATGATAGGGATTGAACCAGATAGTGTTGATTCCAGCATTATTCCCACCCTGAATATCAGCCGTTAAGGAATCTCCAATCATCAGGGCCTTTTCTTTATCAAATCCTGCAATCTGCTGACCAATTTTTTCATAGAATAGTGCATCAGGTTTTTGCGTTTGCAATTGCTCGGAGATAAAGACTTGGTTGAAATAGGGAGCCAGACCAGATTGAGCCAAACGACCTGTCTGGATTGCAGTAATGCCATTTGTCGCAGCATACAAGTCATAATCACGCTCGACGAGGCTGTCCAAGAGTTCATGAGCACCTGAAAGAGTTTGTCCCTGCTGGGCGAGATGAAATTGGTAACGCTGAGCAAGTAACGTACCGTCTTTTTTCTGTCCAAAATGGGTAAATAGACGAGAAAAGCGCGTGTTAACCAGTTCTTGTTTACTGATTTTCTTTTGCTCCAAGTCCTTCCAGAGAGCCTTGTTCATAGGAACGTAGTATTCTTTATAGACTTGAATATCCGCAACTCCTTCTTCCTTTAGAAGTTGCGTCAAAGCCACATCCTCAGCAGCATCAAAATCAAGAAGAGTATGGTCAAGATCGAAGAGTAGAAATTTGTAGGGCAATTTTAGAGTTTTCCTTTCTAAAGAGCAAGTTAAAATTTTATGTGATTCCAAATTCAAATAATTGATGCTAGTATCCCCTCCATATAATACGACAAGAATATATAACTTTTCGCTACTATGGACAACCTATTGGTATACTTTATTGAAATCAATTGTTGTCGTATTGTTCTCTTTTGCTACTCAGTGTTTGATAAAATGCCCCATAGATCTTTAAAGAATTTTTCGACAGTATCTGTTTGAACATTTGTCAATGATTCTTTAAAGAATGGTTTCACATTACCATTTGAGAGATATTTTGATGGTCCTTTCTTTGATAGAACTGTTATTCGCTTATTTTCCAATATTTGAATTGCTTCAAAATATTTGTTTAAGAAGTGGTTTCGAAAGTCCTGGTTATTCTTTCTTAAAAACAAGAATAATTTTTCTGAATGTTTTTCTGGATGTTTTTCTGAATGTTTTATTGTATAAGTTAATAAGCATACCATCCAAATTTGACTAGGTAATATTTCCTTTAATTGAAAATATCGTTTCAGCGACTTAGAGATTGAGTAGCCCTTCTGCCAAACAGTTTCTCCCTCGGATGCATAAGGAAAAAACTCCCAAAGAGCTACAGGCGTTACTTTATCCTCGTTACTAATCATTTTTGAATGAATATCTTTGAGAGCTTGATGTTCCTGCATTTTAGCGTAGAAAATACTTCCGTCACCACTATAGTAATCATTATCAAGAATTGGACGATTTGTATTAAAGGGTTCTTTATATACAGTATCTTTTAATCCATACGAATCATGTTCGGATGACATTTTAGGATTGATTCCCAATAGAATAACTCGTGGATTAATAAAATTACCATCAAAAGCATGCTCAAAATCTTTAAATCTTGCTTGTATTACCTCTTTAGCATCTTCTTGTTGACTATTCTCAATATTATCAATCAACAAGGGAGCAAGGATATCACAATCCGTACCAGCCAAGCTAATGAATTCATACTTACCATCAGAGTAACCATATTTTTTCCATGGGTTTGATTTTTTAATCCGTTCTTGTAGATTATCTAGATTATCGTCATCAAATGTATCACCTTGCACCAAGTCATGGAAAATTGCTAAATACTCATCATAGTGGGTAGCAGCTTTTTTGTAGTCATCATCCGATATATGAAATAAATCTCCATATTTTTCTTTCAACATAATACCAATCTCCATTTCCCTTTTCTATTATCATACCTATCAAATATGTTTTAGCTTTATCATCTAGTGAACACTCTAAACTAGCATCAGTCAAACTTATCAACTTTCCCGTCATCAATGTCTGAATATCATCTACTGTCAAATTAAACGATGTTTTTCTATCATATTTATGATAAGAGGCGTTGCTTGAGTTTTCACTATTTGTGTCCATATTCTTTTTATTATTTTCTGTTTCCATATTACTTACCCTCATTAAATTATAATATAAATTCGAATTCTCTTTTCACTCTTGATAAATTCTTAATTTTAGAATCCATCTGAACAAACTTGCTCAATAAAAATTACTTGTCCAGAAAGGAACTTCTGTATATTTTGGGGAGTCAGATACAAGTCGCTTATGTCCGAATTCAACCTCAAAATAATCATACAAATCCAATCCATAATAGATAATATCTAAATCTACAATAGATAAAACGGGCATTTCCTTATTTTCAAATATTGGAAGAAAACGATGCCCATATAAAGGAATTAGAGAGGGAGCTGATTCTAGCATTTTTCTTATTTTCTTATTTTTCTCTTCTACCCTAGCAGGCTCTAGTCCCCAGGAAATATCCCAAACTATTTCATCAATACTTTCCAAAATTCCATTATAAGGACTCGCTAATCTTTCTTTTATAGCTGCTATGTTTTCAACTGAAAAATCTCTCCAGTTATAAAAACGTTCTGAAACAGTTAGTATATTTTGATAAAATTCCAACCACTGCTGGGGAAATTTTACATTATATATTTTCTCAATTTTTCGTACTTCATCATCGCTTAAGCCTTGCTCTATATGAACATTATTCTCAAGCAGTAGCTTTTTAATCTTATCTATTTTCATTTTCAAATCATCTCGCTTCATATCTATTTCCTATACTCTCATTTGAAAATTTTAGGTAGATGTTAATCTTGTCCTTTCTACCCCTTCAATATTCCTCAAAAATAACTTCGATGTCTTTATCTGAAATATTAATATCAGACTCTAGTATAAAATTCTTAATATTATTTATTTCCTTATTCGTCAGAGACTCAGCTTGAAACTCAATAATGAAATCAATCATATCTTTATCTCCAGAAATGATAATGATAGCATCTTCAATATACTCTCCCAAAAATATTCGCTTCAAATGCAGATAACCAGTTGAAGGAGTGGAGAAATATTCCTTCCAATTTATAGTCTCTGAATAGTCCATATCTACATTCTTATAGAAAAAGTGTGAATGATCTATTTGATGACTAGTATCCAATAATTTCAACAATCTATTTATCACAACTAACTCGGTTATAACTATTCTCAGTTCAATACCTAACATAATCTCATTTCTATATAAATAATTTAAAGATTGGCCTAGTAGTCCGTATCTTGCTAGGGCTCCATCTCAGATTCCTTAGGTGCTGTATACTTGTACTTGTTTAAATCTCGATGCAGTGGCATTATTCAATGATATAAACATTAAATTTTTTTCTCTTACCACCAACTATGTATTTCTCAATACCTTCATCCCACCATAAAACAGTGTCAGATAAAATCTCTAAAAAAATATTTTTAGAAATTTCATCATTGATAAAAAGGTGCTTTGCATTATTTATAAAAATATTAATGCTATCTGGTATTATATAGTCAGGACGCTCAAGACGATCAGCTAGTGCATCCCAATTACCATCTTGGAGATCATCAATATTAAAACCTTCCGCTAATATCTGTACAGCATCTTTTTCACTCTGTACTGTTTTTCCATCAATATTTAGATAAAAATAGCTAGAGAATTTGAACATTAAATATAGTTTCTCTAATTTTGTTATTTGTTTATATACATTCACCTTATTTTACCTTATAAATTGTTCTCAATGCTTAGTTATGTAATACAAACCAGTTTCTCGTTCTTTGATTCTTTGGATGATTTATCTATAAAACATCATTATCCTGCCAAAAGAAATGAGCACTCTTTAAATCAAGATGTTCTATCTGAATGTCACGACAAACAATTGTCATTTGCAACAAACCAATATCAACCATACACTTCACAAAATCAGGATTCTCCTCATAAATTTGTAAAGAAATTTCTTGACCATGATGATGTAATTCTCCTCTAGTCATGTTTTTAACGGGTTGATCTTTTCTCCACTGAATGTCTAAAGCATCATTGCTATACTCTACTTTTGCGCATACTAAAAACTTAATTTCCCAGTATTTTTCTTTGTTATGATAATCTTCTAAGCACAAAGAAACCTCATCTCCAAAATAGGATATCTTTAAATCTAGTATTCCCATTTCCCAATAATCTATTTCTTCGATCTCTTTTTGTTTTCTTTTTAAATCAAATCGTAACACGACTTCTCTCCTTAATATTTATATCTCAAATTTGTCTATCATTTTTATAGTAATATTATTTTCATAAAAGATCCAAACTTCTAGCAATCTGCTTTTCAATTTCTGTATAGCTGCATAGTTTTTTACTCAGGAGATATTTAAGAGCCATGTATCTTTTGTCCTATGAAAGTATAGAAAGGCTTAATCTTCTTGTTTTTAAAGAATGAACATTTTGAACAGTTAATCTCGCTTTGTGTCATCCTGCTCATACTATAAATCTATCAAAACCATCCTTCCTCGAGAGTTATATATATGATTCTATTGCATCTGAATAGGTTATTAATACTACTCATCTATTCTTTTTAGTAGAAATTCTATAAAATTATCTGCATAGTATTCTCCATCTTTAAAAACAGGTAATTCATTGGTCAGACCGTCCTGATTTTGAAAATAGAACATGCCATCACCACATTCACAAATAACTAATTGCTCAGAATTACTGAACCCTTCTTTTCGATTCAGCTCGTTTATATAAACAAGATCTCCTCCTACAACAGTATCAAAATCTAATCCATAAATACTGAATATTTCTTCTCCATAAATCTCTCCCCCATATAATTTTTCAGCCATCACTTATATGTTTCAGGAAAAGTAAAATTTAATCTTTTCTCAGCTTTTATAATCCATTCATCAGAAATCCCCTTTCCAAATGGTGCAAAATCTACACCCTCGCTAGAAGCAATCTTTTTCTTCAATTCATCAATCATTTTTCACCTCATTTAATCCATAACATCTCTAGTTCTATTTTCTCAATAATTTCCTATCCTACTTATATTTATGATTTCTATTTACACTGAGCAATTCTTTTTGACTATCAATTCCATCTATGCTGAAGTAACTACTGTAAAATAAAAATGTTTTCCATTACTATCTATATACTGGTTGATATAATCTTTTGCTACAGAAATTGACTGGAGTAAGTCGCTACCATTATTTTTAGGAGAATAATACCAACTATCATAAGTCAATTCAAATCCTTCATCTCCTTCTACATAGACATCCCCACCAAGAATCATAAACTTTTTCGACTCTATCCAGTCAATATATGCCAACATATCTTGATATGTATATGCATAACTTGCAACACCCAATTCTGCTAGCGACTGACCACTATTTTTAAAATTAAATTTACCTAGTTCCATATGATTAGACTCCTACTTTTTCATTTTTAAAAAGATAAGAAAAACATTTAATTTCATATTTTTCATATGCCACGACAACCTCTACTTCTCCAATTTCCTTATCAAGTCATGTAATAGCTTTTACTATCATATATCCTATTTATAAATAATTCTAAGATTAAGAGTCAATCCTAACAAATCTGTCAGAGATTTTAAATGGAGGACAGGAATTGATTGAGCATTCTGTCATAAAATAAATTTCCTGAATAATTCTGGAATTCCACCTTCCTGTGTAAATAAAGTCTTTACAGCAAAATCATTATCGCAAAAAACAACTTCTTGAAAGTCATTATCAATTTTCCACTCAATATCCGTATAAGGAATATTATCATTTTCTACATTAACGATTTCAAACCAACCTATTGCCACTCCATAAAAAATAATATCTTCCAATATCTGAGTTGAATATCCTTTGTTTCTAATAAAAAATGAAAATAAAGTTGAAATGATAGCATCTTCTTCCGCTATTGATAGTAGTAGTTCTCTTAAATCCTCAATAATCATTCTTATCTACCTCAAGTTAATAGAATTAAGGCTCCCAAAAGAAGTTCTGTTCTCTGACTAAAACCTTAGAGACTTGAATTTCTTGGCACACAATCTTAATTAACATACTTGATAAAGTAATTGTAGCTTGTATCATATCATTTTTCTCTTCGATAAGTCTAATGTCATGTACAGTGTGAGACATGAGATTTTCAAAAGGAATATCTTTCATATTGAAATTTCTTGTACCAGTATCACTTTCCCAACATGTCCAACCAGCATCCGTCTCATAGTCAACCTTAAAACAACGGTAGAAAATTATCTCCCAGCAATACTGATCCGATTTGCCATTTTCAATCTCGATATAGAGTTTACATTCGTCCCCGAAAAATGAAGCTCTAAAGTCTAATGCGTAGGAATCCCAGTACTTCGTACTGTCAATTTGTTCCTGTAGTTTTAAAATATTCATTCCCGCTCTCCTTTATTTTATGAAAAGGCATAGATTCCAGTAGCGGATTCATTATTTTTGTTTTTCGTCCGATACATTTTTTATTTCATACAACACTACTATATCTATTATCAGTTCAGTTACTCTATTCAGAAAAACTGAGTGGCACAATTTCTACATCCCCAAGATTCTCAACTGAGTAGCGTTGACTACCATTTTTGAACCAGCGTTCTAGAACGACATCATAGAGCATAAAGTGGGATTTTTCTTTAATCCAAGCTTCATCAATCCCATAAGGCTTTAAATACTCTAGTGCTTCGTTGGGATTAGTTAAGTAAAAATTTGGTTTTTCCACAGTGCCCGCTCTCTTAAAATACGACTCCAAATTTATCTCCCCGCTATCCTTATTTCTTATATTATACCCAGCTAAGTAGTATGCCAGTGAACTTTTAGAATCCGAAATTTCGATAGTTTGGTTAAGATTTTTATTCTTATAATTGTATCTAATAAATAGATATCTCCCATCAGATAATAGTTGCTGGTATTCAATAATAAAAGTTTCTTCAAAACCTACAATCACTTCTAAACTTTCATTTTCAGACAAGCCTGCATCAAGCCCTATGGGAATTATCCAGTCTGGTTCTCTAAACGACTGACTTCCGTCAACAGCTTTACTAAAATCAGCTAGTCCAGGTAAAACACCACTATTTATCTCTGCATAGTTCATCTCTAGAAAGGCATTACTTAAAGATTCATACACTCCTTTATAATAATTCTTTTGGTAGACACGATATAGACCAAACAAAGTTAGAAAAACCAATACAGTTATGAATAGGATTTTTAAAAATTTTTTCATCTACCTTTTTCTCCTCTAAATACTTACATAAAACTTTTCTGCTATATTTGAAATCAAAACAATGATAGACGCCCCTACCCCAACTCCTTAGCTATTCTGCTTTTTTCAAGTTTACCCTTGGTAATTCGTCTCCATAAAACAAGTGGGTTCAAACTATAAGACAGACGTACGAGGAAATAATTAACCCATTCGATAAGAGCAAAAAGCTGTATCAATGTGGCTAAGATAGCCACTTGTAAACTCTGTGTATTCCAGACAATAAAAGGAAAGTCTGAAATAAGTAAAACAAGGTCTAGTATTCTGAAACCACCATATAGTTTGGGGACACTTCCACTTCCGAACTGGGGATTCGACAGTCTTCTAATCAAAATTGCCCAATAGATTGAACCTTGAAGCAAAATAAATGTCAGTAAAGACAAAGGATAGAGAATGGTGACTAGACTCTTCCAATCACCAAGTCGATTTTGCAAAAGGAAAAAACACAACCAAAAGGATAGAACGGCTGCAAGCTCTCCCAAACAGAGGGACACCAACTCTTTTCTAACTTTCTCTTTTTGTATGCTCATCATATCACCCATCTATCTATCATCCTATATCAGAAAAAAGCTATTCGAATTATTTTCTAGTCAACATTTCTCAGAATCAAGGCATTCTAAGCGTCGAACAGTCTAATTACTTTAATATCAAGGCAATTCTAAGTTTAGAATTGCATTGATATAAATGTTTTAGAGCTATTCTAAGTCTATGACAGCTTTAAATTTTAATTTTAGAAGGATTCTAAAGCTAGAATGGCTCAAAAATCACGAGAACTAAGCTATTCGAAGCTTAGAAGAAGCTTTTCCAACCTTCATAAACTCTTCAATTAACGTTTCTTACAATTTTTCTGATGAGCTTTGAGCTTTTTAATAGCCCAATCATAGTGACTGGAAGTGGCACTCACAAAGTAGGAACCTAGACTTGTCCCACCCGTCCACTTATAAACACCTTTGGTAAAGAGTTGGTCATTGCTGAAGCCTTCCAACAACTCTAAAACCTCTTCATGCGATTGCTCTAGTAGTCTAGTCGCTTCTTCTAAAGACGTTTTCTGGTGCTTCTTCCAAAATGCGACATTCATTTCCCCATAAGTTTTCCAATTATAAGGCTCAGGGAGAAAAGGTCTCTCATGACCTGTTTGATTAGAATCTACCTAGGTCAAAAGTAACTGATGCCATTCATAGAGATGGATCAGGACATCCCGTAGATTTTTATCTCTTTTCCAGTGAGCTTCTTTTTTCTTTTGGTCTTTTGAAAAATCAAATGGAATCATCAACTCTTCCTGACTCAACTGAGAAATGAGGAGATTGAGCTTCTCATAATTTCCCTTAGAGGCTAGCACTAATTCCTCTTTTGTTTTTGGTCTAGGCATAGGAGTTCTCCCTTCATTTTTAAGTAGAATGAGCTATTTTCTTACTTCATTATACCATAATCAAAAAGCAGTTCTTCATTTTACGAAAAACTGCTTTTACTTGCCATTTTATAAAAGTTAGGAGCGCCCCTAGACTTACTTATTTACATATAAATCTCTAAAGCGACCATCCACTTCAGCTATCTGATAGAGCAAGTGGGCTAGTTCTTGATAATCTTCTTTTAAACATGAAAGATGGGCTTGGCCAAATAAAGTAGCTAATTCCTCTTTTAATCTTGCTCCTTTGGAATTATGATCTTTTAAGAATTTACTGAGATAGAGATTTCGAACAGCAGCAAGTTTAAAGCTGAAATACTGATGCAATTGTTTTTGCTCGACATTTAAGCCGTTTTCAGCAACTGCTTTTGCATAACATTCCAAAACACCACTTTGACCATTCAGATATCGGTTTTTCATAATCCTTGCTGTTTCCTGATAGATTTCAGTCTGACTAGGACTCTTGACCTTCTTAAAATTTCCCCACATGGAATAAGCTCCACGCTTATAGTCAATAGCCTCCGCCTTCCAAGCTTCTAAAATGTCATTAAAAGCAACCTTCATACAGGCAAAACCAGCTGGATCATGTAAATAGAGATACTGACCATCAATGTCATACACGGTTACGAAGTGATCCACACCATAAAGGATTGTGTGGTTGGGATTGTAGGACAGATGGCCCATATCAAGAGGTCCCAGTACAACAGGACCATTGGACAGAAAGGTTTCTAACTTTCCTTTAACCTCTTCCAAATCTACTTCCGATCCATCTTTTAGATAGAAGTCTTCATGGTCAAATCCAAGTATTTTTAAGGAATGAGAGATGGAAAGATCTGGCATTCCATTATCAAAGAATACTAGAGGGTGTCGTTCATCTTCCTTTACGATACTAGCGCCATTGCCCATCACCATAATTGCCTCTAAAAACTCTGCTTTAAAATCATAACCATAGCTATCCAGAGCCATTGCCAATGAATAGCTATAGCAAAGCGACACATCTCCAAAATACATCTGCATATTCATGCCTCCTTATCTTCTATGGGACTATTATACCGAGATAACTTTACTCATACCCCATAAATTCCAAACAAAAAATAGGGTATGTTTGATTTATAGACATGAATTTCCACAATAAAAAAACTCTGTAGAGGTTCTTTCTACAGAGTTGGGTTTGCATCTTTATAAAAAATCAGAAATTGATCTAGTCCTTGGTCACTGGTATCCAGAGTTCCATTTGATAGTCTGGCGAGGACATGTCTCCCTCGGTGTAAACTTCAAAGTCTGGTGCTCCTGAGTGGCGATAACCTGTTTCTGGGAAAAAGACCTCCAAGACATATTTCCAAGCATGGTGGATGCTTGCTGGTATAGGGCCTTTGACTGGGACGATAGCATATTCAGCAGCTGGGACATCTTTGATGGACAGACCTAGTTCTTCTGCTTTAGTTTTATCCGTCACATCATAAGCTGCCATGTAGTTGATGATTTCACCTTCTTTGACTTCCGAGCAGACGCCAAAGGATTGGCCACTGCCTAGACTTTCTAGGCTTTCAAAGCCGTGAGTTGCATAGAGCTGCTCCCAAGCAGACGGGCACTGGCTATTGTCAATAGCTTCCAATAGGACACCTGCCACGGTAAAAGCAGGTTTCTTTTGAATCTTGATATCCATGTTCTTTCCTCCTGTAATCTTTAAGGATAATTGAAGTCTAGGAAAGACCCGATAAGGTTTTCCATTTCGAACTTCTGAGGGAGTTGCCCCATGGAATTTCTTGAAGGCTGCGCTGAAAGCATCCGCAGAATCATAACCGTATTTCATGGCTATGTCAATGATTTTGTCAGAGCTTTCTCGCAAGTCTGTCACTGCTTCTGACAGCCGGCGATTGCGTAAGTATTCTGCTAAGGTCATATCTGCTAGGATGGAAAAGAGTCTGCTAAAGAGAGGATAAGAATAGCCTGATAGCTGCTGAAATCTTTTCATATCCACTTCTCCAGTCAGTTGCTGCTCCAAATAATCCATGGTTTGGTTGAATTGATGCATCATCTTTTTCTTCTTACCTCCATGAAATACAAAGGTCGTTAAAAGCAAAGTGAAAATAGGAAAATTAACGTTAGTTCTTCTTATTCTAGGTAATTTTTTCTTTTTCACATAATAGCTTTTAGGCCATGTTCAATTCTATCTATATTCTAGCAAGTACAAGATACTTCCGCCCTAGAATATTTGTACAAGATCTAAAGGTGTAAATTTCTATAACTTATCCTTTAGTTTCTCAACAAAGAGATAAGCTGCAGGGCAGGTCAAGGTGTTCTTAATCGTCAAATGGTTGATTTGATGAATCTTCTTACGATCTGTATGGGGAAATTCTCGGCAGGCCTTGGGACGAACATCATAGATGGAGCAGAGATTATCCCCTCCTAGAAAGGGGCAAGGCATGGATTTGAAAACCTTATCTCCATCTTCATCAACTTGTAAAAACTCTGCTTCAAAGGCTGGTAATTTCATCTTAAAATATTTGGCAATACGGGTAATATCAGTTTCTTTAAAGTCGGGTCCCAATGTCTTGCAACAGTTAGCACAGGCAGTACAATCAATCTCAGCAAAAACTTCTTCGTGAATCTGCTGAGCTATCTTATCTAGATTTTTTGGTGGCTTTTTCTTTAGATTAGCTAATACTTTGCGATGCTCTTTTTGCTTTTGCAAGGCTAACTGGTGGTAATACTCAATATCAATTTCTTTAGACATAAATGCTTTCTAATACAAGTGTTTTTGTCTATTATATCATAAACAAGTCCTCTTTTTTGCCCCCTGAACAGAAAAAAAGCCCTTCGGATAAAATCCGAGGGGCTTGAAACGTTGTTAAATCAACGGCCGAACTGTTGAATTTCAAGGTTCGGGATAAAATAGTTCACTGAACTATTTTATTTTTTCAAGTTGTAGAATGATTTCAATCCACGGTATTCAGCTACTTCACCAAGTTGGTCTTCGATACGAAGCAATTGGTTGTATTTAGCGATACGGTCTGTACGTGAAAGTGAACCAGTCTTGATTTGTCCTGCGTTTGTTGCAACTGCGATGTCAGCGATTGTTGAATCTTCAGTTTCACCTGAACGGTGTGATACAACGGCAGTGTAACCAGCTTCTTTCGCCATTTCGATAGCGTCGAATGTTTCAGTAAGAGTACCGATTTGGTTAACTTTGATAAGGATTGAGTTAGCAGCACCTTCTGCAATACCTTTTTCAAGGTAAGAAGTGTTTGTTACGAAGAAGTCGTCACCAACCAATTGAACTTTACCACCAAGACGTTCAGTAAGAGCTTTCCAACCGTCCCAGTCATTTTCGTCCATACCATCTTCGATAGTGATGATTGGGTATTTGTTTACCAATTCTTCAAGGTAGTCGATTTGTTCTGCAGCAGTACGTACAGCAGCTCCTTCACCTTCGAATTTAGTGTAGTCGTAAACTTTACGTTCTTTATCGTAGAATTCTGATGAAGCACAGTCAAATCCGATAAATACGTCTTTACCAGGAACATATCCAGCAGCTTCGATCGCAGCAAGGATAGTTTCAACACCGTCTTCAGTTCCTTCGAAACGAGGAGCGAATCCACCTTCGTCACCTACGGCAGTTTCCAAACCACGTGATTTAAGGATTTTCTTAAGAGCGTGGAAGATTTCAGCACCCCAACGAAGAGCTTCTTTGAATGATGGTGCACCAGCAGGTACGATCATGAATTCTTGGAAAGCGATTGGAGCATCTGAGTGAGAACCACCGTTGATGATGTTCATCATTGGAGTTGGAAGAACTTTAGTGTTAAATCCACCAAGGTAGCTGTAAAGTGGGATTTCAAGGTAGTCAGCAGCAGCACGAGCTACAGCGATAGACACACCAAGAATTGCGTTTGCACCCAATTTACCTTTGTTAGGAGTACCGTCAAGTGCGATCATAGCACGGTCAATAGCTTGTTGGTCACGTACATCGTAGCCGATGATAGCTTCGGCGATGATGTTGTTTACGTTGTCAACAGCTTTTTGTGTACCAAGACCACCGTAACGAGATTTGTCACCGTCGCGAAGTTCAACTGCTTCGTGTTCACCAGTAGAAGCTCCTGATGGAACCATACCACGTCCGAAAGCACCTGATTCAGTATAAACTTCTACTTCAAGTGTTGGGTTACCGCGTGAGTCTAGGACTTCGCGAGCGTAAACATCAGTAATAATTGACATTTTTTACTCTCCTTTGAGTTAAATTTTTTACACCTCTATGATACCTTAAAAATAAGCGTTTTTCAAGAAAAAACGTTATCTTTGTGCAAATTTTCCTTAACTTTATAAAGTAATCGCTTTCTTTTGTCTGTTTTCTTGCGATTTTTGTGATATACTGTTTTTATGACAGATTTATCAAAACAACTACTAGAAAAAGCTCATGGTGGCCCGAAATTAAACCCTGACGAACAACGCCGCTATCTCGGGACTTTCGAGGAAAGAGTTCTTGGCTACGCGGATATCAGTACTGCCAATAGTTCTGAATTAGAACATGGATTTTTCTCTATTTTAGAGGGTTTTCAAGAAAAGGTAGAGGCACTTTTTGTGAAGATCTCTCCAAATATCGAGTTTGACAAACAGGTCTTTTACTTAAAACAAGCAAAGGAAAGCAACTGCCAGGCGACTATTGTTTCAGACGATCATATAACCTCTCCTTTTGGTCTAGTTATTCACACGAATGAACCTGTTCAAGTGGACGAGAAGGACCTTAGACTTGCTTTCTCAGACCTCTGGGAAGAGAAAAAGGCAGAGGCTCCTAAAAAATCCATCTGGAAAAAATGGTTCGGCTAATCTTTCCTCAACTTTAATAACCGACCAATATTGGCTGCTGTGTGCTCTAAATAGAGGCTTGCTTTTTTCAGACTATCTTCTAAAGGTTCACTTTTCTCTAAAATGGAAAAAGCAGCTTGTATATTTTCGAATGGTAGGGGAGGCAAATCGTCGGCAAGACTACCACAAATAGCGATAACAGGAACTCCGTTAGGGGTTCTTTTTGCTACACCGATAGGAGCTTTTCCAGCAAAGCTTTGACTGTCCAGTCTGCCTTCTCCAACGATAACCAAGTCAGCATCTGCAACTTTCTTGTCAAAGTCTATCAAATCTAAACAGGTGTCAACCCCAGATACGATATCAGCCTGAACAAAGGCACAGAGACCCGCAGCAATCCCGCCTCCTGCTCCTGCTCCTTTAAGAGATAGGATTGAAGGCGAGAATTTTTCATAGAACCGCTGTATAGCCAGATCTACTGTTTCAAACAAAGCAGGGTCCAAGCCCTTTTGTTTTCCAAATGTATAGGTTGCCCCTCGATGACCACATAAAGGGCTCTCAACATCTGCTAAAATGCGAATCCGGACCTTCAGGAATCCTATATAGCTCATCTTTAGAAACTGACTCAAACTCAAACAAAGTCTGACCGCAAGCCGGCAATTCTTTCCCTTTCTTATCATAAAACTGATACCCCAAACCAGCAGCTATACCTATTCCGCCATCATTAGTAGCCGTACCGCCAACGCCGATATAGATTTCTTTAATCCCTTGGTCAATGAGGTTGCGAATCAGCTCCCCAATACCGCGAGTTTGGAGGTTGAGGGAATTTCGTTTCTCATGAGGAATCTTCCCTAATCCAACCAAGTCAGCAACTTCAAAGAGCACTGTTTGATCTTTCTGAAAGTAGCGCATTGCTTCATTTAGGCCAAAAGGTCCCGTCACCTCTTGCCATTTTTCTTCGAGGTCAAGAGAATGTCGAATGGCATCTACAGTTCCTTCGCCACCATCACCAACTGGGCATAGCAGACATTCTACATCTGCAAGCGATTGTTGGAAACCTCTTTTTATAGCTTGGGCAACCTGTTCTGCAACCAAACTTTCTTTAAAAGAATCGGGTGCAATTACAATTTTCATAGTTCCCTCTCATTCTAAGAAATCAATCAAAGGTAGAACTTCCAAAAAATCCCTCGTATCTACATGACAAGCTATCTCTGCTTTTACGACCTCCTTGGCACAAAAGGCTATACCGTGACCTGCTGACTTTAACATCAAGAGGTCATTGGCACCATCACCGATGGCAAACGTTCTTTCTTTGGGAAGTTTCAGTTCTTTTCTCCATTTCTCAAGAGTAGCTTGTTTTACTTGACCTGTCACAATTTCACCTACTAGTCGACCTATTAAAAAACCGTCTTTGACTTCCAACTGGTTGGCAGAGAAATAGGAGATACCAAGGGATTTTGCTAATCTCTCAACTATTGGTGTAAATCCACCAGACACTAGACCGACTAGAATACCATTCTTTTGAAGTATGGAGATAAATTCTTGAGCATTTTGGGAAAGATGAATGGATTTGAAGACAGTATCAAAGACCGAAATCGGAAGACCTTTTAACAAAGCCACTCTCGATCGTAAACTCCTTTCAAAGTTCAGTTCACCTAGCATTGCCTGTCTTGTAATCTGCGAAATTTCGGCTTCGCAACCTGCTTCTTTTCCTAAAAGATCAATCACTTCTTCTGCTATCAGGGTGCCATCAACATCCATGACACAGAGGCCTTTTACTTGCGTCATCACTTCTCCTCTTTTCTAAACAGCCCAAAAATCGTATGAAAGAATCATACGATTTTATCTATTAGTTGACTAAACTATGGTACAGGTCAAGATAAGACTTGCAGGCTGTATCCCATGAGAAATCACATTCCATAGCTTGTTTTTGTAGATTTCTCCAAACATCTGGCTGGTTCTTATAAACATCCAAGGCTGTTTGGAAACTCCAGTTAAGCCAGTATGGTGTTAAATTGTCAAAGCTAAATCCAGTTCCACTTCCTTCGATTGGATTGAAGGATTGAACTGTATCTCTTAGTCCACCAACCTCATGAACCAATGGTAGAGTTCCATAGCGCATCGCCATCATTTGAGACAAGCCGCATGGTTCAAAACGACTTGGCATGAGGAAGAGATCACAAGCTGCGTAGATTTCTTGAGCGAGCTTGACATCGAAAGTGATATTTGCTGATAGCTTGTCAGGATAGACTTGAGCAAACCAAGAGAAGGAATGTTCAAAAGCCGGGTCACCTGTTCCTAAAAGAACGATTTGAACGTCCTCTTGTAAGAAACGATGCAAGCTTTCTACAACTACATCAAAACCTTTTTGGCGTGTCAATCGAGAGACAATCCCAACCAGAGGAACATCTGCTCGCACAGGTAGACCAACTCTCTCTTGCAATTTTGCTTTGTTTTGTGCTTTTCCTGACAAGTCATCCTTATCAAAATGATAGTCTAAAAGAGCATCTGTCTCTGGATTATAGAGATCAGTATCGATTCCATTAACAATACCTGAAACCTTACCTGACTCCATACGAAGAATCTGATCCAAACCACAACCGAATTGGCTAGTCATAATCTCATGCGCATAGCTAGGGGAAACGGTTGTGACACGATCCGCGTAGAGAATACCTGCTTTCATCCAGTTGAGACAATCATTCCAGCGAAGGGTGCCATCAGCATAGCGTTCAAAACCAACACCGAACAAATCCCACAACATTCCTTCAGAAAATTGACCTTGGAATTCTAAATTATGAATAGTTAAAACGGTTCTGATTCCTTGATATGCCTGAATCCATCTGTATTTTTCCTTCAAGAGGAAAGGAATCATAGCGGTGTGATAATCATGGGCATGGAGAATATCTGGAATGAAATCAATTCGCTCCATGGCTTCAAGAGCAGCCAGTTGGAAGAAGGCAAAACGTTCACCATCATCGAAATCTCCGTAAACATGACCTCGGAAGAAATACGTTTGATTGTCTACGAAGTAGAAGGTAACACCATTCAAAACGGTCTTCTTAATACCACAGTACTGTCTACGCCATCCTACACTCACTTCAAAGTGAAGAACATCCTCAATCTGGTCGCCGAACTTAGCCTCTACCATGTCATAGTAAGGTAAGACAACCGCAACTTCGTGTCCTGCCTTTACTAGTGATTTGGGAAGAGCGCCAATGACGTCTCCCAAACCACCTGTTTTTGAAAAGGGCGCACCCTCTGCTGCTACGAATAAAATTTTCATGAATGAATATCCTCTGTAACTTTTTCGCCTTTTTTGACTACAACTGGGTGTTCTGCAGTACCGCGAATAACGACACCGTCAGCAACTTCAACCCCTTTGTCCAAGATTGCATACTCAACTTGGGCTCCTTGACCAATCACAACACGAGGGAAAAGAAGGCTGTTTTTCACTACACTATCCTTGTGAGCATGAATGTTACGAGATAGGACGGACTGAACTACTTCACCCTCAATGATACTACCAGAAGCAAACTGAGAAGTACTTACTTTTGAAGTATTCGCATAGTAGGTTGGTTCTTCATTCTTAACTTTTGTGTAAATCTTTTGATTTGGTGAGAAGAGAGAGTAGAATTTTTTAGACTCAAGCATGTCGATATTTGCTTGATAATAGGACTGAACAGAATGAATGTTTGCTAAGTAGCCTGTGTATTCGTAAGCAAAAGCTCCTTCTTTTGCAGCTAAATCGCGAAGAACATAGCGCAACTTTTCAGGATATTCTTTCTGAGCTTCTTCTTCAAGTCGTTCAATCAACCAAGGAGTGTCCACAACAAAGATATCTGTAGACATATTGAAGAGTTCATCCGTAGATTTATTATCAAAGAGTTTATGCGAACGAACATGGTCTGTTTCATCAATTTCCAAGATAGCATTCACATCTGAAATATCTTTCTTCGGAAGTTTCTTATATACAACTGTAATCGGACCATTCGTTGTATTGTGTAGGTGGAAGACTTGATTCAAGTCAATATTCACCAGTACATCGCAGTTAATCGAAACGGTTTGGTTTGAACCTGAACGTCTCAAGTAGGTAAGAAGTTGTTGGTAATACTCTTTTCCAACTGTACTGCTTTCAACACGAGTATTGTAAATTCCTAGATAGTAGTGACTTAGAAGGGTTGACAAGCCCCACTCACGACCTGAACGGATATGGTCGAAGACTGAGCTGATATTGTCTTGTTGGAAAATACCAAAGATACTACGAACACCCGCATTTGCAAGACTGGAAAGGGGGAAGTCAATCAAACGGTATTTCCCACCGAAAGGCAAGCTAGCTACCGGACGGTGTTCTGTTAACGTTGACATATCATGAAAACCAACCGTGTTTCCTAAAATGGCTGAATATTTATCAATCTTCATCTGTTGCTACCCCCACTACTTCATTGTATCCTACTACTTGTACTTCATCAGTTCCGTCAATCTCTACGCCGTCTGCAATAATAGCACCCTCACCAATAATAGCACGAGTAATCTTTGCTCCATGGCCAATAATAGCCCCACTCATGATAACAGAATCAACGACCTCAGCACCTTCACGTACTTGTGCTTCTGTTGAAAGAATCGAACGTTTAACCGTTCCATCTACAAAACAGCCATCCACAACCAATGAATCTTCAACGTGAGCATGCGCACCAAAGTAGTTGGGTGGTGAGATCAAGTTTCTTGAGTAGATCTTCCACTGACGATTGCGACTATCCAAGGCATTTTCTGGTGAGATGTACTCCATGTTGGCTTCCCAAAGTGACTCAATCGTACCAACGTCTTTCCAGTAGCCATTAAATTCATAAGCATAGACACTTTCACCAGACTCGAGATAGTTAGGGATAACGTTCTTACCAAAGTCTGACATATCCACATTGCTCTTTTCAGCAGCAACAAGCATATTGCGAAGTCGTTTCCAGTCAAAGATATAAATCCCCATAGAAGCCTTTGTAGATTTAGGTTGAGCAGGTTTTTCTTCAAATTCAACGATACGGTTGTTGGCATCCGTATTCATGATACCAAAACGACTAGCTTCTTTGAGAGGAACATCTAGAACCGCTACCGTCAAACTGGCATTGTGATCCTTATGGGACTGAAGCATATCATCGTAGTCCATCTTGTAGATGTGGTCACCAGAAAGGATCAAAACATACTCTGGGTTGATACTGTCGATGTAGTCAATATTTTGGTAGATAGCGTGACTAGTCCCTTCAAACCAACGGTTTCCTTCACTTGCAGAGTAGGGTTGAAGGATAGAAACACCTGTGTTAATGCCATCTAGTCCCCAGCTCGAACCATTTCCGATGTGGTTGTTCAAGGCAAGGGGTTGGTATTGTGTAATCACACCGACATTGTGAATCCCAGAGTTAGCACAGTTTGAAAGCGCGAAGTCAATAATACGGTAGCGCCCACCGAATTGCACGGCTGGTTTAGCAATGCTTTGAGTGAGTTTTCCGAGACGTGTTCCTTGCCCACCGGCAAGGATCAAAGCTAGCATTTCATTCTTCATTTTCTACTCCTTTTTGAGTTTTATTTGCGACAGTTTTAGTTGGTTTCAAACGACGCTTGATCTTCCAGATGCTTGCTCCCATAGCAGGCAAGGTAAAGGTCAAAGTCTGCTCATAATCTTTCCATAAGCCTTCTTGAGTCTGAACTGTTTGATTGTGCTCTTTCCACACACCTCCCCATTCTTCTAATTCTGTATTCCAAACTTCTTCGTAAATACCTGCAACAGGTAAACCAATCGTAAAGTCCTTACGCTCAACTGGTGCCATATTAAAGACACAGACTAACATTTCGTCCTTCTTGCCCTTACGAATAAAGGAAAGGACACTCTGATCTCTATTATCCGCATCGATAATCTCTATACCGTCATAACTAGTATCAATTTCCCATAGACAGCGATGGTCTTTATAGAATTGATTGAGTTGAGAAGTGAAATGTTTCATCTTGGCATTCATCGGATCTTCTAGATTAGACCATTCCAACTGCTCCTCAGACTTCCATTCTAGGAATTGCCCGTACTCACTACCCATGAACAAAAGTTTCTTACCTGGATGACAAATTTGATAGGTGTAGAGATTGCGCAGACCAGAGAACTGATTGTAGCGATCACCCCACATCTTATGCATCATACTCTTCTTGCCATGAACCACTTCATCATGTGAGAAAGGTAGGAGATAGTTTTCATTGAAAACATACATAAAGCTGAAAGTCACAAGATTAAAATCATACTTGCGATAAATCGGATCTTCCTCATAGAAACGGAGAATATCATTCATCCAGCCCATATTCCATTTATAGTCAAATCCAAGGCCGCCCATTTCTTTCATACCAGTAATCTTTGTTGCTGATGAACTTTCTTCTGCAATCATCATGATGTCTGGATGAGCTAACTTAATCACTGTGTTTAACCGTTGAAGGAAATAATAACCTTCATAGTTAAGATTTCCACCGTCTTTGTTTGGAGTCCAAGGAGCATTATCATAATCTAGATACAACATATTGCTCACTGCATCGACTCGAATACCATCTAAGTGGTAAAAATCAATCCAAAATTTAATACTTGAAATCAAGAAAGACTGGACCTCATTTTTCCCGAGGTCAAAATTCAGAGCACCCCAGCCATAGTTATGAGCCTTGTTATGGTCTTGGTATTCAAAAGTTGGTGTACCGTCATAATATGCCAAGGCATCATCATTAATAGTGAAATGACCTGGAACCCAGTCGACGATAACACCGATATTATTTATATGACACTCTTCAACGAAATCTTGGAATTCCTCAGGTCTGCCATAGGAATGTTCAAAAGCAAAGTAACCCATAAGCTGATAGCCCCAGCTCAAGCCAAGTGGGTGAGCCATTAGAGGCATGAACTCAATATGTGTATAGTTCATCTCAACTAAGTATGGAATCAACTCGTCTTTCAGTTGCGAAAAAGTATAGGGACTACCGTCTGGATTTCTCTTCCAAGATCCTGCATGGGCCTCGTATATATTAACTGGTCGATCGAAAAATCCCAAACGCTTGCGACGCGCTAGCCAAAGGCCATCTTTCCACTTCTTTTCACGGATATTGGTCAGAACTGCTCCTGTACCCGGTCTAGCTTCAAAATAAACTGCCAACGGATCAATCTTCATAATCTGGTGACCATTTGCACGCGTGATATGATATTTATAAATCTGACCTTCCTGAGCCTGACTAGTAAAGACTTCCCAAACACCCGCTTCATTACGAACCATAGGAATTTGATTCTCAATCCAATTAGTAAAATCCCCAACTAGATGAACTGCTTGTGCATTTGGTGCCCAAACCCTAAAAGTATAGCCAATTTCTCCGTTTTTCTCCTCTCTATGTGCTCCTAAATAATGCTGGAGGTGAAAGTTTTCACCTGTAGTAAAGGTTCTTAATGCTTCTTGATTATTCATTCGATCCCCTCTCTTTTGTAAGCGTTTTCTATAATTCTATTATACACTCTTTTAAGATAACTTTCAAGCAGTTTACGGAATTTCTTAAAAAATATCTTGAAAATTTTGGAAAAATTGTCTTAACCTTGTATGAAGCTTTCATTTGTTTCATAAAAAAGAACAATTTACATATATTTTCTTAGTATGATAACAAAACATTCGGTATTTTTCAATTTCCAACTGGTTTTTTGGTGAAAATAAAATCAGGAAAAGCTTTTCCTGATTTTGTAGATTATTTATTTTGGCGTTTAAATACAACATTTTTTAGTAAGGTCAGATTTGCAGCTTCCCGACTATCCACACTTGATAAATCGATCATCAATTCATCTCCAGAAATTTTGTAGGGAACTTCTGTACCTCCTGTAGCTGGTTGGAGTGTCTTTTTAGCTTGGTTTACCTTTAAATCATATGTCTGATTATTTTTAACACCTGCCACATTGCTTTCAAATGTTAAAACACCCTTATCACCATCAATTGTCAATGAAAGAGAAAGTTTAAAATCGTCTCCAAGCAAGGATACAAAACTTTCTTCGGAAAGACCTGACCCTGCAACTAATTTGCTAATTTCTTCTTTCGTTGGTTCATAAAGATAAGTACCATTGTCCTTGTTAGTAGAACATGCTACTAGGACAACTGATAGAAATGTCAAAAATAAAGGTAGGATTATGTTCTTCATCTTTTTCATATGCAATCTCCTTTTTATCAATTTCATATTTTCTTATAAAACAGTTAAAATCGCAACACTAATATCATCAATGACATTTTCTTGTTTAGAACGACTATTTGTCACTAGCATTTCAAGGTTTCCTGCATTTTCAAAGTAGAAGGAAGTTCCCTTGGCATTGAATACTACCAATAGATGTTCTGGTCCGCCGTGAATCTCGTAAACAATCCATCCGCTATTTTCTACAGCTGTGTGGACAAAGACATGACGGTAAACTTCTTCGTATGTAGGATAGGAGAAGGCACTGGTCTGTGTTTTCAGTCGAATAATCTGACGGACAAACTCAATGCTTTCTTGTCTTTCATTGATCAAATCCCAGTTTACCTGATTGACACTATCAGGAGCGTTGTAACTGTTCATAGCGCGTTCTCGGTCTGCTGGAGTGAGTTCTCCGTGTTCACCAGTTGGAATCAACTTAGTCCGTCCAAACTCTTGACCAAGTTCCATAAAGGACATACCTTGCATGAGAAGGTTCATGGCTGTCGCTGTCTCGACCTTACGCATAATCTGGTCAGAACTTTGATCTGGATGAAGGGTTGCTAACAAGTCATGAAGATTGTAATTATCATGGGCTTCTACATAGTTAAGGACTTGGTTTGGACTAAGATATGACCCCAACTCTCGGCTACCAAGAATTGCCTTGGCTACGATTGGTTCTGTGGCAGCACCACTGACAAATCCTGACTTGATTGTACCATAAACTTCTCCTCCTTTGACCGCATCACGCTGATCATCGTTGAAGAATCCAATATTTGGCATCTGGTAGGCATTGTCCTTTTTAGCCTTGTCATAAGGAGCAAGACCTGTCCCCATATCCCAACCTTCTCCATAAGTGAGAATACGCGGATCAACTTCATCAAGTGCCCAACGAATTGCCTGCATGGTTTTGACATCGTGGATTCCCATCAAGTCGAAACGGAAACCGTCAATATTGTATTCTTTCACCCAATAAAGGAGTGAGTCAATCATATACTTGCGGTACATTTCGTGTTCGCTTGCGGTTTCATTTCCTACACCTGTGCCATTTTGGAAGGTTCCATCTGGATTCATACGATAGTAATAATCAGGTACAGTTGTTTGGAAGGGTGCGTCAACCGTTGAGAAGGTGTGGTTGTAAACAACGTCCATAATGACACCAATTCCTGAATCATGATAAGCCTGAATCATGGTCTTGAGGTCTCGAATAACCTGACCAGGATCATCTGGATTGCTAGAGAAGCTTGGTTCTGGCGCATTATAGTTTTGAGGGTCATAACCCCAGTTATAGGTTACATTTCCCTCCTCGTCATATTCCTTGTGTCGATCAAAGATTGGTTGAAGTTGAACATAGTTGCAACCAAGTTCTTTGATATAGTCAAAGGCAGTTGCTTGGCCGTATTGGTTAGTCGTTCCTGTCTGGGCAGCCCCAAGGAAAGTTCCTCGAAGGTTTTCTGGAACACCAGATGTTGGTGATTTTGTAAAATCACGAATATGCATCTCACAGATAACTGCTTTACAAGGATTTTCCAAACGCCAAGAAGCTTTCGTACCATGTTTGACTTCAAAGCCTTCTACCTGTCTCTCTTCATGAGATAGAATTACAGAACGTTTTCCGTCAGGGCTTGTAGCGATAGTATATGGGTCTCGTGTCAAAGTCTGGTGGTGTGGAAACTCGATCTGATACTGATAAGCTTTACCTGCAAGATTTTCATCCAGATCTAGACTCCAAACACCAATAGTATTGTACTTATGGCTGTATGAATAGCTATTCCCACGTTCAAGATTAAAGGTTTTCCAAACAGGCGCGTCGTTACTTGTATTTTCATAAACAACCACCTGTACAGCAGTAGCTGTAGGAGCCCAGAGTTTAAAGCTTGTCTGGTAGTCTGAGATACTATAACCCAACTCTCCCTGGTATCCCCAATGATGGTCAAAACTAGCGCTGTGGATAGCTTTATCAAAAGCAAAAGGATTTTGGTCTTTGTAGTAAGGACTTGCGATAGCTGGATTTTCAGAATAGTAAACCGTATCGTCTCCTTCTAAGATCCAAATCTCAGTCAACAGTGGATAATGGTTGAAACGGACGAGATAGTCTTTTGTCTTTCCATCTATTTCAACAGAAAAGGTCAAAGACTCCAGTTTTTCAACACTTTTGACTGTAAAGGAGAACTGTGCTCCAAAATAGTCATTTTCATAATACAAATTTTCTTTAACATCTGCCTGTTTTCTACTGAATGAACAAGCACCATAATCCCCATTTTTTCGATGAAAATGGATGACTACAGGGTAATTATACATTTCTTTTCCTAATTTCTAATTTAATTTTTTATTCAAACTATCTGACATCTAGTTTTCAACTATTATTTAAAAACTTTCTAGCCAAGCTTCATCTCGAACTTCGATACCTAGTTCTTGTGCTTTTTGGAGCTTGCTTCCTGCATCTGCTCCTGCTACGACAAGGTTCGTTTTCTTAGAAACACTGCCTGTAACTTTGGCACCCAGACTTTCGAGTTTGCTTTTGGCTTCTGAGCGTGTGAGACGTTCCAATTTCCCAGTGAGTACAACCGTCAAACCTGACAAGGCTGCATCTGCTACTACCATCTGTCCTTTGTAGTCCAGATTGACTCCAGCTGCTTTCAACTCGTCTAAGAGAATTTTAGATCCCTCGGTAGCAAAATAAGTCTGAAGACTTTTAGCAATCACACTACCCAAGCTTTCAATACTTGCTACTTCCTCCGGATCAGCTTGGGCTAGATTTTCAATAGAGTAGAAATGTTGGAGCAAGAGTTGGCTAGCCTTGCTTCCGACATGGCGAATTCCCAGACCAAACAAGAGCTTTTCAGCAGAGTTTTCCTTTGATACTTGAATAGCCTGATACAGTTTAGAAGCAGATTTTTCCTTGACACCCTCTAAAAGGAGGAAATCGTCTTCTTTCAAACGGTAAATATCCGCCACATCCTTAACAAGATTGGCAGCAAAAAGTTTTTCAACAATAGACGGTCCAAGCCCCGTAATATTCATGGCATCTCGAGAGGCAAAGTGAATCAAACCTTCCATGATTTGAGCAGGACAGCGAGGATTGATACAACGAAGAGCCACTTCATCTTCAAAATGAAGCAATTGACTGTCACAACTTGGACAATTAGTCGGAATATCTAGTTTTTCTTCAGAAACACGCTTGGACTCTACTACACGCAAAACAGCAGGGATGATATCTCCAGCCTTATAGATGATAACCGTATCGTATTTTCGGATATCTTTTTCAGCAATATAATCTACATTGTGCAGGGTCGCTCGGCTAACTGTTGTTCCAGCGAGCTGAACAGGAGTCAGATTGGCAGTTGGGGTCACAACACCCGTACGGCCAACTGTCCAGTCAACTGAAAGGAGTTGGGCTTCTTTTTCCTCAGCAGGAAACTTATAGGCTACTGCCCACTTAGGCGCTTTAACTGTAAAACCAAGTTCTTCTTGACCTGCTAGGTCATTGACCTTGATCACCACCCCATCAATATCGTAGGGCAGTTTCTCCCGTTCTTGCCCTACTTCTTGAATGAACTCCCATATCTCATCTATGTTTTCAGCTAGAATTCGTTTAGGATTAACCACAAAGCCAAGCTGTTCAAGATGCTTCAAGACCTTTTCTTGACTATCACGAGTAGAAGGGCTAGCTTCTTGATAGAGGAAAGTGGCAAGATTGCGCTTGGCGACTACCGCCGTATCCAACTGACGCAAGGTTCCCGCTGCCGCATTACGAGGATTGGCAAATTCAGGCTCCCCATTTTCTTGGCGAGCTTGGTTGACCTGGTCAAACGAAGCGCGTGGCATATAACACTCTCCACGAACGGTGATATCTAGTTCTTCTGGCAAGGTCAAAGGAATGTCCTTGACACGCTTGAGGTTCTCTGTGATATTTTCACCAACAGAACCATCCCCACGTGTCGCACCGACTACTAAAATTCCCTTTTCATATGTAAGCGAGATAGACAAACCATCGATTTTCAGCTCACAGATATAAGTGGGATGGGCTAACTCCTTACGAACACGCGCATCAAAAGCTTCTAACTCTTCACGTGAAAAAGCATCCTGCAAACTATAAAGAGGATACTGATGACTGTATTTTTCAAAACCATCTAAAACCTTACCACCAACACGATGGGTCGGACTGTCCGCTAAAACTTGATCTGGATAGGCAGCTTCCAACTCGACTAACTCTCGGTAGAGACGATCATACTCGCTATCTGACACCGAGGGATTGTCACTCGTATAGTACTCGGTCGCATAGCGGTTGAGCAAGGCAACTAACTCATTCATTCTTTCATTCATAAAACTATTCTACCATAAATCAAGCCCTCCTCACAATAGAGAAGGACTGAAAAATGGTTTGTAGTGTAATATTTTCTAAAAAAGAGAAATTATAACTCTTTTTCAAAATGACTTCGTACATAAACGAGGGATAGACAAGACAGGATAACAACACCACTTCCAATTATCAGAAAAGAAGAGAGATGAACACTTGGCAACACCGTCATAAAGCCTTTTGCAATCGGCATAAATAGGATGGCTAAGGTAAAAATTGTGCTTAGTACCCTTCCCAAGTATTCCCCCTCAACCTTGGTTTGCACCTGAGTAAAAAAGTGAATATTAAAAATCGTCATAAACAGTTCACAAACTAAATTTCCAGAAAAGGAAAGAAAAGTTGGCAGTGGTAATCCCATCATAAAAACTCCAACTCCAGTCAAAGCCAATAGAATCAAAAGATTATAAACACTTGCCTTTATTTTACTAGCTAGAAGAGCTCCGATAATCGAACCAATAGCGCCCATAGTCAAAATACTCGCATAAGCTCCTTCTACCCCGTATAGTCGATTTGAAAAAGGGAGGAGAAATTCAAAAGCTGCAAAAAAGAAATTAACACTGGAAGCTACTACCAAAAGGAAAAAGATCTCTTGCTGGCGCCAAATATAGCGAATCCCTTCTTTCATATCAGCAAAAATATTTCTCCAACTAAAAGTCTTTTTCTCTTGTTCCTGAGTCTCTTTTTTGGGAAGTAAAGCTACTAAGATAAATGCGATGAAAAAACTAATGGCATCTAAAACAAGCGTCATATGGAGACTGGCAAATTGTAGAACGATGAAAGAAAGCACAGGGGAGCTAACGCCTACAACCTGCAAAACGAGCTCTAAGCGAGCATTATAGGTCACTATCTCGTCTTTCTCTACAACCTCAGTTATAATGGCTTTGTTAGCTGTACGAGAAAATGCAAAGGCAACCGCCTGAACAATATTGGCAAAAATCAAGGCAGCAATCATCAAGCTATCATTTCTGATGAAAGAAATAGCTAAACAGAGAACGCCACAAATCAAGTCTGTCGTCATCAAAATTTTGCGACGCGAAAAGCGGTCTGAAATCACTCCTCCAAAGGGATTGACCAGAATCGATGTAACCAACTCAGAAATTTGATAAATTCCAAGAACAGTCTGTCCTATCGTCCCCATCGATGCCAACCAAACACTGTTTCCATAGTCATAGAGCATATTCCCTATTTTATTAACAGCCCCACGACTAATCAACTGGATTGCATGTCGATTCATATAAAAAACTCCTCTCAAATTTTGAAACTATTGTATCAAAACTGAAAGGAGTCTCTTTATTTTTCCCTTATTTGGGAAATTTAAGCATTTACAAATTTTTCATAATGTTCCTGATAGTAAGCCACTTGCTCTGGAAGTCCAAGCACATCAAAAATATGCATAGCCTCCTGCATCTGACTACAACCCTCTTCTTTCAAGTCTCTCTGGTAGAGGGAGAAACCTTTGAGATAATGGAAGATATTGCGCTCATAAAGCTTGATACCATTTCCAATCAACTTCTCCACATAACTCTCAAAATAGTCCGCATTCGCAAAAGAACGATTCTCCAAACAATGCTGGTAACAGTTCAGAGCTAAAATCAAAACAAGTTTACGATGCCGACCAATTTCTTTGTAGTACTCTTCTCGCTCCATGACTTCTCTGCCAATCCGAGCAACATAGTCCACATTGTAGAAAGTATAGAGATTCCCGAAAAGAATCAACTCATACATGGTCCACTCTTCTGTTCGGAAAAGATAATCTGCTACTTTTTCCAAATCACTCTGACTCATCGTGTAATGAGCATCTCTTTGACAAATCAGCCCCTGTAACAAAATCCAATTCAGCTCAAAATAGAGGGGATTGGTCGAACTTTTAGCCTTTTCAAGTTGTTCTCTTTGAAGCTTTTGAAAACCAGCAATATCATTTGAGTAGTAAAGCGGAATAATCTGCGCCATTAAGGCAACATGTTCATGATTTTGAAAATCCCTAGCCTTGTCCATGAAATTTTCAATAGTCACATGAATATTATCTAAAATCTCAAAGAAACGAGAAACTGCTAAATCAGATTCCCCAAGCTCGAAGCGAGATAATTGAGAGGTTGAACATGATTCACCTGCCGCCTCTTTCAAGGAGTACTTCCCACTTGTTCGAAATTCACGAAATACCTTTCCTAGATGTTTCATCTTTACACCTGCTCCGATAATTCTTCCCACTCAAGCATAGCCTCTTCTTGACGATGGCTAATTTTGTCCAGTTCAGCTTGCAATTCCATGAGTTTTTCGGCGTCGTTGGTTTCCAGCATCTGTTCAGAAATGGCTTGACTTTGAGTTTCTAACTCTTCGATTTCAGCCTCTAAACTCTCTATTTGTCGCATGAGCTTGCGGGCTTCTTTTTGACTTTCTTTCTGGGCTTGGTAGTCATTTGCTGGACTTGTTTCTTTTGCTTGATTACTAGTTGAAACTTCTTCTGTCTGGCTCGCTTCTACTTCTGCTTTCTTCTCAACATAGTAATCGTAATCACCCAAGTAAAGAGTCGAACCATTCTCGGACAATTCCAAAACATGAGTGGCTACACGGTTGATGAAATAACGGTCGTGGCTGACAAAAAGAAGGGTTCCATCAAAATCAATCAAGGCATTTTCTAACACTTCCTTGCTATCAATATCCAAGTGGTTGGTCGGCTCGTCCAAAATCAAGAAATTGTTGTTTTCCATTGAAAGTTTGGCAAGCAGTAAACGAGCTTTCTCGCCACCAGACAGCATTCCAACTGATTTTTTAACATCATCCCCTGAGAAGAGGAAAGCGCCAAGACGGTTACGGATTTCAACTTCTGGTGTCAGTTTAAAATCATTCCAAAGTTCATCCAGAACAGTATTACTTGGTGTCAACTTGCTTTGAGTCTGGTCATAGTAGCCGACCTCAACATTGGCACCAAAACGCTTCTCTCCTTTGATAAAAGGAAACTGGTCCACGATAGACTTGATAAGGGTTGACTTACCAATACCATTTGGTCCTACGATGGCAACAGCATTCATTTTACGAAGGTCAAGATTGATAGGTTCTGACAATATTTCCCCATCATAGCCAATAGCAGCATTTTCAACAGTCAAAACGACATTTCCCGACGTTTTTTCAGACTGGAAGGTCATATTGGCTGATTTCTTGCCAGCTTCAGGCTTGTCCAAACGCTCCATTTTTTCTAGTTGTTTACGGCGAGATTGAGCACGTTTGGTTGTTGAAGCTCGGACTAGATTGCGATTGACAAAGTCTTCCAGAGCAGCGATTTCCTTCTGCTGCTTTTCATAGTTTTTTGCCTCAGTAGCTAGCTTTTGCTCTTTTTGTTCAACGAAACGAGAGTAATTTCCCACATAACGGTCTAAAGAATGCTTGGTTAAATCGAGTGTAACCGTCGCAACCTTATCCAAAAAGTAACGGTCGTGACTGACAATAATGAGGGCACCGCTATAGTTCACCAAGTAATTCTCTAGCCAGGCAATGGTTTCGATATCCAAGTGGTTGGTCGGCTCGTCCAAAACCAAGAGATTAGGCTTTTCAAGGAGCATTTTTGCTAGAGCCAGACGAGTATTTTGACCACCAGAAAGCTCGGCTATTTTCATCTGCCACATAGACTCGTCAAACTTGAATCCATTCAAAATCGCTCGAATATCAGCTTCGTAAGTAAAACCACCAGCCTGTCGAAAATTCTCTGATAAGCGATCATAATCCGCCATCAGTTTATCCAAATCTTCACCTGACTTTTCACCCATCTCCAACTCCATCTGACGAAGTTGCTTCTCTGTCCGACGTAGATCATCAAAAACATGGAGCATTTCATCGTAGATGGTATTTTCAGACTCAAAACGGCTATTTTGGGCTAGGTAAGACAGAGAAATATCTTTTTTCTTATTGATTTCTCCACTAGTCGGCTCCTCTTCCCCAACTAAAATCTTCAAAAGAGTAGACTTACCTGCTCCATTTCTCCCAACGAGGGCAATTCGGTCTCGCTCATCGACTTGCAGATTGATATTATCAAAAAGGACTTCACCTGCAAAAGAACGTTCAATTTTATTAGCTTGTAAAATAATCATATATCTATTTTACTATCTTTTTCATTTTTGCACAATTGCAATGAAAAAAAGTTCGAGTGGTAAACTCGAACTTTTAACCTTAATATCCAATGCCTCCACGGAATGTGCGAGCCATATCTTTTAAGTCATAGTTTTTAGAAGAGGTATCGATGGTCCATTTTCCATCTTTCTTGGTCATTTTAATTTCATAACCCTCTTTCTTCATGTTATCACTAGTGTCTAGTGGAGTTGAATCAAATTGACTTGGTGCATTTTCTAAAATGTACTTCTCACCAGCTTTCATAGCTTCTGAGTAGTTGCTGTATTTTCCTTTATTTTCTTCGTAGAATTTACGGCTCAATTCATGAATATCCAAGTTATCCAAGTCAATTGTCTCTGGTCTTACATAAACGACAGCATAATCTGGCAAGTATGTCTTCACCTTGTAATCAACTTTTGCTCTCTTAGCGTTTGCTTTGATGTAAGCATCTGCGAACGTTCTAAGTTCTGCATCAGAAGGTTTGTAGTTATAGAACCCTTTTCCAAATGACTCTACAAACTTCTTAATGAACTCTTCTTTATCTGCCTTAATATCATTTGAAATTTCATCAACTTTATCAGAAGATTTCTTATCATCAGCAAGTGCAATAATCTGATTTTTATTATCAGTGACACTTAGCTTCGATCCCCCTCCAGTATTTTCACCATCTAAGAAAACACTATCAACATATTTCTTCATCGCATCTTTGGCTTCATCAATATGGTCTTCATATTTAGAAGGGTCAACCTTGATTGCAATATCATTGTTTTTGTTTTTTGATTGTTCTTTGATATCTTCATAAAGACTTGGTGCAAAGTGAAGCTCATATTTAGCATCTTTGTCGATTTCATACACAACATAACCAGCTACACTCTTACCTTTAGAAATACTATCTCCATAAGACATAAACTTAGTCTTACTGTCTGTTTCGTATATTTGGAGTGGCTCTACTTTTTCGTCTTTTTCATTATAAAGTGTAATATCGCGGCTAGTAAAACTAAATGTTTTATCGCGATTATTTTTTATTTCTACTTGAAGCGCAAGATAGTGTGAAGAGGAATCCTCATCTTTCGGTAAAATGTACATACCGTCTTTGACTGAAACTTCGAAATTCGAGTTCGAAGCTGTTCCATTATCACTAGCCTTTTTCGAAGCCCCACAGGCAACAAGTACTAAAGCTGATAAAAGCAAAGCAGAGTGCTTAAGAATCTTTTTCATAATAAAATTCTCCTTTAATTATTTATTATATTTTACCATATTAATAAAAAAAATCAACCTTTTATAGGTGAGACTTAAATTTTTTTGAATGATTAGATTATGAATAATCCTATGATAAGGTGAGATATCAATTGGTAAAATCTGAATTTTCCAATTAAATTAAGATAAAATCTTCATTCTAAATAGAGTAAGAAACTTTTTTGTCAAATGGATGCAGACTAATAATGGGAGAAACCACCTCCATACTATTCTTTAAATAAAAAAGAGACTAATCAAACTCTGAAGATTATTTTGAGAGAAGTCAACTGTTTGTCTAACCTATTTCCAGAGGTATACAGAGAATGACTCTGAATGTACCATTCCCAACAGAATTATAGATAACTTGAACAATACTGTATCTATTATGTCAAACAATAAAGCATTCAAAAACAAGTTTCAAGCTTTTTCAGAAAGTTATGCTAACGTTTTACTAAAATGTCAAATCGTGATATAATGAAAGCGATTAAAGCAAATAAACAAAGGAGACACTCTATGACTTACCAAGAAAATTATCAAAAATGGGTCGATTTTGCTGACCTTCCAGACTACCTTCGTCAAGATTTGGAAAATATGGACGAAAAAACAAAGGAAGATGCCTTTTATACCAATCTTGAATTTGGTACTGCTGGTATGCGTGGTTTGATCGGTGCTGGTACAAATCGTATCAATATCTATGTTGTTCGTCAAGCAACTGAAGGTTTGGCTCGTTTGATTGAATCAAAAGGTAGAAATGAAAAAGAACGTGGTGTGGCAATTGCCTACGATAGTCGTCACTTCTCACCTGAGTTTGCCTTTGAATCTGCGGCAGTTCTTGCTAAACACGGTATCAAATCTTACGTATTTGAAAGCCTCCGTCCAACTCCAGAACTCTCATTTGCGGTTCGTCACCTCAACTGTTTTGCAGGTATCATGATTACTGCTAGCCATAACCCTGCTCCATTTAACGGTTACAAGGTTTACGGTGAAGACGGTGGACAAATGCCTCCACATGACGCGGACGCTTTGACGACTTACATCCGTGCTATCGAAAATCCATTCGCTGTCGAAGTTGCTGATGTGGAAGCTGAAAAAGCTTCTGGCTTGATTGAAGTTATCGGCGAAGCTGTCGATGTGGAATACCTCAAAGAAGTTAAAGACGTAAACATCAACCCAACCTTGATTGAAGAGTTTGGTAAAGACATGAGGATTGTCTACACACCACTTCATGGTACTGGTGAAATGTTGGCTCGTCGTGCTCTTGCTCAAGCAGGATTTGATTCTGTTCAAGTTGTTGAAGCGCAAGCAAGTGCTGACCCAGACTTCTCAACTGTAAAATCTCCAAACCCAGAAAACCAAGCAGCCTTTGCACTTGCTGAAGAACTCGGCCGTCAAGTTGGTGCTGATGTTCTTGTGGCGACTGACCCAGACGCTGACCGTGTTGGTGTTGAAGTTCTTCAAAAAGATGGTAGCTACCTCAACCTTTCAGGTAACCAAATCGGTGCTATCATGGCTAAATACATCTTGGAAGCTCATAAGAGTGCTGGAACCCTTCCTGAAAATGCTGCTCTCTGCAAATCCATCGTATCAACTGACTTGGTAACGAAGATTGCTGAAAGCTACGGCGCAACTATGTTCAACGTCTTGACAGGTTTCAAATTTATCGCTGAAAAAATCCAAGAATTCGAAGAAAAACACAATCACACCTACATGATGGGATTTGAAGAAAGCTTCGGTTACTTGATTAAGCCATTCGTACGTGATAAAGATGCTATCCAAGCCGTTCTTGTCGTTGCTGAGCTTGCTGCTTACTACCGTTCACGTGGTTTGACTCTTGCTGACGGTATCGAAGAAATCTACAAAGAGTACGGTTACTACGCTGAAAAGACTATTTCTGTTACCCTTTCTGGTGTTGATGGTGCCGAACAAATCAAAGCGATTATGGCTAAATTCCGTAACAATGCTCCAAAAGAATGGAACGCAACAGCTATCACTGTCGTAGAAGACTTCAAGGCTCAAACTGCTACTGCTGCAGATGGCACTGTTACAAACTTGACAACTCCTCCAAGTGATGTGTTGAAATACACGCTTGCTGACGGTTCATGGATTGCTGTTCGCCCTTCAGGTACTGAACCAAAAATCAAGTTCTACATTGCCGTTGTGGGCGAAAGCAACGAAGATTCACAAGCTAAGATTGCTAACATCGAAGCGGAAATCAATGCTTTTGTAAAATAAGAAATTATAAGAGATGAGATAAAACGATCTCATCTTTTTTCGTATCAAATCTAAGCAATTTTAGAAACTTTATGGCATACTAGACTTATCAATGAAAGCGAGGTAATCTCATGGAACAATTTTTAGAAAACATCAAAGACCTTGAAGTCACTACAGTTGCGCGTGCTCAAGAAGCTCTTGATAAAAAAGAAACAGCAACCTTCTTTATTGGTCGCAAAACTTGCCCTTACTGCCGTAAATTTGCTGGCACTTTGGCTGGTGTCGTTGCTGAGACAAAAGCGCACATCTACTTCATCAACAGTGAAGAACCAAGCCAACTCAATGAGTTGCAAGAATTTCGTTCACGCTATGGAATCTCGACTGTTCCAGGCTTTGTCCACGTTGCAGATGGTCAAATCAAGGTCCGTTGCGACTCTTCAATGTCAGCACAAGAAATCAAGGACTTTGCTGGATTTTAAAAATCAGCTAACAATTCTTAAAATCACAAAAACGCATAATGTAAGGTGTCGGAAAACCTTGATATTATGCGTTTTATTATGAGAATTTTTCCAAATGTTGTCCTCAGAGTGAATTTTCCCTAGTGTCTTGTATATATTAGTTTATGTGTAGTAAGTCTGTTATTCTTCAAAAACAAATTCACACTACGTAAGCATCGTCTTGACAATTAATTTTTACTGACTTAGCAATTTTTTATTTTACAAACTTAAAGAGATGCTTAGAGCACCCTATATATAGCTATATATTTTTCTCTTTGATTTCCTTGAAAATTTCAATAAATTAGTTTAAAAAAGTATTCTACTAATGTTCAATAGAAATATTATAATGGCTACACTCTATTTTTTAAATAACTTATTACTATCCCTATATATACTTCCTTAGTTGGATTGTGTTCATAGTTTTCGATCATTCTTTGTATAGTATCTTTTTTATTCATATGCTTATTTTTAAAACGATTATAAATTTTTTGCTTAAAGTCATCTAATACTTTTTTCCTGTTTTGTTTTAGTCTCTTCAAATTTAGATTTAAAATTGTATGTAAATCATTGTGATGAGAGGTAGAGTTTATGGTTCCATCATTAGAATATGTAATATTATTAATATGAGTTTCATTTAATGGGCTTATTCTAATAATTTCATTTGATTTTTTTGTGTCACAAGTCTGCATTTCTAAACATTGCCCCTCATTTCCTTTACAAACAGCAAAAAGGTTTAAATAACACAAGCTTAGTTCTGAATATAAAGATTGAGGTTGAAAATGCTCTATTTTCATATTTTCTAAACTAATCCTAGACATACAATAAGCGCACAAATACCCTTGTTCTTCTAATAAACTTTTTTTAAGATCATATTTTACATCGCTAGGCATGTTAGCATAGCTAGCATTTTCACTCAATCGGTATGTAGTAAAGGATCTTGGTTCATCATTTTTCGAGATAAGAATCATTCCAACTCCTTAAATATTTCTTCTAACTCTATAGAATTTCTAGCTGATATAACTTCCGAATCTGTCTCTCCAAGGATATCCTTTAGCTTATTCAACAATTTTTTAGCTTTAACTAAATTTTTGGAATCAAGATTCTGATTAATTTCGTTAATTAATTTTCTTACTTCTTCCGGTCTATAGTCAGTCTCCATAATATTATTCACTATATCATCTAATTCTCTATTATAGTCAACAGGTGAATTTATGATTTCGTTATTTTTTAAAATCCTTAAGTATTCTGATTTTATATTAGAAATAACAATAGGTGAATGAGTTGTTGTAATAATCTGAACATTAGTAAAAGTTTCTAATAAACTAGTAATAATCTTACTCTGCCATGATGGATGTAAGTGCATATCTATTTCATCTATTAAAATTACTCCTGGAGTTTCTAATACATTATCAAGTAGTTGTGGATTCAATTTTGCCATTCTAGTAGCAATATCTGCAACCATTGTTAAAGTGATTCGAATTCCATCACTAAACATGTGTAGCGGTAATTTTTCAATCTCATTGTTTTTACGATATGATACTTCGATATCTTTCGATTTCACAGAATAATTTATAGATACATCTGTAATATCCTTGTTTCCAATTTCAAAACATTTTTCTATAGCAGTTTTAACCATTTTTAATTCTGGAATTTCACGATCTTCTTGAATTTTTATTAAGGTCATATCCTCAAACCAACGTAATAATTGTTTTTCATTAGTTCCTGAAGATAACGCATCTGTATACCCATCTAGTCTTGAACTTTTTTTTGTTCCTTCCTTAGAACTTCTATTATTCTTTTTTTTGTATAGTCTACCAGTATCATAATATGCAATTATTGGAAGAATAGTATCTGTATTTCCGTTCTGAATATTTTGCTGTTGTGTATGACCAATCTTAATTAGGCTACTAGCATTTTTTACTGTTGTCTTATTTTTTAAGCCATTTATTTCACGTTCCCATTCTATATGCTCATCACAAACAATCCCTTTTGTAGATATAACAACAGGAAATTGATACTCCGTACTAATGATACTTCCAGTTAAAAATGATTTTCTTAGAATATCTTCTTTTTGAATTGGGAGAGAGTAAGCAGTTGGTATTTTAGCAAAATAAGTTCCAATAGAAATTGCTAAAGCATCTAAAATTGTGGATTTTCCTGCACCATTAACTCCTACAATAACATTACATCTTTCATTAAGATCAATATCTAACTCTTCAAAGCATCTAAAATTTTTAAGTTTTATATTTTTTACTTTCATTGCAACTTCCTATTTTTGTTGATAAATTTTATTTCTACTATTTTTATTATAACAAAAAGAAAATCAAAAAGTATTATATTTCTTTGAAAACAACTTAAATCTTAAAAAATATAAAAGGAACACCTCTCGGCGTCCATTTTTAGATATCTGTCAGTGGAGTTGCGGTATCTGGTGAGGTATCATAAACTTTAAAGTCTACTCCGACTCCCAGATCCGCTTGGGCTAGCTGGTTGACCATAGTCATATGAGCCAGCTCCTTAATATTGTTCTCTTTGGACAAATGCCCAAGATAGATTTTCTTTGTTCGATTTCCCATTGTACGAATCATGGCCTCAGCTCCGTCTTCGTTAGAGAGGTGACCGAGATCCGACAGGATTCGCTGTTTGAGTCTCCAAGCATAAGAACCTGCTCGCAAAATCTCTACATCGTGATTGGACTCAATGAGATAACCGTCTGCATTTTCGACTATTCCAGCCATACGATCACTAACATAACCTGTATCGGTCAACATGACGAAGCTCTTGTCGTCTTTCATAAAGCGGTAAAACTGGGGTGCTGCCGCATCATGGCTAACTCCAAAACTCTCAATGTCGATATCGCCAAAGGTTTTGGTTTTGCCCATTTCAAAGATATGCTTCTGCGATGAATCCACCTTACCGAGATACTTACTATTTTCCATAGCCTGCCAGGTCTTTTCATTGGCGTAAAGATCCATGCCATATTTACGAGCCAAGACACCGACTCCGTGGATATGGTCTGAGTGCTCATGCGTAATCAAAATCGCATCCAGATCTTCAGGTTTGCGATTGATTTCAGCTAGTAGACTGGTAATTTTCTTACCAGACAAGCCTGCATCCACTAAGATCTTCTTTTTTGGAGTTTCCAGATAAAAGGAATTTCCACTGGAACCTGATGCTAAAATACTGTATTTAAAGCCTATTTCACTCATTCTAGTCTTCTATTTCGTCCTCCCATATTTCTTCTTTTACGGCATCCTTATCATAAGGGAGCACTATGGTAAAGGTTGAGCCTTTACCGTATTCACTTTTAGCCCATATAAAGCCATTGTGTTGTTTGATGATTTCCTTTGCGATAGCCAGACCTAGACCAGTTCCACCTTGAGCCCGGCTTCTTGCACGATCCACACGGTAGAAACGGTCAAAAATCTTAGGCAAATCTTGCTTTGGAATACCTAGACCTTGGTCTTTGATGGATAAAATCATCTGGTCATCCGTCGTTTTCATGCTGACAGTGATTTTCCCACCATCTGGTGAGTACTTGATGGCATTGTTAAGAATATTATCAATCACCTGAGTCATCTTATCGGTATCAATCTCGATCCAAACTGAATTGATAGGATAATCTCTAACCAGCTCATATTTTTTCTCTTCATCCTGATTTCTCATCTTATCAAAACGGTTGAGGATGAAGGTGATGAAGGCTGTAAAGTTAATCAACTCCACGTCCAACTGAGTGGTCGCATTATCAATACGAGAGAGATGCAAGAGATCTGTCACCATCCGCATCATGCGGTTGGTTTCATCGAGCGATACCTTGATAAAGTCTGGGGCAACAGGATCATACAGAGCCCCCTCATCCAAGGCTTCAAGATAGGACTTAACACTAGTCAAAGGTGTCCGCAACTCATGGCTGACGTTCGAAACAAAGAGTCTCCGCTCACGCTCCTCCTTCTCCTGCTCGGTCGTATCGTGCAAAACGGCAACCAAACCAGAGATAAACCCAGACTCACGACGAATGAGTGCAAAACGTACACGAAGGCTGAGATACTCTCCGTTAGCATTTTGGGAATCAATCATCAGCTCAGGAATTTGTGTAATAAGGTCACGTAATTCATACTCTTCATCGATCTTGAGCAATTCAAGGATGCTCTTGTTAAGTACATCTTCTTTCTGGACACCCAGCTGTTTCTTAGCCATATCGTTAATCATAGTAATCTGACCACGGCGATTGGTTGCAAGAACTCCATCTGTCATATAAGAAAGAATACTGTTGAGCCTTTTTGTTTCTTGCTCCAGATTCTCCTGCGTTAAACGAATGACCTCAGACAAATCATTAAGATTATTGGTGATGTTAGTGATTTCAGAGCTTCCCTGCATATCCAATACTCGAGAATAATCTCCTGCAATCAAATCTTTAATCTTTTGATTAATCTGCTTTAGACGAATATTATCCCGACGATTTTCTAGTAACAACAAGGTTACTACCAAGATAAAGCCAAGTAAAATCAGGATAAAGATAAAATCACTGGTCAGAATCGTTTGTCTAATATCTTCAATCATTATTTCTCATATAGTAACCCACACCACGACGTGTGAGGATGTACTCTGGACGGCTTGGAGTGTCTTCAATTTTTTCACGTAAACGTCGGATAGTCACATCCACTGTACGAACATCACCAAAATAGTCATAACCCCAGACAGTTTCAAGCAAGTGTTCACGCGTAATGACTTGACCAATATGAGAGGCCAAGTGGTACAAAAGTTCAAATTCACGGTGGGTCAAATCTAATTCCTCACCATATTTCTTAGCTACATAAGCATCTGGAACGATTTCCAAATCGCCAATCTGAAGGGGTTGGGATTTCTTTTCATCAGTTTCTTGACTATCCACTGAAGCGAGGTCTGTACGGCGGAGCAAGGCCTTCACACGCGCTTGCAACTCACGATTTGAGAAGGGTTTGGTGACATAATCATCTGCACCTAACTCCAAACCAATAACCTTGTCAAACTCACTATCCTTGGCTGAGAGCATAATGATAGGCACACTACTCGTCTTACGAATGGCTTTGGCTACTTCTAAACCATCGATTTCAGGAAGCATCAAATCCAGGATAATAATATCTGGTTGCTCCGCCTCAAATAGCTCGATAGCTTCTCTACCGTTAAAGGCTGTTACAACCTCATAGCCTTCCTTGGTCATATTGAACTTAATAATATCTGAGATTGGTTTCTCATCATCTACAACTAATATTTTTTTCATATGTTCACCTTTTCTCTATCTATTATAACAAAAAAATGTAAAGAAGGCACAAATGGCTAATATCGGCCCTCATCTTCAAGAACTGTTTTATAAGCCTGCCAAATCTTTTGTTGAGGTTTAGCAAATGGATAATCAGAAAATTCCTGAGGAGAAACCCAGCGAATTTCTCTGTCATCAAACTGTTTTGAATCTGTCACCTGACCCGCTAGGATTTGAATATGCCATTTACGATGACTAAATACATGCTTGACCTGATCAAATGCTTGATGGGACCAATCAACTTCTAAATCATAATCCTGCTCAAAACTTTCTTGGGGTGTTGGACCGAAAGTAACGCCTTTTTCAGCGACCTGAGTAAACAGATTCAGCTGTTCCTCTTCCTGTGAAAACTCCTCTACTTCTATCAAGGGGAAATGCCAAAAACCAGCTAGCAGTTTCTCACTTTCATTCTTCTCGAGTAGATATTGACCGCGGTCATTGCGCACAACCAAAGCCTTGAGATAGATTGGAAGAGGCTTTTTCTTGTGTTCTTTAATCGGATAAGAATCCATGGTTCCATTCTGATAGGCTGCGCTAAATTCCTTAACAGGACTTTCTTCTGGTCGAGGATTAACTGGGGCCTCTATATCAGACCCTAAGTCCATCAAGGCTTGATTAAAGTCTCCTGGTCGTTCTGGATCAATCAAGATTTCCATCATAGCTTGGAAGATCTTTCGATTGCTGGGAACTCCGATATCATGATTGACTTCAAACAAGCGAGACAAAACTCGCATGACATTGCCATCAACTGCTGGCTCGGGTAGATTAAAAGCGATACTGGAAATTGCTCCCGCAGTGTAGGGACCAATCCCTTTTAAACTAGAAATTCCTTCATAGGTGTTTGGAAATTGACCACCAAAGTCAGCCATAATCTGCTGAGCCGCAACCTGCATATTACGCACTCTAGAATAATAACCTAGCCCCTCCCAAGCCTTCAGCAAACGCTCTTCAGGCGCATTCGCCAGACTTTCAACAGTTGGAAACCAGTCCAAGAATCGTTCGTAGTATGGAATGACTGTATCCACCCTGGTCTGTTGGAGCATGATTTCAGATACCCAGATATGATAAGGATTTTTACTTCTCCGCCAAGGTAGATCTCGCTTGTTTTCATCATACCAGTCAAGGAGTTTCTCACGAAAAGAAATGATCTTCTCCTCCGGCCACATGATAATACCATATTTTTTCAAATCTAACATATATCTAGTATAACATAGAAGCTTCTAACTGTCCTTTTCTCAGTACTAAAAAGCCTCTTCCCAAGGGAAAGAGGACTAAACCTTATTGATGAACTGCTTGGGCTGCTGTGATAAGGGTCAACTTGTACACATCATCTGCATTACATCCACGAGAAAGGTCGTTAACAGGTTTGTTCAAACCTTGCAAAACAGGTCCGACAGCTGCAAAGCCACCGAGACGTTCTGCCATCTTGTAACCGATATTTCCAGCTTCGATTCCTGGGAAGATAAAGACATTTGCTTGACCAGCCACCGTACTTCCTGGAGCTTTTAAAGCTGCAGTTTCAGGAACAAAGGCAGCGTCAAATTGCAACTCACCATCGATTTCAAGGTCAGGACGCAAGTCGTGAGCAATTTTAGTAGCTTCTACTACCTTATCAACACTTTCACCAAATCCTGAACCTTTAGTAGAATAGCTTAGCATAGCAATTTTAGGTTCAATGCCAAACATCTTAGCTGTGATTGCTGAGTTGATAGCAATTTCAGCCAATGCTTCTGCATCTGGATTGATGTTAATGGCACAGTCCCCAAAGAGGTAACGTTCCGTACCACGAACCATGAGGAAGGCACCTGAAGTACGAGTAACATTTGGGCGTGTTTTAATGATTTGAAGGGCTGGACGAACAGTTGAGGCAGTTGAGTGAATCGCACCAGATACCATACCGTCAACCAAGCCCAAGTATACCAACATAACACCAAAGTAGTTGACATCTTCAACCAAAATCTTGCGTGCTTCTTCTTCCGTCATTTTGCCCTTACGACGCTCTACCAAAGCAACAACCATTTCTTCAAATTGAGGATAATGTCGGGGATCAATCACTTCATATCCATCCATGATTCCTTCGATTTCGAGATAAATTTTAATTTTTTCAGGGTTTCCAAGCAAAACAGGAATCACTTCTGTTTCTTTTACCAAGCGTTTTGTTGCTTGAAGAATACGAGGTTCTTCCCCTTCAGGGAGAACGATACGAGCATTTTTGCCAACTAGGTTGGCTTTGAGACTTTCAAAAACTTCCATGAGTTTTCTCCTTTAAGAAAATAAATTATACTCTAAATAGATACTAAAGAGTATTAGTTGATAACTGAGTAATAAGATTACTGAAATCATCCGGTAAGGGACTTTCTAGTTGCAAATCTTGCTCTAGAAAGGGATGATAAAAAGATAAATAATGGCAATGCAAGGCTTGGCGCTGAATACCGTCGTCTAGGCTGCCTCCATAGAGATCGTCTCCCAACAAAGGAAAGCCAATATAAGAAAAATGCACTCGGATCTGATGAGTTCGTCCAGTATGCAGGCGAATATCGACTAGGTGAATATTTCCATAAGACGCTACAACTTTGTAAGATGTATGGGCGTATTTCCCACCTTTGGCAACACGTCTTGTGATAATAGAATCTTCATCACGCGCAATCGGGGCAATAATCTCCCCTTCAGGCTCCAAGAAACCAGCTCCTTTAACTAAAGCAAAGTAGCGTTTCTCTATAGACTTTCGTTGCAGTTGCTTGTCTAAACGTGCATGAGCGTAGCCGTGCTTGGCAAAGAGCATCAAACCAGATGTATCTCTATCAAGCCTCGTCACGATGTGAACTTGCTGGTTTTCATAGTTTTGCTTGACATAGTAGCCCTTGATAAAATTGGCAATGGTATTGGAATGATTGACACTGGGGATGGAAGCTACTCCATAAGGCTTATTCAAAACCAGAAAATGGTCATCCTCATACAAGATATCGAGTGGTCGATCAATAGCTTCAAGGCTCTCAAACCCTTCCTCTGCAGGGATATCAATAGTCACCCTGTCTCCAATATCTAAGAGATAAGTCGCATTTTGAGGTTGGCCATTGACCAGTATAGCCCCGCCTCGAAACTTAATCTTGGCTAAAAGTCCCTTAGAAACCTCGTGTTTCTTGAGAAAGGTTTTGACTTTGACATGTTCATCTGCGATAAATTCAAACCTCATTCGTCCACCTCGCCGATGAAGGCATCTTTGACACGATTCCAGAAACTAGTATGACTTGGTGTCGCTACGAAGTGAATCTTGTGATGGTCGATTTGATACTCTATCCGTTCGATATTACGGAAGGAATAGACGCTGTTATCGACTGATATCGTGTGGTAATCATTGCGTGTCGGTAAGAGTTCAATCTTATCTTTTTTGGGAATAATGATCGATGATCCCAAAGTGCGATAGACTCGGTTGTTAAGACTCGCTATCTCCGTCAACTGCAAGGCTTCAATAGTAGGATGCAAGACAGCCCCCCCCAAGGACTTGTTATAGGCAGTGCTTCCAGTTGGCGTTGAAACAGTTACTCCATCTCCTCGAAATCGCTCAAACGGAACGTGGTTAATAATGATATCCGCAACCATGGTGCGATCCGATCGACGGATGCTGGCTTCGTTTAATGCTCGGAAGGTCTTAACTTCTCCGTTTTCAAGTGTCACCTTGACATTCAAAACAGGATAGGAAACCTTGGCACCAGTATCGAGTAGGAGATTAGTCACCAACTGATCCAGCTCAAAATCACGATAATCTGTGTAAAATCCCAAATGCCCTGTATGAACACCTACAAATCGAACCTTGTCTAACTGATTCTCATACTTGTGAAAGGCAGACAAAAGCATTCCGTCGCCACCAATCGAAATGACGATGTCGGGATTGGTATCGTTCAGTATAAAATGTTGTTTCTTGAGTTTTTCCCTCAGCTCATACAAAACCTTCTGACTTTGCGGTTTTCTATTTGCTATGAGATCAACTCGCTTACCTGTATTCTTCATCTGTATCGTCACTATTTCCTACACCATCGTTTAGTTTTCTACTCAAAGGATCAAAAAGCGCCTGCGCTTCCTGGATATCGTCACGAATTTTACCCATTTCTTCGTCCAGTTGATGGGCTATTTTTGCCGTGATTTCTAGCCTTTTCCTGATTTCCTCTGGAAAATCACCCTGATACTTATAATTGAGTGAGTGTTCAATCGTAGCCCAGAAATTCATGGCTAATGTCCGAATTTGAATCTCCGCCAAAATCGTCTTAGCCCCGTTAATTGTATCAACCGTGTATTCGACAACAACATGATAAGAACGATAACCTGATGCCTTACGATGAGTGATATAGTCCCGTTCTTGAATGACTCTCATATCTTGGCGTTTACGTAGAATTTCAACTACCTCTTTAACGTCATCAACAAACTGAACCATGACACGTAATCCCGCAATATCTTGCAGATCATGTTCCAGACTTGCATAAGTAATTCCTCGACGAGCCATCTTTTCTTTGATACTTTCAATCGGTTTTACACGACCCGTTACAAACTCAATCGGAGAATGCTTATTTTGCTTACGATACTGTTTGCGAATCCCCCGAAGTTTAATCTTCAATTCACCAACAGCCTGAATGTAAGGATCTAAAAATTCTTCCCATTCTATGGTCATACTTTCTCCCTTGTAATGTTTGATTGCTCTGTCGAAAATCTTTGATTTTTTCAGTACATTCGTATACAATAAATACATTGTCCATTATACCATAAATCGCTTTCAAAGATATAGAAAAGGTTGAAAAAATGAAACATTTAGAAATAGAATTGAAAACACTACTGAAAAAAGAGGAATACGACCATCTAAAAAAACAGTTTGCCCATGTTCAGCCCGTCCTTCAGAAAAACTACTACATTGATACGACAGATTTCCAATTGCGTGAAAAGAAGGTTGCCATGCGTATTCGCACCTTTTCAGATTGGGCGGAATTGACCTTGAAAGTGCCTCAAACTGTAGGAAATATGGAATACAACCAGAAACTAACTCTTCCAGAAGCTGAATCATACCTAGAAAAACAAAAACTACCTCAAGGTCGCGTTCTAGAGAAGCTCTCTAAGATTGGCATCGAAAGCCATGACTGGCTTGTTCTAGGTTGTCTTTCAACTCTTCGTTACGAAACGGAAACGTCGATTGGTCTAATGGCTTTAGATCAAAGTCAATACTTTGACCAGACGGACTATGAACTCGAGCTTGAAGTCACCGACCATGAAAAAGGGAAAGCCGATTTTCAGAGATTTTTAGATGACAATCAGATAACTTATCAGAAAGCTCCTTCAAAATTAATTCGTTTTATTAAAAGCATGAAAAATTACTGAAATAATCTCCATTTTTTGGTAAAATAGAAAAGATAAAAATAAAAAAATCTTGCTTTGAAAAACAAAACTTTCTCAAAGAAGATTCGCAAAGTTTACAGAGGACGGTCTATAATGTCAGATAGAAACAACATGAAACTTTTCACCCTAAACTCTAACCCAGAAATCGCTCAAAAGATTGCGGATACAGTTGGTGTACCTCTCGGGAAATTATCCTCTCGTCAATTTTCTGACGGCGAAATCCAGGTCAACATCGAAGAAAGTGTCCGTGGTTACGATGTCTACATCATCCAGTCCACTAGCTATCCCGTTAGCAACCACCTAATGGAGTTGTTGATCATGGTTGATGCCTGCGTACGTGCAAGTGCCCATAGTATCAACGTTGTGCTTCCTTATTTTGGTTATGCACGTCAAGATCGTATCGCTTCTTCTCGCGAACCCCTCACTGCAAAACTAGTTGCCAATATGCTTGTCAAAGCAGGTGTTAGCCGTGTTCTAACCCTTGATTTACACGCCGTTCAGGTGCAAGGTTTCTTTGACATTCCTGTAGATAATCTTTATACTGTTCCTCTATTTGCTAAGCACTACTGTGATAAAGGACTCCTTGGCTCCGATGTTGTTGTTGTCAGTCCAAAGAACTCTGGTGTTAAACGTGCACGTAGTTTGGCTGAATACCTAGATGCACCAATCGCTATCATTGACTACGCCCAAGACGATTCTGATCGTAACGAAGGCTATATCATTGGGGATGTCGAAGGCAAGAAGGCTATCTTGATTGACGATATCCTAAATACTGGTCGTACCTTCTCTGAAGCAGCCAAAATCGTTGAACGTGAAGGTGCAACTGAGATTTATGCAGTATCCAGTCATGGTCTCTTTGTAGAAGGCGCTGCTGACCTTCTTGATGCTACAAACATCAAAGAAATCCTTGTGACAGACTCGGTAGCCACAAAAGAAAGAACTCCAGAAAATGTATGTTACATTACTGCTAGCGAATTGATCGGTGATGCGATTGTCCGCATCCATGAAAGAAAACCAGTCAGCCCACTCTTTGCTTACAACAAAAAGAAATAAGGTGATTCTTTGATTTATTTGGACAATGCTGCTACGACTCCTATGTCAGCAGTAGCTATTGCAGAAATGACCAAGGTCATGCAAGAAACTCATGGTAATCCTTCTAGTATTCATAATCATGGTCGGCAGGCTGGCAAACTCTTGCGAGAAGCCCGTCAGGACTTAGCTCACTTACTAGGAACCAAACCTCAACATATCTTTTTTACGTCTGGCGGTACAGAAAGTAACAATACCGCTATTATCGGCTATTGTCTACGCCATCAAGAGCGTGGAAAACACATCATCACGACAGCTATTGAACACCATTCCGTGCTTGAGACCATCGATTACCTGGTGCAACATTTTGGCTTTGAAGTAACCATCATCCAACCAGTGAATCAAGAAATCACTGCACAACAAATTCAAAAAGCTTTGCGTGACGATACCATTCTCGTTTCCACCATGTATGCTAATAATGAAACAGGCAGTCTCTTGCCTATCGCTGAGATTGGACGTATTTTAAAAGAGCATCCTGCCGCTTATCATGTAGATGCTGTTCAAGCTATTGGGAAAATTCCTATCCATCCAGAAGAATTAGGAATTGATTTCCTCAGTGCTTCTGCCCATAAATTCCATGGACCAAAAGGAGTTGGTTTTCTCTACGCTTCGTCTGTAGACTTTGATTCCTATCTTCACGGTGGAGACCAAGAACAAAAGAAACGGGCTGGAACAGAAAACCTTGCTGCCATTGTAGGGATGGTTGGTGCTCTTAAAGAAGATTTAAAATATCAAGTTGAGCATTACCAAAAACTAAGTGCACTCAAATCTGCTTTTCTAGAAGCAATTGCAGGTCTCGACTACTATCTCAATGAAAGTCAACACCAACTCCCTTATGTTTTCAACATTGGCTTTCCTGGTCAAAAAAATGATTTGCTCTTGCTACGGTTAGACCTTGAAGGAATCTCAATTTCTACTGGTTCTGCTTGTACTGCTGGTGTTGTGCAAACTAGCCATGTCCTAGAGGCCCTTTATGGAGCGAATTCCCATCGCTTAAAAGAATCTGTCCGTATCAGTCTGTCCCCTCTTAATACTGAGGAAGAACTGAAACAACTGGCACAAACCTTAAAAAATATTATTGGAGATTAATCTAATGGCATTTGAAAAAACCATTAAACTACAAAACTGCCGCTACAACTACACACTTAGCCCATCTGTCAAAAAATTCACGCTCAAAGACAATACTTTCTTTGAAACAAAGGTAGGAAACTATGAACTGACTCGTCTACTTGAAAAAGTTCCCAACAGCGGCGAAGGTTTCCAACTAAAAATTATCATCAACAAAGAGCTTACAGGTGTTAAAATTAATATAACTGACAAATCTGGCCTTCGTTTGGTGAATATCTTTAAATCAGAAGATCACCATATTCACCAAGAAAAATTCTACTTCCTCATGGACAGTCTTGTAGAACGCGGAATCTTCACAAAAGAAGAGAGATGATTGACTATGTTTCGTTTGACTTATAAAGATAACTACCAAGTAGAACGTACACTTGAGTTTGCTGATTACGAAGAACTCATGTTATCCCTATCGGGCTGTGTGACCCTACCCGACACTCTCCTAATCAGCTCCTTAACACTAAATGATAAAGTGATTTATCAAGGATTGGTTGGCGATCTCTACCGATTTCTTTCACAAGCTAATTTTTCAGATAAAAACTAAGAAATTTCTTAGTTTTTTCTTATTTTTGTTGATTTTTTCACAATGTTTCTATAAAATAGAAGAATAGAAAGGTTGTGATTTTGTGAAAGATAAACAGTCTGCTATTCCAAAAGCAACAGCAAAAAGACTCTCTCTTTACTATCGGATTTTCAAGAGATTTCATGCAGAAAAAATCGAACGTGCCAACTCCAAGCAAATTGCAGAAGCTATCGGTATTGATTCTGCGACTGTCCGTCGAGATTTTTCCTATTTTGGCGAACTAGGTCGTCGTGGATTTGGTTATGATGTTAAAAAATTGATGAATTTTTTTGCTGACCTCCTAAATGATAACTCGATTACAAATGTTATGCTGGTCGGGATTGGAAATATGGGCCATGCCCTTCTCCACTACCGCTTCCACGAGCGTAACAAGATGAAAATTATCATGGCCTTTGACCTAGATGACCATCCAGAAGTTGGAAGCCAAACACCTGATGGAATTCCAATCTATGGTATCTCACAGATTAAAGAAAAAATCAAAGAAGCAGATGTCAAAACTGCTATCCTAACAGTTCCAAGTGTTAAATCACAAGAAGTTGCCAATCTTTTGGTTGATGCTGGTATAAAAGGTATTCTCAGCTTTTCCCCTGTTCACCTTCACCTCCCAAAAGATGTAGTCGTTCAGTATGTCGATTTGACAAGCGAACTCCAAACCCTCCTCTATTTTATGCGTAAAGAGGATTAGAAAGCGAAAGCATTTATGAAAAAACCAGTTATTGGGATTACAGGAAATGAAAAAGCTCATCCAGATGATGACATCATGATGAGCTATGCGGCAAAAGGCTTTGTTGAAGGAGTCAAGGACGCTGGCGGAATTCCCATCATCCTTCCGATTGGTGATCAAGAAATGGCAAGCTATTACGTCGCTATGATTGACAAACTCATCCTAACAGGTGGGCAAAATGTTGATCCAAAATTCTATGGTGAACCTAAAACCATTGACAGCGATGACTACCATCTTCAAAGAGATGAATTTGAATTAGCCCTTATCAGAGAAGCCATCAAGCAGAAGAAACCAATTTTCTCTGTTTGTCGGGGTACCCAGCTTTTTAATGTTGCCATGGGAGGCACACTTCATCAAGATATTGAAGACCACTGGCAGGATTGTTCAGCCGAATACACTACCCAGCGCCTCGCTACTGAACCAGATACCATCCTCAGAGAAATCTACGGAGAAATCTCTCATATCAACTCCTTCCACCATCAGAGTATTAAGGATCTAGCTCCTAATCTTAAGGTTGTGGCCTATGATCCAAAGGATAAGATTATCGAGGCAGTCACAACTACAGATGATTTTCCTTATCTTGGTGTCCAATGGCATCCTGAATTTCTATTTGAAAATCGTCCCAAGGATAAAACACTATTTGACTATGTTGTAAACGAGCTTTAAATCAAATCCGTATTTTCACGGTAACTAAAGTAATCAGAATGAGAGACAATCAGGTGGTCCAAGAGAACGATCCCCATCAGTTCGCAAGCTTCCTTGACTAACTTGGTTACATGGTCATCATTTCGGCTAGGTGCTACTGCGCCTGATGGATGGTTATGAACAAGAATCACAGAGGTAGCCATATGCTTCAAAGCATAGTGAAGGATTTCCCTCGGTTCAGCAATGCTGCGTGTTGCAGATCCGATAAAGATGGTCTGCTGATGAATGATTTGATTTTGAGTATTGAGATAGAGCGCCACTAGGTGCTCTTGTTTTTTGTCACCAAGTTCCTGTTGCATTTTCTTTGCTAGCTTTTGACTACTGAGAATACTTTCCATCTCAAGGGTTTCATGTTTGTGAATGCGATGACCCAGTTCAATTACCGCTTGTAGTTCAATGGCTTTAATACGTCCAATACCAGACAGACTTTGCAATTCCTGCAGAGTCATTTTTTTCAAATCAGTTAAGCTGTTGAGACTATTCAAGACTTTTTGGGCAATTTCAAAAACGTTTGCTTGACGCGTTCCTGTTCTGAGCAGAATGGCTAACAATTCTTGATTGCTGAGAGCCTCTACTCCTTCTTTAAGCAGTCTTTCTCTCGGTAAGAGTGAATCTTCTTGAAATGAAATACTGTACATAAAAATCCTCCTCACTTTATTATTCGTGAGAAGGATGGAAAATTAGATTTTTTTCTCAATTGGGGCTACACTAGCTAAGAGTTTTTTCAGACCGACTTCTGGGAAATTGATTTTCAATTCCTGAGTATCACCGCTACCAGAGACTTCCAGAACAGTACCCTCTCCCCATTTCTTGTGAAGTGCAATATCTCCAATAGACCAGTTGGTATCGCTTGAATCTTTTTTATTTCCGGATGTAAACTGTCCAAACGGAAGACCGCTTGACTGGATAGAGCTTGGTGCAGCATTGCGTTTTCGTTCTTGAAGAGCCTGAGCTAAGCTCATACCTTGACCAAAGGCCACTCCACCACTGCTATAAGATGCCTTAAAACTGGTATTTGCTGGACGAGCCAAACCTTGATACTCAAGCAAGTCCGAACTGATTTCATTAATAAAACGAGTTGGACGATTGTAGCTAGTACGACCAAAAAGCAAGCGAGAGTTGGCATTAGTCAGATAGAGAATTTTCTCCGCACGCGTAATTCCTACATAGGCCAAACGGCGTTCTTCTTCTAGCTCATCAGGATCTTCAGCTGCGCGGCTAAGCGGAAAGACATTTTCCTCCATCCCGATGATAAAGACAACTGGGAACTCAAGTCCCTTAGCAGCGTGCAAGGTCATCAAGGTCACTTCTGACGTCTCCTGACTGCCTGAATCTGTGTCTGCAATCAAAGCTAAGTCATTCAAGAAATGACTCAGTTTGTCTAAACCTGTTTCTTCTTCCTGACTATCAGGATTGTCATCAAAGTTCTTGGTAACAGAAAGAAATTCCTCGATGTTTTCAACTCGAGCCTTGCTTTCCAGGGTCGCCTGAGCATTAAGAATATCGACATAACCTGTTTTTTCTAGAACAGCTTCCACTAGCTCGGTGATGGTTAATTGATCCAGTTGCTCCCGCAAATCCAGAATCATATTGGCAAAATCCCAAATTGACTGTGCTGCTTTTCCTTTGATGCCAGACAACATGATATTGGCTGAAGCATCCAGCATAGACATGTCTTGCATATTCGCAAAATCCCGGATTTTCTCAACCGTTCCTGGACCAATTCCCCGCTTAGGCTCGTTGATAATGCGCTCAAAACTGATATTGTCACTCAAATTAGCAATAAGATTAAGGTAGGCAATAATATCACGGATTTCCTTACGGCTGTAGAACTTGGTTCCACCGACCATAGTATAAGGAATGTTAGACTTGAGCAGGGCTTCCTCAATAGTACGGGATTGCGCATTAGTTCGATAGAGTACAGCAAAATCCTTGTGGAGGAAGTTTTGACTACGACCAAGCTCATCAATGGTTTTAGCTACAAAGATAGCCTCATCCTGTTCGTCATTTGCGCGATAGTAAATAATCTGCTCTCCATCCGCATTCTGGGTCCAGAGATTCTTGGGGCGGCGATTTTGATTATTTTTGATGACATCGTTGGCTGCTTGGAGAATGGTTTTTGTTGAACGATAATTTTCCTCTAACAAAACGACCTTGGCGTTAGGGTAATCTTTCTCAAAATCCAAGATATTCTGCATATCAGCCCCACGCCAACCATAAATAGACTGGTCAGCATCACCGACTACGCAGATATTTTTAAAGCGTGAAGCCAAGAGTTTGACCAATTGATACTGGGCATGGTTGGTATCTTGGTACTCATCAACATGGATGTACTGGAACTTCTGCTGGTAGTAGGTCAAGACATCAGGATTCTGATCAAAGAGTCGTAGGGTCAGCATAATCAAATCATCAAAGTCAACGGACTCAGACTGACGAAGCTCCTTCTGATAGGCCGTATAACACTGGGCCACGATTTGTGTGTACATATCGCCAGCTTGAGCAGCATAAGCCACATCATCAATCAAATCGTTTTTGGCATTAGAAATGGTTCCCAAAATAGTCCGTTCATTCCATTTTTTAGGATCCAAGTTCAACTGCTTGAAAATACGTTTCATGAGAGTTCTCTGTTCTCCTGGATCTACAATGGTGAAGTTCCGATTGTAGCCAATATGATCCGCATCGCGACGTAGGATACGAACACACATGGAGTGAAAGGTCGCAATCAAACAGTCCTGAGTAGCTGGATTGAGGCCATAGGCACGCTCCTTCATCTCACGCGCAGCCTTGTTGGTAAAGGTAATGGCCAAAATATTCCAAGGATTAACCATTTTTTCATCAATCAAGTAGGCAATTCTGTGAGTTAAAACACGAGTCTTCCCAGAACCAGCCCCCGCCATGATTAACAAGGGCCCTTCTGTCGTTTGCACCGCCTCGGCTTGACGGTCATTCATTCCATTCAATAATGCGTTCATTTTCTCTTCCTTACTCTTGAAGTCAATGTTTCTATTATATCAAAAATTAGGGAAAATATCTTTACCTAGACTGGTTGCGTCTAGAAAGTAACTCTTTCATAAGCTGAAGACAACTCCTCATATCTAGACAAGAAAATGAGCTTGGATAGCATTTCCAAACTCTTTAAATATCATCTAAATATTAGAACAATCCTAGAACGGTTCCGTCGCTTTCAACGTCCATATTGAGAGCGGCTGGACGTTTTGGAAGACCTGGCATGGTCATAACATCACCAGTTAGGGCAACGATGAAGCCTGCACCTAATTTTGGTACCAATTCACGGATGGTAATTTCAAAGTTTTCTGGTGCTCCAAGTGCATTTGGATTATCAGAGAAACTGTATTGAGTTTTCGCCATACAGATTGGCAATTTGTCCCAACCATTCTGAACGATTTGAGCGATTTGCGTTTGAGCTTTCTTCTCAAAGTTCACTTTGCTACCACGATAGATTTCAGTGACAATTTTTTCAATCTTTTCCTGGACAGAAAGGTCATTGTCATAAAGACGAGTGTAGTTGGCTGGATTTTCAGAGATAGTCTTGACAAGCGTTTCAGCAAGCGCTACGCCACCTTCTGCTCCATCAGCCCAGACACTAGCTAGTTCAACTGGCACATCAATAGAAGCACATAGTTCCTTCAAAGCCGCGATTTCAGCTTCTGTATCAGAGACAAATTCATTAATCGCAACAACTGCTGGAATACCAAACTTACGGATGTTCTCAACGTGGCGTTTTAAATTAGCAAAACCTGCGCGAACTGCTTCTACATTTTCCTCTGTCAAAGCATCTTTAGCCACACCACCATTCATCTTAAGGGCACGGAGGGTTGCAACAATGACTACCGCATCTGGAGAAGTTGGCAAGTTTGGTGTCTTAATATCAAGGAATTTCTCAGCGCCAAGGTCTGCACCAAAACCAGCTTCAGTAACAGTATAATCAGCCAAGCGAAGGGCTGTGCTTGTTGCCAAAACAGAGTTACATCCATGAGCAATATTGGCAAAAGGACCACCGTGTACAAAGGCAGGTGTACCGTAAATTGTCTGAACCAAGTTCGGTTTGATAGCATCTTTCAAAATCAAAGCCAAGGCACCTTCAACCTGCAAATCACCAACAGAAACTGGTGTACGGTCGTAACGATAACCGATAACGATATTCGCCAAACGACGTTTCAAATCCTCGATGTCCGTAGCCAAGCAAAGAATGGCCATGATTTCTGAAGCAACGGTAATATCGAAACCATCCTCGCGTGGAATACCATTTAGAGGACCACCAAGTCCAACGGTAACATGACGAAGGGCGCGGTCATTCAAGTCCACTACACGTTTCCAGAGAATACGACGTTGGTCGATTCCTAGCTCATTTCCTTGGTGTAAGTGGTTGTCAATCAAGGCAGAAAGAGCGTTGTTAGCAGTTGTAATGGCATGCATATCCCCGGTAAAGTGAAGGTTGATGTCCTCCATTGGCAACACTTGGGCATAACCACCGCCTGCAGCACCGCCCTTAATCCCCATTACTGGGCCAAGAGACGGTTCGCGAATGGCAATCATGGTTTTCTTGCCAATCTTGTTCAAGGCGTCTGCCAGACCAATGGTAATAGTTGATTTCCCTTCACCTGCTGGTGTTGGATTGATGGCAGTAACCAAGATCAATTTTCCAACTGGATTGCTCTCAACTGCACGAATTTTATCAAAGCTGAGCTTAGCCTTGTACTTCCCGTACAATTCCAAATCGTCGTAAGAAATACCCAATTTCTCTACGACATCAACGATTGGTTTCAACTCAATACTCTGTGCGATTTCAATATCTGTTTTCATTCAAAACTCCTCTAACCTCTAATATGATAACTCATTATAACACAAAACAAGATTTTTAACACTATTAAACCCTTAAAACGTTCGTGAATATCCTAGTTTTTAAGTTTTTTTGGAATACTTTGAAAAATTTTATATGGTTTTATAGTTTTAGACTATAGTAGACCTTCATTTTCGCCAATAATTTATCGCTTTCATTTTACTTACTGTTTATTTTTGTGTACAATAGTTCTATGAAAATTTTAGTTACATCGGGCGGTACGAGTGAAGCTATCGATAGCGTCCGCTCTATCACTAACCATTCCACAGGTTGCTTGGGGAAAATCATCACAGAAACCTTGCTTGCTGCGGGGCATGAAGTTTGTTTAATAACGACAAAACGAGCTGTGAAGCCAGAAACTCATCCCGACCTAAGCATTCGAGAAATTAAGAACACCAATGACCTCCTTTTAGAAATGCAAGAACGTGTCAAGAATTATCAGGTCTTAATTCACTCAATGGCCGTGTCTGACTACACACCTGTTTATATGACAGGGCTTGAGGAGGTACAGGCTAGCTCCAATCTAGAAGAATTCTTAAACAAGCAGAATCATCAGACTAAGATTTCTTCAACTGATGAGGTTCAGGTCTTATTCCTAAAAAAAACACCCAAAATTATCTCTCTGGTCAAGGAATGGAATCCTGCCATTCATCTGATTGGTTTCAAACTGCTGGTTGATGTCTCTGAGGATTATCTCATTGAGATTGCTAGAAAGAGTCTTGTCAAGAACCAAGCAGACTTGATCATTGCAAATGACCTGACTCAAATTTCAGCAAATCGACACCGAGCTATCTTTGTTGAGAGTGATCATCTTCAAACCGTTCAAACCAAAGAGGAAATTGCAAATCTCCTCCTTAAAAAAATTCAAGCATACGATTCATAGAAAGGAAAGCCATGGCAAATATTCTCATCGCAGTGACAGGTTCCATAGCCTCCTATAAATCAGCTGACCTAGTCAGTTCCTTGAAGAAACAAGGCCATCATGTCACTGTCTTAATGACTCAGGCTGCTACAGAGTTTATCCAACCGTTGACACTACAGGTCCTCTCTCAAAACCCTGTCCACCTTAATGTCATGAAGGAACCCGCTCCTGATCAAGTCAATCATATCGAACTAGGCAAAAGGACTGACCTTTTTATTGTAGCCCCTGCTACTGCTAATACCATCGCAAAGTTAGCCCACGGATTTGCTGACAACATGGTGACAAGCACAGCGCTTGCCCTGCCAAACCACGTCAAAAAGTTAGTCGCACCAGCCATGAATACAAAAATGTATGACCATCCGGCAACTCAGGCTAATCTAAAAACATTAGAGACCTATGGTTATCAGATTATCTCCCCAAAAGAATCTTTACTAGCCTGTGGCGATCACGGCAAAGGCGCCCTAGCTGACCTGAATACTATATTAGAAAGAATAAAGGAAACCCTCGATGAACAAACGCTCTAACATTGCCCCAATTGCTATCTTTTTTGCAGTTATGCTCGTTATCCACTTTTTGAGCTCTCTCCTATTTAATCTTTTCCCATTTCCAATTAAACCAACTATCGTTCATATTCCAGTAATCATTGCTAGTATCATTTACGGCCCACGAGTTGGTGTTACACTTGGTTTCTTGATGGGACTGCTAAGCTTAACGGTAAACACGATTACCATCCTTCCAACCAGCTACCTCTTTTCTCCATTCGTACCGAACGGAAACATCTATTCTGCGATTATCGCTATTGTCCCTCGCATTTTGATCGGTCTGACACCTTACTTGGTCTATAAACTGATGAAAAATAAAACTGGGCTAATCCTAGCTGGTGCCCTTGGTTCCCTTACCAACACCGTCTTTGTCCTCGGGGGAATCTTCTTCCTTTTTGGAAATGTCTTCGATGGCAATATCCAAAAACTCCTAGCAACTGTTATCTCTACAAACTCAATCGCCGAATTGGTTATCTCAGCCATCTTGACTGTAATGATTGTCCCACGTCTCGAAACCTTGAAGAAATAACTCCACTTTGAATTGTACTGACCATAAAAAATCGACAAATAATTTATTCAATGGATTTAGTTTAATATTAAACGAAGCTAAATCCTTTTTATTTGACCTTAATTTATTCATTATTGTAGCAATCATTATAGTATTTAAACCTTCTAAGAATCTAAGAGTAAAAAAAGAAGGCTATAAACCTTCCTATTTTTGTCGTATTAGTTAATAGAAGAGAGAATTTCTTCTAATTTTTGATAATCCTTTACACTATCAATTTCATAGATGCTATTTCCTTCTAATTCTTCGACATACACATCTAATTCTTTGATATTGTCTTTAACCATGTTGTCCCAATAGAGATCAACAAATTCGCCGCTTGCGTATGCTTTGTCAATAAAACCAACAATCTTTTCAGCAGTTGGAGCATCCCAGAATGAAACCCCACTCAAAATACGACCAGCCTTGCTATCAACGATGATGTCTTGAACTTTATAGTCATCACCATAAACCAAGAACCATTCATTCTCACAGTCTTCACGATAAACACTGAAATAGGTTGAACGTTTAAGATCGTTTCTAAACATATTTTTAAAAAGATAATTATCTGCATCAATGACATAGCTATTTGCCAAGTCTTCTTTAACGAGGTAAAGTGAGTAAAAGTTATTGTAATCAGCATACTTGTCGTTAAAGACTAAACGAACACCATATTTTTCTTTTAGGTAGTCAAATTGTTCTTTGAGGTATCCGACAACGATGATAATCTCATCAATTCCTCTCTCTTTCAAAAACTCGATTTGGTATTCTACCAAGGGTTTTTGATTAACCCTAACCAAAGCTTTTGGGGTATTTTCAGTCATAGGGCGCAGACGAGTTCCTAAGCCCGCTGCTAAAATAATCGCTTTCACACGAATCTCCTTTATTCTTTAATAATAATATAAACACCAGCCATAACAATAAGTGAAGTGATGATTGTTAGCATATCTAGCGGTGCACCCAAGAAAACAACTGCAAATAAGACAGTCCAAACTACATAGCTCACATTCAAACCTGTCGCTTTCGCAGGTTGTAAGCGATTAATAGCGATATAATAAGCTAAGTAGGAAATCATATCAAAGGCCGCAAAGATAAGCAATAGACCAAACAATTGTCCAGCTGCCACTTCTGCAAATGAATGGTGAGAAAAGAGCACAATCACAAGATAGGACAAGAATGAGGTTACTTGTCGGATTAACAAGGCTTCAATTTCACTTAATTCACTTTCCATAGCATAGGAGCTGAGAACACTTTCACTCCCCCAGGCAATGGCACAGACAAGGGCACAAAGAATTCCGATATAAAAAGAATTGACCTGCTCAACTTTGTAAGTCTGGGCAATAATACCAGCGATAATCAACAGAATACCAAACACAGTATTCTTAGATACCTTGTGTTTCAAAATGAAGAAAGCTAGTAAAACTGAAACTGCTGGGTAAATAGCTGATACAGATGAAGCTAGAGAACTACCGATATACTTAACCGCATAAAGATTGGCCTGCATACCAATGGGACCAGCTAGCAAGGCTCCGATAATAACACTGACATTTCGAATATTTAGAAAAATCGAGAGTCGAACTTTTCCTTCTTTTACCAAAAGAAAAGCTAACAAGATAAAGATACTCAAGAAATCATGAGCAGCAGCCACCACAAAAGGCGAAAGATTGGTAAAAACTGAAAAGATATAAGAACTAATTGTCAGACCTAGCCCCCAGAAGATACCAGAGAGCAGACCAAAAGAAACACCATTTTTATTCTTCATCCTAACCTCCATAATAAGTCAGACCTTCGACAGCTCTTTGGTAACGATTGACACCATAATCTCCAAAATCAGCCCCTTGAGCTTCTTTATACACTGTCCACAAACTCCAGATGGTATCTTGTAAGATTTTATAGATTCGAATCTTCTCGCGAGATACTGGAGTTTTGTCACTCTCATAGTAGGAAAGGAAGTTTTCTTCCTCTTGCTTTGTAAATTCAGACTCCAAAAAGAGAGCTGCCAAATCCCACATCGGGTCATTCATAGAAGAGTATTCCCAGTCGATCAAATACATGCGTCCTTGGGGCGACTCAATAAAGTTTTCTGGAACCAAATCGATATGACAAGACTTTTTGTCAATACCTAAGTCAGCCAATCTTTTCTCTAGTGAAAATACTTCTTTTCTCACGGCTTCATAGTTGGCGTAAGGGATATTTCCCTCAATCAAGGATTCATATTTTCTGATTTCCTCAAATGGAGCAAACTCTCCTCTTAGCTCTTTTCCTGAAGCATGAATAGTTTGTAAAATTGGTGCGATCTTTTCAAACTTGGTCTTGATTGAAGTTGAATCAAGAGTTGTTGCAGAATCAATGTACTCATTTACCTTGATTCCTGACTCAATATCAAAAAGATAATTCTTGACATCAAGATTCAAATCTTTCAACAATTCAAGGTTGTATTTTTCATCTTGACGATTGATGAGCTTTTCAGTTCCTTTTCCGAAAAACTTAACAATATAGGGTTTGGAGGTTGTTTTAACCAAATAATTCTGATTCGTCATGCCACCCAGTTGTTCAACACTGAGGACTTCCTCTTCTTCAGATAGCAAAGAAGAAATTTTTTCTTTGATGAGTTTCTCCACAATTAGCCTCCATCTCCTACACTTCCCACTTAAATACTGTTTTAAAAGCAGTATTTAGGTCGGTGGCAAAGACACGGTGAATGTCCTTGATTTCTCTCACTGGTTCTTCAATATAAAGAATATTTTTCAAACGATTCGCAAACTTCTTGACTTCCATCATCTGGATGGCCTTCTCAAAATCAATGCGTCCTGAGCGAGATGAACCAACCAAGAGCAAGCCTTTTTCTAAGGCATCTCGTGTATTGATATTGACCTTGTATTCACTCACTCCCATCATGAGAATCGTTCCCTGAGGGCAAATATAACGGATCAAGTCATTGATGGCTGGGCCTGTACCATCACCACCGCAACATTCAAATCCATGATCAAAGGTCAAATCCTCTGGGATATTGTCCGTGATGTAACACTCTTTTGCAAAAGAGAAGAGCTCCAGTTTTTCCCAATGGCGACCAATCACGATAATCTCTGCTTCTGGCAAGGTATAATTGATAATATTTGCAACCACAAAGGCCAGACTGCCATCTCCGATAACTGCGATGCGCTCTCGCTTGCTATGAGCGAGATTCAAGAAACGATCCATGGCATGCATACCAACACTCACAAACTCGGTAATGGCTGCAACTGTATCTTCAATGTCATTATAAGACACAACACGATCTTTGGGAAGAGAAACGAACTCTCTCATAAAGCCATCATAACCACTAGATAGGAAGTAGGTCCCTGTCATGTAGTTCTCGTAGAATTCCTCGTCACTTTGCATAGGTGGTTGATTCGGAATCATAACTACCTTTTGACCGACTTCATAAGTCCCAGTTGGATCAGAAATAACAGTTCCACAAGACTCATGTATCATAGCCATAGGAAGCTTTTTAGCCAATATCTTTGGATCGCGTTTCCCTTGATAGTAACGTTGATCTGCATGACAAACCGCCATATAATTTGGACGAATAAGGATATGATTCTCCTGATCAATGTCCTCTTCTTGGTATTTTACATTGATAAACTTTGGTTTAGTCAGTTGATAAATTTGATTAATCATAGCCTTAGTCTTTCTCAATCATGCTTTTTGCAATTTTCAAATCTGTCACAGTTGTGATTTTAAGGTTTGAATATTCCCCTTTTGCTAGGGCAACATCCTTCCCTTTGATGACAAAAATCTTACATGCATCGGTCAGGATTTCCTTTTCATGATCAGATAGGGAACCATACAAATCCATGAAATCCTTACAACGGAAGGTCTGAGGTGTTTGACCTTGATAGAGATGAGCACGATTTGGTATATCCGTGATAAACTGACCATTGGTACTTTCTACAATGGTGTCAACTGCTTCTACTACTGTATCAACTGCATCATGATTTTGAGCCAGTTTGATATTGTCCTGAATCATGCGAAGTGTGATAAAGGGACGAACAGAGTCGTGTGTAATCACGATATCTTCTGGAGTAATTGGACGGTAAGCATCAATAGCTTCAATGATTTTTTCAATACTGCTATTACGATCAGCACCACCTTTGGTAATAATGATGCGATCCTTGTGAAGAGAAAGATACTTGTCAACCAAGTCCTCAGCGTGTGAAACCCAATCTCCATGAACTCCAACTACAATTTTTTCAATGCTTGGCTCCAAGACAAATTTTTCAATTGTGTGGATCAAAATGGGACGATCACCTAATTCTAAGAATTGCTTTGGTAAATTACTGATTCCCATGCGTGTGCCAGTTCCTCCGGCTAGAATTCCTGCATAGATCATATATATTCTCCTTTAGTTTGTTCTAAAAAATTCATTCTCATCTATTATATCACAATCTAAGCCTATCATGAAAAAAAGACTGATAGTGATTTCGTTAAATTGACTCAGTGAATTTCACATTCAAATTAGATGATCTGAAGAATCCTACTATGCGACTTGTAAATCAAGCTTTCTTTGAATAATTATTTATCCATTTTTGATGAAAGCGAATTTTTGAAGTCGTTTTCTGTATTCCTTTAGAGATGCGTTAGACAAGACAGTTCAATTCTTTTCCATTAGATAGAATTCTTGTGCACCCTCAAAACAAGCTTTCGATTTCGACCAACTCTCTCGTCTCCATAAAATGTTCAAACTTAAGAATAGCAAACAAAAACTCTATTAAGCTCTTGTAAGAACTGGATAATAAAACACCCCAGAAGTTAGGCAAAAAAATCTAACTTCTAGGGCAAAATTCTCCAATTAAATGCTTTTTTATTCAATTATATCTTATATTCCATCTCGTTTTACAATGATCAAGTTAATTCATCTAGGTAGATAAATCGCTATGAACTATGCTAAATTACCAATCACTTGATGATCCACCACCATCAAAACCACCTCCAGACCAATCATCACTTGACCAAGACGATGAGGAATCACTGCTATTTTCCTCAGGATACTTATCTCTATTTTTGCTACGGAAGTCTCTTAGTGCTTTTTGCGACCATGAACCATCATTAATAAAAGCAGCATCATAGGGGAATAATTTATCATTACCCTTATACGATTTATTAGATTTTCGTTTTCTTTCCGCAACAGTACCATTCTTAAAAAGATTAATCAAATAAGAAATTATAAAATATCCGCCACATAACAAAATAATTCCTATTGGCGTATCCCATAATACTTTTGCGATTTCAAGTAAATAATTTCTCTCCACCACAGGTGCGTCAGCTAATTTATATTCTTGATCGGAAATATTTTGTATTATATCAATAACAGCTCCGTCATAGTCTTTTGCTCGCATCTTATCACGAGAGGCATCTAATATTTTCTTAGCCTTTGTATCAGTCAATGTAATAGATAGGTTATTAGAGGTTTCAATACGAAACTTTCTATCTTTTATAGCAATCAGTAACAATGCTCCCTTATTTGAATCCGAATAACCGATTTTCCAAGATCTGGCTATAGTATTTGACAATTCTTCTAAAGATTCACCATTTAGACTTTCAACAATATAAATGCCAATTTGAACTTCCGATTTGCTATTTAGTTCCTGTAGTTTATCTGAAACAGCCCCTGATAAATAATGATTTGGATCATAAATACCATTGGAAGGTCTATCTGGTATCGCTAAATCTGCTTGAGCTGGTCCAATAAAAAATAACAGGATTGTCAAAAAAGATATTAGGATTAAAACTATTTTTTTCATCATGAAAATAGAACCTTCCTTCTATTGAAAATTTACAATTTCAATAAGAATGAGAATAAACAATATTCTTTTTTAAAATAAAATTACTTCGATAAAGTCATCTTTCTATCAATCAATTGTAAAAGGTAGTTTCATTATAAGCTATTTATCTCACTTAATCAACGTAAAAATATAGGAAAACTTGTACTAAATTTTTATTAACAATATCGTAGTTCAGCACTAAATGTTACTTTCAAATTTGAACAATAAAATCATATTTCCATAGTCTTCATACTAGAATTGAAGTACGAAATCAGATTATCTACAAGTGTAATAATCTTTCTACCATGCGAAATTTTGCTGATTCATGATATAGTTCTACGGATTGAATTGTAGCTTATTGACTAACTTTTGAGCTAATAGATTCGACTTAGAGGTATCTTGCCCACTCTTCCAAGGAACTGACATGAGAGTGACTCTAAGATAGTCCAGATTCCCTTGATAAGTCCGCCCATCAACTTTATACTCAGTAATAGGAGGTCCTGCTAGTTGTGAATACTTGTATCCTACTACAACCCCCTCAACACATGCAGTAGATAAATTTTTAATCCTTAGTTCTCTTTTGTAAAAATAACAGCAAAAGAAGAATACAAATGAACAGGGCAATAAACTTTAAAATAGCAACAAAAAATAAAGTTTTAAATCCGTCACACAGTTCCCCTACTTCATCTGAATATCAGATATACTTAGGTTCATTTCTTCTGCTTCAACTATACTAACTTTTGAAATCTATACCTCATCTCCCTAACAAATAAGCAAGCACTACAACGGCGTAGGCCATGGTTAACAATATAGCACTTCCAATCCCCAACCATTTATAAAGCTTGTTGATCCCACAGTATCGTTCCACATAAGCTCTGTTTGGTTTTTCAGGGTCATACCATACCGTCATCTTCGAATAGATCGGAAAATGCGTACGCATTAAGTTATTAAACGATATAAAAGAATTACGATAAAAGGTTAGGGAATTGGCCAACATATCCTCTCTTGTAAAGTTATCAGATGTACTTATAGGTCCCCATGGAAGCGAAACCGTTCTGATTATAAAATACCGTAATGGCTTGCTATAAGTAGTTCCATTAACCGTATATTCAACAATCGGAGGATTCCCAGCCTGAAAATTACTATAGCCCACAACCGTTCCCTTAACAGACGATTTGGCAAGACGTACCATTTTTTTATCCCGAAAATAAAGATAGAAATACGTACCAGATAAAAAAATCAGGGATAAAAGAATAACGATGGTAGCAAATAAAAATAAAATGGTTTCTGTTGTCACATTCAATTCCTATCTTATTCTACGCTCTTCACATCGGACATTGAAAGTGTCATCTTAGATGGATCTGACATAGAATCAACAATCTCCAGTTGCTCTGAATTAAGTGGTAACAAAATTAACGTAGTTGTGTAAGAAGGTAACTCACCACTATCCTTAATAGGATAGCTAATCTTTTGATTCTCAAAAATAGTTTTGCCATCGTAGGACCAGCTCAGTGAAAACTCCAAATCTTTTTTGATGTCTACATCAGTTTTATTGACGAGCATTAGTGCTGCCCTACCATCTGAGACGGCTCCTGTAAAGTAGATAGCCATATTTCCCTTACTTCCAATTTCTGGATGTTCTTTGGTTAATTTTTTACCAAGTTCAATTAAATCAGATGTTTGGCCTTCATATTGAGGTGCTACTACAAATTTCAATTTTTTCTCTTTCTTTACAACTGCCTCACGTGCACTTTTCTCTGCTCTCCCTGCTTCCTTTTCATTAGAGCAAGCTCCAAGAATCAACAGCAAGATGATGACAACTAGCTTCTCCATTTTTCTCCTTTTATTAAAAATCAAATAAACCTTTATCTCTTCTTAGATTTTTTACATGTTCCTTATACATTTTTGACTTTTTCCCGTACCATTCTTCGATGGTATATCCATACTCTTCACGGTATTTCTCTTGATTTTTATTGACTGCATTCAAGTTCTCTAGCGTTACTAAATAGGATTTAAGAAATGAAACCATAAAAAGGCCAAATAAAATAGGTGAAATTGGCAATAAAGCAAGCAAGAGGTGCGCAAGGAAATGATTAAGCCCGTGGGTAAAGAGGTTGATTCCATACATCAACAACCATAAGAATAAAATAACATTCAAAAATTTTTTAATATTTAGAGAAACAAAAAAATCTTTTCTAGCGCGCTGCTTTGTTACAAAAATATAGATAAAGTAAATCAGTGATAAGACAAAACCTATCCAGTAAACGATACGAATTGCAACTAGAGGGATTAAATACAAGATGGCTATAAACCAACTATAATAAAAAATCACAAATAGAATCAACTGAAGAATCTGAGTCAATAAATAAGCTTTAATGCGATTTCTTTTGGAAATAATATAAAAACTAATAAAACAGAGCCAACTAAACAAGAATAGAAAACCAAAGAAACTAGCTGGAGGAATAAGGCTATTTTCTATTGATGTCAATTGTATAACTAGTTCATGTCCATCTTCACTAGCCAATCGGAGCACTCCCATTGGAAAGTATGAGGCCCAAATAATCAAAAACAAATACAAAGGCATTGCGAAAATCATTAATAATGGATTCCATTTACGTGTTGTTTCTAGTGCATCATTAGTATCTTTTTGTATCTTATCCATTTATTTTCTCATATTATCCAAACAAGGATGAGGCCGCCTTCAGACCACCATTGAAAAAATCAGAAACATTCTTGCCCACACTTTTGACAGTCTCCAAGCCCTGGTGGATCCCTTTTCCGATAGACTCTACCCATGATTCTATCATGTCTACAGCACCATAAGCTAAATTTTTAGCTCCGTCATACAAAGCCTTTTTCTCCTCAGGGAAGAATATAGAGCCTGCAAGATTAAATGTACCTACTGCAAGACCAACGAGAGCTCCACCTACTGGATTTCCTCCTGGCCCTCCTGGCCTTAGCTCCAAGCCACATACTATCTAAGGGGCCGACGTTAGATATGGTATCAATGCTACCACCGATCACAGACTTCCCGATTTTCCCTACGGTCGTCTTGGAATGATTGCCAAACAGAAAAACAAAGAAAATGTCCTTGTCTCATTATACCACATGAGCGATACCGTGAGAAGATGAGAGAAGCAAAAGAAAACCACCTGAACATCATTCAGGTGGAAACCAGAACTAGAATCGATTATAATAACTATTCTCTCTAACTAATTCCTTGTTTTTATTTCTTATATAACGAACGTCGTTATTCTCAAGTTTTACTTCCTTAATCTGCGCCACAAGATTCTCATCCGTTTGTTTGAAGGCCTCTGCAACTGTATCTAAATAATCATTAAAATTCTGAATCATAAATACAACTTCGCTTGCCGTATCTTTAAAAGAGTTAAAGCAACTTGTCAGACTTGACTGAGATTCATCTTCAACAGTAATGCTCGGATCACTTATAACTCCAAAAAATGTCGAGTCAAACTTTGCCTGTACTCCTTGAATTTTCAAAGGATCAATGTGTCGTTTACTCATGTTTTTTACCTCCTCAGGTTGGGCTTCTCGCCATGCTAAATAGTCATCAAATGACTTGATTTGTGTTTGCTCACCTGTTGCAGAATTTGTCGCATAAAATTCCATCACATTCTGTCCTTAGGAGCAAATCAATGCAAAAGGTTGTCAAACCATTCTCTCTGATCATATTGTTGGGGTCGAAAATAAAGTCGATTTATATCTTTCATATTTTTGGCTACTTCTGGATAAAGTTGAGCAAAGTTGGTATTGGAAATATCAATTTTATTGCGATAATCAGAATCTGGTCTAAGTTTCCCATCACTTTCACTTAAATGTAGCTCCTCCAACTTAAATCGAAAACTATCAAAAAGATTTCTAGATCCGAAACTAATATTTTGATTATAAGAGCTATTTGTATCCATCTCATTTCTTCTTTGAGCAACATCTTTGAAAGAGAGCTCCTCATTTTCAATATCCAGTAAAAAACTTTGCTCAAAATATTCTCCATTAACATATTGGTAAAGATTGTCTCGTGCCATATAGTCTTTCCTGTTACCATAATAACTACTTAATACTTTTATTGAGTCTAAATTTTTATGTCTGAATTCTAGGTAATTCATACAGGTCTAGTTCTTTCTTTGATAGATTAGGGCTATTTAAATTGTAGCTGATTATCTTATAGTATTCTTCTTTCCCAATTGGTGGAGAGTTTTTAACTTCTCCAATTCGCCAAGAATGAACAGCAATAGTTGAAACATGATTTTGTCCATAGTAAATATGACCATAATTATCTTTCTCCCCTACAGCGACCAATACAAACTTATTATTATCGAAAAGCTGAATGCTCTTAAATTTTGTTTCTCGTATATCAGTATAAACTTTAGTATTTATTTTAATAACCCATAAGGAGAGTAGATCTAAAGTTCCCAATAAAAGAATACTCAATAAGGCATACACTATCTTCTTTTTTCATGACCGTCTCCTTAATATGGCCAAAGCAGACTGCGTAAATCATTTCCCCATTTTGCGTAACCTTCTACTTTAAATTTATTTGTTTTAGTTTCTTCTGAATAGTCACCATTCCTGTCCTTGAACGCTGTGACTTGTTTGAATTCAACTTTTGACTCGTCCTGCAGCCACTTCATCCCTCTTGCAACTTTGTCTACACCAACCTCATCTAACGATTTATGACTATTCCCCATAAACATCTGATAAGTATCTTCCGTGATAGCTGGTTCCTTCTGTGGCCAAATGTTATTAATCACCCCTGACAGAGGATTCTTTTCCTGTTTAGGGACACTTTTCTGATAATTTGCAAACTCATCACTTAAATTCTGTTCAAAATCTACAAGCATTTTTTTCTTACGGTCAATATCAGTAGTTCCTGCGTTTCGATACGCATAGCCTCGTAAGCCATTTTTTTCCAGATCATCCATTTTTAGGATGGATTGGAGATCATAGTTTATGCTGTGCTTAGCGGATTGACCACGTACACCTGTTAAACTTCTACCGCCATTATCAAAAAGAGTAATTTTTTGATCTTTCTCAACTTTTTCTATTTCATCTTCAATCCCCATGAGAGATTCATAAAATGATAGTAGTTTCGAAGCACCACCTGCAGTTTTACTTAGTGACTCGCTATATAAATCTTTAAAAGTCTTTTCTCCAAGATCATTCCCAAAACTTACCGCAGAGCTGAGACTTCCATCTTGCTCCATGGCAGAAGATACCAAGTCAATAACTTGGCTAGCTCCTGGAACATAGCGACCCGCGATTGATTTTCCGATATCTGCTACAAAATTTTGAATCGCATTTTTTCGTTTTTCTTTGAGCTCATCTAGTTGGGCTTCATAGCCCCCCATTTTTGTTCCTTTTTCTGTATCATAAATTGTAACGGTAGCTTTGTCTTTACCCCCAAAAATATGTGATTTGTCTTCTACTTGGAAAGTAAAGCCCGTATCATTCCATTTCAGCTTATCTAAATAGATTGACCTGTCTACCTTACTTACAGAGCCTTGACGACTGAGATCTTTATGATGTTGTCCGATACCAATGACGTTTAAGGCCTCAAATAAGGCAGTTAACTGCCCAGCTTTATTTAACTTACCTTCAAAGACCTGCAGTTGAGGAAAAATCTCTTCCATTTTACGATCATACTTCTCAAATTCTTCTCTAGAAGCATTTGTATCAGGCAATTCTGGTACCAAACCTTTAGCCGTAATTCCAATTACAGTTGCATATCGATCACCTGCATAGACTAATTTTTCAAAATAAGCGCCAGAATGCTCTTGTTCTTGGTCAGAAATCGCATAAACGAAAGCTCGTATATTCCGCATTTCTCGACTATCATCGCTGTTTACACCAGAAAATTCTTTGTTAATTCTAGCATAAATCATATCCATCATCGGATTGCTAATGTTTGAACCTTTGACATTTCCTAAATCTCTAAAGAACCTTTCATCTGCTTTATAGACTCCTTCGCTCAAAGAAAAATAATCTTTTTCGCTCAGAAGTATTTTCAACGCAACACCGTCACTTGTATCTTGAATAGAATCTAGAAATTTCATATTCTCTTTGGTTAGATAATTCTTAGAGATAAGCGTCAAAGCGTCACTAACAGGAAGACTGCTCATGAACTGAGCATTTTTTAGAGAACCTTTCAATCCTTCCAATTGAGAATGAGCAGAATCTAACTTAGATTTAAAAGTGTTAAAATAACTCATCAAGGAATTATGTGTCTCTTCACGATTAGATCCTAGGTCTGTTAATCTGCGTGTAACTCCATAAGCATATCGAGCAGGATCAGCACTATAGTCAACCGAATGCGGACTCATCGCTAAAGCTTCACTAGCTTTTTTTATCACTTCTGACAGTTCATCTCCCTCACCCAGAAATTCTTTTGCTTTTGTAACGCTAAGCCACTCTTTTATTTGTTGAATATGTTCTGCTTTGGTTTTGACAACATTATCTTCAAATCCTAAAGCATTTAAATTCGAAACATAATCTAAAATAGTTTCGCTATACTCTTCTAAAATTCGAGGATAGCTCTCATTTAAAACATAAGACAAAGAATTTAACTTACTGACAAAAGCTCGAATAGCATCTGCTTGCTGGCCCTCAACTTTTACTTCGAGTTTTCGTTCTGTCGAGCTGATTTCCTTGCGGTAAGAAGCTGCAACTTCTTTCGCATTGCTACCATGGTCTTTTAACACCGATTTAAACGTCACTGTAACAGTCATATCGTTTCCCCCCTATTTCTTATTACTCTGAGCTTTTGCTCTCTCTGGCAGCTTTTCGAGCAGCTTCAGCCGCTTTCGCATTCGCTAAATCTGTCTCAAGACTAGACCTCATTATATTTAAATAGCTAATTTCTTCATCCACAGCACTCTTTGCTCGATCTCGGTATTGAATTAGCTCATCTCTCCCTTCTGTAATATTATTACTTTCATTTTCTTTTTGTTTATCGTACTTAGTCCCTGCGACATGCAAACCTAATATACCTTCCATATCAGGAGAAATATTAAGTGAAACACCTCCCAATTGTGAACTAGCACTGCTTAGTTCACTTAGTTTGGCATCCACTTCATTGATCTTAGCCTGAATAGCACTTACTTCACTCATGTATTTTTCCTTTCTTATTTCATTGCTACTTTCATTGTCTGGGCAAATCCGTCACGCACAAAATAGTGCACCTGCGCTTCTAGAGGTCCTTCACGAAGTGTTTTATTGTGGATAGTAAACAGTTGCTGGTCATTCTGTCGCACTGCTAAACAAACTTGCTTAAAGCTCCGAACACTACGTGAAGCTGAATCTGTCTTTCGTATCAGATTCGAGCTAGTCAACACTGCTACTTTATAGCCAACTTGGTTGCCTTTCTCTAATAGTCTCGTCAATTCTTTCTGAGCATCAATATCTAATGCATCAACTAATTCTGGCATATTGTAGAGAATAAAGGTTGTCTCATATTGAAGGTTTCGTTCAGCTAAGCGATCATCCATTTTAACAGAGACTGTTTCTAAAAATTCACTTAGTTGATTGGGCTGTGAAACAACCAAAACCCCTTCTCCAAAATCAGGTAATAAATGATGTTCTGGCGCCAAAATGACAACTTTCTTCTGAATTTTCTGGCTGAATCTTACAATCATTTCTGCTATTTTATTTTGCTGTTCTTCTTTTTCTGCTATATAAGCCAGATGACCAAATTTTGTCTTCCAACCAATTGGATTAGCAGTCTCCATATCAAGCCCCAACGGAATTTCTTCTTGGTGGAGCAGATATGAAATACCTTGATACGCATAAAAGTCTTTCTCTGTCAACTCCTCCGGTACCATCGGGATGGCACTTGGGCGCTGTCCTGTCCAAGCTTCTTGGAGAGAAGCCACTTCCTGGCGTAGGTTGTTGAGGACTTGGGTGTCATTAGATCCAGTGACTGGGAGAGCTAACTGGATCACATCCACCTCTTCACGTTTCATCAGTGCCCGTCCCTTGATGTCTTCCATGGTCATGGCAAGGGGCGTAGAACCCACGATTGCCCGCACCTCGCTCACATCATTCTGTGGCAGGCTCAACTGGTGCTTGAAGTTCGAGTAAAGCTGAGCCCGAAGGTTGGACTGTCGACCCGCTGTCATCAAGAGATGCACCCCAATGCTGAGACCTTCACGAGAGATGCGCACCAAGAGCTTAAAGAGTTCTGCCTCATAAGCCTCCTCCTTGATGGCCTCATAGCTGTCTAAGAGGATAACAATAGCCGGCTCTTG
>CAJNDD010000008.1 GCA_905221435.1 bacterium
CTTAGTTGCGAACGACCTTCAATCAAAACCTTATTGATGATTTCTTGCTTTAATTCAGGAGAGTAATAACGGTTTTTTCCTTTTTTGACGAACTCTATTCCGTAACGATCAATCAATTTAATCATGTACCTAAGATTAGAATTGTTTATCCCAAATTTATTTGAAAGCTTCTCTAAGCTATATCCTTGTTTTCTTAGTCCATAGATTTGAACTTTATCTTCATAACTCAATTTCATAATAAAACACCCCAAAAGTTAGATTTTTTCTGTCTAACTTTTGGGGTGCAGTTCAATAAATTAGTATAATAAAATAAAAAGCACCGAATCGGTGCGCACTTTTTCAAGTTGTGTACGGACAAAAGCCTTATTTTAACTTGCTGTGTTGTTTCGAATAGTTCCAACAATTACATTATATACCATTCTTTTAAAAATAGCAAGAAAAAATCTATATAAAATAGAATAACATTTCATTTTACAACTATAAAAAAAAATTATATTGAAAGCGTTTTATAATTCGTTGCTTTTAATAGCAAAAAGATATATAATTTAGTTAAAGTTAATATATTAGCATTTGCTGATGCGACTCTAAAATTACAATAGAATGGAGAGAAATAGATGACTAAAAAACCTTACTCTATCGGACTTGATATCGGAACAAACAGCGTCGGATGGGCCGTCATTACAGATGACTATAAAGTTCCATCGAAAAAGATGAAAGTTCTGGGCAATACTGATAAACGATTTATCAAGAAAAATCTCATCGGGGCTCTATTGTTTGATGAGGGAACCACTGCTGAGGATAGACGTCTCAAACGAACAGCACGTCGTCGCTATACTCGTCGAAGAAATCGTCTTCGCTATCTTCAAGAAATCTTTGCTGAGGAAATGAGCAAGGTAGATAGTAGTTTCTTTCATCGATTAGACGACTCCTTTCTAGTTCCTGAGGATAAGAGAGGAAGTAAATACCCTATTTTTGCTACCTTGGCAGAAGAAAAAGAATACCATAAGCAATTTCCAACTATCTATCATTTGAGAAAGCAACTGGCGGATTCGAAAGAAAAAGCTGACTTGCGCTTGATTTATCTGGCATTAGCTCATATGATTAAATACCGCGGACATTTTTTATATGAAGAATCGTTCGATATTAAAAACAATGATATCCAAAAAATCTTTAACGAGTTTACAAACATTTACGACAACACCTTTGAAGGAAGTTCACTTAGTGAGCAAAATGTACAAGTCGAAGCAATTTTTACTGATAAAATTAGTAAATCTGCAAAGAGAGAGCGCGTTCTAAAACTCTTTCCTGACGAAAAGTCCACTGGTTTGTTTTCAGAATTTCTCAAGTTGATTGTAGGAAATCAAGCTGATTTTAAAAAACATTTTGACTTAGGAGAAAAAGCTCCGCTACAATTTTCTAAAGATACCTATGATGAGGATTTGGAAAACTTGCTCGGACAAATTGGAGATGACTTTGCAGACCTTTTCCTAGTTGCTAAAAAACTCTATGATGCTATTCTTCTATCAGGCATTTTGACTGTCACAGATCCTTCAACCAAGGCTCCACTGTCAGCGTCTATGATTGAGCGCTATAAAAATCACCAAAAAGACTTGGCAGCTTTAAAACAATTCATCAAAAACAATCTTCCAGAAAAATATGATGAAGTTTTTTCTGACCAATCTAAAGATGGGTATGCTGGGTATATCGATGGCAAGACCACTCAAGAAGCATTCTACAAATATATCAAAAACCTACTGTCTAAAACCGAGGGGGCAGAGTATTTCCTTGATAAGATTAATCGCGAGGACTTTTTGAGAAAGCAACGCACCTTCGATAATGGTTCCATTCCTCATCAAATTCATCTTCAAGAAATGAATGCCATTCTCCGTCGGCAAGGAGAACATTATCCATTCCTGAAGGAAAACAAAGAAAAGATCGAAAAAATCTTGACTTTCCGTATTCCTTATTACGTCGGACCCTTGGCTCGTGGCAATGGTGATTTTGCTTGGCTTACTCGAAATTCTGACCAAGCAATTCGCCCTTGGAACTTTGAAGAAGTTGTTGATAAAGCAACTTCTGCGGAAGAGTTTATCAATAAAATGACTAACTATGACTTATATCTGCCTGAGGAAAAAGTCCTACCCAAACACAGTCCTCTATACGAAACTTTTACCGTCTATAATGAATTAACAAAGGTTCGATTTATTGCAGAAGGGATGAGGGACTATCAATTCCTTGATAGTGGACAAAAGAAACAAGTCTTTTCTACTTTATTTAAAGAAAAAAGAAAAGTAACTGAAAAAGACCTTATCCATTATCTACACAATGTTGATGGATACGATGGAATCGAACTAAAAGGGATTGAAAAACAATTTAACGCAAGTCTTTCTACTTATCATGATTTGCTTAAAATTATCAAGGATAAAAAGTTTATGGATAATCCTAAGAATGAGCAAATTCTCGAAGAAATCGTCCATACTCTGACCATCTTTGAAGACAGGGAGATGATCGAACAGCGCCTCTCTAAGTATGACACCACCTTTGATAAAAAAGTATTAAATGCCTTGGTCCGTCGACATTATACTGGTTGGGGAAAACTCTCTGCTAAGCTAATTAACGGTATCCGCGATAAACAAACTGGCAAAACGATTCTTGATTATCTGATGGATGACGGCTACAGCAATCGTAACTTTATGCAGTTAATCAATGATGACGAGCTTTCTTTCAAAGAAATTATCAAAAAAGCACAAGTGGTTGGTAAGACAGATGATGTGAAACAAGTTGTTCAAGAACTTCCAGGAAGCCCTGCCATTAAAAAGGGAATTTTACAAAGTATCAAGCTTGTTGATGAACTTGTCAAGGTTATGGGACACGAACCTGAGTCCATTGTCATTGAAATGGCTCGTGAAAATCAGACAACTACCAGGGGGAAAAAGAATTCTCAACAAAGATATAAGCGAATTGAAGATTCATTAAAAATCTTAGCATCTGGACTTAACTCCAAAATTCTAAAAGAACATCCAACAGATAATAATCAACTTCAAAATGATCGCCTCTTCCTTTACTATCTCCAAAACGGGAAAGATATGTATACTGGAGAAGCCCTTGATATCAACCAACTAAGCAGTTGTGACATTGACCACATCATCCCACAGGCCTTTATAAAAGATGATTCTCTTGACAACCGTGTCTTGACTAGTTCAAAAGAGAACCGTGGGAAATCTGATAATGTCCCATGTCTTGAAGTAGTTGAAAAGATGAAGGTTTTTTGGCAACAATTGTTGGATTCTAAATTAATTTCAGAACGTAAATTCAACAATTTAACCAAGGCTGAACGAGGTGGACTAAATGAGCGAGATAAAGTTGGCTTTATCAAACGTCAGTTGGTTGAAACACGGCAAATCACAAAACATGTTGCACAGATTTTAGATGCCTGTTTCAATACAGAAGTGAATGAGAAGAAGCAGAAAATCCGTACCGTCAAAATCATCACTTTGAAATCCAATCTGGTTTCCAACTTCCGTAAAGAATTTGAGTTATACAAGGTTCGGGAAATCAATGACTACCACCACGCGCATGATGCCTATTTAAATGCAGTGGTTGCTAAGGCTATCCTCAAGAAATATCCTAAGCTAGAGCCTGAATTCGTCTATGGTGACTATCAAAAGTACGATCTTAAGAGATACATCTCAAGATCCAAAGATCCTAAAGACATCGAAAAAGCAACTGAAAAGTATTTCTTCTACTCAAACTTGTTGAATTTCTTTAAAGAAGAGGTGCATTACGCAGACGGAACCATCGTAAAAAGAGAGAATATCGAATACTCCAAGGATACCGGAGAAATTGCTTGGAATAAGGAAAAAGATTTCGCTACAATCAAAAAAGTGCTTTCACTTCCGCAGGTGAATATTGTGAAGAAAACAGAAATTCAGACACATGGTCTAGATAGAGGTAAGCCTAAAGGATTGTTCAATTCTAATCCATCTCCTAAACCATCAGAAGGTAGTAAAGAAAATCTTGTTCCAATTAAACAAGGACTTGATCCACGAAAATACGGTGGTTACGCTGGTATTTCTAACTCATACGCGATCTTAGTTAAAGCTATTATCGAAAAAGGAGCGAAAAAACAACAAAAGACAGTTCTTGAGTTTCAAGGCATCTCTATTTTAGATAAAATAAATTTTGAAAATAACAAGGAAAACTATCTTCTTGAAAAAGGATATATAAAAATTCTTTCAACTATTACATTGCCTAAGTATAGTTTGTTTGAGTTTCCTGATGGTACAAGAAGGAGGCTAGCAAGTATTCTATCAACAAACAATAAACGAGGAGAAATTCATAAAGGTAATGAATTGGTCATCCCCGAAAAGTATACGACTCTTTTGTATCATGCTAAGAATATTAATAAGGCACTCGAACCAGAACACTTAGAGTATGTTGAGAAACATAGGAATGAGTTTGCAAAACTTTTAGATTATGTACTTGATTTTAACGAAAAGTATGTTGGGGCGTTAAAAAATGGAGAGAGAGTCAGACAAGCTTTTGATGATTGGGAAACAGTTGATATCAAAGAATTGTGTTTCAGTTTCATTGGTCCAGAAAACAGTAAGAATGCTGGTTTATTCGAATTGACATCACAAGGAAGCACCTCTGATTTCGAATTTTTAGGAGTAAAAATTCCACGATACAGGGACTATACACCTTCATCACTCCTCAACGCCACCCTCATCCACCAATCCATCACTGGTCTCTACGAGACTCGGATTGACTTAAGCAAACTAGGAGAAGACTAATGGGATGGAGAACCGTTATAGTCAATACACACTCTAAACTTTCCTACAAGAACAATCACTTAATTTTTAAAGATGCCTCTCGGACAGAGTTAATTCACCTGTCCGAGGTAGATATCTTACTTTTGGAGACGACAGATATCGTACTCTCAACCATGTTGATTAAGCGATTGGTGGATGAAAATATTCTGGTCATCTTTTGTGATGATAAACGCCTGCCAACTGCATACTTAATGCCCTACTACGGTCGACATGATTCCAGTTTGCAACTCTCTCGTCAAATCACATGGAATGAGGAGGCTAAAGCTCAAGTTTGGACGACTATTATTGCACAAAAAATTCTCAATCAGGCTTTTTATCTGGGGAGTTGTGGTTTTCTGGAAAAATCTCAGTCCGTCATCGATCTCTATCATGGGTTGGATTTGTTTGATCCGAGCAATCGTGAGGGACATGCTGCTCGCATTTATTTTAACACCTTGTTTGGAAATGATTTTAGTCGTGAGCAGGATAATGATGTCAATGCCGCCTTGGACTACGGTTACACCTTGATTTTGAGTATGTTTGCACGTGAGATTGTGTTGTCTGGCTGTATGACCCAATTTGGATTGAAACATGCTAATCAGTTTAATCAATTCAACCTAGCTAGCGATATTATGGAACCTTTTCGTCCGATTATTGACAGAATCGTCTATGAAAATCGAAATAGTTCTTTTGTCAAAATCAAGCGAGAACTTTTCTCTATTTTCTCGGACACCTTCCACTACAATGGCAAGGATATGTATTTGACCAATATCGTCAGCGACTATACTAAGAAAGTCATTCAATCTCTCAATCAACCGGAGAAAGGAGTTCCTGAGTTTAGGATATGAGTTATCGATATATGCGTATGATTTTAATGTTTGATATGCCCGTTGATACCGTAGAGGAACGCAAGGCCTATCGGAAATTTCGGAAGTTCCTCATAGACGAGGGATTTATCATGCACCAATTCTCCATCTATAGCAAGCTTTTGCTCAATAACTCTGCTAATAATGCCATGATTGAGCGACTCAAAACTCATAATCCAAAAAAGGGAAACATTACTCTCTTAACCGTTACAGAAAAGCAATTTTCTCGCATGATCTACTTAAATGGCGAGCGAAATACCAGCGTAGCAAACTCCGATGCACGTTTGGTTTTTCTAGGAGAGGAGCCTAGAGATGAAGATTAATTTCCCATTATTGGATGAACCATTGGCTATTGAAAATGCAACCTTTTTAGTGTTGGAAGACCAGTTTACCTTTTCAACAATCGTCAAGCAGTTCTACCAATATACTGATGATGGGGAGTTGAAATTGTTTGATAGAAATCTAAAAGCTCTGAAAGAGTCCGAGTTACTAGTGATAACAGATGTCTTAGGATACAATCTCAACTCACCTGCCATGCTCAAGCTGATACATGCAGATCTTGAAAATCAGCTCAATGACAAACCAGAAGTGAAGTCCATGATTGAAAAACTGGTAGCTACGATTACAGAATTATTGGCATTTGAGTGCTTGGAAAATGAACTAGACCTAGAGTACGATGAAATCACTATTCTAGAGTTGATCGATGCGTTAGGGGTCAAAGTGGAAACTCTAAGTGATACACCTTTTGAAAAGATGCTAGAAATTGTTCAGGTTTTCAAATATCTTTCCAAAAAGAAACTCCTTGTCTTCATCAATGCGACCGCCTATCTATCAAAGGATGAGTTAGTAAATCTGATAGAGTATATCCAACTCAATCAACTAAGAGTCTTATTTGTTGAACCTCGAAAAGTCTATGATTTTCCGCAGTATGTGCTGGATCAAGACTATTTCTTGAACCCTGAAAATATGGTATAATAAGAGTAACAATTGGAATCAGACGAACTGAAGTCTGGCTGGGACGAATGGCGCGATTACGAAATTTCGTGAGAAAAATTTTCTACGAGGTTTTAGAGCTATGTTGTTTCGAATGGTTCCAAAACAAGTACCTGAATATATTATTGAACAATATTGTTTTAGAGCTATGTTGTTTCGAATGGTTCCAAAACGCGGTTATTTGCTTGATAACCACTTTGTAGGTTTTAGAGCTATGTTGTTTCGAATGGTTCCAAAACAGTAAAGAAACTAGCCTATCTGGACGATAAGTTTTAGAGCTATGTTGTTTCGAATGGTTCCAAAACATTAAGATACTGATTATATGATAACATTTTGTTTTAGAGCTATGTTGTTTCGAATGGTTCCAAAACTCACGGTCTTTCCACTCGTTCTGATCGCCTTGTTTTAGAGCTATGTTGTTTCGAATGGTTCCAAAACAGTAAAGACCGTACCACTTGAAACTGGTGTGTTTTAGAGCTATGTTGTTTCGAATGGTTCCAAAACGATAGCCTTGTCTTCCTACCGCTTGCATTTGTTTTAGAGCTATGTTGTTTCGAATGGTTCCAAAACACATATCAATGACATACTGAAGGATCTCTTGTTTTAGAGCTATGTTGTTTCGAATGGTTCCAAAACGAATAAATGGATAATGCTGACGGCAACGCCGTTTTAGAGCTATGTTGTTTCGAATGGTTCCAAAACCTGAGTACGATAATTCAAAAATCAGAAAAGGTTTTAGAGCTATGTTGTTTCGAATGGTTCCAAAACTTAGGTAAGTATCTTGCTAAGTCTAGCGAGTTTTAGAGCTATGTTGTTTCGAATGGTTCCAAAACAGGCGTTACTTTTCGACTGAACTCCGTCAAGTTTTAGAGCTATGTTGTTTCGAATGGTTCCAAAACCGCCAATGATTTCTAAATCCCAATACTCCAGTTTTAGAGCTATGTTGTTTCGAATGGTTCCAAAACATCAGTTAAGGCTACAAAGGTCTCATAGTCGTTTTAGAGCTATGTTGTTTCGAATGGTTCCAAAACCGCACCATTAAAATTTTTAAAATCAACAAAGTTTTAGAGCTATGTTGTTTCGAATGGTTCCAAAACCACCTAGACTTGATAATATAGAATAACAAAGTTTTAGAGCTATGTTGTTTCGAATGGTTCCAAAACTACCACAGCCAACGTAGAAAACTTTGGTACGTTTTAGAGCTATGTTGTTTCGAATGGTTCCAAAACAACTTATTCCCTTACTTATCCGACGTTACAGTTTTAGAGCTATGTTGTTTCGAATGGTTCCAAAACCAAGTATAAAGTGGTAGTGAGTGGAAGCCTGTTTTAGAGCTATGTTGTTTCGAATGGTTCCAAAACCAAGTATAAAGTGGTAGTGAGTGGAAGCCTGTTTTAGAGCTATGTTGTTTCGAATGGTTCCAAAACCAAGTATAAAGTGGTAGTGAGTGGAAGCCTGTTTTAGAGCTATGTTGTTTCGAATGGTTCCAAAACAAATTAAGAAATTTGAACAGCCAGACGAGAGTTTTAGAGCTATGTTGTTTCGAATGGTTCCAAAACTACATTGTTAGGCGTTTTGCGTAGATCAGGGTTTTAGAGCTATGTTGTTTCGAATGGTTCCAAAACCCTATTTAATAAAAGTGACGGAGGCTTTTAGTTTTAGAGCTATGTTGTTTCGAATGGTTCCAAAACCTTAGATAGAGCCTTAGACAAGTCTTTCAAGTTTTAGAGCTATGTTGTTTCGAATGGTTCCAAAACCATATCGTGGAATTAAGATTAAGCCTTACAGTTTTAGAGCTGTGCTGTTTCGAATGGTTCCAAAACTGATAAATTTGATCAGATTGTTGCTGCAGCGTTTTAGAGCTGTGCTGTTTCGAATGATTCAAACTTACATAAAAAGCTACTCAAAAAATGAGTAGCTTTTTAACTATTCCAACCCTACACATAGCTCATTCCTTTGTAGAAAAGGAAAACGGCCAATGCAATAAAAAGTACAGTGGCTCCGATTCTCTGGCTAGTACTATACATCCTTCTCTCCCCTTTGACTGGAAAGATGACTGCTAGAAAGGCCCCTCCTACTGCGCCACCGATATGCCCTGCTAGGCTGATTCCTGGAATCAGAACACTTCCAATGATATTTATCACGAAAAGTGTCAGATAGGATTGCCCCAACTGCTGGATATAGGAGTTGCGAGTTGCGTAGCGCAAGACGATAATCGCAGCAAATAGTCCGTAAAGAGAAGTGGACGCTCCTGCTGCTAGGACTTTCGGTGTGAAAGCAAAAACAAAGAGATTGCCCATCATTCCTGATAAGAGATAGAGAAAAAAGAACTGTCTGGAGCCGAAAATCTCCTCCACCTGTCGTCCAAGAAAGTAGAGTGAAATCATATTGACAATGAAATGCTCCCACCCGATATGCACAAATATAGCCGAAAATAGGCGCCAAATCTGCTCTGGGAACAGGCGAATAATCGGTCCATACATAGCTCCAAACTGAAAAAGAGTTTTGACTCGATCAAAGTTGATACCCGTAGTAATCAGCATCAGCAGAAATACAAAGCCAGTCACTAGGAGAAAAAAACTAGTCACAGGGTAACGTTTATCAAAGATTTCCTTCATAGATTAGCACCTCCTGAACGGGAATATCATGGTCTTCCGAGTTGAAATCCTGGATTTGACAAGGATAGATTGTACTTAGGCTATGCCCACCAAAATTCTCCAGATAGCGGTCATAGTAGCCTCCGCCATATCCAATCCGATAGCCCTCTTTCGTAAAAGCTAGCCCTGGAACATGAATCAAATCAATCTGAGACGGATCCACCACTTCCAAGTCTCCTTGCGGTTCCAGTAAACCAAAGGAAGTTTTTACCAACTGCTGCGGATCATATACCACAAATTCCATGCGCCCCTTGGGATAGGTTTTGGGTATCAGGACCTTCTTGCCGTCCTTCAGCGCCTGCTCGATCAGTTCTTGCGTTTGAAATTCATGAGGAAAGGAGAGATAGGTTGCGATGACCTTAGCTTCTTGGTAAAAGGAGTGATTTAAGAATCGTTCTGTTAAAGCTCGATCCATAGCCTGTTTTTGCTCCTGAGATAAAGCCTTCATTTCTTGCAAAATTTTCTTGCGTAGTTCTGCTTTCATAGACAATTCCTCTACTCTGCTGCCTTCTTTTTCAAGAAACTAGAGACCGCATCTACCCCAATGGCTAAGGCTTCTTCCTTGGGACTCATCTGAGGATGATGAAGGGCGTAGGGGCTATCGATACCTAGCCAGAACATAACGCCATCTACCTTCGAAAGGAGATAACCAAAGTCCTCACCAGTCATAGCAGGCTCGATATCAATCAACTCGATTCCGTCTTTCTCTTCAAAGAAGTTCATCAGTTCACGCGCCAAGGCTGGATTATTCTCAACAGGTAGGTAGCCACCTTGCTTGAGTTCTACTTCGACTTCCATATCAAAGGCTACTGCAACCCCTTCTGCAACTGTCTTGACTCTTTTTTGTACTAGGAGGCTCATGTCCTGGGTCAAGGCGCGAATGGTTCCGTGTAAAAATGCTGTGTCTGTAATGACATTGTTGGTTGTTCCAGCTTGGAAAACACCAAAGGTCACCACCGCTCCCTCGATTGGATTGACATTGCGGCTGACCACTGACTGCACCTGGGTCACAAAGTAACTAGCAGCCACCAAGGCATCATTGGCTTCATGCGGGAATGCTGCGTGCCCGCCTTTTCCTTTGAAACGAATCTTCACCTCACAAGTCCCTGCAAAAAGTGTGTGAGTATTGGTCGCGATCTGTCCAACCTTCAGATCCGGACGAACATGAAGGCCATAAAATTGGTCTGGCAACCAATCTCCAAAAGCGCCATCCTCATACATGAGCATACCACCGGCTTCATTTTCTTCAGCAGGCTGAAATAGGAAGAGCAAATTATTCTTGGGTTGCTCCTCAAGGGCGCGTTCGAGACAGCCCAAGGCAATGGTCATATGAAAATCATGGCCACAGGCATGCATGCGACCTTGGTGCTGGGAAGCAAAAGGCAGGCCTGTTTGTTCGACGATAGGCAGGCCATCAATATCTGTCCGCCAACCAATGGTCTGCGCCGGCTGACTTCCCTGCAGGTAGACCAAAATCCCTGTTCGCCAAGTACGAATTTGAACAAAATCCTTGCCCGTAGTCAATTTTTCAATCACATCCAGCAAATAAGCCTGGGTCTTGAATTCCTCCAAGCCAATCTCTGGAATCTGGTGCAAATCTCGTCTAGTCTGAATCAAATCTAACATCTATCGATCCTCCTTTTGATAGAAGAAAGAGGCTGGAAAAAGGGTTCCGCCTCTTTTTTACTTTTACAAGGTACGAAGCGCATCCTCTAGCGCTGTTTTTTGTTGGGTTTGGGCATCAATTTCTTTGATGATACGAGCTGGAACACCTGCTACTACAACGTTTTCTGGAACATCTTGGGTAACAATAGCTCCTGCAGCGACAACTGAACCACTACCGATTTGGACTCCTTCAATAACCACTGCATTGGCACCGATAAGAACATTGTCTCCGACACGGACTGGTTCAGCGCTAGCTGGCTCAATCACACCTGCCAAAACTGCACCTGCACCAACGTGGCTGTTTTTCCCAACGATAGCACGGCCACCAAGGATGGCACCCATGTCAATCATGGTTCCAGCACCGATTTCAGCACCGATATTGATAACAGCTCCCATCATGATAACAGCATTGTCACCAATTTCAACCTGGTCACGGATAATAGCACCTGGCTCGATACGTGCGTTGATAGCACGTTTATCTAACAAAGGAACTGCAGAATTACGAGCATCTTGCTCGACAACATAGTCGTGATTTTCTACTAAACCTTCGAGAAGCGGAGCCACGTCCTTCCAGTCTCCAAATAAGACATTCCCTAGTTTGACAACAGAGCTTGGTACAGCAGTTGCAAGTTGCCCTTCAAAGGTTACTTTGACACTAGTTTTCTTTTCAGCATTGGCGATAAATTGGATAATTTCTTGAGCGTTCATTTTTGTAGCAGTCATAGGCGCCTCCTGGTTCGTTATAATGATACCTATTCTACCAAAAAAGGCTTCAAATTTGAAGCCTCAACTATCAAATAATCATCTTTACTTGGCTTGTTTTGCTTCTTCTACAGATAAGAAAATCATCGGAACGATAATCAACACCATAGCCAAGGCCAAAAAACCATCCATGACCAATCCCAGAAAAAGAACACTTAATAAAGCTGAAGAGAGCGGTTCGCTGGCACTCACCACCGATACCACCAGCGGGGAAACGAGGGACACGGCCTTCATAGATAGGAAGAAAGCAAAAGCAGTACCAAACACGGCAATCGTCAGACAAATCAGCACACTGACCAGATCCACTTGAAAACTTATCCGATAAATAGGGTAAAGGAAATTACTAAAGAGTCCTGCCAGAATCATCCCCCAACCAACAGTCGGAACGAAACCGTAGCGCCGTGCAAAGCGTTGGGGAAGGATAACATTAAACATGACCCCTACTGCACTGAGCAAACCTGTCACTAGAGCCAAAGGTGTCATGGATAACTGGGACAAATCCCCTTTTGTAGCCATCAAAAATACACCTAGCATGGCAATCAAAACATAGAAAACAGCTGTAATAGAAGCCTTCTTCTGGTAAATGATTCGATTGTAAAACAGGATAAAAACTGGGCTGATAAATTGCAAAATGGTCGCCGTCGTCGCATTGGAATACTCAACGCAGAGATAGAAGAAAAACTGCACAGAAAAAATACCTAGAATAGCATAGGCTAAAAAAGGTAGATAATTTTTCTTATCACGCCAGATGTCCAATAATCGAGTGCGCAACTGAAAGGCAGATATACCTAAAACCAAACTCCCCGCCACTAGTAAACGCATAGAAGTAATCCATCCAGAAGACACTGGATAATGAGTGAAAAAATACTCTCCTAAAATCCCACAAATCCCCCAGATTAGGCCTGAGAGTAACGAGTATACTGTTCCCTTAACAATCTTTTTCTGATAATGATTCATATTATTATTGTAACACGAAACCAACAAAGAAAAAAGTAGCAACAAAGGGAAATTACTAACCTTGCTACTACTCTTTCTTAGCGATTAAATAGACGTGAACGTCCTGAAGAACCACTTTGAGTACTTCCACTCGATCTTGTGCTTCCTGAACCACTGCTTGAACTTGGAGGAGTTACTGCAGGAATGCTTCCTAGAATGTTCTTCCAAGCATTTTGATAATCGGTATCGTTTCCTCCAATAGCGAAACGATAGGTGGTCACTGGGGCACCCTCTTTAGTAGCCCAGTAGCTCGTCACAGTGGAACCGGAAACGGTGACTTCTTTACCATTGATTGTGACCTTTCCAGGTTTCTCTCCTGTCGATTTGAGAACTTGTGACTTGGTCACACTTGAATCCAGATTAAAGCGCTCATTGCCCCATATGCCAGGTTCGGCTTGTTGAATAGCATTGACTAAGTGGGCCATATAGTTAGCATTGCGGTAGTGACCTGCTCCTTTGGCTAGTGGTCGGTTGTCATCGTGTCCTAACCAGCCCCCTAGAGTCAAGCGTGGCGTAGAAAGCATGAGCCACATATTTTCATCTTCATTGGTCGTACCAGTCTTTCCAATCCAGTCAGCACGAGCCAGACTTGGGTTGATAGAGGCCAAATCAGTCTGAAAGCTTGACGTAACTCGAGATGAAATGACATCACGAAGTAGACTTTGCATGATGGTCGCTGTCGCTTTTGAATAAACTTGAACAGGTTGAGTTTTATATTCATAAATCACTTGTCCAGTCGTCGATTCGATCTTCGCAATCATATGTTTCTTGTGGTAGACCCCATTATTAGCCAAGGTCTGATACCCATTGGTATGCTGGGCAACTGTAACTTCAATCCCCCCACCCATCGGCAGACTTTCAATATCATATTCTGGGATTTCATAACCCATTTTTTCCATATAACCCTTGACATCAACACCCTTCTCTCGAAGTGTGCGATAAGTCCAGTAGGCTGGGATATTCCATGAATAATTGAGGGCCTCTCCCAAGGTCATCATGCCTGTACCAGGACTATTGACATACATGATGGGATTGCCGTTTGAAAAGTTTGTCGGGTAGTTAGACAAGATACTTGCGCTTCCCATCAAACCTTGATCAATGGCAATACTGTAAGCCAATATCGGCTTAGTAGTAGAAGCTGGAGAACGCTTGGTGTCGATAGCGTGATTGTTCTGATTCTCTTGATAATTACGACCACCAACAAATCCAAGAATAGCTCCCGTTTGGTTGTCCATAAGGACATTTCCTACCTCAGGCTGGCCTGTCGAATCGTCTACCAGACTACCATAATTTGCCACTGCATTCTGCATTGCTGTATGAACTTTTTTATTAATGGTAGTGGTAATTTTATAACCACCGTTTTCAATTTCCTTGGCTGCCAACTCACGATAAGCCTTCTGGATAGACTCATTCTTTAGTTCTTGGGCAGATACATGATCTCTCGCAACCAGATAGTCATACATCCGGTCTGTGGCTTCTGACAAGGTCGCAAAATAAAGATAATCACGTGAAGCAGTACTTACTCTACCTGATGGTAAGAAATCTTTTCGTACATCATAAGACTTATACTGCTCATAGTCTTTCTGACTCAAAGCACCTGTTCGATACATATTATAAAGAACATCTTTCCCACGCTTCAAACCGAGTGCCATATCCTCATCACTCTTCAAGCTTCCGTCCGATTCATAAGGAGAATAACTAATCGGACTCTGTGGTAAACCTGCGATAAAAGCCGCTTGAGGTACCGTCAAGTCTGAAGCATCAACACCGAAAATTCCTTCTGCAGCTTGCTGGGCACCTGCAATATTTTGACCTTTGTGATTGCGACCAAAAGGAGCAATATTCAGATAGGTTGTCAGAATTTCGTCCTTGCTCATGACGCGCTCCAAGGCAAGAGCATCTACGATTTCTGTCGCCTTACGAGCTAAAGTTGGAGCATCTCCAACCACCTGCTGTTTGATGACCTGTTGTGTCAAAGTTGAGCCACCGCTGGATGAACCCAACCCCACAAGCGTCCCTAAAGTTGCACGAATAACAGCCTTTGGAACTACGCCTTTATGCTCAGTAAAATGCTCATCCTCCGTCGCAATGATGGCCTTTTTTAGATTATCAGATATAGCATCTGATGCTACTGAAGTGCGCAATAAATCGCCCTCAATCGAAGCAATGGTGCTCCCATCAGCATAATAAATCTCCGAGATGGAAGTAATGTCTTTGACCCGGTTAACCAACTCCGCTGATTGAGGGATAGAGACCTTATCAAATAAGGCGACACCATAGCCCATCGCTACTCCAGCACCAAAAAATCCAGCTATAACAGCCAAGATGAAAAGCGTATTAAAGGTCACTTTAAAGCCATTCAAAATCTTGGAAAGAGTAGATATTACTCTAGATTTACTTAAGGCACTTGAACCTGAGACTCTTTTGCTTGATCTATTTTGGTTTATTACCGTTTTTACTTCATTGTTTCTTTTTTTCATGAATGTCCTCACTTTCTTTATTATACCATAAAAGGGAAACTTTCAATAAAATAGCCACTTTCTTCCCTATTCTACTAGGCTATTGACCAAGTTTGTGATACAATAGGTAGAAACAATATTTTAAAAAGGAGAAAAGACACATGCACATTTTTGATGAGCTAAAAGAGCGTGGTTTGATTTTTCAAACGACTGATGAAGAAGCTTTACGCAAAGCCCTAGAAGAAGGTCAAGTTTCTTATTATACTGGCTACGATCCAACTGCTGACAGCCTTCACCTCGGTCACCTTGTCGCAATCTTGACAAGTCGTCGTTTGCAATTAGCAGGTCACAAACCTTATGCGCTCGTTGGCGGTGCTACAGGTCTCATCGGAGATCCGTCCTTCAAAGATGCTGAACGTAGTCTCCAAACAAAAGACACAGTAGAGGGCTGGGTCAAGTCTATCCAAGGACAACTTTCTCGTTTTCTTGACTTTGAAAATGGGGAAAATAAAGCTGTCATGGTCAACAACTACGACTGGTTTGGCAGCATCAGCTTCATTGACTTCCTCCGTGATATCGGAAAATACTTCACTGTCAACTACATGATGAGCAAGGAGTCTGTGAAAAAACGGATCGAAACAGGGATTTCTTACACTGAGTTTGCTTACCAAATCATGCAAGGGTATGACTTCTTTGTCCTTAACCAAGAGCACAACGTAACGCTACAAATCGGTGGTTCTGACCAGTGGGGAAATATGACAGCTGGTACCGAATTGCTTCGTCGGAAGGCTGACAAGACTGGTCACGTTATCACCGTTCCCCTTATCACTGATGCGACTGGTAAGAAATTTGGTAAATCAGAAGGAAACGCAGTCTGGCTCAATCCTGAAAAGACTTCTCCATACGAAATGTACCAATTCTGGATGAATGTCATGGATGCTGACGCTGTTCGCTTCTTGAAGATTTTTACATTCTTGTCACTCGATGAGATTGAAGACATCCGTAAACAGTTTGAAGCGGCTCCACACGAACGCTTGGCTCAAAAAGTCTTGGCTCGTGAAGTCGTGACACTTGTTCACGGCGAAGAAGCCTACAAAGAAGCCCTCAATATCACAGAGCAACTCTTTACAGGAAACATCAAAAATCTTTCTGTCAAAGAGCTCAAACAAGGACTTCGTGGAGTGCCAAACTACCAAGTACAAGCTGACGAAAATCTAAACATCGTGGAACTCCTCGTGTCATCTGGTGTGGTTAACTCAAAACGCCAAGCTCGTGAAGACGTCCAAAACGGAGCCATTTACGTAAACGGAGACCGTATCCAAGACCTTGACTATGTTTTGAGTGACGTAGATAAGCTTGAAAACGAACTGACTGTTATTCGCCGCGGGAAGAAAAAATACTTCGTTCTTACATACTAAAAAAACAGACTGGGTGCATTTGCCATCCAGTCCTTTTTTTGCTAGACTTAAACTATGAATACAAACCTCAAACCCAAACTCCAGCGCTTTGCTGCTGCTAGTGCCTTTGCCTGCCCCATCTGTCAAGAAAATCTGACCTTGGTAGAAACCAGTCTCAAGTGTAGCAATCGCCATTCTTTTGACTTGGCAAAATTTGGCTATGTCAATCTGGCTCCTCAAATCAAGCAATCCGCCAACTACGACAAAGAAAACTGCCAAAACCGCCAACAAATCCTAGAGACTGGTTTTTATCAGAATATCTTAGAAACCATCTCAGACCTGCTTGCAAGACTAGAAACTGCCAAAACTATCTTGGATATCGGTTGTGGTGAAGGCTTCTACTCTCGTAAACTCCAAGAAAGGCACTCTGACAAGACTTTCTACGCCTTTGATATCTCAAAAGATTCCGTTCAAATCGCTGCCAAAAGCGAACCCAACTGGGCTGTCAATTGGTTTGTCGGCGATTTGGCTCGTCTTCCTATAAAAGATACCAGTATGGATATTCTGCTTGATATCTTCTCGCCTGCCAACTATGGAGAATTTCGCCGCGTTTTATCCAAAGACGGTATCTTGATAAAGGTCGTCCCAACTGAAAACCACCTCAAGGAAATCCGCCAAATGGTGCAGAACCAGCTGACAAAGAAGGATTATTCTAATCAAGATATTAAGGAACATTTCCAAGAACACTTCCGTATCCAATCTCGTCAGATTGCTTCCTTAACAAAACCTATCTCGGCTGAGCAACGCCAAGCTCTGCTTGCCATGACACCCTTACTCTTTCACGTTGACCAAACCAAGGTTGACTGGAGCCAACTGACAGAGATTACCATCGAAGCAGAGATTCTGTTTGGGAAAGCATTGTAAATAAAACTTTCAGATAAGACAAAACCCGCACCTTCAAGGTACGGGTTTAAATTATGTAATTATTAGTTCAAGTGCCAGATATCTTCGTTATACTGAGCGATTGTACGGTCAGATGAGAAGAATCCTGCTTTGGCAATGTTAACGATGACTTTATCCAACCATGCGTCACGGTCTTCGTAGTCAGCAAGCATTTGCTCTTTGACTTTGATGTAGTCTTCCAAGTCAAGGAGAGTCATGAACCAGTCTTTGTTGATCAATTCGTTGTAAAGACGTTCCAAGCGTTCTTTCTTACCTACTGCAAGAACAGCATCGCTCACGATGAAGTCAACCAATGGTTTGATAGCTTCACGAGCATAGTATTCGCTTGATTTATAAGCTGATTTTGCGTAAAGGTCGATAACAGTTTCTGAATCTTCACCGAAGATGTAGATATTTTCGTCGCCAACCAACTCAGCGATTTCCACGTTAGCTCCGTCCATAGTACCAAGAGTCAAAGCTCCGTTCAACATGAATTTCATGTTACCAGTACCTGAAGCTTCTTTAGAAGCAAGTGAGATTTGTTCTGAGATGTCACATGCTGGGATAAGGAAGCTTGCTGCAGTAACGTTGTAGTTTTCAACCATTACGACTTGCAAGTGTGGAGCTACTGCTGGATCGTTTGCAATCACTTCTGACAAGCAAAGGATTAAGTGGATGATATCTTGAGCGATTGTGTAGGCAGGAGCTGCTTTACCACCAAAGAAGACTGTGATTGGACGAGCAGGGATGTTTCCAGCCTTGATATCAAGGTATTTATGAATCACGTACAAAGCGTTCATTTGTTGACGTTTGTACTCGTGAAGACGTTTGATTTGGATATCAAAGATAGAGTTTGTATTGATTTCCACGCCTTGATGTTCTTTCAAGTGACGAGCCAATTTACGTTTGTTGTGAGCCTTGATGCTTTCCAATTTTTCTTTGACAGCAGCCTTGTCTTCGTATGACAAGAGTTTTTCAAGCTCATCTGCTTCATGGTGCCAACCACGGCCAATAATCTCATCCAAGTAGTGAGACAAGCTTGGGTTAGCGTGCATGAGCCAACGACGGAATGTAATACCGTTTGTTTTGTTGTTGAATTTTTCTGGGTAAATGTCGTAGAAAGCTTTCAACTCTGAGTTCTTCAAAATCTCAGTGTGGAGAGCTGCAACCCCGTTTACGCTGTATCCGTAGTGGATATCCATGTGAGCCATGTGGACACGTCCACTCTCATCGATGATTTGAACAGCTGGATCTTTGTATTCTGCTTTCACACGGCGGTCCAATTCTTTGATGATTGGTACCAAGTGAGGAACCACTTCTTCCAAGAATTCAAGAGGCCATTTTTCAAGGGCTTCAGCAAGGATTGTGTGGTTAGTGTAGGCAGTCATGCTACGTACGATTGAGATTGCTTCATCAAGTTCGATACCACGCGCAGTCAAGAGACGGATCAATTCAGGGATAACCATTGATGGGTGAGTATCGTTGATTTGTACAACTGCGTAGTCCGCAAGGTCATGCAAGTTGCTTCCTTTTTCGATTGCTTCGTCGATGATCAATTGCGCACCGTTTGAAACCATGAAGTATTGTTGGAAGATACGGAGCAATTCACCTTGACGATCACTATCATCTGGGTAAAGGAAAAGAGTCAAGTTGCGAGCGATATCTGTCTTGTCAAATTCGATTCCCTCTTTGATGATGGAAGAATCAACTGAATCCAAGTCAAACAAACGCAAGCGGTTTTTAGTAGCTGTCTTGTAACCAGGTACATCGATATCGTAAAGAGTAGATGTCAATGTGAAGTGTGCAAATGGCACTTGGTAGCTACGGCTTGAGCGAACCAACCAGTTTTGTTCTGTCAACCAAGCGTTAGGAATTGTTTCTTGTTGGTTGTTTTTAAGAACTTGTTGGAAAAGACCAAAGTGGTAGTTCAATCCAACACCGTCACCATTCAAACCAAGTGTAGCGATTGAGTCGATAAAGCAGGCTGCCAAACGTCCCAAACCACCGTTACCAAGTGATGGTTCCAATTCTACTTCTTCGATTTCGATCAACTCTTTACCTGCAGCTGCAAGTTCTTTTTTCACATCGTCGTAAAGTCCAAGGTTGATCAAGTTGTTTGACAAGAGTTTACCGATCAAGAACTCAGCTGAGATGTAGTAAACTTTTTTCTTACCAGTGTTGACTGGTTTTTGGCTGCTAGCAAGCTTGCTGTAGTTAAGAAGAGCAAGGTAAAGCTCTTCATTGCTACATTCTGCAATGGTTTTATTGTAACGCTTTTGTACAAATTCGTTTAATGGTAACATGTTTATGTGTCTCCTGATATTGTCTTATTTCTTTAATTCTACCAAACTTTCATTAATTCGGCGATAAATTGTAGTCAAGTCAAGCAAAGTTTCTTCAACAGCTGGTGTCAATTGATCTGCTGTCATACGCCATGACCAGTTTCCACCAAGTGTAGATGGGAAGTTCATACGAGCTGACTCATCTAGTTCTAGCAAGTCTTGCATGGTTGCAATAGCCATGAAGCTAACTGATGAAAATACTGTGCGAAGCATTGCGTGTGGCACTGTTTCATACTCTTTACGGTTCGTGTAACGAGCCATGTATTCACGAGTTGGATCGTCGATCTCATTACGGTACCAACCAAGGACCGTATTGTTATCGTGTGTCCCTGTGTACATAACAGAGTTGGCAGGTGCCAAGTGTGGGCTATCGATACTTTCGTCTTCTGGGTTGAAGGCAAACTGAAGAATCTTCATCCCTGGGAAGCCAGTACGTTCACGCAACTCGATGACTTCATCTGTCATGAAACCAAGGTCTTCTGCGATGATGTTTAGCTCACCAAGCTCTTCCTTAACGGCTGCGAAGAGTTTGTACCCTGGACCTTTCACCCACTTACCAGGTGCTGCTGTATCGGATCCAGCAGGAATTTCCCAGTAAGATTCGAAACCGCGGAAATGGTCGATACGAACGATATCATAGATCTTGAAGCTTTCGCGCAAGCGTTCAATCCACCATTTGTAACCGTCTTTGTCCATTGCTTCCCAGTCATAGATTGGGTTCCCCCAAAGTTGACCAGTAGCAGAAAACTCATCTGGTGGGCATCCTGCGATGCAAGTTGCTTTACCATTGGCATCTGTCTTGAAGAGGTGTGGATTTCCCCACATGTCGCTTGAATCTTCCGCTACATAGATAGGCATGTCCCCAACGATTTCGATGTGGTTGTCGTTAGCGTAGGCTTTCAATTTCAACCATTGTTGGAAGAAGAAATATTGAGTCACACGGTGGTAAACCAACTTGTCTGCCAATTTCTCACGGTAGCTTTCAAGTGCTGAGGCTTTACGCGCACGAGCATCTGCGTCTGGCCATTCTGTCCAAGCAAGATTGTCAAAATGCTCTTTAATCGCCATATACTCTGCGAAGAGTTCAAGCCATGATTGGTTGTCTTGAGTAAATTTCTCAAAATCTTTGACATCACCCACTTCCAAGAAGCGTTTAACTGCTTTTTCTAAAAGCGGACGACGTGCGTAATAAATCTTCGCATAGTCAACTTCAGATGCGTCGCTACCAAAGTCAACACCTTCAAGGTCACTAGCTTCGAGCAAACCTTGCTCTACCAAGATATCAAGGTCGATAAAATGCGTATTTCCAGCAAAGGCTGAGAATGATTGATATGGAGAATCTCCATAGCTTGTTGTCCCAAGAGGGAGGATTTGCCAGTAACGTTGCTTCGTACGCACCAAGAAATCAACGAAATCATAGGCAGTCTGGCCAAATGATCCAATCCCATATGCTCCTGGTAGAGAAGAGATGTGCATCAACACACCACTTTGACGTTTCTTCATAATTGCACCTCATGTGTTTGTTATAAAACGTCGCGCAATCAAGGCGCAAACGTTTGCGTTAAATTAAGTATAGCGTATTTCAAAGACAAATGCAAGCGTTTTTAAAAAATTTTTTGAATTATTTTAATCAAACAAAGCTTGTTCCCACTGATATTTTATGAAATGAGCGAAAAATTTTTTAAATATTCTCTGATTTAAGATAGTCTGTCATTAAAATTTGCTATCTTTTCTGAAAAATCGAGCTAAATTTACGCAATCGTTTCCCTATAATTCTCACAAAATAAGAAAATCAGTGTTTAGGGAACTTTCTTCCTATTAGGGGCAATTTCTCAATTTCGAAACCTTAAAAATTTTTTAAAATTTTTTCTAAAAACACTTGCAACCGTTTTCCGTTTGTGCTATACTAGGCACATAAAAGAAAACGTTTGCGTTTTCTCATTAAATTATTTTTGTTATTCTTTAGGAGGAATACACTATGTCATCTAAATTTATGAAGAGCGCTGCTGTGCTCGGAACTGCTACTCTTGCTAGCTTGCTCTTGGTAGCTTGTGGAAGCAAATCTGCTGATAAAGCGGCTGATACTAGCTCTTCAGAAGCAAAAGAACTCACTTTCTACGTTGAAGACCAATATAAAGCCTTTGCTGAATCAGCTGCAAAAGCTTATGAAAAAGAAGCAGGTGTAAAAGTTACTATCAAAACAGGAGACCAAATGGGTGGTCTTGACAACCTTTCACTTGACAACCAATCTGGTAAAGCTGCTGACGTTATGATGGCTCCATACGACCGTGTAGGTAGCCTTGGTACTGACGGACAACTTTCAGAAGTTACTCTTAGCGACGGTGCAAAGACAGACGATAAAACAAAATCTCTTGTAACTGTTGGTGGCAAAGTGTACGGTGCTCCAGCCGTTATCGAGTCTCTCGTAATGTACTACAATAAAGACTTGCTAAAAGAAGCTCCTAAAACTTTTGCTGATTTAGAAAACCTTGCTAAAGACAGCAAATACGCTTTCGCTGGTGAAGATGGTAAAACAACTGCCTTCCTTGCTGACTGGACAAACTTCTACTACGCATACGGACTCCTTGCTGGTAACGGCGGTTATGTATTTGGCCAAAACGGTAAAGATCCTAAAGACATCGGTCTTGCAAACGACGGCGCTATCGCAGGTATCAACTACGCTAAATCTTGGTATGAAAAATGGCCTAAAGGTATGCAAGATACTGAAGGTGCTGGCAACTTGATTCAAACTCAATTCCAAGAAGGTAAAACAGCTGCTATCATCGATGGTCCTTGGAAAGCTCAAGCATTCAAAGATGCTAAAGTAAACTACGGTGTTGCGACTATCCCAACTCTTCCAAATGGTAAAGACTACGCAGCCTTTGGCGGAGGTAAAGCTTGGATCATCCCATCAAGTACTAAGAACCTTGAAGGTGCACAAAAATTTGTAGACTTCCTAGTTTCAACTGAACAACAAAAAGCATTCTACGATGCAACCAACGAAATCCCAGCTAACACTGAAGCTCGTACTTATGCTGAAGGTAAAAACGATGAGTTGACAACAGCTGTTATCAAACAGTTCAAGAACGCTCAACCAATGCCAAACATTTCTCAAATGTCAACAGTTTGGGATCCAGCGAAAACAATGCTCTTTGATGCTGTAAGTGGTAAGAAAGATGCGAAAACAGCTGCTAACGATGCTGTAACATTGATCAAGGAAACAATCCAACAAAAATTTGGTAACTAATTGATTTGTTCAAGGGGGGTGGAAGTGAAATCCCCCTTTGAATGTATAGATACGCTTCTTATCAGATATACGTATCTTGCGGTCGAATCCGAGTTTTATCTCGCATCCTATGAAAGGAGTAATCATGGAAAAACAACAGCCTCGCAAAGCAGCCTTGCTGTCAATCATTCCTGGTTTAGGACAAATCTATAACAAACAAAAAGCTAAAGGATTTATTTTCCTTGGTGTTACTGTTCTATTTGTTCTGTATTTTCTAACACTTGCAAGCCCTGAATTGAGCAATTTGATCACACTTGGTGTGAAACCTGGTCGTGATAATTCACTTTTCATGCTGATTCGTGGTGCCTTCCATTCTATCTTTGTTGTCGTTTACTTGCTCTTTTATATCTTTAATATCAAGGATGCACATACGACTGCTAAACGTATCAACAACGGTATTCCTGTAGCTCATACCTTCAAGGATATGATTAAAGGTATTTATGAGAATGGATTCCCATACCTTTTGATTATCCCATCGTATGTAGCGATGACATTTGCGATTATCTTCCCAGTTATCGTAACCTTGATGATCGCCTTTACCAACTATGACTTCCAACACTTGCCACCAAATAAATTGTTGGATTGGGTTGGTTTAACGAACTTCACAAATATCTGGAGCTTGAGTACCTTCCGTTCAGCCTTTGGTTCCGTTCTTTCTTGGACCATTATCTGGGCCTTGGCTGCTTCTACTTTGCAGATTGTCATTGGTATTTTTACAGCCATCATTGCTAACCAACCATTTATCAAGGGAAAACGTATCTTTGGTGTTATTTTCCTTCTTCCTTGGGCAGTTCCAGCCTTCATCACTATCTTGACATTCTCAAACATGTTTAATGATAGTGTCGGTGCTATCAACACCCAAGTCTTGCCTCTTTTGTCTAAGATCCTTCCTTTCCTAGATGGAGCTCTTATCCCTTGGAAAACCGATCCGACTTGGACTAAGATTGCCTTGATTATGATGCAAGGTTGGCTAGGTTTCCCATACATCTACGTTTTGACCTTGGGTATCTTGCAGTCTATTCCTAACGACCTCTACGAAGCGGCTTACATCGATGGTGCTAATGCTTGGCAAAAATTCCGCAACATCACTTTCCCAATGATCTTGGCTGTTGCAGCTCCAACATTGATTAGCCAATACACCTTCAACTTTAACAACTTCTCTATCATGTACCTCTTCAATGGTGGAGGACCTGGTAGCGTTGGTGGTGGAGCCGGTTCAACTGATATCTTGATTTCATGGATTTACCGTTTGACAACAGGTACAGCCCCACAATACTCTATGGCGGCAGCTGTTACCTTGATTATCTCTATCATTGTCATCTCTATCTCTATGATTGCATTCAAGAAACTACACGCATTTGATATGGAGGACGTCTAAGATGAATAACTCAATCAAACTCAAACGTAGACTGACTCAAACCCTCACTTACCTCTACTTGATTGGCTTATCAATCGTGATTATCTATCCACTTTTGATTACCATTATGTCAGCCTTCAAGACTGGTAACGTCGTAGCCTTTAAACTAGATGGTAACGTCGACTTTAGTTTTGATAACTTTAAAGGGCTCTTCACCGAAACCTTGTATGGTACTTGGTACCTTAATACTTTGATTATTGCCTTTATTACAATGGCTGTACAAACTAGTATCATTGTGCTTGCAGGTTACGCCTACAGTCGTTACAACTTCTTGGCTCGTAAGCAAAGTTTGGTCTTCTTCTTGATCATCCAAATGGTGCCAACCATGGCCGCTTTGACAGCCTTCTTCGTTATGGCCCTTATGTTGAACGCCCTTAACCATAGCTGGTTCCTCATCTTCCTCTACGTCGGTGGAGGTATCCCGATGAATGCTTGGCTCATGAAAGGCTACTTCGATACTGTGCCAATGTCTCTTGACGAATCTGCGAAACTAGATGGTGCAGGACACTTCCGTCGCTTCTGGCAAATTGTTCTCCCACTTGTTCGCCCAATGGTGGCTGTACAAGCTCTATGGGCCTTCATGGGACCTTTCGGAGACTACATTCTCTCTAGTTTCTTGCTTCGTGAGAAAGAATACTTTACTGTTGCCGTCGGTCTCCAAACCTTCGTTAACAACGTGAAAAACATGAAGATTGCCTACTTCTCAGCAGGTGCTATCCTCATCGCCCTTCCAATCTGTATTCTCTTCTTCTTCCTACAAAAGAACTTTGTTTCAGGACTTACAAGTGGTGGCGACAAGGGATAATTTATCCCCGCCACCCTTTTTCATTTTATACTCTTCAAAAATCTCTTCAAACCGCGTCAGCTTTATCTCCAACCTCAAAGCTGTGCTTTGAGCAACATGCGGCTAGCTTCCTAGTTTGCTCTTTGATTTTCATTGAGTATTAGCAATTGTTACTGTAAATAATATTCTTACAACAAGCAATTTATCTCCTAGACTTGAAATAAAGCACATTTCTCTATATAATAATACTCGTATAGAAAACACTTTTAGAAAGATGCCTATGCTTCCATATCCATTCTCGTATTTTACTAGTATCTGGGGATTTCGTAAGCCCCTTTCAAAACGTTTCGGCCTCAACTGGTTTCAGCTTCTCTTTACAAGCATTTTCCTCATCAGTTTGTCTATGGTTCCAATTGCCATTCAAAACAGCTCGCAGGAAACGTATCCACTGGATACTTTTATCGATAATGTCTACACTCCACTGACAGATGAAGCCATCATGGACTTGTCAGAGAATGCACAAATCGTAGATGGAAAGCTGAACTACTCAGGAACTAAGAATCAACAAGCTTCTCTTTTGATTGGTCCAAGCAAAAGCAAAGAATTGCCAAAGGATCTACAACTACATTTTGATACGGAAGAACTCATCATCAGCAAGGAAAGTAAAGAGCTGACTCGTATTCACTACCACGCGATTCAAACGGAGAGTTTCCAGAGCAAGGAAAGTTTGACCCAGGCTATTTCTAAAGACTGGTACCAACAAAATCGGGTCTATATCAGTCTCTTTCTCGTCCTTGGTGCTAGCTTCCTCTTTGGATTGAATTTCTTCATTGTCTCTCTTGGAGCTAGTCTTCTCCTTTATATCACCAAAAAATCACGCCTCTTTTCATTTAGGACCTTTAAAGAGTGCTACCATTTTATCTTGAACTGTTTAGGATTACCAACTCTGATTACGCTTATTTTGGGACTTTTTGGCCAAAATATGACAACCCTTATCACTGTACAAAACATTCTTTTTGTTCTTTATCTGGTCGCTATCTTTTATAAAACACATTACCGCGATCCAGATTATCATAAATAGGAGATTTTTATGCCCGTTACGATTAAAGATGTGGCCAAGGCTGCAGGTGTCTCACCTTCAACCGTAACCCGCGTTATTCAAAACAAATCAACAATTAGTGATGAAACCAAAAAACGAGTTCGCAAGGCTATGAAGGAACTCAACTACCATCCCAACCTCAATGCTCGTAGCTTGGTAAGTAGCTATACTCAAGTTATCGGCCTGGTGCTTCCTGATGACTCGGATGCCTTTTACCAAAATCCTTTCTTCCCATCTGTCCTTCGTGGTATCGCCCAAGTCGCGTCTGAAAACCACTACGCTATTCAGATTGCAACAGGGAAAGATGAGAAAGAACGTCTCAATGCCATCTCGCAAATGGTCTATGGGAAACGTGTTGACGGTTTGATTTTCCTCTACGCTCAGGAAGAAGATCCACTAGTGAAGCTCGTAGCGGAAGAACAGTTTCCTTTCCTCATCCTCGGAAAATCCCTTTCACCCTTTATCCCACTTGTCGACAATGATAATGTCCAAGCCGGCTTTGATGCGACAGAGTATTTCATCAAAAAGGGCTGCAGCAGAATTGCCTTTATCGGAGGAACCAAGAAACTTTTCGTTACACAGGATCGTCTAAAAGGTTACGAATTGGCACTCAAACAACACCAACTTCCGATTGATACCAACTTAACCTACTTTGCGACCGAATTTCTAGAAGAAAAAGGTTATCAATTCAGCAAACTCCTATTCAATCACGATCCGCAGATTGACGCTATTATCACAACCGACAGCCTTTTGGCTGAAGGGGTTTGCGACTACATCAGTAAACACCAACTAAATGTCCCTGTCTTAAGTTTTGACTCTGTCAATCCTCGACTCGACCTAGTAGCCTATGTCGATATCAATAGTCTTGAACTTGGACGAACATCATTTGAAACGATTTTGCAGATTATCAATGACGCGAAAAATAATAGACAGATTTGTTACCGTCAGTTGATCGCCCACAAAATTATCGAAAAATAAAAACCAGCTCCAAAGCTGGTTTTTGCATGTCTAATTGTCCGTTTCTACGAATCGTCCTAGGATGTGGACATTTTCGGATACAGAGACGAAAGCTGTCGGATCGACTTGTTTCATGATGTGTTTAAAATCATTAAACTCTGCTCGCGTGATAACCGTAATCAAGACTGCTTTTCTCTCATGATTATAGGTTCCTTCCGCATCGTGGATCATGGTAGCGCCTCGGTGCAATTTTTTATGGATTTTTTCGATTACCTTTTCAGGATTACTGGTCACAATCATGGCCTGCATCCGTTTTTGCTTGGTAAAGACCGCATCTGTCACACGACTGGATACAAAAATGGTAATCATGGAGTAGAGGGCGTATTTCCAACCGAAGGTCAACCCAGCAATCAACATGATGGTCCCATTGACTAAGAAAGAAATACTGCCGACATTTCTCCCTGTTTTCTTTCGAATGGTGAGACTGACGATATCTGTACCTCCGCTAGAAATATTGTTACGGAGCGCAAAACCAATCCCCAAGCCCATGACAACACCCCCAAAAAGGGCATTGATAATGGGATCCTCTGTCAGCGTCACAACGGGCACAAACTGGATAAAGAGGGAACTCATGGATACCGTGATAAAGGTAAAGATTGTAAACTTATGCCCAATCTGATACCAAGCCAAAATCATCAACGGAAAATTGATGGCATAAAAGGTCAGCGATATCGGAATGTAAAAACCAAACCAGTGATGACTCAAGGCAGAGATAATCTGTGCCAAACCTGTCGCACCACTCGAATACACATGCCCTGGTTGAAAAAAGAAATTGACCGCTACTGCTGACAAAAAACCATAGACCAGAGAAGCCGAAATTTTTTCGTCATACTTTTCTCGAGAGATACTTTGTAAGACACGTAAAATTTTTATCTGATAAGCAAAGCGACGCAGATAATAGCGCCACCGCTTAATTCGTTTTGCTTGTTTCATCTTCTTCTACTTGTAAGCTGAGTTCCTCTAGTTGTTTGAGAGCGACTGTTGATGGAGCTTGTGTCATTGGGTCGGTTGCCTTGTTGTTCTTAGGAAAGGCAATGACTTCACGGATATTATCTTCTCCTGCTAAGAGCATGACAAAACGGTCAAGTCCGATAGCCAAACCACCGTGTGGTGGGAAACCATAGTCCATGGCTTCAAGAAGGAAACCAAACTGGTCATTTGCTTCTTCAGCTGAGAAACCAAGAGCCTTGAACATGCATTCCTGCAAGTCTTTTTTATATATACGAAGACTACCACCACCAAGCTCATAACCATTTAAGACAATATCATATGCGACTGCATAAATTCTCTCAAGGATACTTCCTTTTTCTTTGGAACAACTTTGTAAATCGTTCTTATAATATTTTAGTTTTTTTGCAGAATCCCTATCAGGAAGGGTAAATGGATGGTGGGCACTCATATAACGGCCTTCTTCTTCTGACCATTCAAACATTGGCCAGTCAACAACCCAAAGGAAGTTAAATTTATCATTATCAATCAAGCCAAGTTCTTTGGCAATACGTCCACGAAGGGCACCAAGAGTTGCATTAGCTACTTCAAGCGTATCTGCTACAAAGAGAACTAAATCCTTATCTTCAAGACCAAGTACTCTTGTCAAATTTTCCTGAATACCCGTCAAGAATTTAGCAACTGATCCGTTTAATTCACCGTTAACAACCTTGACCCAAGCCAGACCCTTAGCCCCATACTGCTTGGCTACTTCTGTCATCTTATCGATATCTTTACGGGAGTAGTTATCTGCTGCGCCTTTGACGACAATGGCCTTAACAGCTGGAGCTTCTGAGAAGACTTTAAAATCTACTCCTTTAACAACTGCTTTCACGTCTTGAAGCAACATCTCAAAACGAGTATCAGGTTTGTCAGAACCATAAAGAGCCATGGCCTCATCATACTTCATACGAGGGAATGGTAATGTCACTTCGATGCCTTTTGTTTCCTTCATTACGCGCGCAATCAAGTCTTCTGTGATATCTTGGATTTCTCGTTCAGTAAGGAAAGAAGTTTCCAAGTCGACCTGGGTAAACTCAGGCTGACGGTCACCACGCAAGTCTTCATCGCGGAAACATTTAACGATTTGGTAGTAGCGGTCAAATCCAGCATTCATCAAGAGTTGCTTAGTGATTTGTGGGCTCTGAGGAAGAGCGTAGAAATGCCCTTTGCTGACACGAGATGGAACCAAATAGTCACGCGCCCCTTCTGGTGTTGACTTAGAAAGGAATGGCGTCTCCACATCAATAAACTCCAACTCATCCAAGTAGTTACGGATTGAGTGGGTCACCTTAGCACGAAGTTTAAGATTTTCCAACATCTCTGGACGACGAAGGTCAAGGTAACGGTAACGGAGACGCGTATCGTCATTTGCCTCAATACCATCCTTAATCTCAAAAGGTGTTGTTTTAGCTGTATTGAGCACTGTCAAAGCTGTCACGTTCAACTCAACTGCACCAGTTGGCAGCTTATCATTTGCTTGCTCGCGTGCCGCAACCTGACCCGTCACCTCTATGACAAATTCGCTACGAAGGCTTTCAGCTGTTGCCATGACTTCTGCTGAAACTTTTTCTGGATTGATAACCAACTGCATGATTCCTTCACGGTCACGAAGGTCGATAAAGATCAAACCGCCCAAATCACGACGACGGCCAACCCAGCCTTTCAAGGTCATTTCTTGTCCGATGTGTTCCTCACGAACACGACCAGCATACATACTACGTTTCATGTTTTCTCTCCTCTTTTATTCTGTTACTATTTTACCATAAAAGCGCAGGCTCTTCATGAAAATCAGCAGAAAAGTTTGATTGTCTATAAAAATCAAAACGAACAGCTAAAAAATCATGACAACATCAAAAAATCCGATGAAGACACCATCGGATTTTCTTATTTTGATTCTTGACCTTTTTTACGTTTTTCCGCGATTTCAGCCGCTTTTTTAGGCAGAACAATCTCCGTCGCATAAGCTGAAGCAAAACGCAAGACACCTGCAATAGGTGCAAAAACAACTGCTAGATAGTTGTAAAAGAAATCGCCTTTAAAGGCATAGGCAAGTGCCCCGATGATAAAGAAGAGAACAACTGCCTGTATCACTGCTAATAAAATTACTCGTTTCATGTGACCTCCTGACTCTATTATAGCATGAGTATCATCAAAAAGCCGATTAAATTATTCAAAGCATGTAAAGAAATGCTGTAAAGAAGGCCTTTTTGACTCACATAAGCCAGTCCCAAACTCAATCCCAGACTAGCATAAACTAAAAACTGTTGCAAAGTCCCTGGAAAATGAATCAAGGCAAAAAGCACACTCGATACGAGGAGAAACAGAGCTGTCTGTTTGCTGTTGTTTTGCTTAGGAAAGAGATAGCGCGCTAACATCCCTCTAAAGATGAGTTCTTCCGTCAGAGGAGCAAAGACCACCACCATAAAGAAACCAAAGACAGGCTGAGCCAATGTCAATTGTGATACAGTCTGTTGATTAGCCGACGGATCATCTGGCAAAAAGAACTGGGCTGTAATCGCCACTAGCAAAACCATGGTTGGTAACCAAATGAAACGATTAAAAGCCGTCGTCTGGATGCTAACTTTTTCTGTCTGATACCACTTGTAAACTCCATAAACATAGGCCCCTGACAGGGCGATATAGAGTGGCAAAACTCCAAAGATTGAAGCCCCTAGTCCAAGAGCTGATAAAGCCATACTCTGAACCAGACCATAGCCAAAGAAAAAGGATAGGACAGCTAGAAGAAACCAGCCAAGATTTTTAAGTAAGTTCATATGGGCCTCCTATTTGAAATGAAGACTTAGCATTGTTATTCGCATCATTTTGATAAAAATGTGGAATATAGTCGCAACTAAAAGGGCTAATAAGCGAATTCCTCTTGCAAAAATAGAAACAATAGTAATGGTTTTATAAAGATATTTTTGAGCAAGCAAGAGCAATATTAATCCTAGAAAAAGAGAGTCAGGAATAAGAACCTGACCAGTTTTAGATACTATTAAAAGCCTAATTTTTCAAATATTTCTGAGAAGTTTTGGCTGATTGTATCCAGTGATACTTGCACTTCTTCTCGTGTTTGGTTGTTCTTAACCGTCACTTGTCCGCTTTCAACTTCACTCTCTCCTAAGGTGATGAGGGCCTTAGCCGCAAAGACATCGGCGGATTTGAACTGAGCTTTGAGCTTCCGGTTGAGGTAGTCACGTTCTGCTTTGAATCCTTGTTGGCGAAGAGCTTGTACCAATTCCAAGGCCTTGACATTTGCGTCTTCACCCAAAACTGCGATATAAACGTCTAGAGCGTTCTCTATAGGAAGGGCCACACCTTGCTTTTCAAGGATGAGAAGCAGGCGCTCTACACCAAGTCCAAAACCAAATCCAGCAGTTTCAGGACCACCAAAGTAGGCAACCAAACCATCGTAGCGACCACCCGCACAGACCGTCAAGTTATTGCCCTCAATCTCAGTGATAAACTCGAAAATCGTGTGGTTGTAATAGTCCAGACCGCGCACCATATTGGTATCGATGATATAGTCTACACCCAGATTTTCCAACATCTGACGCACAGCATCAAAATAAGCTTGGCTTTCTGCATCAAGGAAGTCCAAGATAGACGGTGCATTTTCTACTGCCACCTTGTCTTCTTTTTCCTTAGAGTCCAAGACACGGAGAGGATTTTCCTCCAAACGACGTTGGCTATCCTTAGACAAGGTCTCCTTGAGTGGTGTCAAATAGTCGATCAAGGCTTGACGATAGGCCGCACGACTCTCAGGATTTCCAAGAGTGTTAAGATGCAGTTTGACACCTTGAATGCCAATTTCTTTCAAGAAATGAGCTGCCATAGCGATGGTTTCCACATCGGTAGCTGGATTACTTGAACCAAAACACTCGACACCAATCTGATGGAACTGGCGTAAACGACCTGCCTGTGGACGCTCATAACGGAACATAGGACCCATGTAGTAGAACTTACTTGGCTTTTGCACTTCTGGGGCAAAGAGTTTATTTTCCACATAAGAACGGACAACTGGCGCGGTTCCTTCTGGACGAAGAGTGATATGGCGGTCACCCTTGTCATAGAAATCGTACATTTCCTTGGTTACGATATCCGTTGTATCTCCGACAGAGCGGCTGATGACCTCGTAGTGTTCAAAAATAGGTGTACGCACTTCTGCATAGTTATAGCGCTTGAAAATTTCACGGGCAAAGCCCTCAACGTACTGCCACTTAGCAGACTCAGCAGGTAAAATATCCTGCGTTCCTTTTGGTTTTTGTAATTTCATAGGGAATCCTCTTTAAACTTAATAGTCTTATTTTACCATAAATAGAGGGATTAAAACAGTGAGAAAAAAATTAGGATTCAAATATCATTTTTGAGATTCAGACTTGTCAGAAGGATAGCCAGCAAGGAAAGACCAACAAATAAGATCCAAGTCAACTGCATATCCCATACAGCTACGAGTGAAAAACAAGCTGTACCAAGAGGTACTGATAAGGTAAACAATAAACCTAAAAAATTACTGGTACGAGCTAGAACCTCTGGAGCTAGATTTTTCATGAGCATAGCACTAATCTTTGGTGAAACTTTACCAGACACATACAGAGTAAAAAAGAGAAATAGCAAACCAAGCACGACTTGATTGAATAAGTTAGCCAGGCCAACTAGACTGACTCCTAATGTCGCCCACATCATCAATCTAGGCAAGGACTGCTTCCCAAAATAATCATTGCCCGTAAGGCTACTGACGATGACTGCTAATAAAACGCAGACTTGCTCGATAAATAGCGCCTCTGTGTAAGAAAAATTCAAGAGAGAATGGCTCAAAAAGAAGATGTTATAGATGCTTCCTAAAGCGCCACCCAAGGCATTGATAAGCAAGACAGCAAAAATCATGAAACCAAAGTTTTTCTGTCCACTTTTTAGAAAAACGAGACGTAAATTTCGGTAAATCGATAGAAACTGGTCTTTGATAGAAAGCTTCTCATTTTTTAGGGTTTCACCATCAGCAGATGAAAGTGACAGGTTCAATTTGCTTCTTCCTAAAAAGAGAAGAGCAGCTGATACTAGGAAAAAACAGGCATTGATTCCAGCAACGAGAGAAAAATTATTGACCGATAGACCTAAGAGCCAAACTCCGAAAGCTTGACCACCAATGGCTGAAATATAGGTGATGAACTGGGAAAAAGAATAAGCCTCCATCAGATCATCTTCAGCTACCTTTTCCTTAATAAGAGGCATGCGCAAACCACCAGCAAAATCACTGATGACATCACTGATAACATTGATCAAACACAGGCTAGAAAAGGCAAAGAGACTAGCTTGCTGAACAACTAGGCCTGCTAGAAAAAATAAAACCGCCTGAAATAAACCGCTATAGGTCATCCATTTGACCTTGTCCCTTGTGTAATCTGCCCGAATCCCTACAAAAACCGTAAAGAGGGTCGGAAGAATCATGACAATATTCGCCATAGCAACAGCAAAAGAGGCTTGTGGCAAGGTCGATGCATAGACGATAAATACCAGGTTAAAAATCGAAGCACCAAAAGCATTGAAGAATCGTGACAAAGTCAAGAGACGATAAGCTTGATTTCTAAACAATAGTTTCATAGGTAATCTCCCTTCTTGTTCTAATCCCTATATGAAGTATGACTACAGTATAGCACTTATGAATTAGCGAGAAATTTTTTTGAATATATGCAACAAGCAAAATGAGAAAAAAGAAACGATTGAACTTCTTTGATGACGTGAAAAAGGTCAAGAGTTCTATCGCTTCAAATTTCAAATCCTTTTCTTAACTTGCAGATATTCAACAATCTGTCGCTTTTCTGTAGTATTCGGCAGATTTGTTACAACCAAGCATCTCAAAAATATGGATAGCATCTTCCATCTTTTTCTGACCTTCCTTAACTCTACCTTGCTTGCTATCAAGGAGGCCTTCCGCCCACAAATAGACTATCCTGAAATAGGTCTCATTTTCCTTGTAGAAATGCTCTTCGATGACACGTTTAAAATAACAGGCATTGGTAAATTCTTCACACTCAATGCTGGCTAAAAAACCATTCAATAGCATTGTGTGAAAAAGATTTCGGTTTCCAGACATTTCCATTAAAAAATCAGATTTGTGGACCATTTCTCGTACATATCTAGTAAAAAGAGAAACAGATAAAAATGGAGAACTGATTGAGAACAAATTGAGTTCATAGATTCCCCAAATCTCGGTAGAAAACAGGTAATCATGAAGGACTTTCCCTTCCTCTGCTGTTAACTCTACCGTTTCATCCATGCTCTTCATATAAGACTTGATCATAATGGCATTTAGAATATGTTTCTGTTTATTTTGAGAATCGGCATGCTTTTGATACTCCTTACAATACAAGTCCTCGAGAGGTGCTATGTTCTTTGGTTCCAAGATATCTGTGATTTCTTTTCTCAACTCAGAATCTGTATCATACTGAAAACCTCTCGCCAGAAAGAGGATTTCCTCTACACTCGCAGATATATTTTCTAAGGCAAACAGAAACTTTCCCACCGAAAGTTCACTCTGACCTGTTTCAAATCGGGACAACATGGACGGCGAAAATTGTCCCCCAGTTGCTTGTCTTAGCGAGATATTTCTTGATTCTCGTAATTGTCTAAAGACTGTTCCAATCTGCTCCATAGACTTCCCCTTGATTCCGTATTTTCTTCATTTTATCACATTTTTCAGAAAATTCATCAAAAACTTGCCAAATTGTCAGAATTATGAGAAAATAGAGGATATTTATCACGTGGAGGGACTGTAATGAGAGAGGATATCAAAATCAATGACCGCGCTTTGGCCTTGCAAGACCAAATTATCGAAAAACTAGAGAAGATTTTTGATACAGATGTGGAATTGGATGTGTACAATCTAGGGCTGATTTATGAAATCAATCTGGACGAAACAGGTCTCTGCAAGATTGTCATGACTTTCACTGATACTGCCTGCGATTGTGCCGAAAGCCTGCCTATCGAAATCGTCGCAGGTCTAAAACAAATCGAGGGTATCGAAGATGTCAAGGTTGAAGTCACCTGGTCTCCTGCATGGAAGATCACACGAATCAGTCGCTACGGCCGTATTGCCCTTGGACTACCACCTCGTTAATACTCTTCAAAAATCTCTTCAAACCACGTCAGCTTTATCTCCAACCTCAAAGCTGTGCTTTGAGCAACCTGCGCCTAGCTTTCTAGTTTGCTCTTTGATTTTTATTGAGTATAAGCAGGCAAATCGCTTTTGAAGATGAAAAGAAGCAAGCCGAAAATGGCTTGCTTTTTGAGTTTATTTTTTACCTGACTTGTCCATATTCCAGAAGTCTGTCACGGCTCCACGAGAAGCGGATGATACGATGTGGGCATATTTACCGAGAACACCACGGCCGTACAGTGGTGGCAAGGTTGTTTCTGCCTTGCGTTTTTCAAGTTCTTCTTCGGATACGGCCATGGAAATTTCTTTGGTGTCTTGGTCAACCGTAACGATATCGCCTGTACGAAGGTAGGCAATCGGTCCACCATCCTGAGCTTCAGGTGCGATATGTCCAACAACCAGACCATAAGTACCACCAGAGAAACGACCATCTGTCAAGAGGGCAACCTTGTCTCCTTGACCTTTACCAACGATCATGGATGAAAGTGACAGCATCTCAGGCATACCAGGACCACCCTTAGGTCCAACAAAACGAACAACGACAACATCGCCATCAACGATTTCGTCTGTCAGAACAGCCTGAATAGCATCTTCTTCTGAATCAAAGACCTTAGCCGGTCCAACGTGACGACGCACTTTAACACCTGATACCTTGGCAACCGCTCCATCAGGGGCAAGGTTCCCGTTCAAGATGATAAGCGGACCGTCTGCACGTTTTGGATTTTCAAGTGGCATGATGACTTTTTGACCTGGAGTGAGGTCTGCAAAGTCAGCCAAGTTTTCAGCAACTGTCTTACCAGTACATGTGATACGGTCTCCGTGAAGGAAGCCATTTGCCAAGAGGTATTTCATAACCGCTGGAACACCACCGACTTCGTAGAGGTCTTGGAAGACATACTGACCAGATGGTTTCAAGTCAGCCAAGTGAGGCACACGTTCTTGGATCGTATTGAAGTCCTCAAGTGACAAGTCAACATTGGCCGCATGGGCAATGGCAAGCAAGTGAAGAGTGGCATTTGTAGAACCACCGAGAGCCATGGTTACAGTGATGGCATCTTCAAAAGCTTCACGATTCAAGATATCTGATGGTTTGAGACCAAGCTCCAGCATCTTGACAACAGCTCGTCCTGCTGCTTCGATATCTTCTTTCTTGTCGGCTGATTCAGCTGGGTGAGATGAAGATCCTGGCAAACTCATACCTAGAACTTCAATAGCAGTCGCCATGGTATTAGCTGTATACATACCACCACAGCCACCAGGGCCAGGGCAGGCATTACATTCGAGACGTTTCACGTCCTCAGCTGTCATGTCACCGTGGTTCCATTTTCCGATTCCCTCAAAGACAGAAACCAAGTCAATGTCTTTGCCATCAAGATTTCCCGGTGCAATAGTACCACCATAGGCGAAAATAGCTGGAATATCCATGTTGGCAATGGCAATCATAGAACCAGGCATGTTCTTATCACAGCCACCGATAGCGACGAAGGCATCGACGTTATGACCCCCCATCGCCGCCTCGATGGAGTCTGCGATGATATCACGAGATGTTAGAGAGAAACGCATACCAGGCGTTCCCATGGCAATCCCGTCCGCTACGGTAATGGTTCCAAACTGTACCGGCCAAGCACCTGCCGACTTGACACCTTCTTTCGCCAATTTCCCAAAATCATGCAAGTGGATGTTACATGGTGTATTTTCCGCCCAAGTCGAAATCACTCCCACAATCGGTGTTTCAAAGTCCTTATCTGTCATACCAGTCGCACGAAGCATAGCACGGTTTGGTGATTTAACCATGCTGTCATAAATGCTACTGCGGTGACGTTTATCTAATTCAGTCATCTTATCCCTCCCGTTTCAGTTTTTACTATTATAGCACATTTTAAAGGCAATGAACAGAAGAAAATTCTTGAATTTTCAGAAAATTCTATACAGTAATATTTTCTTTAAAATGTTACATTTATTTCTTGACTTTATAAATTAAAGTGATATCATTTAGATATCATATAACAGGAGATCATTCTTATGACTGAAAAACTCATCAATTCAAAACCAAATGGTGTATTCGCATTGATTCTCATTGAATTGACACTCGTACTTGGTATCTTTATATTTATAATGGGTGCTGGTTCGGAAAACGTTTTTGGAATTATTATCGGGCTTGTACTAAGCATAATTGCAGCACTAGCTCATGCTGGTTTAAAAGTTGTCAAACCTCAGGAAGCTCTGGTTCTGACACTCTTTGGTAACTATACAGGTACCATCAAAAAACCTGGTTTTTACTTTGTCAATCCCTTCAGCATAGCAGTCAACCCTGCAAACCACACTCGACTTGGGCAAAGTGGGGACGTTAGCACGAAATCTCCTTTTTCAGGGATGAAATCATCAAATGGTAATGATGTAAATCTTGAAATTGGCAAGAAACAGATTTCCCTCAAGGTTATGACCTTGAGCAATTCTCGCCAAAAAATCAATGATTGTCTAGGAAATCCCGTAGAAATCGGAATCGCGGTAACGTGGAGAGTTGTTGATACAGCTAAAGCGGTCTTTAACGTTGATAACTACAAAGAATATCTTTCATTGCAGTGTGATAGCGCCCTCCGAAATATTGTCCGCATCTATCCTTACGATGTGTCTCCTAATGTGGATACTACAGGTGACGGGCAAGCAGATGAAGGTAGTCTCCGTGGCTCTAGTGAAATTGTAGCTAACCGTATTCGCGAAGAAATCCAAAGTCGCGTTGAGGATGCTGGCTTGGAAATCCTTGAAGCACGTATTACATACCTAGCTTACGCTCCAGAAATTGCAGCTGTCATGCTTCAACGTCAACAAGCATCTGCCATTATTGATGCCCGTAAGATGATTGTAGACGGCGCTGTGGGTATGGTTGAAATGGCACTAGAACGACTCAATGAAGGGGAATTGGTAGAACTTGACGAAGAACGAAAAGCTGCCATGGTTTCAAATCTCCTAGTCGTTCTCTGTGGCAATCATGATGCACAACCAATTGTCAACACAGGAAGTCTTTACTAAAGATGGCTGATGCTAAAAAAAAGCAGATCCCCCTTCGACTCTCAACAAAGTTATACGCTGCACTCGCATCATGGGCAGAAGACGACTTTCGTTCAGTCAATGGGCAAATCGAATATCTCCTCACAGAGTGTGTCAAACAACGAAAGAAAGACGGAAAATACGTATCGGAAACTATTGACGAACCATTTGAGATTGATATTTAACACCTTCTCCTGTCTGCTGGGGCGGACGGGAGAATTTTTTCATCTTTTTTTGTCAAGTAACTTTACTTTACAAAAAAGTTTTGATATACTATTAAAGTTGATGAAAATCAAACCTAACTGAATTATATCTTAAAAGGAGAAAACAAAATGGCAGTACCTGCACGTCGCACTTCAAAAGCGAAGAAAAACAAACGTCGTACACACTACAAAGTAACAGCTCCATCTGTAAACTTTGACGAAACTACTGGAGATTACTCACGTTCTCACCGTGTATCACTTAAAGGATACTACAAAGGACGTAAAATCGCTAAAGCTGCATCAGCTGAATAATAGAAGGGAGATACCATGCGCGTAAATATCACACTTGAACACAAAGAATCTGGTGAACGCTTGTACCTTACTTCTAAAAACAAACGTAACACTCCAGACCGTCTTCAATTGAAGAAATACTCACCAAAACTTCGCAAACACGTCGTGTTCACCGAGGTTAAATAATATAACATACAGAAAGCCTATGAAATCAACATTTCAAGGGCTTTTTTAATTTTATCAAATTGAAAACAGTATTTTTCATCATTTATTATAACTATTGATTTGACAATATAAGGTAGATATCATATACTAAAGATAAATAAGTAGACAGCGTATACTTTTAGGGGGGATAAATGAAACGCAATACTGCCCAGTTAAAAGAACAGCTCATTCAAATAGGAATTGAGGAGATAGGAAAACATGGAATTGAACAGCTTTCACTCAGGACTGTTGCCAGGGCCTGCGGTGTAACTCATGGCAGCCCTTACCGCCATTTTGAGAGCAAGGAAGGCTACCTCAAGGTGGTTTTGACCCAGCTTTCGCTGTTTCTCAATCAGGAAATCAATGAAAATATTGATGCGACAGGTTCTGCGCGTGATCAGCTGACCCGGCTTGGACTTAATTTCATTATTTTTGCCAAGACCTACCCTCATTTTTTCGAAGCTCTCTTTATCAAATTTCCTTTTAAATATATGAAGGTTACTCAGGACACCATTCTCTTAGATTCTGACCTGCCTGGATTTGATAAATTTAAGGAGCTTGTTTTAAAGCTTCGCAAGGAGGAAAATTTTAGCAATAGCGAAGCAGAAAGCCTTTTTCACTTTTGGAGCTTTATCACAGGTCTAGCCGTTCTGACCAACAGTCCTATCGGACAAGACCTAGATCCTCAAGCTATCCAAAGCACGATCGAGCACATGCTTGACATTTATATCAAAGGAGAACGATCATGAAAACCTTGATTATTTATACTCACCCCAGCCCAACTGGCTTCAATGCTGCTATTCTCCAAGAGGTTCAAAGCAATCTTGCTAAAAAGCACGAGGTGAAAACCTTAGACTTGTATGCTGAAAATTTTGATCCTATCTTGCGCTTTGACCAAGAACATAGACGCCGTGACCTGCACAAAGACCCCGAAATGGCCAGCTACCGAGATTTGATTACTTGGGCAGACCATCTGATTTTCATTTTCCCGATCTGGTGGAGCGGTATGCCTGCTATTCTCAAAGGCTTTATTGATCGTGTCTTTGTGGCTGATTTCGCCTACTCTTATAAGAAAATCGGCATGCAAGGCCATCTGCAAGGCAAGTCCGGCTGGATTATCGTCAGCCATAATACTCCGGCCTTTGCCCTGCCTTTTGTCCAAGATTACGGTAAGGTACTTAAAAATCAAGTCCTGAAACTTTGTGGTATTAGTCCAGTCAAACTGACAGAGTTCAACGGAGTAGAACGCAAAACAGACCAACAACGACAAGAAATGCTCAAGAAAATCGGGCAACTAGCCGGTCAAATTTAAGATAAAGAAAACAGACGCTTCTTACAAAGTGCCTGTTTTTATCTTTAGTCCAAGCCCACGCGCTTGAAGATTTCATCCACGCGCTTGGTGTAATAAGTTGGATTGAAGATTTCATCAATTTCCTCTTGAGTCAGGCGTGATGTCACTTCTGGATCTGCTTCGAGAAGCGGTTTGAAGTCTACTTGGTTATCCCAGGAGTAGGCTGTTTTTGGTTGCACCAAGTCATAGGCTTGCTCACGGGTCATACCTTTCTCGATCAAGGTCAACATGGCACGCTGGCTAAAAATCAAACCAAAAGTAGAATTCATGTTGCGGATCATATTTTCTGGGAAGACCGTCAAATTCTTGACAATATTTCCAAAACGGTTGAGCATGTAGTCAATCAAAATGGTCGTATCTGGTGTGATGATACGCTCAGCTGATGAGTGGGAAATGTCACGTTCGTGCCAGAGAGCGACGTTTTCATAGGCTGTCACCATGTGACCACGGATGACACGCGCCAAACCTGTCATGTTCTCAGAACCGATAGGGTTGCGTTTGTGAGGCATTGCTGAAGAGCCTTTTTGCCCTTTGGCAAAGAACTCTTCTACTTCGCGTTGCTCAGACTTTTGCAAACCACGAATCTCAGTCGCCATACGCTCGATTGAAGTTGCGATGCTGGCAAGAACTGCAAAGTACTCAGCGTGAAGGTCACGAGGAAGGACCTGTGTAGAGATTTCTTGGGCACGGATACCTAATTTGTCGCAGACGTATTTCTCTACAAATGGTGGGATGTTGGCAAAGTTTCCAACCGCACCAGAAATCTTACCAGCTTCTACACCAGTAGCCGCATGCTCGAAACGCTCGATATTGCGCTTCATTTCGCTGTACCAAGTTGCCAATTTCAGACCAAAAGTTGTAGGCTCAGCGTGCACACCATGAGTACGACCCATCATGATGGTGAACTTGTGCTCCTTAGCCTTATCAGCGATGATGTTAGTGAAGTTTTCAAGGTCACGACGGATGATGTCGTTGGCCTGCTTGTAGAGGTAACCGTAGGCAGTATCCACCACGTCGGTAGAAGTCAAACCATAGTGGACCCACTTGCGCTCTTCACCAAGAGTTTCAGAAACCGCACGTGTGAAGGCAACCACATCGTGGCGCGTCTCCTGCTCAATCTCCAAAATTCGGTCGATGTCGAAGCCCGCCTTCTCGCGAATCAAAGCCACATCTTCCTTAGGGATTTCCCCCAACTCAGCCCATGCCTCGTCCGCCAAGATTTCCACCTCAAGCCAAGCACGGTATTTATTTTCTTCACTCCAAATGTTCGCCATTTCTGAGCGAGAGTAACGGTTGATCATGTTGTTTCTCCTTTTGATATTTAAATATAGTGTTGTTTAAAACAAGTTCATTTTTACTTTCTTCGAAAGGTAGTGACCAATTTTCAAATCGTCCCATTATGTTAACTTCAATATTGTAACCATTAGGTGGGATAAAGTTATAGTTAGGACTGATATAATATCCATACTGTGCTATCTCACTAGCTTGAATAGAACGTATAGTTTCAATTCCAGATGTCCTATAAGATATATAATCAAATATCTTCTCTATTCCACTATGCCAGATTATCTTTTGGAAATCAAAATAATTTACAATCCATGTGTCAATCAAATCATTTCTATTCCTATCTTTAAAATAATCTATTGCCATTTCAGATAATTTATAGTAATCATCTAATGTTACGACTACCTTATATATTTTTTTAGATTTTATATTTTCAATTCTAAGTCGCTCAGTACTTCCCTTTTTATCAGTGAATATTGCAATTTCATTATTAAGGATATATTGTTTAGCTCTCTCAGCTTGTTCAGAAGCTGCCAATACCACTTTTTTAAACAGCTGCTGGCTACGCTCCTCTGACATTTTTTGATTAAACGGAATCTCTTTAAAATCCCTAGCCTTGCATTCTATTAATAGGATATTGTTACCTGAAATAACAATGAAATCTTGTTCTTCTTTTTTACTAGTTTTTAAATATAAAGATTGATAAACATTATCAACATCAAAATAATTTTCCAAAATAGTTTTTAATTCCTTCTCTAATATGTCTCCTTTATTGTTTGAAGAAGAAATTAGTTTTTGTTCAATACTAGATAGAATATGTTCTGATGCAGGTAAAAAATATGTCAAATTCCTTTTAATCCCAATAGAACCCCCTAATATTTGTATAGAAGAGGTCAAATATCTTACTTCCATATTTTTTGAAGCAGTCATAAATAATTTACTATAATCAATATCCCCAAAGATTTCATCCAGCTCTCTATCTGAAAATTGGCTACAACTACACACTAATCCATCTAGGCGAGATTTAACATTACAGATTATATATAATAACTTGTCAAAATTTTCGTAAATTGAAAATCTATATTGTTTTCTTGCTTCATTATCAAACATCCTACATATTTCATAATACTCCCAAAGTTCTTTTCGAAAATCAAAATGGTAGCTTAAATAACTTTGTAAACTATCGCTCCTTCTATCTTGTATTGACTGTTCCACTTGGTTATTAGATATATTATTTTGAAGGGCATTTATGAATAAAAAGAAAATTTCAATTTCATCTGAAGTAACTACATCCTTCTTTGACTCGCCGTTATACTTCAATAATATATATACATATAACTGAACCATAAGTTTCAGTGAAAATTGTGAATTTGATTCTCGCTTTCTTTGAATAATAGCTAAATTCATCACAGTATTTAATTTATTTATTGAATAATAAATATTATAGTACTTTAAAATATAATTCAGAATATCATCAATATTACTAAGTTGGTATATCTCTTTCTCTATGTCCTCTAGACTTTTAGGATACATTTTTTAACTCCTAATCCTTCTTTTAAAGTTTTCAAATATCTTTACAATGCTTCTATAAAAAATTTTCACTAACTCATAACACTTACTGTATTTCACTTAAAACATCCACTTCTATAGCTAATAATAAATAATACAATATACTTTTGAAAACGATATTCAATAACAAGTGCAGATTCTCCTATAACAATACAAATACTGATCAATGATCCTCTTATACTTAACTATAAAATTCTATTTCTCCAGTACTTACAACTCTCTTTTTGTGCAAGTTTATTGATATTTATTTGAATTGCAACCATACACTATTAATAAATACTTACTTCATTGTAGTAAGTTTGTTATTAAAAAGCTAAAGTCATAAAGCAGTCTTCCTCGTCTCTTCAAATCTATGATAATCAGCGTCAAGCAAAAACCGCCCCAACTCAAAAATAACCCCTGAATAGAAAATTACTTTTTTATTATAATCTAAGCTAATAATTAAATGACCTTCTTTATTTCTATAATCTTTTCCATCAAAGTAAACATGATCATATAGAACAGAATAATCCCTCACTTCTTTAATAACAGTATTTCCTTTATTAATCATTCTTGCCGCAAACTGCGAATGATTAGCTCCATTACAAATCGCAATATCCATTGGATATACATAGTGATTCTCTATATTGTAACTGTAGCGATCCCCATCAAAAGGATTTTGATTATTTATTGTATCGAGATTATTTATTATTCTGTTCGAATTCCATGGATTTAACAAAATAGGCAACTCCTTCACCATTATTTCAATCGGCCCTTGCTCTCGAATTGTTTTGTTTTTATAATACTTCGCATCATCCGGATGTATGCTTCGGCAGATAATTTCATTAATAGTTAAATCTATTTCGTATACAATTTTGTTATAAATTTCTTCAATCAAAGAATTATCTTGTGCTTCATGATTAGTTTCAACTGCTTGAATAGCCTCATCAAAATTTAGATACTCAACCACAACCATCAACAGATTTTGAGCTGTTCTCACTCTGTCTTCATTTTTACTACAGTCTTCAACCATATTCATATAGTTTGTAAATTTATTTTTATAACCTTTATAATCAATCACACTTTTTGATCCTTGTATACTGCTAAATAATTTTCTTAAGAAATTTAACATTATTTCCTCCTAGATACTATAAATCTCCGTTTACTTCTCATTATCTAGTTTGTAGTGCTTTTCCCAAATCAAGGAAATACTGTTTTTTTGTTTTTTAAATAGAACCAAGCAAATGATGTCAGTAGGATATTTTTAACAGTAATATCTTCTGTAAAATCCAGAACCGTTTGTCCATCCTTATAATCAAATCGTCCTAGCCAAGTTCCTTGGAGATTTTTATTTTCAAACTCAAGTTCCCAGCGCTTATGTAAGTCAACCTTTTTTACCTTAAAATTTGTCTGGATACTATTTTTAGTATATTCAATAAAGTGACTGTCATCTATTTTTTCAAACCGACCAAGATCACTTCTCCAAGTTTGATTTGATAAATCAGTCACACATTCCCAAACTTTATCAATAGACCAGGAAAAACTCGCTTTCCTATTAGATTTTACCACTATTCCTACTCTTAATTATCAACACTATTTTTTACGAATAGTTTGATACTAAATCAACATAGATGTGGTACATACGCCAGTTGCTACATGAATGGAATACTGAGCTCTTTTTTCATTGATATATCCCACATTCCATAAGCAATTGCAAATATAAACACTATAACCATTATTGTGGAAGCAATATCTAGCACTTTAATAAATACGAGATCATCTACTAAAGCAAAGCACAGTGACTGGATGAGGTTAACCAAAGAAATTACCAGCTTTGTATGGAATCAGTACCTCAAGCCCTAAAATTGTTATTTTCACCTAAAAATCAATCCTTTCCCCAAACTCAACCACACTATTTGGCACATCACTAAACACTATCATATGCCCATCTTTCGATTGTACTGAACTTCTATAATCATTTATTTACCGCCCACTCCGCCGCTTTCTCTGCATGAATCACTGTTGTGTCGTAGAGAGGCAGGTCGGTGTCGGATTGCTTAACAAGGAGACCAATCTCGGTACACCCCAAGATAACAGCTTCAGCGCCTGCTTTTTTCAAATCATCTATAACAGCAAGATAAGTCTGCTTTGAGCTTTCTTTGATGTTCCCTAGGCAAAGTTCGTCATAAATGATTCGATTGACCTCTGTAATTCCAGCTTGGTCTGGAATCAGCACTTCTAACCCAGACTCTATTAATTTTTCCTTGTAAAAATCTTGAGTCATGGTGTACTTGGTCCCTAGGAGGCCGACTTTTTCAATACCGTCTGCCAACAAGGCCTGCGCAGTTGCCTGTGCAATATGCAAGATTGGAATCGTAATCTTTTCTTGTATCTGCGGAGCAACCTTGTGCATGGTGTTAGTACAAATAACGATGAAATCCGCACCTGCTTGCTCCAAGCGCTGAGCAATATCTGCCAAAAGTTGACCGCTTTTCTCCCAGTCTCCGACTGCTTGATAATGCTCAATCTCTGCAAAATCAACACTATAAAGTAGAATCTTAGCTGAATGTAAGCCACCCAGCTCTTTTTTGATGGTTTCGTTGATGATTTGGTAGTAAGATGTAGTACTTTCCCAACTCATACCACCAATCAGACCGATAGTTTTCATAGACTAATCAAATTCCTCCTTGCTTATAGCTACCGACAGATAGTGCGGCAAGCTACTTAGATCCGTATCCAATGGTGAATCATAGATAGCCAGATAATTGTTTGGATATTGAATCTTTAATTCCTGATATTGGCTTTTACTTTTTCATGGTCGGCACTGGCAAAGAGCACTTACACAACAGCAATTTCTTTTCCTTCCTCCACAAAAGCGTTTACGATGATTTGAATCATAAACTGGTCTCCATTTAGCTTTAAAGATTATCATTTTCTGAGTCTTCATGTATAGAAAATTCAAATGAAATTCTCTCAGGATGTCTAGGCAGGCCGTAACTACTCAGATAATCCTTTACTTCCTTCACAGAACAAGAATATTCTAAGACTAGCTGATTGCCAGCTCTCTCTAAAATATGAATCCCCTCTCTATCCGCAATCTCTGGAACAATCAAATCGTCCGTATAAGTCAGTGTTACGGTCGTTATTTCATCATCTAGCAATTCATCAAATTCTTCTGCCATTTCAAAAATCAATCCCCTCACCAAACTCAACCACACTATCTGGCACATCACTAAACAAAGTCACATGTCCCATCTTACGGTTGTGCTTCGCTTCTATTTTACCATACATGTGGAGGTGGGCGCTTGGATTATCTGCGACATACTTTTCAGCGGCATCAACGTGTTGACCGAGAACATTGAGCATAACAGCAGGCGCATGCAGCTTGATGTCTAGCAATGGTGCTCCGAGAACGCCTAAAATATGGGTATCAAACTGCGAGAAGTCGCAGGCTTCGATTGAGTAGTGCCCAGAATTGTGTGGACGTGGCGCAATTTCATTGACGATGATGTCATCAGCGGTCGCAAACATTTCCACGCAAAGAGTTCCAGACAAGTTAAGCTGTTCTGCGATTCGCACTGCCATGGCTTTGGCTTTTTCAGCTAGACTTTCTGAAATACGAGCTGGCACAATGGTCTTTGAAAGAATGTTGTTGCGGTGGATATTTTCCTGAACTGGGAAAACCGTCACGTCCTTGCCATTCCCAGATACGATGACAGAAATCTCCAAGTCGAAATTGACAAATTCTTCCAAGACACAGTCTGCAGAATCAGCCAGCGCATAGGCTTCTTCCAAGTCTTCTGCCGAGTGAATGACCTTTTGCCCATGTCCGTCATAGCCACCAGTCGCAGTCTTGAGAACATAGTTTTTCGACAGGTCAATGTCTTCCAAGTCTTGGCTAGAAGTCACGACATTGTAGGGTGCCACGGTGACTTGAGCCTTGTTTGCGAGAAAGTCCTTTTCAAAAATGCGATTTTGAGAAATACGAAGCAGGTCTGTCCCTTGTGGGAGTTGTCCTTCTTTGATAACAGCATCCAAACCGTCTGCATCAACATTTTCAAATTCATAAGTGAGAACATCGCAACGCTCAGCCAACTGACGGAGGGCACCCACATCGTTATAAGGCGCCACGATGATTTCCGCTACACGAGAGGCTGGACAATCCGCCGCAGGATCCAGAGCGATAACCTTATGCCCCATGTAAATAGCAGAAATGGCCATCATCTGCCCCAGCTGACCGCCACCGATAATTCCAATTGTTTTAGATGAGCTCATTTGTAGACTCCTCTGCGATTTTTCCTTGCTCTTCTGCAAAATCTGCCAAAGCTGTCGCGATAGCCTGATCCTCTACTGAAAGGAGACGGAGGGCAAAGAGGGCTGCATTGGTCGCGCCTGCCTCACCGATAGCCATTGTCGCAACAGGCACACCGCCCGGCATCTGTACGATAGAGTAGAGCGAGTCCACGCCACTAAGAGCACGTGATTTGACTGGTACACCAATGACTGGAAGGGTTGTTTTTGCTGCGACCATACCTGGCAAGTGAGCAGCGCCACCCGCACCTGCAATAATGACCTTGATACCGCGACTCCGTGCTTCCTCGGCATGTTTGAACATGAGGTCAGGTGTACGGTGGGCAGAGACAACTTTCTTTTCGTAGACTACACCGAAGCGGTCTAGGACTTCGGCTGTTTTTTGCATGGTGGCCCAGTCGGATTTTGAGCCCATGATGATGGAAATAATTGGTTTAGTCATAATTTTTCCTTTTCTTTCCTTTCTTTTTTCAATCACCTTAAGTTGTGAGGGACGGCAGCAGCCACCAAAGGTGTCTCATGCCTAAATCGGAAGCCTAAGGTCTTCCAATTTCCCTGAACAATTGGATTATCATCCAATCGTTCTTTCACAACGGCGGTGATTGTTCTATATTAGCTCGCTAATGCTCGCAAACCATACGACCATTATCGTACTTGGCTACTTCGTCGCTTTTTCTTATATCTTTATCGAATAGCCTTACTTCCGATATCGGTTCGGTAAAAGAGACCTTCTGTGTTTTGTTTGTCGAGTTCACTATAAATAATATTTTGTCCGTCTTTGACGGTGTCTGCTGTGGTGACGAGCATATAGACACGTCCGCCGTTTGAGAGCAGTGCTCTGCTATTTTCCGCAAATTTAGCACCTGCATAGTAAGTGATGATATCGCCTTCTGTCTTGGCTGGAAGCTTGACACCTTTCTCATAAGCCAGTGGGTAACCGTCTGATGCTACAACCACACCCAGAGTCACACCCTTATCCGTCCAAGTGATAGCTGGCTCTTTGCCTTTCAAAATGTCAGTGATATTTTGTGCAAAGTCAGATGTCAAACGAGGCAAGATGATTTGCGTTTCAGGATCTCCGAACCGAGCGTTAAACTCGATGACTTTCGGTCCGTCAACTGTCAAGATTAGCCCTGCGTAAAGGACACCAAGATACGGGCGACCTTCTTTGATCATACCTTCAAGAACTGGCTTGACAATAGTGTCAACCGCTGTGTCAACCACGCTCTGTGGCAAGTGAGGAACTGGCGCATAAGCTCCCATACCACCCGTGTTAGGACCCTTGTCGCCGTCATAGGCACGTTTATGGTCCTGAGCCGTCGGCATGATGTAGAACTTGTCCCCATTGACAAAGGCAAAGAGAGAGAACTCTTCTCCGTCAAGGAATTCCTCGATAACCACACGCGCACCTGAGTCACCAAATTTATTGTCCAAAAGCATCTCATGAGCAGCTTCGACTGCTTGCTCAACCGTCTCCGCAACGACGACACCCTTCCCAAGTGCCAAACCATCTGCCTTGACAACGATAGGAGCGCCTTTCTCCTTGATATAAGCCTTGGCCTCCTCAAAGTCAGAAAATGTGCCATAGACTGCTGTCGGAACGCCGTATTTGACCATGATTTCCTTGGCAAAATCCTTGGACCACTCCAGCTCCGCAGCTAATCTTGTCGGACCAAAGGCTTTGAGACCAGCTTGGTTAAAATCATCTACAATCCCAGCAGCAAGGGCATCATCTGGCCCAATGAAGGTCCAAGCTATATCGTTGCCCTTTGCAAATTCAATCAACTTAGAATGTTCGGAAATAGAGATATTTACCAATTCCAGCCCATCCAGAGTCATTCCGTCATTTCCTGGAGCTACAAAGACTTTTTCAATGTCTTTTGATTCAAGCAACTTCTTAGCAATCGCATGTTCACGACCACCTGAACCAACAACTAACAGCTTCATCTCTCAACCTCTTTTGCGAATTATTTACTAACATTATATCATAAACGTTCGTTTTAATCTTGTTTCACTTAGTGTTTTAAACTAAAAAAGGAAAGAAACTGTTTTCTTCCCTTTTGTCTTCTTAATGTCTAAAATGTCTCACGCCTGTGAAGACCATAGTCAAGCCATACTTGTCCGCAGCTTCGATGGATTCTTGGTCACGTACTGATCCACCAGGCTGGATAATAGTTATTCTCCGAAACAAGATATTCCTTAACTATAAATGTTGGTAACCTTTTTTGTAAATGACTGTCGCCAGCTTATTCTTTATTGTACTAAGCATATCGGGATTAATAGAAAACAGAACTTCCTTTTCACCAATTGTAGTATCAGTAATAGGAATTGAAGTAATTTGTGAAAAATCTAAAATCAAATAGACTGAACTATTTTGATAATTTTTATGCTTAAACTCTAGTGCATTAAATATAGTATCATTAAGCTTAAATACTACGTTCCCATCTTCATTCTTGAATTTGAATTTATCCTCGTAAAACTCATCGGATAAAATTTTTTCAATTAAGTTTTTAGAGATAACGCATCCACGAATGAACTTATAATAACGTCTTTTATTTTGCGCTATATCACATTCTGGGCTGATTTCTAAGATAATTTCTTTATAGAAAGTTTCAGAATCAGTATATTTGTCAATAGCTCTTTTAAAGTGTTCCTCATCTTCAATTTTATCCACTAGATTATATGCTAAAAATGTATTATCATCAACAATTACTTTACCCATGTGTTGTTCATTTGCTAAGTAATTTATATTTAACCATCGATTTAACTCTTGAATCTCAAATCCATCTGGAAGACTATCCCCTAAATGGTTTAAACCTGCTGAAGTCAACTCGATTTCTCTCTCCATCCCATGGTTCAAATAAATTTTTAAAAATTTATTTAAACATTTATATGATGCATTTATTTTTCCAATATTATTCTGGCTTCCCATCGATTTTTCTAATTCTAAATAAGCTAACAACTCTACAATTTTCTTGGTCGGCGCTTCTCGTCTTATATTTCCAATTTTTAATAGACCTGCAATGTCTGAAATTAGCTTCTGTTCTTTATATAGAATCATGTTCTCCCAATGAGAGAAATACTCTAGCATGGGAACTTCTCTAGTTACTTGTTCAAGTTTTCTTTCAAGTTCCTGATCTTTCCCTTCAATAAATTTATAAGAATCTTCCCCTTCTTTTGTTTCAAAAAAATCTATTTTATCTAAACTTTGAACTTCCCATGGAAATAAATGTTTTTTATCCTCTTTTAATTTACCGTTGCTATCAGATAAACGTTCTTTTAAATCTTCTTTAAATTGACTCACATCACTCTCTGTCTGGCTCCAAAGAAAAATAAAATAAGGCCCATTATTTTTAGGAATTATACTACTAAGATATCTAATAATAGTATCAATCGGGCGCCCTGTCGCACCAGGAATCAAATTATAATCTAAAAAAACTAGTCTGGTAGCTTCTTTTTCAATTCCTTCCAAAGGTAAATTTTCAGGGTCAGCATCATAGTAGCGAAAAGACTTATTATTTTTTGATAAAAGTTTAATTAAAGGCTTTGCTTCCATATATTTATCATCTAAGATCACAATAGATCCATTATTAGGTAAATTATTCATATTCTATCTTATCCCTCCGACAATGGTAAACTTAGTATTATAGCCGCACCTGATTGGTATTCTTTCGGTAAATCCAAATCTTTATTTTCTGGAAAAAGTAATTGTCCTTTTTGTGAATTCATAATTTCGTTAACAATATTTAGCCCTAGACCCAGTCCACCTTGTTTTTCTCCGACAAAAGGACGGATCATATCCTCTGGATTTCCTTGAAATCCCATCCCGTTATCTGCTATTATCAGCTCAACACGATCCCTATCAGTTAGAACCGTATCAATTAAGATTTTTTTTTGCTTTTTCCCTGATTTATGTGTCCAATATATTGAGTTATCAATGATATTCATAATAGCAGACACAATTAAACCTTTGTCACACAAAACCTTATAATTCTTATCTTTATAAAAACTATCAATCGAAACTTCATGGGCTTCTAGCCTAAACTCAACATTAAATAAAGCATTATTAATAATCTCTATAACAGAGTAGTTAGATTTTCTTCTATTTCGTAATATCGAGGTATATCCTTCAATTACATCCCGTAGTCTATGCGTTAACTGATCAATTCTTTGAATCTCTGTAGAATTCCATGAAATAACAGAAAGTTCCTTTACAATTTTTTCCATCTCATGGATAACAATTGCATAACTGCTTGTAGCTGATGAAGTCTTTACGTAAGTTTCTTTAATAAATTTATACTCTGACTTCACTCGATTTAATTTATGAAAAATCTGTCTCTTAATTTTTGTTTCAACATCTAAAGAGTCAATATCATTTGCTACTTCATCAATAATGTCAACTAAATCTTTATTATCTTCTTTTAAGGATTGGCGTAATCTATCCTTATCAATATTTCTTTCTCTAGTAAATTCAAATAAATATTTCTCGATTATATTTACAAACGTTTCATAGCTCTGGTTGTAAATGAAACCTTCTCGATTTGCTTTTTCGACCAATCCCCTACTCTCATTACGTTTTAGAGATATAGCTCCTAAAATTATATTGTTACTCAATGAACTAGCTGGATTATTTACACGTTTTGAATCAAGATTGAGCCAATCATTTCCCTTTTCACCATAATCTAAAACACGCATATTATCACGGAAAATTCGTATTCCCCCATTTTCAGTCAGGTAGTCTTTAAAAGATTTCTTATCTTCCATAATAAAGCGAGTAACATCAGATGATTTATCAAAAACATATAATTCTATAGAAAAATCATTTATCCCATACTGTTCCATACAATTTTTAGATTTGTCTTGAAAAAATTTAGCTGGGTCTTTACGTTTGCTATCACTGAAAAAATCAAGTGGAATTATATCTTTTTCTATCCTACGAGATTTAACTGACATATTGTCATAGGGTAAAAATTCATACTTAAAATCTTCAATATTGCCATCTTTAAACTTCGCTGTCGAACGGTATAAAGCAAATTGTTTAATCTGTCCGAAATCTAACATCCCTTCTAGCCAATCATCATGTGTACTTTTTATATTAACTTTAAACGATTCTTGGGACTCAAACGGAGAATTCAAAGAAACGATTTGTCTATATGTTTCACGAAATTTACGTTTATTCCACTGCTCTATATTTCTAATCTGAATCCTTGTTCCAGTGCTATTTATAAACTTCTGAGGCTCCCGTTCCTTAATAGTAATTGGTATTTCATCTAAAAACTGATTTGAATCAAACTTACTCCAATCAATTTTAAAATATACTTCAAGATTTCCCTTCGATCTAGTAATAATTTCAATTTCTTTACCTAGTTTATGAATTCCGAATCGGCCAATTCCTTTTTCTCCAATCGGTAAACGCCCTAACTTAGTCTTCTTTTCTTCATCAACTTGTTTCTTTTTATGAGTATTTCCTGGTTGCATCCAGACATCTCTAATCGTTTCAAAAGACATTCCTACTCCGTTATCTTCTACAACGATTTCCCCAAGCATTTCTGAGTCTAAATAGGATAAATTTACCTCACATTCTGTAGCATCAGCATCGTATGAGTTTTTTATTAACTCTAATAATGCGATACCCTCATTTTTAATTAACTGATCTCCCAATTGAATTAAAATTTGAGCTTTCGGTCTAAATTTAATTTCTGTCATCTCTTAGTCCTCGTCAATAAAATATTCCTCTAATTTTTTTGCAATATAATAAGCCATTAGAGGAGGTACGGCATTACCAATTTGGGTAAACGCTGCTGTTCTTGAACCTTCAAAAAAGTAATCATCAGGGAAAGATTGGATTCTAGCAGCTTCTCTAACACTTATGGAACGGCATTGCTTAATATCAGGATGTATAAAATAATGCCCATCCTTTGCAATATGTGCAATCATAGTGTGAGAGGATGGTAAATTTGAAGCTAACACCTTAAACCTATCTAAAAATGATTTTTGATTTTTGTGCGTCACAAGATTAGCAGGTAATGAATCATACCTCAATCTTACTCTACTTTTATCCCACAAATCAATAGCTCTAGCATAAATTTCTCTATCTCTGTTATTCGTATATCTTGAAACATGCCATGTCAATGGAGCGTCACTATCTCTTATAAAACTCTTAACTAAATAATCATGCGTTCTAGACACATACGTATTATCTTCAGTATCAATATCTAATTTAGCTAAATCATTCAAAATACATTTTACACTTGCATTCGGAAAATTTATTTTTTTAAAAACAGGGTAAGAAAAATTAAACTCTTCTTTCCATCCGATTAAAATTACTCTTTTACGTTTCTGTAAAACACCAAAATCTTCCGCATTTAAAACCTGGTGTTCTACTTTATATCCTGATTTCGAAAAAGATTCTATAATATCATCTAAAATTTTACCATTTCCAGCAGTTAAAATTCCTGGAACGTTTTCAAAAATAAACATTTTGGGAGAGTAATGAGTAATAAATTTTACATACAGTTTATATAAGTAGTTCCTAGGATCATCTTTCATACCTGTAACACTTACAGATCGTCCCATTACAGAGTATGCTTGACATGGCGGTCCTCCAATTACTAAATCTACTTTTTTGGTTTCTGTATATCTAACATATTTATCTACCTGCTTAAAAACTTCATATATACTATTATCATTAAGTTCTGTATTGATAACACTTTCTAAAATTTCCTTAGGGACCTTTCCCCATAACTCTTCCCTAGATATTTCTCTACGAAGGTATTGATAATAGAAATCAATCTTCCTATTTTCTTTTAAATAGTAATATGACAATCTGGTTTTTAATGTATTGCAAGCATGTAAATTCATTTCCACGTGAGCTAATGGTTTATAATTCCCTGTTCGTTTGAATCCTTCCGACAACCCCCCCGCTCCAGCGAATAAATCTATATACTGTATTTTAGCTTTCATTTAAATTCGTACTCTTTTTATCTTTTTACTTTTTATTATACCATTTTTATGAAAACGTTAATTCATTTATAGTCAAAACTTAATAAAATAATGATTTTTTAATTATTAATAAATCTCCAATTGTTGACTTCATTATTAAAGGCACCCATCCATCAATGTGCGCCTTATCTTCTTAATGTCTAAAATGTCTCACTCCTGTGAAGACCATAGTCAAGCCGTATTTATCCGCTGCTTCGATGGATTCTTGATCACGGACTGAGCCTCCTGGCTGGATGATGGCCTTGATACCTGCTTTGGCGATTTCTTCCACGTTATCGGCAAATGGGAAGAAGGCATCTGAAGCAAGAACTGCGCCGTCAAGACGGTCTTTGGCTTGGTCAATGGCAATACGGACTGAAGCCACACGGTTGGTTTGACCTGGGCCAACACCAAGTGTCATGTGGTCGTTGGTGATGATGATACCGTTTGATTTGACGTACTTGATAGCCTTCCAAGCAAACTCAAGGGCAGTAGCCTCTGTCTCTGTTGGCTGGCGTTTGGTCACCACTTGCCAGTCAGCCGGGCTTTCCTTGACCACATCTTGGTTTTGCACCAGAAGTCCACCTACTACACCTGTGTACTCAGCCTCTACTTCACTAGCTTCTTGAGCATCAAATGGCAAGGAAAGGATACGCAAGTTTTTCTTTTTGTTGGTCAAAATGGCCAGCGCTTCATCCGTATAGCTTGGTGCAATGATGATTTCAAGGAAAACGCCGTGCATCTTCTCAGCTGTCGCAGCATCCACCTCACGGTTAAGAACGACAATCCCACCGAAGATAGACACTGGGTCAGACTCATAAGCGTAGTCCCAAGCAGTTTCGATGTCATCTGCCTGACCAAATCCACATGGGTTCATGTGTTTGAGAGCCACGACGGTTGGACGTTCTTTGAAGTCACGGATGATACGGATAGCAGCATCCGCGTCACGGATGTTATTGAATGACAATTCCTTACCGTTAAGCTGTTTGGCTGATGCAATCGAATAGTCCGTTGGCAAAGCTTTTTGGTAGAAATCGGCATCTTGTTGAGGATTTTCCCCATAGCGCATAGCTTGTTTGAGGTCATAGGTCAAGGTCAACTTTTCAGGTTTGCTTTCGCCCACTTGAGCTGTAAAATACTCTGCAATCAAGGCATCATAAGCTGCAGTGTGACGGAAAACCTTGGCTGCTAAACGTTGACGCGTTTCATAAGTCGTTTTGCCGTTGGCTGACAATTCATCAAGAACCACCGCATAATCCGCAGGATCCACCACAACTGTTACACTAGCGTGGTTTTTAGCTGCTGAACGAAGCATTGATGGACCACCGATATCAATGTTTTCGACTGCATCAGCGTAAGTCACGTCTGGTTTGAGGATGGTTTCCTTGAATGGGTAAAGGTTTACCACAACAAGGTCGATAAGCTCAATCTGATTGTCCTTAGCCGCTTCCAAGTGACTATCCAAGTCACGACGAGCGAGGAGCCCACCGTGAATATTTGGGTGAAGGGTCTTGACACGACCGTCCATCATTTCTGGGAAGCCAGTCACATCATCGATGGCAATAGTCTCTACCCCAACATTATCAAGGGCAACCTTGGTACCACCTGTCGAGATGATATCCCATCCAAGTTTTTTAAGTTCTTGGGCAAATTCAACAATGCCCGCTTTGTCTGAGACGCTGATTAAGGCGCGTTTAGTCATATCTTTTCTCCTATTTACTAATTTAAATCATTATTAACTTTACTTCTCTTCGATTCATATTTTGATAGCACGATTTGCTTAACTTTCCCGACATAGTTTTTTAATTTATTCGTTGATTGTTTGAACTCTCCACCATCTAAAGAAAATTGAGCCATATAACAATTATCAAAAATATCTGTATAATATATATTAAATCTGTTGTTTTCGAATTCACTATCTGAGAATGTAACAGTTAAATATCCACATTGATCTCTACGAACGATTACCTTAGTGTGAATAGGAATTAATTCTTGTGTTTCTTCATTATTAATTTTATAGCTGTTTATAATAGCATGATTTAGACCGATATTCTTTAATTCTAAGTACAATACCTTATTAATCGAATTTTGTTCTATGTAATTATTTTGATCTGTAACAACTACACTATCTGTTATCCCTATCTTATCAATTAAATCTCTATTTTCTTGATTACTACTGTTAAAAACATCTATCATTTCATTAAATGTTAGGGAACGAACTATTAGTATTGGTTTATTATTCAGCCTTCTTTCTTCAGACATCAAATTTTGATTGTTCTTTTCTGACTCTTCTCTCTTTAATCTATCATTTGCTAGTGTATTTTCAAAGACCTTAATCGTCACATATACCCCTATAATAGCTCCAAAATATCCCAACCAATCATAACGATCTGATATATTATTCAAGAGAGGAATTCTTGTTGATATGTTCGTCAAGTCGACTATCAATAATATTGTTGTAACAACAAAGACAATCTGAAATACATGATTACTTATATATTCTCTTATTCTCACTTTGAATCAACCTTCCTCCCTACTCCCAAGCTATCCAGCACCTCTGGATACAACTTGTACTCCGCCTCATGAATCCGAGCTTCAAAGCTTTCGATGGTATCATCAGCTAATCGTGGCACACGCACTTGTTTGATGACCTTTCCTGTATCCACACCCGAATCCACCCAGTGAATGGTCACGCCGCTCTCACTAACACCAGCATTCCAAGCATCCTCAATCCCATGAGCTCCTGGAAATTCGGGCAGGTAGGCTGGATGGATATTGATAATACGCCCCTCGTAGGCTCCAAGTAAGGTTGGTCCAACGATTTTCATGTAGCCAGCGAGGCAAACCAAGTCAATCTGGTGTTCTTCCAAGAGTTCGACAAGAGCTGCTTCGTAGTCCGCCTTGTTCTCAAACTCCTTGAGTTCAAAAGCATAGGACAGGACGCCGAGCTTGTCTGCACGTTCCAGCACATAGGCGTCACGATGGTCTGAAAAGACAAACTCCACCGGAAATTCTTCGGCAATCATCTGAAAATTTGAGCCGTTACCAGAGGCAAAAACCGCTATTTTTTTCATTTGATGATGACACTTTCGTTTTCTTTCTTGACGATGCGACCAATTTCATAGACTGGTTCATCCAACAATTCCTTGACGCGACCTACATTTTCAGGGCTAACTGCCAGCATGAGTCCCACACCCATATTGAAGATTTCAAACATTTCTTCATGCTTGATTTCACCGTATTTTTCAAGGGCTTTGAAAATCGGAAGCACTGGAACCTTGTCTTCTTCAATTTCCGCAGCTAGGTCAGCCGCAAACATACGAGGAACATTCTCGATAAAGCCACCACCTGTGATGTGGGCAATGCCGTTGACCAACTCTTCCTTGATGAGTGGCAAGACAGCCTTGACATAGATACGAGTTGGCTCAAGAAGAACATCCTTGAGTTTCTTGCCTTCCAATTCTGGCAAAACTTCCTCACCTGTGTAGTCGGCAAAGACACGACGAACGAGAGAGTAACCATTGGAGTGAATACCACTTGAGGCAAGTCCGAAAAGAACATCTCCTTCTGCCACCTTTGAACCGTCGATGATTTGAGATTTTTCAGCCACACCGACCGCAAAACCAGCCAAGTCATAGTCATCTTCGCCATACATACCCGGCATTTCAGCCGTTTCCCCACCGATGAGGGCAGCACCTGCCTGCACACAGCCTTCTGCCACACCAGCAACCACTTGTTCTAGTTTAGCTGGTTCATTCTTCCCTGTCGCTACGTAGTCAAGGAAGTAAAGAGGCTCCGCACCTGCAGCGATGATGTCGTTGACACACATTGCCACACAGTCCTGACCAATAGTATCGTGCTTGTCGTACTTAATAGCCAGCATGAGCTTGGTCCCGACACCATCAGTTCCTGAAATCAAGACAGGCTCTTTGACACCAGTTTTTGAAAGGTCAAACATGCCACCGAAACCACCAAGAGCTCCCATGACACCTGCACGCTCCGTACGAGCTACGTGCTTTTTGATCCGTTCAACAACTTCATAACCCGCTTCAACATCCACACCGGATTGCGCATAAGCATTTTTATTTGTCATCTTCTCTTCCTTTCCTTTCATGGAGAGTCTTTATCCGTCTATTTGTAAAAACTGATCTTATCCCCCAAGCTTCTACGATATTCTTCCTCATAGTCGTAGAGAGGAGTTGGGTAGTCGCCATCAAAATAAGCGACACAGAGACCACCGTTTGGCGCATCTGTTTCAATCCCGATAGAATCAATCAAGCCATCAATCGAAAGATAGGTCAGGCTATCCGCTCCAATGATTTGGCGAGTTTCTTCAACTGTATGATTGGCCGCAATCAGCTCCTGACGCGTCTGGATATCAATCCCGTAGAAACATGGATAAGCTAGCGCTGGACTACCAATGGCAACATGAACCTCAGACGCACCTGCTTCTTTCAAAAGCTGAACGATGCGGCGAGAGGTTGTCCCACGAACAATGGAATCATCAATCATAACTACACGTTTGCCTTTGACAACACCCGAAACGGCAGACAGTTTCATCCGCACCCCTTGCTCCCGCAATTCTTGAGTCGGTTGGATAAAGGTACGTTGCGTGTATTGATTTTTAATGAGCCCCATTTCATTTGGCAGACCGGATTCTTCCACAAAGCCCATGGCTGCACTGAGTGAAGAATTGGGCACACCGACCACGATATCAGCTTCGTGCTTAAACTCACGCGCCAATTGGGCCCCCATACGTTTGCGAGCTGTATGGACATTGACACCGTGGATATTAGAATCAGGACGAGCAAAGTAGATATACTCCATAGAACAAATCGCCAGCTGGGTATCATTCGTATAGCTATCGTACTGAATCCCATTGTCATCCACGATTACAATCTCTCCTGGTTTTACATCGCGAATCCACTCGGCACCAATGACTTCAAAAGCACAAGTTTCAGAAGAAACAACAACTGCTCCGTTTGCCATTTTCCCAATAGAAAGTGGACGAAAACCATTAGGATCAAGAGCCGCAATCAACTTGCCCTCAAACAGCAGGATATAAGCAAATCCACCTTTTACAAGGCTGAGCGCCTCTTTGATTTTGCCCATCAAGTTCGGATTGTGACTGCGACGAATGAGGTGTGCCAAGATTTCCGAGTCCGAAGTTGAACTGAAAATAGCTCCTCTTTGTTCCAATTCTTTCTTGAGCGATTCGGCATTGGTCAAGTTTCCGTTATGAGCAAGTCCAAACTGCATATCATGAAAACGAAAGAGGAAGGGCTGGATGTTATCAACAGAAGCTTCACCAGCAGTCGCATAACGAACATGCCCAATCGCGCTCGTTCCAGTCAGTTTATCCAAATTAGCTGGGTTTCTGAACACTTCTGATAAAAGCCCCATATCACGATGACGCTTCAATTGCCCCTGATCATTGGAAAGGATTCCTGCCCCCTCCTGACCACGGTGCTGAAGACTGTGTAGACCAAAATAGGTTAATTTAGCAGCATCTGGATGTCCCCAGATACCGAAAACACCACATTCTTCATTAAGAGATTTTACTTCGTATGTCATTTTTTATACCTAATTTTTATTTGTGTAGCATCAAGAGCTAAATCTACATGACTTTTACATTACTGATATTGTCTATCGAAAAAACCGCAAATCTTATTTCCCAGTAAAGTATTTAACAGCTGACGCAAACAGGTGCTGGTCTTTATTTCCTGGGATATTTTGGAAGAGACCGTCTTCATAACGTTCTGAGTGGCCCATCTTACCGATGATTTGTCCGTTCTTACTGGTAATTCCTTCGATGGCATTGACAGAACCATTCGGATTGTACTTAGAATCCATGCTTGGTTTGCCGTCAAAGTCAACGTATTGGCTGAAAATTTGGCCATTGTCACGGAGCTCCGCAAACTCCTCAGCCGTCACAACAAACTTCCCTTCACCGTGTGAAACCGGAATAGCGTGGATATCTCCCACTTGCACTCCAGCCAACCATGGCGAGTTAGTATTGGCAATCCGAGTTTCCACCATCTTCGCTACGTGCTGATTGGCATCATTGTAGAAAAGGGTTGGGCTAGTACTAGTAGCATCCTCGAAGTTTCCATATGGAAGAAGACCTGATTTGACCAAGGCCTGGAATCCATTACAGATACCGATAATCAAGCCACCACGAGCGATAAAGCTATCAATAGCCGCACGCACTTTTTCATTAAGAAGGATATTGACGATAAACTTAGCTGAGCCATCTGGCTCATCTGCAGCTGAGAATCCTCCTGCAAAGAAGAGGATATTAGCCTTGTCGATATTGTCAACCATGGTTTCAACTGACTTGACAATGGCTTCTTCATTCAAGGTCACGAATGGCACCAAGTTGACTTCTGCACCTTCTTTTTCAAAAGCTTTTGCTGAATCATATTCTGAGTTTGTTCCTGGGAAGACTGGGATGTAAACCACAGGTTTTTCAATGGTTTCCTTGACTTTGATGATTGCGTCAGAAGCGACAGCTGGAACTTCGTCCAGTTCTTTAGATTGGGCAAATTCTGTTGGGTAAACTTCTTCCAGTTTCCCTTGGAAGGCACTGTCAAGTTTGTGTCCATCTAGCTTCACACCGTTGACAACGAGTGTAAAGTCTGCTTTCGTTTGTCCAATCTTCTCTACTCCAGCGATTTCTTCAGGAGATGTGAAGACAAATCCGCCTAATTGAGCTGTCAAGGCTGTTTCAAGTTCAGGCAAGGTCACCTCTGTACCGATATGATTCCCAAAGGTAGCAAGAGCCAAGCTTTCAAGGACACCACCATATTTAACAGCTGATGCAGATGTTACTTTGTGATCAGCTTGGATGGCTTCAAACTGAGCAAAATTTTTCTTAATCAAGTCAAAATCAATCTCTGCAGAGAGGGCTTGACCTGGGATGTAGTAGATGTTTTCACCAGCAGTCTTGAACTCAGGAGAGAGGACCTTACGGCTATCTGCTGTTGTCACCCCAAAGGCAACCAAGGTTGGTGGTACAGTCAATTCTTCAAAAGTACCAGACATGGAGTCCTTACCACCGATAGATGGCAAGCCAAGTTGGATTTGTGCTTCGATAGAGCCTAGAAGAGCGGCTACTGGCTGACCAAAACGCTCTGCTTGTTTATCCATGCGCTCAAAATATTCTTGATAAGAGAACCGAGCCTTAGACCAGTTGGCGCCAGCAGCCACCAAACGAGCAGTTGCTTCGATAACTGCATAAGCCGCACCATGGTATGGAGACCATTCTGCCACATAAGGGTTAAATCCTTGCGCCATGACTGATGCAGTATGAGTCACACCATGTTGAACTGGCAATTTCTGCACAGAAGCCTCAGTTGGTGTGAGTTGGTAGCGACCGCCAAGTGGGTGATTGACCGTTGAACGACCGACCGAGCAGTCAAAGATAGTTTGCAGACCTTTTTGACTCGCATGGTTGAGGTCAGACAAGACCGCAAGGGTATCTGATTCAAACGTGTCAACGCTTATTGTGCGTTCTTCTGGAAGTTTGACATCCTTGTCCACAACCTTGGCATCGACAACAACACGCACACCGTTTGTATCAAGGAAACGACGTTCCAAGTCAACAATCGTTTCACCATTCCAGTGCATGACAAGATTTGGTTTTTCAGTCACTGTTGCAACGACAACAGCGTCAATATTTTCTTGGTTACATGCGGCAACGAAGGCATCTACGTCCTCAGGACGAACCACGACCGCCATCCGTTCTTGCGATTCAGAGATGGCAATTTCTGTCCCGTTCAAGCCTTGGTATTTAAGAGGAACCTTGTTAAGGTCAATTTCAAGACCGTCTGCCAATTCCCCGATGGCTACACAGACACCACCAGCACCAAAGTCGTTGGATTTCTTGATGAGACGAGTGACATCCCCATTACGGAAAAGGCGCTGAATCTTGCGTTCTTCGATGGCATTCCCTTTTTGAACCTCCGCTCCAGCAGTCTCTACAGACTCAACTGTTTGAACCTTGGAAGACCCTGTCGCACCACCGACACCATCACGGCCAGTCTTACCACCTAGCAAGATAATCACATCGCCCGCTTCCGGTTTTTCACGAACAACATTGCCCTTAGGAGCCGCACCAACAACAGCACCTAACTCCATGCGTTTAGCTACAAAGCCTGGGTGGAAGTATTCACGAACGTAAGTCGTCGCCAGACCAATTTGGTTACCATACGAAGAATAACCATGAGCCGCTGTTTTAGAAATGACTTGTTGTGGCAATTTCCCAGCACGCGTTTCTGAAATCGGAGCTGTAATGTCACCCGCACCAGAGATACGCATGGCTTGGTAAACATAAGAACGGCCTGACAATGGGTCACGAATGGCTCCACCGATACAAGTAGCCGCTCCGCCAAATGGCTCAATTTCCGTTGGGTGATTGTGGGTTTCGTTTTTGAACATAAGGAGCCAAGGTTCCTTGACACCATCAACGTCCACTTCGATTTCAACCGAGCAAGCATTGATCTCGTCAGACACTTCCATGTCGTCCAAACGCCCATTAGCACGCTCATAACGACCAAAAATAGTCGCCATATCCATCAAGGTTTGTGGTTTCTCCGAACGCCCCAACTCATCACGCATGGCAATATACTTGTCATAGGTCGCTTGCAATTGCTTTTGGAATTTAGAAGCTGAGAAATCAATCTGTTTCAACTCTGTCTCAAAAGTCGTGTGACGGCAGTGGTCAGACCAGTAAGTGTCCAAAACCTTGAGCTCTGTCTCAGTTGGTACGCGCCCAATTGACTTGAAGTAGTCTTGGATAAAGAGCAAATCATCCACTTCCATGGCCATTCCTTGCTCAGCCTTGTAGCGGGCAAAGTCTTCTGCCGTATAGCTTTCAAAGAAAGTCAATTTTGGAATGGTCTTGTCTGACTCTGAAAATTCCTGCTTGGCAATCCCTGTCGTGATGTCCTTGAAACGAGAATCAACTGGGTTGAGCAGGTAGTTCTTGACCGATTCCAACTCAGTCGCATCAATATCCTTATTGACCAAGTAAAGCTGGGATGTGTTGACTGTTACATCACTTGAACTTCCCAGCAAAAGCAAGGCTTCCTGTGACGAAGCTGCACGCTGGTCAAACTGTCCTGGCAGACTTTCAATGGCAAAGAATGCATAATTGGCAAGATCCGCCTGCACAGCCGCTTCATCCAAGACATGGTCTGTTACCTGCTCAGAGAAGATGTGTTTCTCTGCAGGCGCAAATAAGCCCTCTGCCAAATCAAAGACATCATAGACCTGCACAATGCGAATACTTTTCAAAGTTGACAGTCCCAAGTTGTGCTGGAGCTCCCTTACCAAACTCTCTGACTTGACCTGAAAATCAGCCTTTTTCTCAACAAAAATACGTTTATCCATCAATTCTTATTCCTTTACTTCAGCTCTTACAATGTTCCCAACGACTTCTAGGTTGTTATTTTAGTTCTTGCAGCTTTTCCCAGACAATCTCGTAAACATCCGTCAATTCACCCAAGCCACGGCGGAAAACATCCTTGTCCATGTGGTTGCCATCTGCATCCCACAAACGGCAGTTATCTGGTGAAAATTCGTCTGCCAAGATAATCTTACCATCCTTGTCAAAACCGAACTCTAGCTTAAAGTCAATCAATTTAAGCTCAATCTCAGCAAACCAGACTTTCAAAAGTTCATTGATACGACGCGTTTCTTCCTTCAAGTAAGCAATCTGCTGGTCATCAGCAATTTTAAGGAATTTCACATGCTCGTCATTGATAAATGGATCATCCAAATCATCATTTTTATAGTAAAATTCGACAATTGGAGTTTCAAATGCGATACCTTCATCAACGCCAAAACGTTTTGAAAAGGAACCAGCCGTGTAGTTGCGGAGCACAACTTCCAAAGGAATAATCTCAACCTTTTTATTGAGTTGTTCCGTGTCCGAAAGTTTCTCCACAAAGTGAGTCGCTACACCAGCCGCATTTAATTTCTCAAAAATAAAAGATGAAATCTGATTATTTAACACTCCCTTGCCCGCAATCTGCTCCTTTTTGACACCGTTAAAAGCAGTCGCCTGGTCCTTGTAAGTCGAAATAATGAGATTTTCATCCTCAGTTGTATAGATATCCTTGGCTTTTCCCGAATAGATCAGTTGTTTTGACATTTTAAAGTTCGCCTTTCGTTTTACTTGAGCACATTCTACCACAAAAGCATGAAAAATTCAAGGTTTTTACGAATAAATAACGTTTTCCTGTTTTGAGCGTAAAGAAAAAAACTATAGAAGTTAAATATCCTATAGTTTTCTTGAAAGTTTTTAATTTTTCTAGTAAGTTTAGCATTTTTGACGTTCAGTTGATACAAGAAAGCATTTTTGACTATATCTTACCTTTAATAGTTCCGACCACATCCGCTACACTTTGAAGTTGGTCGATTTCCTCATCACTGATTTCGATACCAAATTCATCTTCTAGCGTCAAGACGAACTCCATCAAGTCCACTGAGTCTGCATCAAGGTCGTCTTTCAAACTCAAAGCTTCTGTCACGACAAAGTCCTCTCCCTGTCGTTCTTGGATAATGGTTACAATACGGTCAAAAATTTCTTTTTCTGTCATCTTTTTATTCTCCTGAAAATTCACGCGCAGTTTGAGCAACTACGTCTGTTTCTAGCATGGTACGAATCTGACGAATCGTACTGTACACAGCCTTGGCATCACTTGATCCATGGGTCTTAACAACAGGTGCTTTGACACCAAACAAGACTGCTCCTCCAACATCTGAATAGTTGAGCTGTTTTTTCAAACCTTTCAAACTATCCTTAAGGAGAAGAGCACCTAGTTTCGCTCGCAGACCGCCACCTGTAATGGCGTTTTTGAGCAAGCCCATGATCCCCATGGCTGTCCCTTCAATGGATTTGAGCACTGCGTTTCCCGTGAAACCATCTGTTACGACAACATCCGCAACGCCATTCATCAAATCACGTGCTTCCACGTTTCCGATAAAGTTCAAGCTTTCATCAGCTACTAGCAAGTCGTATGTTTCCTTACGAAGCGGGTCTCCCTTGCTACTTTCTGTTCCGTTGTTGAGCAAACCAACACGTGGTTTCGAAATCCCACGAACATTTTTAGCATAAAAGGAGCCTAGAACAGCGTATTGGTGGAGGTGCTGGGCTGTGTTTTCTGCATTGGCACCGAGATCGAGCATGTCAAACCCTTTGCCATCGATAGTCGGCAAGGTAGACATGAGTCCTGGACGATCGATATTCTTGATACGACCCACGATGAAGAATCCTGCAGCCAACAAGGCACCTGTGTTCCCAGCTGAGAGGACAGCGTCTGCTTCTCCCTCCTTGACTGCCTTGGCTGCTAATACCATGCTGGCATTTTTCTTCTTACGGATAGCTTTTGTCGGCTCATCGTCTGAGTCAATTTTCTCATCTGTATGGATAATGATGACACGATCTGTCGCTGTTAGATATTGCTTGATTTTGCTTTCATCTCCGTAAAGTTGAATCTCAATATCTGAAAAGTCAGCTAGGGCTTGATTGACACCCTCAACGATGGCTTGAGGTGCGTAATCGCCCCCCATAGCATCTACTGCGATTTTTTTCATTTGTCTTCCTCTTTTAGTAATTGTCCCCAGTCGGATAGGGAATCAATAAATTTCTTTGATTTTAGGTGAATCCCTACGTATTCTTCGTAGAGTTGATCCATAAATTGGCGTAGCTCTTGCTTGATTTCAGGCTTGAGCGAAATATTCTCCAAGGTCTCAAAATCAATGGCTTGAAATTGATTGAGAAGATAAGGGATGTTGGGATTCAGATGGCAACGTTTCTCGTCCTCATGATAATGATCTGGACAGAGGCAGGCTCCATATTTAAAAGAAAAGTCAAAGGCCTGACCAACCCGATGGCAAAAGACACACTCATTAAAATTGAGGCTGATTCCAAATCGGGTCAAGATTTGAATTTCAAAAATATTGGTCAAAACTTGATAATCCAAGCCCTCTTCCATCAACTCTAGAGTTTCTCTCAAGAAAGCAAACAAGGGAGCATCCTGCTGATTATCCTGCAAACTAGCATCTGCAAGGGCAGCCACATAAGTAGCATAGGCCATAATAAAGAGATCACTATTAATCTTTGGAAAGGTCATCACCTCATGGTAGTCCTCAATGTAGCTAAGCCCGTCATCATTGATTCGCAAGAGAAATCGTGCCAACACCAAGGGCTGAATAACAGGAGCTAGTTTGGACTGGCCAGCGTGTTTGACGAAAAACATACGCTTGCCCGCCTGCTCGGTAAAGATCTTGACTAGCTTATCATCCTCACGAAAATTACGATTGTAGAGCACCAAGCCTTGACTCGTGATAGACTGAATCATGCTTCTCTCATGTACTCCTCAAGTCGTTTCATGGCTTCTTTGATCGTCTCCATGCTGGCTGCATAAGATAGGCGCACATAGCCTTCTCCGTAACGTCCAAAGGCTGCACCAGGGATAAAGGCAACGGCCTTCTTATAGGCAAAATCCTTCAGAAAAGCAAAGGAATCTTGATTGTAGCCCGCTGGAATCTTAGCAAAGATATAGAAGGCCCCATCTGGTTTGGTAATCTCAAAACCAAGAGTAGTCATCTTCTCGATGATATAATCTCGACGCTGAATGTATTCCTTTTTCATAGGCTCTGCGTCATTTTTACCAGCGGTCAAAGCCTCCACCGCAGCATGCTGAGCCATCGTATTTGCAGCAGTAACCAAATACTGGTGACTCTTGATTAACTGAGCTGTGAAAGCTGCAGGAGCAAAGATAAAGCCTAAACGCCAACCAGTCATAGCATGCGATTTAGACAAGCCATTAATAATAATAGCCTGGTCTCTCAGCATAGTTCCCAGAGATACATGGGCTTCGCCTGTATAGGTTAATTCTGAGTAAACCTCATCACAGACAACAAAAATCTCATACTTGCGTAAAACGTCTGCCAAGGCTTCCAACTGCTCCCGACTATAGGTAATTCCTGTTGGATTGGCTGGATAGTTGAGAATAACTGCTTTGAGCTTGTCCCCTTGCTCCAAAATGGCCTTTTCCAACATCTCAGGAGTCAAGACAAAACCGTTTTCAGTTGTATCAATCTCGACAATCTCTGCCCCAACTAGATTTACAATCGGTTCATATCCTGGATAGGCAGGAGCTGGCAAGAGCACCTTGTCCCCCTCTTCCAAAATAGCCGTCAAAGTAGCAGATAAAGCCTCTGTCGCCCCAATTGTAACCAAGATTTCATTTTCAGGATTATAATCCAGCTGGTACTTTTCTTTTACAAAGTCGCTAGTAGCCTGGCGCAAGGTCAGTAAACCGCTCATCCCTGTATAGTAGGATTGGTTATGGTCAATGGCTCGCTTGGCTGCCTCCTTGACATGATCTGGCGTTGTAAAATCAGGTTCCCCCAAGGTCAAACGCAAGACCCCAGGAATCTCCGAAATAGCCTGATCAAACTGGCGAATCAAGGAAACTTGAATCTTGTCTAACTGTTTATTAAAGCGCTTGGTTAAGTCCATAGATATCCCCCTTGCTTACAGAACATAGTACTATTATACTACAAAAGCTCCCTGACCGCAAAATCCATCTGAAACCCGCATTTTTCACTTTCTGTTTTACTTTTCTTCTCGACAGGACTATAATAATAAGTGCTTATTTTCGGAGGTTTATATGTCACTTTTATCAAAAAATGGAGCAGGAATCTTGGCCTGCCTTCTCATTTCTATCATATCTTGGTTCCTTGGAGGATTTTTCCCCATCGTAGGGGCACCTGTCTTTGCAATTTTTGCTGGAATGCTCCTCCACCCATGGCTCTCACCCTACAAACAACTAGATGCAGGTTTGACCTTTAGTTCAAAGAAATTGCTCCAGTATGCCGTTATCTTACTCGGTTTTGGTCTCAATATCTCGCAAGTCTTCGCAGTTGGACAATCTTCACTCCCCGTCATCCTTTCCACCATTTCGATTTCCTTGATTGTTGCCTACCTCTTCCAGCGTTTCTTTGCGCTAGACACAAAACTGGCTACCTTGATTGGAGTGGGGTCCTCTATCTGTGGTGGTTCTGCCATTGCTGCGACAGCGCCCGTTATCCAGGCCAAGGAAAAAGAAGTTGCCCAAGCCATTTCCGTTATCTTTTTCTTCAATGTTTTGGCTGCGCTCATCTTTCCAACTCTAGGAACCTGGCTTCACTTATCAAATGAAGGCTTTGCCCTCTTTGCAGGAACTGCAGTCAATGATACTTCTTCTGTAACAGCTACCGCCAGCTCCTGGGATAGTCTTTACCAGACCAATACCCTTGAGTCTGCAACCATTGTGAAACTCACGCGCACCTTAGCAATCATTCCTATTACGCTCTTTCTCTCCTACTGGCAAAGCCGCCAACAAAAAAACAGCCAAGATTTCCAACTAAAAAAAGTCTTCCCACTTTTTATCCTTTACTTTATCTTAGCTTCTCTCTTAACGACTCTTCTCACCTCTCTCGGTGTGTCTAGTAGCTTCTTCACCCCTCTTAAACAACTCTCCAAATTTCTCATTATCATGGCTATGAGTGCCATCGGTCTCAAAACCAATCTAGTAGCCATGGTCAAATCCAGCGGTAAATCCATTCTTCTTGGAACCCTTTGCTGGATTGCCATCATCCTCACCAGTCTTGGCATGCAAGCATTGATTGGTACTTTATAATACAAAAAGGTAGCCAGTAGGCTACCTTTTTATTGCTCAAGAATTAAGCGAGTATGTTCTCTCTTAATACAGCGATTCATCACGATGTCATCGCATCCTCCAGCACGTAAGATTTCTTCCGCTTCTAGATTTTCAAGTCCTAATTGCGCCCAGAAAATCTTGGCATCAGTCTTGAGAAAATCACGCGCCACATCTGGTAAAAACTCGCTCCGTCGGTATACATTGACAATGTCCACAGGAAAAGGAATCTCAGCTAGACTCGCATAAGCCTTTTCTCCCAAGATTTCCCCACCTGCAGCCTTGGGATTAACTGGAATGATTTTATAGCCCCGAGCCTGCATTTCCTTGGTCACTCGATTGCTAGTTGTTTCTTCACGATCAGACAAACCCACTACCGCTATCGTTTTACTGGTCGCCAGATACTGACGAATCACACCATCACTTGGATTGATAAATTCTTGACTCATAGAAATCCTCCTTTTTTCTCAGTATAGCATATTTTGAAAAGGCTTGCAGATTTTGACTATAAAAATCTCCTAGCAAGAAAAGAAACCTGCTAGGAGTTCTGTCTACTTCAAGTGAAAGATTAAATCTTTTTCTCAATACAAAATAGGGGAGAAAGAGGACGTTTTTCGTGGATACGGATAATAGCATCGCCTAGAAGATGAGCAATAGAGATTTGTTCAATCTTATCAATCAAACGCTCTTCTGGTAGGTAGATGGTATCCAAAACAACCAATTTCTTAATAGCTGATTTTTGGATATTGTCCATAGCTGGTCCTGAAAGAACTGGGTGAGTACAGCTTGCGTAAACTTCAACAGCACCTGCTTCAGCAAGAGCATCTGCTGCATGACAAATGGTTCCAGCTGTATCGATCATATCGTCAATCAAGATACAAGTCTTACCTTCTACCTTACCGATGATGTTCATCACTTCGCTGGTGTTCATCTTGTCTACACTACGACGCTTGTCAATAATCGCAATCGGAGTTTTCAAAAACTCTGCCAATTTACGAGCACGAGTCACCCCACCATGGTCTGGGCTGACAACCACGTAGTCAGAGCCAACCATGCCACGACGCTCAAAATAGTCCGCAATCAATGGAGCACCCATCAAGTGATCTACAGGAATATCAAAGAATCCCTGAATCTGTGCAGCATGCAAATCAATCGTTAACAAACGATCTACTCCAGCCACTTCCAGCATGTTAGCAACAAGTTTTGAAGTGATTGGCTCACGCGCTCTTGCTTTTCTATCCTGACGTGCATAGCCATAGTAAGGCATGACAACATTGACGGATTCTGCACTGGCACGCTTCAAGGCATCTACCATGATCAAAATTTCGAGCAGATTGTCATTTACAGGTGAACTCGTTGATTGTAGGATAAAGACGTGTTTTCCACGGATTGATTCTTCGATGTTGACCTGAATCTCTCCATCTGAAAATTGGCGAACAGTCGATTTCCCCAACTCTATCCCAATCTCTTGCGCCACACGCTCTGCCAATTCTCTATTAGAAGAAAGGGCAAACAGCTTTAAATCAGAAAAAGACATGATTTCCTCCGGTATTTATGTATCACTTGTTTTTTACACAACATTTTCCATCTACCATTGTAGCGCTTTTCCCTTTATTTTTCAATCAAAAATAAAACAAGAGTAAACATTTATACCCTTGTTTTATACTATTTTATATTAGCTATATTAAAACTAAAAATCCTACATTCTAACAATCGATTTTATGCTAGGATAAGATTTTTTCGAGACAAAGTTAGTATACTTCTCTCATACTTCCTGTATCCACATCATAGACAGCACCTGAAATAACCACATCATCAGGAATCAGTGGAGATTCTCGAAGCAATTGCATATCCTCTCTCACGCTCTCTTCAACATCCTGGAATGGTAAAAAATCTTGATCAGACACATCAACTCCGAGCTCGTGTTTCAAATGTTCATGAAAACTTTCATTTTGAAAGGTTTGAGCTCCACAGTCTGTATGGTGAAGCACCACGATTTCTCTTGTCCCCATTTGTTGCTGGGAAATCACCAGTGAACGAATCATGTCTTCAGTCACTCGACCACCCGCATTCCGCAAAATATGAGCATCCCCAAGAGCCAAACCTAGAGCTTGCGCAACGTGTAGACGTGAGTCCATACAGGTCACGATAGCTACTCTGGTTTTGGGTTTAAGTGGCAGATTTAACTGTCCGTGTAGGGCAACATAAGCCTGATTGGCTTGCATAAACTGTTCAAAATACGACACGATTCCCTCCTCAAAAATTTGATAATCAAATATTTCTCCTATCTTATCATTTTTAAGAGGATTTGTCACGGATTATGCAAAGACCTTTTTCAAAACTTCCTGAATCGTTGTCACACCAATGACCTCAATTTCCTTGGGTGGAGTGATTCCTGTCAAAGAATTCTTGGGTACATAAATCTTGGTAAAGCCCAATTTTGCCGCTTCATTGATACGTTGTTCGATACGATTCACGCGCCGAATTTCTCCGGTCAAGCCCAGTTCACCCACAAAACATTCCTGAGGATTGGTAGGCTTGTCCTTGTAACTAGAGGCAATAGCCACTGCAACGGCTAAGTCAATGGCAGGCTCATCCAATTTCACACCACCAGCAGATTTGAGATAGGCATCCTGATTTTGCAAGAGAAGCCCTGCTCGTTTTTCCAAAACAGCCATAATCAGACTCGCACGATTGAAATCAAGTCCTGTCGTCGTGCGTTTAGCATTTCCAAACATAGTTGGTGTTACCAAAGCCTGAACCTCCGCCAAAATCGGACGGGTCCCTTCCATGGTCACAACGATTGACGAGCCAGTAGCTCCATCCAAACGCTCCTCTAGGAAAACTTGACTCGGATTGAGCACCTCAACCAATCCACCCGACTGCATCTCAAAGATGCCAATCTCATTAGTGGAACCAAAACGGTTTTTGACTGCCCTCAAAATACGGAAGGTATGGTGACGCTCCCCTTCAAAGTAAAGCACTGTGTCCACCATATGCTCCAACATACGCGGACCAGCTAAAGTCCCTTCCTTGGTCACATGCCCTACGATAAAGATAGCAATGTTATTAGTCTTCGCCAACTGCATGAGTTCAGCCGTTACCTCACGCACCTGAGACACAGACCCCTGCACCCCTGAAATCTCAGGAGACATAATAGTCTGGATGGAGTCAATAATGAGGAAGTCTGGCTGAATTCTTTCTACTTCTGCGCGAACACTCTGCATATTGGTCTCTGCATAGAGATAAAACTCGCTATCAATATCTCCCAAGCGCTCTGCCCGTAACTTAATCTGCTGGGCAGACTCCTCCCCACTGACATAGAGAACCGTACCCACTTGAGACAGCTGGGTTGAAACTTGTAAGAGAAGGGTTGATTTCCCGATTCCTGGATCCCCACCGATAAGGACGAGACTCCCTGGAACCACTCCGCCTCCAAGTACACGGTTGAATTCCTCCATCTCCGTCTTGGTTCGATTGACATTGATGGAAGTCACCTCAGTCAGTTTCATGGGCTTGGTTTTCTCACCTGTCAAGGACACACGCGCATTCTTGACCTCGGCAACCTCAACCTCTTCTACAAAAGAAGACCAAGACCCACAGTTAGGACAACGCCCTAGATATTTTGGGGAATTATATTCACAATTTTGACATACAAATGTCGCTTTTTTCTTTGCGATGATAAACCTCTTTCTATATCTCTAACTCACACTCAATCACTTGGCAAAAATCAATCTTCTCGTTTGATACAAATTGGCGCATGAGCATTCGATGAGCAACAACTACCACAGTCTGGTAGTCTCTATACTTAGCCATACATTCTAGAAACCGAGACTTCATTTCCGTAGCTGTCTCATATTGAATAGGGCTATTAGAAAGTAACTCCCCCTTGTTTTCTAGAAATAGTGTTCTAGCCTCTTCAAATCTATCTATGCCAGATTCATAGACCTGCCATTCGTGTAACATAGGCTCAACTCTCAAAGATAGCCCAGTGGCACAAGCTACATAAGAAGCCGTTTCTAAAGCTCTCGTTACTGCTGAAGTCACTAGTAGATTAGCCGATTGTAGCAAAGGATTTTGCCAAAGTTCCTGAGCTTGTTGTCGTCCCTTCTCAGATAAGGGGGCCAAGTCCATTCCAAAACCTGTATAGGAACGCTCCTCTAACTCACGGTAATCTGGCTCCCCATGACGTACAAAGATAATCTTCATCCTAGTGCCCAGTCGATCCAAATCCACCAGTCCGCAAGCCATCAGCTGCATCTCCATCTGCAATTAAAAATGGTGCAAAGACAGCCTGAACCACACGTTCCCCAACTTCAAGAACCACTTCCTGATCAGTAATGTTTTTCATCTGCGCAAAGATATGTCCCTCATTTCCAGGATTTCCATAATAATCCCCATCAATGACCCCAACTGAGTTAATCAAGACCAAGCCTTTCTTACGAGGGTTTGATGAACGGTCATAGAGATAGAGCACTTCTGTCGGCTGCATATAAGCCTTAACACCTGTCGGAACTAAGACAATCTCGCCTGGAGCAATCACCGTACGTTCTGCTACCTTTAAGTCGTAACCTGCTGCATGCGCTGTCTCACGCTTAGGCAGCAAATTTTCATCTGTAAAACTCGAAACCAATTCAAAACCACGAATTTTCATATTTTTCTCTTTTCTATTATCATTTATTCTAGGCTATTTTATCTTATTTATTCGAAAAAAGCACGAAAAAAGAGCACACAATTCACACTCGCTTAGGGCTGCTGGATTCCTCCCCTGACCCGCTTCACGCAGAATTGTTGCTCCACTGTTTATTATACCACATACCTCTCTATTTTAAAAGAGAAATTATTTTTTCCGTCGATTTCGGAAAAAGTCCTGCATAATCGCTGCACACTCATCTTCCAAAATTCCCGTTTCTACCTCTACACGATGATTAAGACGATCATCTGTCAAAATATCGTACAAACTACCAGCAGCACCAAATTTCTGGTTTTTAGCCCCGTAGACTACGTTTGGAATACGGGCAAGCCCAATCGCCCCACTACACATAACACAAGGCTCAATGGTCACAAAAAGAGTGCAATCCAGCAAGCGCCAGCTTTCTTCACTCACATTCGCATTCTCTATGGCCATGATTTCTGCATGCATAACCGCCCGTTGCAACTCCTCGCGCGCATTATGCCCACGGCCAATAATCTCTCCATCCTTGACAATCACACAACCAATTGGAATTTCATCGTGTTCCAGAGCAATTTCTGCCTCTCTCAAAGCCTCTCTCATAAAAGCTTCTTTTTCTTCAACTGTATAATCCATAGTTTCTCTCTTTTCCTGCTTGTCGTTTTATTATTATATCATGATTCTCAACACAAAAAAAGCCACCGAATGCGGTGACTTAATAGGGAGATTATTATGAAAAAGAAAAGTTTAGGATATTTGTTACAACAAGTTAGGAGGTCTTCTTGTAACTGTCTATAGTATACCCAACCTGTCTTAAACTAATCTTAAAAATCTCCTATGACCAAACACTTTCTAAAATATTTGTTTGTTCACGACCGGGACCTACTGAGAAAGTTGAGATACGAACACCAACCAACTCGCTTACACGACGGACATAGTTACGTGCATTTTCAGGAAGGTCTTCCAAATTACGAACTCCTGTGATGTCTTCTGACCAACCTGGCAATTCTTCGTAGATAGGCTTGCAACGTTTTAATTGCTCAAGACTAGCTGGGTAGTGGTCGATACGTTGACCATCGAGATCATAAGCCACACAGATTTTCACAGTATCCAAACCACTCAAAACATCAATAGAGTTCAACGAAAGATTGGTAATACCAGATACACGACGGCTATGACGCATCACAACTGAGTCAAACCAACCCACACGACGTGGACGACCAGTTGTTGTACCATACTCATGACCTACTTCACGAATTCGATCTCCCACTTCATCAAATAACTCAGTTGGGAAAGGTCCGTCCCCTACACGACTCGTATAGGCTTTACAAACACCTACAACCTTGTCAATCTTACTTGGACCAACACCAGACCCAATTGTCACACCACCAGCGACAGGGTTTGAAGAAGTAACAAATGGATAAGTACCTTGGTCGATGTCTAGCATGACACCTTGTGCACCTTCAAAAAGCACACGTTTGCCATTATCAAGCGCATCATTCAAGATAACAGATGTATCTGTCACATACTGCTTGATTTGTTGCCCATATTCATAGTATTCTTCAAAAATATCATCAATTGAAATAGGGGTGCTATCATATAATTTTTCAAACAGACGGTTCTTTTCCGCAAGATTACGTTCTAAACGCTCACGAAAAATCTCTTTATCCAAAAGATCCGCAATACGAATCCCAACACGAGCAGCTTTGTCCATATATGCTGGACCGATTCCCTTGATTGTAGTACCAATCTTATTGTCACCCTTAGCCTCTTCTTGCAAGCGATCCAATTCAATATGGTAAGGCAAAACAACATGTGCACGATCAGAAATACGCAAGTTATCAGTTGTCACACCTTCCTCATGAAGATAGCTCAACTCTTTCACAAGAGATTTCGGGTTCACAACCATCCCATTCCCAATAACAGAAATTTTTTCAGGGAAGAAAATTCCAGATGGAATCAAGTGCAACTTAAATTTCTTACCATCAATCACAATTGTGTGACCAGCATTATCACCACCTTGGTAACGAGCAATCACCTCTGCATTAGCTGAAAGAAAATCTGTAATTTTCCCTTTACCTTCATCGCCCCATTGGGTACCTACAACAACAACTGAAGTCATAATCTTGTCTGAGCCGCTAGGCTCTTCCTTTCTCATATACATGGCAGGAGTCTCACCTGCAATCATATCTCACAATTTATTATAATAAAACTTCATCATTTTTTCAAGACTCAACGTAGAAACATCTGGAAATTCTCTCCATTTAAAAATATCTAAAGAGAAATAATTGTTAATTACTATTAATATAATCTCATCAGTTGATTATTGTTCGTTTTTTAATAACTTTGACTCAATTATAAATAAAATTCTTTTTCATCACAAATTCATCACAAATTTTTCTAAAAATAAACGATAGGATGTTCTAAAATGATAGATAATAAAATCTCTTTCATCAGTGATCTTATAGCGAATTAAATAATAATGCAAATAATCAAGATGTGTGGCTTCCCATTTCGTTTTATCCGCAAATAACCCATTGTACTCCTGCTCAACAGCATCACAAAATTCAATAATTTGTTCATAGATATCTTGAAACATCCTCAATAATCTCCATTTCATTTTTTTATAGTATTAGGATATCAAAAATTTAAAAGCTTTAGTCCAAAATTCCTGTAAAGTAAAAATATCAACCTAAACGAACAAAAAATAAAAAACACTGTAAGAACAGAGGAATAGTAGTCTATTTCAAAATTGATTACAGATAATTTTTCCTCTATTATACTCACAGCGTGTGAGATAAGCTATAAGCTTTTGTACCATTTTTTTCCTCCACTTACAGAGCGAAATTGATTGAAAAGTCTCTTATGACCGATATTGCCCATCAGCTTTCCAGTTCAACTTCAACTGTCATGCTTTAAGCTCAATGACTTTCACTTAAAGCATGACTTCATCTGACTTCCAGAAATTATGTTCTGGGACGAGTACGCCTTTACCAAGGGAAAGATGAGTTTCATTTCCCAAGATTTTGACAAGTTTAATATCATTACTGTCCTTGAAGGCAGAACACAAGCTGCCATCTGAAATCACTCTCTTCGCTACGATTGAGCTGTCCGTTGTCGGGTAAAAATCATTACTAGGGATATATTTAGGCTTTACTATGACGTGGATAAACGACTTCACTTTCGAATTTCTAAGCTCAGGTTGAAACAGTTCAGTGGACTGTTTTACTCCAAATACTTAAACCGTGCTATGAGTCGAAAACTAAGTCATAAACGCTTCTATCAACCTACTTTTTACATGCATTTGACGAATAAAAAATTCTTGACAAGCTCTTAAGTTATTCAGAAAACTTGAAAAAACTTGAAACGCCACTATGATCTCTATCAACTCTTGATTTTTCACTTTCGGAATCAATGCCTTTGGTTTTCGGAATTTTGAAAATTTCAAAAAGCGTATTTCCTCACTCTAAACATCAAAAAAGAAAGGACGAAATTTGTCCTTTCTTGAATTTAGCTGACTTCAACCTATTACAGCTGATAAAGAGCTTCTATACTATACTCCGCCAGTAGGACTCGAACCTACGACATCATGATTAACAGTCATGCGCTACTACCAACTGAGCTATGGCGGATAAAAGCTAAGCGACTTCCATATCTCACAGGGGGCAACCCCCAACTACTTCCGGCGTTCTAGGGCTTAACTACTGTGTTCG
>CAJNDD010000009.1 GCA_905221435.1 bacterium
CGAACACAGTAGTTAAGCCCTAGAACGCCGGAAGTAGTTGGGGGTTGCCCCCTGTGAGATATGGAAGTCGCTTAGCTCTAGGGAGTTTAGCTCAGCTGGGAGAGCATCTGCCTTACAAGCAGAGGGTCAGCGGTTCGATCCCGTTAACTCCCATAGGTCCCGTAGTGTAGCGGTTATCACGTCGCCCTGTCACGGCGAAGATCGCGGGTTCGATTCCCGTCGGGACCGTTTAAGATAACGGCAGTTATTTTAGACTCGTTAGCTCAGTTGGTAGAGCAATTGACTTTTAATCAATGGGTCACTGGTTCGAGCCCAGTACGGGTCATATTAGCGGGTTTGGCGGAATTGGCAGACGCACCAGATTTAGGATCTGGCGCTTAACGGCGTGGGGGTTCAAGTCCCTTAACCCGCATAATAGAAATAGGCCGGCTTAGCTCAGTTGGTAGAGCATCTGATTTGTAATCAGAGGGTCGCGTGTTCAAGTCATGTAGCCGGCATTTTTTTATATAGAATAAGAGGTCGATGCGAACGTAGTTCAGTGGTAGAACACCACCTTGCCAAGGTGGGGGTCGCGGGTTCGAATCCCGTCGTTCGCTTAGAGAGGCCGGGGTGGCGGAACTGGCAGACGCACAGGACTTAAAATCCTGCGATTGGTAACGATCGTACCGGTTCGATTCCGGTCCTCGGCATATAGTAATGAGCACCCTTAGCTCAACTGGATAGAGTACCTGACTACGAATCAGGCGGTTAGAGGTTCGACTCCTCTAGGGTGCATTTTTTATTTAATGCGGGAAGTAGCTCAGCTTGGTAGAGTACTTGGTTTGGGACCAAGGTGTCGCAGGTTCGAATCCTGTCTTCCCGATTATATTTATATAAGCTTTTATTAACTGTTATTTGTAAATTAAAGCTCTTTATCAGCTGTAATAGGTTGAAGTTAGCTAAAATCTAGAAAGGACGAATTTCGTTCTTTCTTTTTTGATGTTCAAAGCGATGAAAATCCTTTTTTGAAGTTTTCAAAGTTTCGAAAACCAAAGACATTGCGTTTAATGAGATTATTAGTTGCTTCCAATTTAGCGTTGGAATAAGCTAATTAAAGGGCGTTGATGATTTTCTCTTTATCCTTGAGAAAGGTTTTAAAGACAGTCTGAAAAAGAGGATGAACTTGCTTTAGATTGTCCTCAATAAGTCCGAAGAATGTGTCAGGTTCCTTATTCTGAAAGTGAAAAAGCAAGAGCTGATAGAGCTTATAGTGGTGTTTCAAGTCTTCTGAATAGCTTGAAAGCTTGTCTAGAATTTCTTTATTCGTCAAGTGCATACGAAAAGTAGGGCGATAAAATCGCTTATCGCTGAGTTTACGACTATCTTGTTGAATGAGTTTCCAGTAACGTTTGATAGCCTTGTATTCATGGGATTTCGCTCAAGTTGATTCATGATTTGGACACGAACACGACTCATAGCACGGCGAAACTCATCTTTCCCTTAGTGAAGGCGTACTCGTGCCAGGACATAATTTCTGGAAGCCAGGTGAAGTCATGCTTTAAGTGAAAGTCATTGAGCTTATGAATAACAATTGAAGTTGGAATGGACAGCTGATGAGCAATATCGATCATAGACGTCTTTGCAATCAACTTTTGAGCAATTTTTTGATTGATAATACGGGGAATTTGATGATTCTTCTTGATGATAGAAGTCTCAGCGACCATCATTTTCGAGGAATGATAGCACTTGAAACAGCATTTTCTAAGGAGAATTTTAGTAGGCATGCCAGTTGTTTCTAGGTAAGGAATCTTAGACGGTTTTTGGAAGTCATATTTCTTCATTTGGCTTCCGCAATCAGGGTAAGATGGGGCGTCGTAGTCCAGTTTAGCGAAGATTTCCTTTTCTACAACAAAATAGGCTCCATAAGATCCATAGGAGATTTACCTACTACAAATATTATGGGGTCTGATAAATCAAGAAAACTTAAGCATATTACTTGATTTATTTTTAGCATATATTATACTTGATAAGTCAAGTATTGATGAATCATATATGTTGGGAGGGAATGATGGTAGCAATCCATGATTTACTGTATCAACTACGGTTGGCAGATCAGTCTATGACACAATTATTCGAACGCCAATTAGGAATTAGTCTGACTCGTTATCAAATCTTATGTTTCTTAATCGATCAGTCACCGTGTAATCAAATAGCAGTTCAGGAGCGTTTGAAGATTGATCAGGCTGCCTTGACACGGCACTTTAAAATTTTGGAAAAGGAAGGTTTGGTTAATCGACGTCGGAATCCTGAAAATCAGAGGGAGGTTTTAGTGGAAGTGACAGACTTTGCGAGAGGGCAACTAGTAACCAACTCTCCCCAACAACATATAAAGGTAAAGAGTCAGATGGAAAGCGTACTTACAAAAGGAGAGCGAGAAGAGTTCAGTCGCTTGTTAGAAAAGTTGCAATCGGGCTTAGAAGAGATAGAAATTTAAGGAGAAGAATATGTCTATTTTTACAATTGTTTTAGCAACTATCGTTGCTTTGGAGCATTTTTATATTTTTTATTTGGAAAGTGTGGCTACGCAATCAGATACTACTAGTCGCGTGTTTGATGTGGATAAGGAAGAACTGGTTCGTCCTTCAGTGAGTTCATTATTTAAAAATCAAGGAATTTATAATGCTTTGATAGGTGTGTTTCTTTTGTATGGGATTTATTTCTCACAAAGTTTGGAAATTGTGACCATCTTTGTTTTATTTGTGTTTGGTGTAGCGATCTACGGTTCTCTGACAGCAGACAAGAAGATTATTCTGAAGCAAGGTGGGCCTGCTATTCTAGCTCTACTTAGTATTTTGATTTTGAAATAAGAAAGTCGCGTTTTTTGTTAGCTCTAAAAGCTAGATTTTCCTGCCTAGCTTTTGAGTTTTAGATATTAATCTTTCTTTTCTCTAGTTTAATCTGTCAATACCAGCTTGTCAGCTATTAGATGAAATCTTAATGACCTGTTTTCTAGAAAAACTATACCAATTTTTATTCTTGACAAGTGATAAAAACAAGTATATACTGTTTTTGCTGATTCTGTAAAAGGGAAATCAGACTATACCAATTTAAGGGGAAAGCACAGCTGGTCTGTGTCGTATATACTATGTGTGGAATTGTCGGTGTTGTTGGAAACACAAATGCAACTGATATTTTGATTCAAGGGCTTGAAAAGCTTGAATACCGTGGCTATGATTCTGCGGGGATTTTTGTCCTAGGTGGTGCTGAAAATCATCTAGTCAAAGCTGTTGGCCGTATCGCTGAATTGTCTGCAAAGACAGCTGGTGTTGAGGGAACGACTGGTATCGGACATACGCGTTGGGCGACTCACGGAAAACCAACTGAGGACAATGCTCACCCACACCGCTCTGAGACAGGACGTTTTGTCTTGGTGCACAATGGGGTGATTGAAAACTATCTCGAAATCAAGGAAGAATACCTTGCAGGTCACCACTTCAAGGGACAAACAGATACAGAAATTGCCGTTCACCTGATTGGAAAATTTGCAGAAGAAGATGGTCTCTCAGTTCTTGAAGCTTTTAAAAAAGCCCTTCACATAATCCGTGGTTCTTATGCTTTTGCCTTGGTTGACTCTGAAAATCCAGATGTCATCTATGTCGCTAAGAACAAATCTCCACTTCTGATTGGTCTTGGGGAAGGTTATAATATGGTCTGCTCAGATGCTATGGCTATGATTCGTGAGACCAACCAATACATGGAAATCCATGACCAAGAGTTGGTAATCGTCAAGGCTGATAGTGTGGAAGTTCAAGACTATGATGGAAATCGCCGTGAACGTGCTAGCTATACTGCGGAGCTTGACTTGTCAGATATCGGTAAGGGGACTTATCCTTACTACATGCTCAAGGAAATTGATGAGCAACCAACGGTTATGCGTAAACTCATCCAATCCTACACAGATGAGACAGGTCAAGTTGTTGTAGAACCAGCTATCATCAAGGCTGTTCAAGATGCAGACCGCATTTACATCCTTGCAGCTGGAACATCTTACCACGCAGGATTTGCTTCTAAGAAGATGTTGGAAGAACTGACAGATACACCAGTTGAACTTGGAATTTCATCTGAGTGGGGCTACGGTATGCCACTTCTCAGCAAGAAACCACTCTTCATCTTTATCAGCCAGTCTGGTGAAACAGCTGATAGCCGTCAAGTTTTGGTTAAGGCTAATGAAATGGGTATCCCGAGCTTAACAGTGACAAACGTGCCAGGTTCAACTCTTTCACGTGAAGCGAACCATACTATGCTTCTTCACGCGGGTCCTGAAATTGCCGTGGCATCAACTAAGGCTTATACAGCGCAAATTGCAGCGCTTGCCTTCTTGGCAAAAGCAGTTGGAGAAGCAAATGGCAATGCTAAAGCGCAAGCCTTTGATCTGATTCGTGAGCTGTCTATCGTGGCTCAGTCTATCGAATCAACTCTTTCTGAGAAAGAAACCATTGATGCCAAGATTCGAGAGCTTCTTGAAACAACTCGCAACGCCTTTTACATCGGACGTGGTCAAGATTACTATGTAGCCATGGAAGCCAGTCTTAAGCTCAAAGAGATTTCTTACATCCAATGTGAAGGCTTTGCGGCAGGAGAACTCAAGCATGGAACCATTGCCTTGATTGAAGAGGGGACACCTGTTTTGGCTCTCTTGTCAGATCCAGTTCTTGCCAACCACACTCGTGGAAATATCCAAGAGGTCGCAGCCCGTGGTGCTAAGGTTCTCACTATCGCAGAAGAAAATGTTGCTAAAGACACAGACGATATCGTCCTTACGACCGTACACCCTTACCTCTCACCAATCTCAATGGTCGTGCCAACACAATTGGTCGCTTACTTTGCAACACTCCACCGTGGCCTTGATGTGGACAAACCACGTAATCTTGCTAAGTCAGTAACAGTAGAATAAGCTAAGAAAGTCTAGTTCATCTAGACTTTTTTGCTCTCTCTTGGTATACTTGAGTGAGGAGTATTTTTCACGGCTCCAATTGTTATAAGGAGAAGAAAATGAAGAAGAAAAAAAATATTATTGCTATGCTGATTGGTATCGTCTTGTCTAGTTCTTTCTTGATACGTACGGTCTTGATCCATCAGGCGAGACAAGCGAAAAAGCAAAACCTGGAACGGATTGCTGCGGTGCAAGAGACGGTTCAGTCTCAAGATCAAAAGAAAGCTGAAGAGCAGAAAGAACACTTTAAAAAGGCATTTGAAGGTATAGATAGAACTTCCATTCAAATGAAAGACTACGATAGCCACACAAAGATTAATGCGGACTACAGTTTTGGTACCAAGGATGGAGTACACTACCTAGTAGAATTGAAAACAGGGAATAAAGTAGCTCTGGAAGGTGTGGACAAGGCCTTTCCATTGTCTGTCAAAAATGAGGACACAAATAGTACGGAGCTTGCCCTGGTTGTCCGTAAAGACCAAGTCTGGTACATGATTGATACAAAGGGTGAGACGATTTACACTTTTGAACAAACAGAATTGACAGAAAACTCGAAGTTGACTTTGAAAGACAATAAACTACAGGTAGAATAAGCTAAGAAAGTCTAGTTCATCTAGGCTTTTTCTAATGAGCAAATTCATTGAAAATAAAACTAATTAGTGATAAAATACCCTAAAACTAAAAGAGATAGCGAGGAAACAGGATGGTAGAATTGGGGATTTCAACATTTGGGGAAACAACAGCTCTGGAAGCGACTGGACAGACTTACAGTCATGCCGAACGCATTCGTCAGTTGGTGGCGGAGATTGAACTGGCTGACAAGGTTGGTTTGGATGTGTATGGGATTGGGGAGCACCATCGAGAGGACTTTGCGGTATCAGCTCCAGAGATTATTTTGGCAGCTGGGGCAGTCAATACCAAAAAAATCCGTTTGACCAGTGCGGTCAGCATTCTCTCGAGTATGGATCCGATTCGCTTGTTCCAACAATATGCCACCATCGATGCCTTGTCAAATGGACGGGCAGAGATTATGGCTGGGCGTGGTTCATTTACCGAGTCTTTCCCACTGTTTGGCTATGACTTGAAAGACTATGAAGCTCTCTTTGATGAGAAATTAGACATGCTCCAGTTAGTCAATGAAAAGACCAAGATAGACTGGCAAGGTCAATTGACCCAAAGCATTGCTGGAAAAGAAGTCTATCCCCGTCCAGTTCAGGACAAATTGCCATTGTGGGTGGCGACAGGTGGCCATGTCGAATCAACAGTGAAGATTGCTCAGGCGGGGCTGCCGATTGTCTATGCTATTATTGGTGGTAATCCGCGCTACTTCAAGAAATTGATTCAAGCTTATCGTGAGATTGGAAGGGATGCCGGTCATGCGGATAAAGACCTGAAAGTGGGCGCTCATTCTTGGGGGTGGATTGCTGAAGATGGCGAGCAGGCGGTGAAAGATTATTTCCATCCGACCAAGCAAGTGGTGGATGCGATTTCCAAGGACCGTCCACACTGGCAGGAGTTGACCTATGAGCAATATTTGGAGCAAGTTAGTCCAAATGGTGCCATGTTTGTGGGAAATCCAGACCAGGTGGCAGAAAAATTGATTCGCATGATTGAGGATTTAGGCTTGGATCGTTTCATGCTCCATCTACCGCTTGGTTCCATGCCACATGACCAGGTTCTGAGAGCTATTGAACTCTTTGGTACACAAGTGGCACCCAAAATACGAGCTTACTTTGCCATGAAAGAGGGGTTATAAAAAAATCCAATCAGTTGAGTCGATTGGTGAGGGACACCCATGGCTTCAGCAACAGGTGGAAGTGGTACAAGCGATAGAGCATACTATCTAGTGGAATATATACTAGTTTATACCCAGTACAAGATAAAATAGTAAAAAATGCGATTATCCAAGTGGAAATCGTCTTTTTGATACTTAGAATAAGTCCAGCCTAATATTTCCACCAAAATGTGGTTTTTCAAGAGCTACCTGTGCTAATTGATTGAGTGTTTGTTTACTATTTTCTTGATTATAGAATTTAAGTCCTTTGATGATAACTCCATCAACTTCATCCTCGAAAACCAAATCTTCTTGATGGTCATTGATGTATGAAAGAAGTTCCTCCTTCCATCTATCTTTTTCTGCCAATTGTTCACCTTTGGGTTCAATGAAGATTTGAAGATAGTAATCCTTATTTTGAAGAAGTAGGATAAAGTCTGGTTGAAATCCTGAAAAATTGATTTCCCGTGGATTCTCCTCAAATTGGTGCAATTTCAATTGTTCAACTTTATCTGTCCCCTTTAGCATGTTTTCGTCCATCCGAACGAGGAAAACATCACCGTATTGTTCTCTTAGTTCATCAATGTGATTGGCGATAGCATTAACTAGATTTTCTTCATTTCTATTGATTATAGCAGATTGATAAGCAAAAAAGTCAAATTTTTCAAAACTAATATTAGCTACTTTTTGTTCGATTAAGGAGCTACTCTGTTTAGCCGTATCATAATTAGGTATTCGTTTGCGATAATCAACGAGATATTCTTCAATAGGATATCCAACAAAACGATTCGTACCTCTTGCTTTGCGATAACCTGCCTTTATTTGAGCAGCCAGTAGGTTGACAAAGTTATCAACAATTTTAAGCTTTTCCATAGCTGAAAATTCTTCCACGACAGTTTCTTTTTCTGTTGTAACATATAATATAAGATTCCGCAAATTTAACCAATTTTCACCCCAAAACTCATCCATAGACTTGAGATTTGGAAGATATCTTTTCAGATTTTCAAAACGGAAAAAATTAGAGCGACTAATTGATTTTTTAAAGTAACGAATATCAATTCCCCTCAATTGGGACGTTTTTAACTCTATTGCTTCAGCTGAAAGGTAAGCTGTTTCATAGGTGGATTTAAAATAGGTTACATTGGCTAGCTTAGAAATTTCAATACCATATGCACGTAAATTCACATAGTGACTGTCAGGAATTTCCTTAGTTTCATTATAGTAAAGCTTACCTGTTTTAAAGATTTGGGTTTTCTTGAAAGAGGGTTTCAGTTTGATTTCAATTGGAGGATTTTTTTCATCCGTCCCAGTCGCAAGATTCATCTTGTCAAGTGATGCCATCAAATTCTTGATGTATTGCGGTTCATTAAGGGTATGGTAGTGTAGTGTTTCCAATAAAAGACTTGCTGTTTCATCTGATTCATCAAATCGTCTTTGATAAGAAATCTTTTGATTTAAGGAGAAAGGATTGTATCGCGCCCCACGTCCGATCAACTGAGCCTCGGAATTGGTTGATTTAGCATCTCTTTTATCATTCATTTTTCCCAAGTTGCTAATACGAACGATATCGTAAAGATTGAGGACATCCCAACCTTCTGTTAATTTTGCTACTGCAAAGACTACACGATACAGATTATTGGGCGATTCAAGCGAATTGAGGGCTTGATACTGTCCTGTTTCTAGCAACCCTTTTGAACTACTGTCTGAATCATTTGCATTTAGAATTCTAGCTGGTGAAAAACCACGCTTAATTTCTCGAACAACAGTTGAAAGATCATCCTTTTCGAGATAATACTGATAAGCTAGCTGTAGGGTATGGCTTTGCTCTTCTGATACACTTTTCAATTGTGAAATAAGGAACGCCTTTAAGCTTTCCACGGTCAGATTGTCAATCATCTCATTGAATAGATTGTTTGCTTCATAGGAAGCATCAATTTTATGTGATTTGAAAAGAATGACTGGTTTTATCTCAATCCCAAATTTTTCTAGAGCAAATTTGCGACGATATTCACTCAGAAGAACGGTGCTAAGCATATTATCTTCATTGGAATTCCCCGTCTGAATGCGTCTTACATTTTTTGAATATCGCTCTTTGATGTATGAATCCAAGGTATAACGGTAAATAATCTTATCTCGATATTTTTGATAAATGGTCTCATCGTCAAAATCAAGTGTTGCGGTAAATTCTAGCAAGAGATTATCAGCATGTGCGTGAAGAAGAGAAAGTAGGCATTTTTCCCATGAGACTTTTTCCAATTCTGCTTTATTTTTCTTTTTCGTAGAAGCAGAATAGTGATGGGCTTCATCCGCCAGAATAACCATTTTTGTCTTCTGGTAATCTGTTAATGACATGATATTTTCTGCCTGTGTGAGGAGGTCATTTGTTAATGTTTGAATTGAAACAAACTTAATATTAATTACATTTTTATTAGGAAAATCTGGAAATCTTCCTGAAATCTGGTTGATAAAGATATGTTCCCCATCAATTTCTAAGTTGGAATTGAAAAGAAACTTCGTAGATTGAGCATTCGTTAGATTATCAATGGTCTTACTCAGAACACCATTTGTATTCACTGTAAACAGAAAATTTTGATACCCTTTTTCTTTATAGAGATAGAGGATTAAACCAGCCATCAAATCAGTCTTTCCCGAACCAGTTGCCATATTGAACATCAGCTGTCTTGGCTTTCGAAACTTGAAAGTATCTGATGCTTGAGTGTAGTGAAAATAGCGAATAGCTTCACTTTGATAAGAACGTGGTTCATGCTTGAGATTTTCTACAATATACTGTGGTAATTCCCAACCATGCTGTTCGTTCAAAATATCCATATCCAGCTGTTTCAATTCATCGAAGAGTTCAAAGAACAGTTCTTTTTTCTTTGCTTTTCTAACCATCATTTCTCCCTATAAAAACTCTTATTAAAATCATAATCTGATTGAGATAATTGCGATTTGATGGTTTCATCACCAATTTCAGAATAGTTGTGATAGAGCTGGTTTTTGTCAATAATTTTTACAAGAATTTTTTTCTGCATTTCAAAATCTTCATCCCAGATAGATTGGTCAACTTCTTGTAAATCCACTCTGAAATCAAAATCAAGTGTGGCTTTCATGTCATCAAAGATAGCCTTTAATTCATCAGGATGTTTAGAGTTAAGAACAGCATCAATAAAGGTCGCATTTTTGTCCATTAACTCAGCATAAATGAATGAACCACCGCCAGACCAAGCAACATCTTGAGAAATGCCACCTTGTTCTCCATCAATAACTTTCTTTAATCTTTCTATAGAAACTGTTTCAATATAATCCATTTGTTCAATACCGATGTACTGACGATTCATTTTATGAGCTACTGCTTGTGTTGTCCCACTACCCATGAAGAAATCAAGAACAATATCTCCTTCTTCACTACTAATTTTCATCAAATTATAAATAAGTCTTTCAGGTTTTGGAAAATCAAATAACCTATCACCACTAAATAACTCTCTAATCTCCTCAGCTCCACGTTGATTCGTACCAAATGAGTTATCCCAAAAATCATTTGGTATTTGACCCTCCGAATCTTGTAAATATAGTTTACCATATGGTTGTTCTTGCCCACCTCGTGTCCAATATATCTTTCCTAAATTATCTAACCGTTCTATTTCTTCTTTCTCTTTCATCCAGGGGCCATAAAGTTTTTTTCCTGTAGGGGTTGTTAGTTCATAATTATATTTACCCCTAGTCTTATCCAATAAAATTTGTCGTCTGAAATAACCGTTCTCATCTGAATAACGATATTCTTTTCTAGCTTTGTCGGTTAGTGGTAACTTATTTAATTTCCCACTCGATTTCTTATAAATAAGTATATAATCTGTTACTTTTGCAAATTCTCCAATATTTGCTTGATTATCAGATTTTCTCCACGAAATCGTACCAATATATTTATCCCCTCCAAATATATTATCTGCTAATAATTTTAATTGAGCATATCCCTCTTCTCCAACTATAATTATGCATAATCCTTCATCAGATAGCAGCTCCTTGGCAACATCTAATCTATTTTTCATAAAAACTAACCAAGTAGATAATTTAAAATTTGAATTATAATTAAATGCATCACTAGTCTTAGTTTTTTTAAAATAGTAAGGTGGATCAATAATTATACTTTTAATTTTTCCAGCAAATCGTTTTTTCAAACTGTGGAGTGCTAACAGGTTGTTTCCCTTGATAATCAGGTTATCCGTATCCTTGATTTCTGATACAGGAGAAGAGCCATTTTTGTCATATTTCTTAGCATTTTTTAAAATCTTTTCATCAAGGAGGACATCAATCTCTTCTCTAGCAACTATCTCATTTAAAAAGGATTCTTCAGCATCTTCCCTCGATACATCATCTTTAGTCATACCAGCTTTTAAGATACCATCTTTGTAGGGGAAATTTAGGACAACATCTGTTGTTTCATCTAGATAGCGATTATTTGTCGCTAATCCGATTTTGTTGGTGTAACGCGTGTAAGAGTTTGACCAATATTCATCAACTTCAAGCATTTGAATGATATCATTGATTTTCAAAATTGTCGCACCAGCAATATCCTCGGTAAATGCTTCATTTAGAATTGCATTTGTCAAAATCTTTTCAACCAACTCAGGTTTATAATTATCTAAATCTACTATAATAGCGTCTTTTTTTAATAGTCCCTCAGCTACATACTGTTCATCAAAGCTTTCTACCACCTCTCGCAGGGCTTGTTGAATCGCTGTTTCGAATATCTGGCTCATACAAGTCCCTCACTTTCATACACAACAGAAAAGACCTTCTCACAAAAATGTGAAAAAGTCTGTTTTAGGGCTTGACAAAAAATACGCTTGATTACATAATCAGCGTGAGCTGTGAGCTGTGAGCTGTGAGCTGTGAGCTGTGAGCTGTGAGCTGTGAGCTGTGAGCTGTGAGCTGTGAGCTGTGAGCTGTGAGCTGTGAGCTGTGAGCTGTGATTGCTTTCATACCAATCATTCCTTTACTTTTTGATAGTTCTATTATATCAAAATTTCTAAATTTTGCATATTTGCTTTCCCTGACGGACAGTCATGTATAAACCACTTAGAAAATATGATTTATGGCTACACATATACTAAATGAAGTACATTTTGAATTGGAGAAGTCTGTCCTATTAAAAGACGATCTCCGCTTGGAAATCGTCTTTTTTCGCTATTCTCGCAAATACGATATCTTGTAGTTGGTGTAAACTGGTAGATAGCTCTCTTATTTTATTTATCAAAACCTTGTAAGTTTTTTTGGCGCTCTTCAGTTTGACCCTTAGCATCCAATTTATTACCATTGTAAACAGTGCTTTCCCATGATCCGTACATTGGGTTAGGGAAAATGATGAATTTCTCACCAAACTCTTTTTGTAATTCCTCTAATTTTTGGTCGCGCTCAGTTTCAGAGGTCTTTGAAAACTCTGCAAAGTCCACAAGATTGTCTCCTAGTAGCATGACTAAGTTGGTTTTTTCTTGGACTGCTTGTCTACGACCTTCTTTAGATTTGACGCCTTTTTCTAAGAACATGAGATGATCGCGGCTTTGTACAGGAATTCCTTCATTTTCTAGGTTTTTGATCGTATCATCTACCTGTTCTATCGTGCGGTCAGATACATAGTAAATTTGGACACCGTTTTGGTCTGCAAATTGGAGAAAGTCTTTAGCACCTGGTACAGCCTTGGCTGCGGCTTTTTTTACCCAGACATCCCAGTTTTCTGGGGTAAATGCTGTTCCATCTTTGACATTTTGCGCTTGATAAGGGCTATTGTCTAATACGGTTTCGTCCAAGTCCAAAACGATAGAGTAGGGTTTATCTGTCTGTGTTTTTAGTAGTTCTTTCAAACGATCAGTAGCGACATTGTAACCTTGTAGATAGAGTGCCTTGGTCTCAGCTGCTTTTTGATACCAAAGAGTTGACATAGTATTTTCTCTTGAACGCAACTGATCATAGGTCATGGTAACCTGATTATCAGATGTATTACTTTGTGTTGTCTGTGAATTTGCCGAATTTGTGCCACAGCCAGTCAGTAAAATGACGGAAGTAAGTGTAGAAGCAATTGTAATAGTAACTTTGGATATTTTCATAATCCCATCCTCCTAATAATAGTCTATTAATATTGTAGCGTTTTCATGGGATTTGTGCAAGGAAATATCGAGAGAAAAGAAATTTTTCAGTAGTAATTTGGTATTAGGATAAAATTATGTACTTAATTTGAGAATGAAGATGGATATAAAAAAATTCAATCGGCTTGATAGAAAATCTATATCAGTTCCTTTTTGAAAAATAGATGAAAATAAAGTGAATCTTTGAAAGGCTAGTAACATCAAGCTTTTCAGGGATTTTTTTCTTTATAGATATAAAAATTTCTAATCGAGTTGATAGTCAATATATATTGGGAAAAGGGGAAAAGGAGTGGTAAGATGGTTTCAATCCAAATGGAAGGAGAAAGGTATGGCAAGTAAAAGAGATTTAGTCTTTAGAGCGATTCGAGGAGATGAAGTGGAAAGAGTTCCTGTGGGATTTTGGTTTCATTTTGTAACACTCGAAGAAAAGGGGCAGGGATTAAATAATCCACGTATCTTTCAAAAGAGTGTTGATGGGCATCGCAACTATGTGGAAAGGATTCGCCCTGATTTTGTCAAAATTATGAGCGACGGTTTTTTCCTTTATCCAAGTAATGTCTATAGTCCTAAGATCGCAAGCATTCAGGAGCTGACTTCTATTGAGTCGATTGGTGAGGAACACCCATGGATTCAGCAACAGGTGGAAGTGGTACAAGCGATTCGAGAGACCTTTACCGAAGAGATTGCTTCTTTCTACAATATCTTTTCACCTATCTCCTACCTCAAGCGCTGGTTCCGTACAGAAGCTTCTCGAGGGGATAGGGAAGTGGCTGATCTATTGCTTGAAAATCCTGAGCAATTCAGAGCTATTCTAGATGTGATTGCAGGAGATATTGCTATCCTAACTCAGAAAATCATCCAGCAAGGTGGAGTTGACGGGATTTACCTCAGCACCCAGGAAATTCAAGATGAGCGCATCACACCAGCACTCTACCAAACCTATATCGAACCGAGCAATATAGCGATTTTGGAGGCAGCCAATCAGGTTGGTGGGACCAATATCCTTCATATCTGTGGTTTTGAAGGTGCGAGCAATGATGTGACGCTATTTAAGGACTATCCAGCTCAAGTGGTCAACTGGGCGACCCACCATGAGGATGTTAGTTTGACACAGGGGCAAGAGTTGTTTCCAGGCAAGGCCGTTTTAGGTGGATTCGAAAATGGCAAGAAAAGCTTGCTTTATCAAGGTTCCAAGGCGGAATTGCAAAATGAAACAAGGCGGTTGTTGGCTGAAGCTGGTAGTAAAGGCGTTCTTCTGGGAGCTGACTGTACTGTTCCAGATGACTTTGACTTAGAGAGGTTGGACTGGATTCGGCAGGCAGCGGTTCTCTAAAAGGAGGAGCTATGAAAAGTAAAAGATGGGGCATCTTCATTGCAGTTGTCGGTTGGCTGGCCTTGGTCACCATAAGTGTCGTAAAAAATGGGCACTGCAAAAATGGAGAGAGATGTCGTGGAGTTCAGGATTTTTCTAAGTCCAGTCTCCCCTTTCTACGCTCGAATGATATCGCAAACAGTTTATTAGTTGAAAAAGTAAGGAATGGAGAATAAGAATGTCAGAAAAAAGAGAATGGGTTTTAAAAGCATTTAGAGGTGAAAAGGTTGATCGTGTGCCAGTTGGCTTTTGGCACCATTTTACATCCGAAGACGAATGGCTACACGGTTTCTCAAATCCAACCATTATCGAGAAGAATATAGAGGGCCATAAGCGCTTTATCCGAGAAGTTCAGCCGGACTTTATCAAACTCATGAGTGATGGCTACTTTGCTTATCCAAATCCAGCGATTGCCAAAGGAAAATCACTTCAAGAATTGGCGGCCATTCAACCACTCGGACCAGATCACGCTTGGATAAAAGAGCAGGTTGACTTGGTTAAGAAAATCAAGCAAGAGTTTACGGAAGATATCGTTGCGATTTACAATATTTTTGCTCCTGTGACCTATCTCAAGTGGTTGCTGGGGGAAGTATCTGGTGGGGATGACCTCATTGCGGACTTTCTGGTGGAAGACCCTGAAGCCCTCAAGAAGGTGTTGGATGTGATTGCAGAGGATATTGCGAGTCTCAGCCAAGCCGTCATCGAAGAGGCTGGTGCAGATGGAATCTATCTCAGCGTGCAAAGTATTCAAGATCAACGAGTGTCGGCAATAGATTATCAAGCTGTCATTGCACCTAGCGAGATAACGGTTCTGGAAGCAGCTAGTGCTGTTGATGGTGTTACTGTTCTTCATATCTGTGGCTACGAGGGGGCGCGAAATGACATTCATCTTTTTGCAGACTATCCAGCCCAAGTCTTTAACTGGGCTGTAGGACCAGAGGGAGTCACTCTCAAGGAAGGTCGTGAGATTTTCAAGGGACGTACGGTTCTTGGAGGATTCGAAAATGGCAAGACAGGCTTGCTGTATACTGGTAGCAAGGATGCCATTCAGACTGAGGCAAAGAAACTAGTTGCAGAAGCTGGGGAACAGGGCTTGGTACTTGGGGCAGATTGTACCATTCCAAGTGATATCGCAGTTGAACGTATCCAGTGGGTGAGAGAAGCGCTTGAAAACTAAAGGAGAAAAAGATGAGTAAAAAAGCATGGATTATCGGTGGTGTAGCAATTGTTGCAGTAATTGGGGCAACGATTATCGGGAGAAGTTTAGCTGGTGCTCCAGCCAAGGAGGGAGAAACGGCTTCGTCTGCTGAAGTTATAACCTTGAAGGTTGCCCATACACAAAACTATGTACCTTATGACTTTGTCAATGAAAAAGGGGAATCAGATGGTTATGAAGTAGCTGTTTTGAAGGCTGTTGATGAGAAGTTGGCAAACTATCAATTCGAATATACGGGTACCAGTGATGACGACCTCTTGATTGGTCTGGAATCAGGCAAGTATGACATCGGAACCAAGGGAGCTTGGTACACAGATGAACGAGCTAAAAAGTTCGTCATTCCATCTGAACCAGTCGGAGCGAGCATCATCGGATTTACTGTCAGAAAAGAAGATGAACAGAGATACAAAACCATTGATGACTTTGCTAAGAATAAAGGGAAATTGGTTCCCATCTCTCCACAGAATGCTCAATGGAATGTTATCACCAGCTACAATGAAAAACATCAGGATGCACCGATTGAGCTAACAGCAGCTGAATCTTTTAAAGTAGCAGATGCCTATGCTTGGGTCTTAGAAGGACGTTATGACGCCTTCTTTGATATCAAACTGTCCTTTGAAAAAGCAGTTACCGCAGAAGATGGCCCTTACCACCAATATGCGGATAAACTCAGCTGGTTCCCATATAAAGGCATTCCAACTTATCCCTTGATTCACCGTGATGAAAAGGGTGAGCAATTCGCTAAAGAATACGAAAAAGCAATCAAAGAGTTGAAAGAAGATGGCACGCTTGCTAAGCTATCTCAGCAATACTTTAAAGAAGATGTCTTTAGTTACGTAGACAAAGACTAGACCAGAAATTCCGAAACTAGAAAGGGTTTTGCATGGTTTCTTATGATTTTTCCAAGGTCTTTCAGTTTTTGCCAACCTTATGGCAGGCACTTCCTATGACCTTGTCCATTCTCTTTTTTACCACTCTTCTTGGTTCCCTTTTTGGAGGTCTCTTGGCCTGGGCACAAGTAGGAGAAGGCAAGAGTTTTGCAGCGATTTCCAAAGGCTATATCTTTACCCTTCGTTGTACACCGCCGATTGTCTTGCTTTTTCTAGTCTTTTATGGCTTGCCAGAATTTCTGAAATGGTGGCTTGGTTTGGATATCAATAACTGGTCTAAAACTATTTTTGTTCTCCTGACGATGATTCTCTTGTTTGTCGCTATTGTTGCAGAGGTTTTCAAGGCGAGCTATCAAGCTATTCCAAAGGGGCAGACAGAGGCCGGGCTTAGTATTGGTTTGACTCCAAGTCAGACTTTTTGGAGAATCATTTTTCCCCAAGCTTTTCAAGTTGCTCTTCCCAATATAACGACCGCTATTCTCAATCTCATGCGGGATGCTGCTTTGGCTTATACGATTGGTTTCGTTGATGTTATGGGGGCAGGCAATCTCTTGATTAGTCGCAATTTAGGGAACTACTCTCTGGAAACTTATACGGCAGTTGCGCTTCTTTACTGGGGGATTGCCTTGGTTATTTCTAGCTTGAGTCGTTTGCTTGAGAAGTCTTTGGAAACAAAAGGGAGGTAAGAAATGGATATAGACTATATTGTAAAGACCTTTCTGGAGACCTTGAAGGGTGTGCCAATCACCTTGATTATCATGATTGTGGCTATGGTCTTAAGCTTTTTACCGGCTCTATTTTTAGCCTTGGGGCAGATTTACAAGGTTCGAGGGGTGAGGAGTTTTTCTCTAGTCTATCTGGCTTTTATCCGAGCGACTCCTCCGATTTTATTGATTCTCTTCTTTTATAGTTTGTTTCCAAGCCTGCTGAATCAATTTTTCAAAAGCATAGGAAGCGACTTTGATATTTTCAAGCTTGATCCTCTCTATTATGCTTTTATCATTTATAGTTTGATGACAGTCGGGAGTTTATCGGAGATTTTGCGTTCAGCTATCTTGACGGTGGACAAGGGACAACTAGAGGCAGCGCATGCGATTGGGCTGACTACGACCCAGGCCTATCTAAGGATTGTTTTTCCTCAAGCCTTGCGCTCAGCCTTGCCTAACTTGGCCAATCTGGTGATCAATATCGTCAAAGGGACCTCCCTGGTCTTTGTTATGACTATCAAGGATATCACCGCTATTGCCCGTGTGGAAGCGTCCTACGGTTACCAGTATTTTGAGTCTTATTTTGTGATCTTTTTGCAGTATATTTTGATCTGTGGTTTGATTCAGTGGGGCTTCTCCCTACTGGAGAAAGGCTATGTGAAAAAAGAAAAGAGAGCAAAAGCATCTAGCGCGCGTTTTGTATAGGAGGACAGAATGTTACAAGTAGAACATATCGCAAAAACATTTGGTGAGAGGCAAGTACTGGAGGATGTCAATCTTCAGGTCAATCAAGGGGATGTCGTTGTTATTTTAGGGCCATCAGGTTCGGGGAAAACAACCTTTCTCCGTTGTCTTAACCACTTAGAAAAAGCTGACAGTGGCCGTTTGACCTTGGCAGGAAAGACCTATGACTTAGCCAAATTAAGCAAGAAAGACATTCTAGAAATTCGCCAAAAAACAGCCTTTGTTTTCCAACACTACAATCTCTTTGCAAATAAAACTGCTCTGGAAAATATTCTAGAAGGTCTAATCGTAGCTCGTAAAGTTCCCAAGGAAGAAGCACTCAAACGTGCAGAATCCGCCTTGGAAAAAGTTGGTTTACTGGCCTACAAAGACTACTACCCTTCCCAGCTTTCTGGTGGGCAACAACAACGAATAGGAATTGCGCGTGCTATTGCCGTCAAGCCCGAGGTCATTTTGCTGGATGAACCAACATCAGCACTAGACCCTGAGTTGGTTGGAGATGTTTTGGATGTTCTGAAACAGTTGGCGGGAGAAGGTGTGACCATGGTGGTCGTCACGCATGAGATGGGATTTGCTAGAGATGTCGCAAACCACGTTATTTTCATGGATGGAGGCCGTATCGTAGAGGAGAACAATCCCCACGATTTCTTTAGTCGTCCACAAGAAGAACGAACCAAGCAGTTCCTGGCTCGTATCTTATCAGACGCTAGCTATAGTGTAGAATATATGATTTGATAGATAAGTGTATCATAAAAACAACACCCCATGACTAGAAGATTCTTCTGACCATGGGGTGTTTTCTCTATAGGAGGGCTTGGTTATACTCTTCGAAAATCTCTTTAAACCTCGTCAGCTTCGCCTTCTCTACAACCTCAAAGCTGTGCTTTGAGTAGCCTGCAGCTAGCTTTCTAGTTTACTCTTTGATTTTCATTGAGTATTAGTTCTTTTTCTTGTTTTTCATCAACCATCCAAGTCCGAGAAGGGCAAGGATGCTGAATCCAGCAAGGGCAAGGAGGGATTTGCTCTCGGTTCCTGTGTTTGGAAGGACTTTCTGAGAAAGAGCCTCTGCAGCGGTTTCTTGAGTTTCAGGATTGGCTGCTAGGTTTTGAGCTTGACCTTGTTCTTGTTCGACTTCCAAGCTAGAAAGATCAAATTCTGGTTTTTCTTCCACAGCTGGAGCGACGATGGCACCGCCTTGAGACAAGCGGAGAACGACAGCAGTGAGAGCGTTCAATTTCAAGCCTTTTTCAGTCCATTCGAGACCTTGAGGGTTAGCAATTCCTACTGGTCCTGCTTGGTTTTCATCTGCGAGAACTTCGGCCTTTCTCAAGTGAGCAAATGCAGTCCCTAGAGTAAATTCGCGAGCCTTATCATCTGCATTGACAAAGACTGCGTAGACATCGCCGTTTGGAGCTGTGATTTGGTAGCCGATGACTACGTCTTCTTTTTCAACACCATTTTGGCCTGGGACAGTGATGAGTCGGACGCGCTCTTTGATATCTTGTAGACTCTTGAGTCGGAAGGCGTCCGTAGACTGACGAAGAGCGATCAATCCTTTCATGTAGTCACGGCTCTTGACATTTTCTGGATATGCTTTGCTATCTGTAGCCTTGGTCCAATCAAACTTGTTGACAGCATCACTAGAGTCGTAAGAGTCATGGATAAAGTAAGGATAGACAAATGGCTTGCCGTCTTTGTCACGCAACAAGTGAGACTTGTTTGGAACCTTATCTTCAGGAACAGGAGTCTTATAGGCTGGATCAAGGAATTGTTTGGTACGTCCGTATTCTTGACCAGAGTGGATAAACGGAGTCCCTTGAGCAGTCAAGACCATGAGGTTTCCAAGTCGCAAACGGCGATGGATTTCAGCATAGTTCTCAGCCTTGCTTGGGTCTTTTTTGATAGACTGGGCAATGATGTCAAAGAGGGTCAAGTTATCATGGGCTGCGATATACTGGATAACATCTCCAGGGCTGTCTGCTTCAAAGTTGGTTGGTTGGGCAATGAGATTTTTAAAGATAGTATTGATATCGCGTTTGCCACCTGTGATAAAGGCAGGTTGGCCTTCGTTTGGATAGCCAGACTTGAGGTTGTTGCGGATGTCGTCTGAAAAGACAGCGACAGTATCTGTTTTCTTCATCCAATCTTGGTCAGCAGGTTGTACAGGCGTATTTTCATCACCAGTATAGGTTCTCCAGCCTTCACCTAGCATGATAAGATTTGGATTGAGGGCGCGTGCAGCCTTGTACGCTTCTTCGATTGAAGCCGCATCGTGGTCACCCATCATATCGAAGCGGAAACCATCTACTTTGTAAGTTTCCACCAGATACTTGATAGAGTCTACCAAGACACGTTTAGACATGTAGTGGGTAGTTCCCAAACGGCCGCCTCCAAAGCTAGTACGTGGAGTTCCGTCTGCGTTCATAAAGTGATAGTAGTTTGGCTCAATATCTTCAAAAATGTCAACATTGGCAGTATGGTTGTAGACCACGTCCAAGATAGCCCCCATGCCACGTTTGTGGATTTCGTTGATGAGGTTTTTGAATTCGGCAATTCGTTTTTCTGGATCCTTAGGATCGCTTGAGTACATACCAGTCAAGGAGAAGTAGTTTTGAGGGTCATATCCCCAGTTGTAGTTGCTGTTGCTTGAAGCGTAGGCAGACAAACGTTCATGGTTTTTCAATTCATTAACAAAGTAGTAAGACAAGACTGGAAGGAGTTGGATATGAGTCACACCCAAGTCTTTGAGATAGTCTAGTTTTTCGATAAAGGCTTCAAAGGTACCAAATGGTTTGGTCAAGTCTTTTGCGATGGCAGGATCCGAAGTGAAGTCACGCACATGAGCCTCATAGATAACGGCATCTTCACGTGATTTGAAGTTACGAATCTTTCCATAGGTCAAGTCTTGCGGACCTAACTTCGCTGGATCGACAAAGGCAGCTTTAGCAACTTTATGGGCAGCATCTGTTTTTGCTAGGTCGCTGTTCCAGGCTGCTAGTGACTTAGCATAAGGGTCAAGAACGAGGATAGTTTTACCTTGGCGCTCGATTTGGTAGTGGTAGTAGTAGCCAGTGTAGTTGCTGATACCGAGACCAGAGTTTGCATCCAGAGTTTGTTTCCAGGTTCCTTTTTCTCCTTTTTCAAGGGCGACAGTTCCAACTACTTTTTCAGGATTTTTCTTGTCGTAGACAACGACAGAGACCTTATCAGCACTTGGAGACCAGAGAGTGAGGTCAACGCGCTTGCCATCTTCTTTGAGGGTTGCGCCGAGAGGGCCATCGTAACTGTAGGATTCATCCTTGAGGCGCCAGCTTGACCGTGTGGTAAAGCGGTCTGAATTGTAGCTGACAGTGTAAGGGTGCTGGGTGTCAGAGAAGTCGCCGATATAGGTCACTTTTTTACCTGCCTCATCCACTTCCATGTCTGTGATAGCTACTTTATTCCCTTGGTAATCAGTGATGCTAGAGTGTTTGAGGATATCGTCTTTCTTAGCTCCAACGAGGGTAGAAAAACTGCTTTCGATACGAGATTTAGCCACGTGTTGGGCTCCAGTCATGCGGATATCGTGCACATAGTAGGGGTTAGTGTAGATGGTTTCGTCATCATCTTTGAGGAAAATCTGACTGTGATTTTTTAGATCTGTGAATTTATAATCTTCTTTTCTGATTTTCACATCATCGCCTTTCTTGCTTTCGTCTAGTAATAAAAATCCAAATTCTCTTGCAGCTTCATTGAGTGGGATATCAATGTAACGGCCATATTTTCCAGTTGCGGTAAAGTCAGTACCGTCAGGCCATTCTCCACTGCTTGGGTTCTTGACATCGCCCCAATACCAAAGAGATTTCTTGTCATAGTTGCCATCGGTGCGGTAGTAGTTGACACGAATAGTTCCTGCTGGTTGAGGGCGATAGTTGTATACCTTGTAGTTTTCATCTAGCCAGACCTCGTTCATTTTTGGAGAGAGGCGCTCTACCGAACGGTCCCCTGTCAGGTTATCCCCCTTGGTATTGTTGATAAGGAAGCTGACTTTCTTGGCTTGCTCATTTTTGAGTTTGACATCTAGATAATAGCCGTAGTCATCTTGCTTGGCATCCTTGAAGGACTTGGCTCCATTGGGCCAGTTTTCAGACGGTTTTTCAACATCGTCCCAAGTCCAAAGACCTTGAGAATCTTTGTTTTCTTCAGGGAGTTTTTTTACATGGATGCGGAAGTGGTTGTCTGCGATGGGTTCTTCAGAGGATGTATCAGTTTGTGGTTTTTTATCTGAGGTTGGCGCCGAAGTGCTGGCATCTACTTTCTCTTCCTTGCTGTTAGCCTGGCTTGTAGTAGCATCTTCTGTTTTAGGTGTTTCTGGTGCTGTAGTAGTTTCCGCAGCTGTAGCTTCTTTTTTAGCGTCAAGGGAAGCGTTTGCATTCTTTTGTTCAGAAATAGGCGTTTCCTTTTGAGTTTGACTAGTTTCAGTCTCAGTAGGAGCCTTGGTCACTACGCTAGTATTCTCCTGAGTTTGAGGAAGGTTTTCGTTGGCCGAAATAGTTGGCATTGCAGCAGAAAGTAGGACAATACTGGCACCAATAAGGACAGAACCAGTTCCGTTCTTCAAGGAACGAATACCGTAAATCATTTTTTTCTCAGTTTGAGATGGGATCTTTTTCATCACAATTCTCCTTGTATAGTTGTTCCTTATCAGTATAGCACGAGGTAAACATTAGTGCAAGCGTTTTCCTAATTTTTGAGAGAAAATTTTATGCTCAATTCTTTTGAAAATTTAAACTATTTTATAGGAAAAGATTGTTTAAAAATAGTAAAAAAACCTTGAAAAATCTAGCTAAATAAGGTACAATATGAGTAATCATTTGTCGTAGGTTTTGTCTGAAATATTGTCCAGACAAGGCTCACAGCAGTTAAATCTCCTGAAAAAGTCGGATTTAGCTGCTCTTTTTGTGCTTTTTTTCAGGTTTTTGAGTGCTTGTAACAAAGATTTAAAGATTCTGAAAATTCATCAAAGGGACACGGTGATAGGGGTTTTAAAAACCATATGACGATTAGAAAAGCCTGATTGACAAGGCTTGGAATTTATTTACAAAGGAGAATCATCTTGGCAGGACATGACGTTCAATACGGGAAACATCGTACCCGTCGTAGTTTTTCAAGAATCAAAGAAGTTCTTGACTTACCAAATTTGATTGAAATTCAAACAGATTCATTCAAAGATTTCCTAGACCACGGACTTAAGGAAGTATTTGAAGATGTATTGCCAATTTCAAACTTCACAGACACAATGGAGTTGGAATTTGTTGGCTATGAAATCAAGGAACCAAAATACACGCTCGAAGAAGCTCGTATCCACGATGCTAGCTACTCAGCACCAATTTTTGTAACCTTCCGCTTGATTAATAAAGAAACAGGCGAAATCAAGACTCAAGAAGTCTTCTTTGGTGATTTCCCAATCATGACCGAAATGGGTACTTTCATCATCAATGGTGGTGAACGTATTATCGTATCTCAGTTGGTCCGCTCACCAGGTGTTTACTTTAACGACAAAGTAGACAAGAATGGTAAAGTGGGTTACGGTTCTACTGTTATCCCTAACCGTGGAGCTTGGTTGGAACTTGAAAGCGACTCAAAAGACATCGCTTATACTCGTATCGACCGTACTCGTAAGATTCCATTTACGACTTTGGTTCGTGCCCTTGGTTTCTCAGGTGATGATGAAATCTTTGATATCTTTGGTGATAGCGAATTGGTTCGCAATACTGTTGAAAAAGATATCCACAAGAATCCAATGGACTCTCGTACAGACGAAGCCTTGAAAGAAATCTACGAACGCCTTCGTCCAGGTGAGCCTAAGACTGCTGAAAGCTCACGTAGCTTGCTTGTAGCTCGTTTCTTTGACCCACGTCGCTATGACTTGGCGGCAGTTGGTCGTTACAAGATCAATAAAAAACTCAATGTTAAAACACGCTTGCTCAACCAAACCATTGCGGAGCCATTGGTAGACCCTGAAACTGGTGAAATCTTGGTAGAAGCTGGTACCGTTATGACTCGTAGCGTGATCGAAAGTATCGAGAGTCATTTGGATGGCGACTTGAACAAGATCGTTTATATTCCAAACGATGCAGCTGTTCTGACAGAACCAGTTGTCCTTCAAAAATTCAAGGTTGTTGCCCCAACGGACCCAGACCGTGTTGTAACCATCATCGGAAATGCCAATCCAGACGACAAGGTTCGTGTTGTAACTCCTGCGGATATCCTTGCAGAGATGAGCTACTTCCTTAACTTGGCAGAAGGTATCGGACGTGTGGATGATATCGACCACCTTGGGAACCGTCGTATCCGTGCAGTTGGTGAATTGCTTGCTAACCAAGTACGTCTTGGACTTTCTCGTATGGAACGTAATGTCCGTGAACGTATGTCTGTTCAGGACAATGAAGTTTTAACACCACAACAAATCATCAACATCCGTCCTGTAACAGCTGCGGTTAAAGAATTCTTTGGTTCATCACAGTTGTCACAGTTCATGGACCAACACAACCCGCTTTCTGAGTTGTCTCACAAACGCCGTTTGTCAGCCTTAGGGCCTGGTGGTTTGACACGTGACCGTGCTGGATATGAAGTACGTGACGTGCACTACACTCACTACGGTCGTATGTGTCCAATCGAGACACCTGAAGGACCTAACATCGGTTTGATCAACAACTTGTCATCATACGGACACTTGAACAAGTATGGATTTGTTCAAACACCATACCGTAAGGTTGACCGTGAAACAGGTGTTGTGACCAATGAAATCGTTTGGTTGACAGCCGATGAAGAAGATGAATTTACTGTAGCGCAGGCTAACTCTCGCCTCAACGAAGATGGTACTTTTGCTGAGAAAGTTGTCATGGGACGTCACCAAGGGGTCAACCAAGAGTATCCAGCAGAAGTGGTTGACTACATGGACGTTTCACCAAAACAGGTAGTTGCCGTTGCGACTGCATGTATTCCTTTCTTGGAAAACGATGACTCCAACCGTGCCCTCATGGGTGCCAACATGCAACGTCAGGCTGTGCCTTTGATTGATCCAAAAGCACCTTACGTTGGTACTGGTATGGAATACCAAGCAGCTCATGACTCTGGTGCAGCGGTCATTGCTCAGTATGATGGTAAAGTTACATACGCAGATGCTGACAAGGTAGAAGTTCGTCGTGAAGATGGTTCGCTAGATGTTTACCACATCCAAAAATTCCGTCGTTCTAACTCAGGTACTGCTTACAACCAACGCACTCTCGTTAAAGTTGGCGATGTCGTTGAAAAAGGCGACTTTATCGCTGACGGACCTTCTATGGAAAAAGGGGAAATGGCGCTTGGACAAAACCCAATCGTTGCCTACATGACTTGGGAAGGTTACAACTTCGAGGATGCCGTTATCATGAGCGAGCGCTTGGTCAAAGACGATGTTTATACATCTGTCCACCTCGAAGAATACGAATCAGAAACACGCGATACAAAGCTTGGGCCTGAAGAAATTACTCGTGAAATTCCAAACGTTGGGGAAGATGCTCTTAAAGACCTTGACGAAATGGGTATTATCCGTATCGGTGCTGAGGTTAAAGAAGGGGACATCCTTGTAGGTAAAGTCACACCTAAGGGTGAGAAAGACCTTTCAGCTGAAGAACGTCTCTTGCACGCTATCTTCGGAGACAAGTCTCGTGAAGTGCGTGACACTTCTCTTCGTGTACCTCACGGTGCCGATGGTGTCGTTCGTGATGTTAAAATCTTTACACGTGCAAATGGAGATGAGTTGCAATCAGGTGTCAACATGCTGGTTCGCGTCTACATCGCTCAAAAACGTAAGATCAAGGTCGGAGATAAGATGGCCGGACGTCACGGAAACAAAGGGGTTGTCTCTCGTATCGTTCCTGTAGAAGACATGCCTTACCTTCCAGACGGAACTCCAGTTGATATCATGTTGAACCCACTTGGGGTGCCATCACGTATGAATATTGGTCAGGTTATGGAACTCCACCTTGGTATGGCAGCTCGTACTCTTGGTATCCACATTGCAACACCAGTCTTTGACGGAGCAAGTTCTGAAGACCTTTGGGACACTGTTAAAGAAGCAGGTATGGATAGCGATGCCAAGACAATCCTTTACGATGGCCGTACTGGTGAGCCATTTGATAACCGTGTATCAGTTGGTGTCATGTACATGATCAAACTCCACCACATGGTTGATGATAAATTGCACGCGCGTTCAGTCGGACCATACTCAACTGTTACCCAACAACCACTTGGAGGTAAAGCTCAGTTTGGTGGACAACGTTTCGGTGAGATGGAAGTTTGGGCTCTTGAAGCCTACGGTGCGTCAAATGTTCTCCAAGAAATCTTGACTTACAAGTCTGACGATATCAACGGACGTTTGAAAGCTTATGAAGCCATTACAAAAGGAAAACCAATTCCAAAACCAGGTGTTCCAGAATCCTTCCGAGTTCTTGTCAAAGAATTGCAATCTCTTGGTCTTGACATGCGTGTCCTTGACGAAGATGATCAAGAAGTGGAACTTCGCGACTTGGATGAAGGAATGGACGAAGATGTCATCCACGTAGATGACCTTGAAAAAGCCCGCGAAAAAGCAGCCCAAGAGGCTAAAGCAGCCTTTGAAGCTGAAGAAGCTGAGAAAGCAACAAAAGCGGAAGCAACAGAAGAAGCTGCTGAACAAGAATAAGCAGTTCACTTAGAATAGAAAGGGAAGAAATAGTGGTTGATGTAAATCGTTTTAAAAGTATGCAAATCACCCTAGCTTCTCCAAGCAAAGTCCGTTCATGGTCTTATGGAGAAGTCAAAAAACCTGAAACAATCAATTACCGTACGTTGAAACCAGAACGTGAAGGACTCTTTGACGAAGTGATTTTTGGTCCTACAAAAGACTGGGAATGTGCTTGTGGGAAGTACAAACGCATTCGCTACAGAGGGATTGTTTGTGACCGCTGTGGGGTTGAAGTAACGCGTACGAAAGTTCGTCGTGAGCGTATGGGGCACATCGAGTTGAAAGCTCCTGTATCTCACATCTGGTACTTCAAGGGGATTCCAAGCCGTATGGGCTTGACCCTTGATATGAGTCCTCGTGCCCTCGAGGAGGTTATCTACTTTGCGGCTTATGTGGTGATTGATCCTAAGGATACACCACTTGAGCACAAGTCTATCATGACAGAGCGCGAATACCGTGAGCGCTTGCGTGAGTATGGTTATGGATCATTCGTTGCCAAAATGGGTGCCGAAGCCATCCAAGACCTTTTGAAACAAGTAGATCTTGAAAAAGAAATTGCTGAACTCAAAGAAGAGTTGAAAACAGCTACTGGACAAAAACGTGTCAAAGCCATCCGCCGTTTGGATGTTTTGGATGCCTTTTACAAGTCTGGAAACAAACCTGAATGGATGATTCTCAACATCCTTCCGGTTATTCCACCAGACCTTCGTCCAATGTTGCAGTTGGATGGTGGCCGTTTTGCCTCATCTGACTTGAATGACCTTTATCGCCGTGTTATCAACCGTAACAACCGTTTGGCTCGTTTGCTTGAGTTGAATGCACCAGGTATCATCGTTCAAAATGAGAAGCGTATGCTTCAAGAAGCGGTTGACGCTTTGATTGATAATGGTCGTCGTGGTCGTCCGATCACAGGACCAGGTAGCCGTCCACTGAAATCATTGAGCCACATGCTCAAAGGTAAACAAGGACGCTTCCGTCAAAACTTGCTCGGTAAACGTGTTGACTTCTCAGGACGTTCCGTTATCGCCGTTGGTCCAACTCTTAAGATGTACCAATGTGGTGTGCCACGTGAAATGGCGATCGAGCTCTTTAAACCATTCGTCATGCGTGAAATCGTTGCCCGTGACATCGTGCAAAACGTCAAGGCAGCTAAACGCTTGGTAGAACGCGGAGATGAGCGTATCTGGGATATCCTTGAAGAAGTAATCAAAGAACACCCAGTACTTTTGAACCGCGCACCGACCCTTCACCGTTTGGGTATCCAAGCCTTCGAGCCAGTCTTGATTGATGGTAAGGCCCTTCGCTTGCACCCACTTGTCTGTGAAGCCTACAATGCCGACTTTGACGGGGACCAAATGGCCATCCACGTACCGCTTTCAGAAGAAGCCCAAGCAGAAGCTCGTATCTTGATGTTGGCTGCTGAGCATATCTTGAACCCTAAAGATGGTAAACCAGTTGTTACTCCGTCTCAGGACATGGTTTTGGGTAACTACTACTTGACCATGGAAGAAGCTGGTCGTGAAGGTGAAGGAATGGTCTTCAAAGACCGTGACGAAGCTGTTATGGCTTACCGTAATGGTTATGTTCACCTCCACTCACGTGTTGGTATCGCGACAGATAGCCTCAACAAACCTTGGACTGAAGAGCAAAAACATAAGGTCTTGCTGACAACAGTTGGTAAAATCCTCTTCAACGACATTATGCCAGAGGGTCTACCTTACTTGCAAGAACCAACAAATGCTAACTTAACAGAAGGTGTTCCAGCTAAATACTTCTTGCCGCTTGGTGGAGATATCAAGGAAGCAATCAGCAATCTTGAACTCAACCCTCCATTCAAGAAGAAAAATCTTGGGAATATCATCGCTGAAATCTTCAAACGTTTCCGTACGACAGAAACTTCTGCCCTACTTGACCGCATGAAGAACCTCGGTTACCACCACTCAACTCTTGCAGGTTTGACAGTGGGTATTGCCGATATCCCAGTTGTTGAAGACAAGGCTGAAATCATCGAAGAATCACACAAACGTGTAGAACAAATCACCAAACAATTCCGTCGTGGTATGATCACAGACGACGAGCGCTACAACGCTGTTACAGCTGAATGGCGTGCAGCCCGTGAAAAATTGGAGAAACGTTTGGTTGCCAACCAAGATCCTAAGAACCCAATCGTTATGATGATGGACTCTGGAGCCCGTGGTAACATCTCAAACTTCTCACAGCTTGCCGGTATGCGTGGTCTGATGGCCGCTCCGAATGGACGTATCATGGAATTGCCAATCCTTTCAAACTTCCGCGAAGGTTTGTCAGTACTCGAAATGTTCTTCTCAACTCACGGTGCCCGTAAAGGTATGACCGATACGGCCCTTAAGACAGCCGACTCAGGTTACTTGACTCGTCGTTTGGTTGACGTTGCCCAAGACGTTATCATCCGTGAGGACGACTGTGGAACAGACCGTGGTCTCTTGATCCGTTCTATCGCAGAAGGAAAAGAGATGATCGAGTCTCTCGAAGAGCGTCTCAATGGTCGTTACACTAAGAAAACTGTTAAACATCCAGAAACTGGTGCAGTGATCATCGGTCCAAATGAGTTGATTACAGAAGACAAGGCGCGTGAAATTGTTAATGCTGGTGTGGAAGAAGTTACTATCCGTTCTGTATTTACATGTAACACTCGTCACGGTGTTTGCCGTCACTGTTACGGTATCAACTTGGCGACTGGTGATGCGGTTGAAGTTGGTGAAGCAGTTGGTACAATCGCTGCCCAATCTATCGGGGAACCTGGTACACAGCTTACAATGCGTACCTTCCACACGGGTGGGGTTGCCTCAAATACCGATATCACTCAGGGTCTTCCTCGTGTCCAAGAAATCTTTGAAGCCCGCAATCCTAAAGGGGAAGCAATCATCACAGAGGTCAAAGGACAAGTTACTGCTATCGAAGAAGACGCGTCAACTCGTACCAAGAAAGTCTTTGTTAAGGGTGAAACTGGCGAAGGCGAATACGTGGTTCCATTTACAGCACGTATGCGTGTCGAAGTTGGAGACCAAGTCTCTCGTGGAGCAGCCTTGACAGAAGGTTCTATCCAACCAAAACGTCTCCTTGCTGTTCGTGATGTCTTGTCAGTTGAAACCTACCTTCTTGGTGAAGTACAAAAAGTTTACCGTAGCCAAGGGGTAGAAATCGGTGACAAACACATTGAGGTAATGGTTCGTCAAATGATCCGTAAAGTTCGTGTCATGGATCCAGGTGACACAGATCTTCTCATGGGTACCCTCATGGATATCAACGACTTTACAGATGCCAACAAGGATGTTCTTATTGCAGGCGGAGTTCCAGCGACAGGTCGTCCAGTCCTTATGGGAATCACCAAAGCCTCACTTGAAACCAACAGTTTCTTGTCAGCGGCTTCCTTCCAGGAAACAACTCGTGTCCTTACAGATGCGGCGATTCGTGGTAAGAAAGACCATCTCCTTGGACTCAAGGAAAATGTTATCATCGGTAAGATCATCCCAGCAGGTACTGGTATGGCTCGCTACCGTAACCTTGAACCACAAGCCATCAATGAAGCAGAATATCTGGCTCCAGAACAAGAAGAGACAGAAAATGCTCCAGTAGAGGATGCTGTGGAAATCCAAGTTGAAGAAACAGTAGAATAAAGAGTTTTTGTCAGCAGTAGTAGATTGAAAAAAGTCACATTTTGGAGAGGACCAGTTAGGTCTTCTCCTTTTTGCTGTCAAAAGGATGGAGAGCAGTCTCTCTTTTTCTGTAACAATCCAAAATTCTGAATTGGAGCTCTTTTACTTTATAAGGATTCTCAGTTTAGAGTAGTTATAAACATTATGGAATTGACGGACTCGCTAGCCAATCTTCTTGTTAGGGAGTCATAATACTATCGATAAAATTGTCTTAATTATGGTAAAATAGTAAGAGAATAATGTGAGGAAATTGAATGTCAAGTAAGTTTGAAATCTTAATGAATCAAATAGGAGTCTCTGATCAATTGAGACAGGATCCTGCTCTTGTTGATGCAAGAATTGAGCGTGTCGTGGTTCATAAAATTAGTAAGATTTGGGAATTTCATTTTGTATTTTCTAATATTTTGCCGATTGAAATCTTTTTAGAGTTAAAGAAAGGGCTGAGTGAAGAATTTTCTAAGACAGGGAATAAAGCTGTTTTCGAAATCAAGGCTCTCTCTCAAGAATTTTCAAATGAAGTCTTGCAGGCCTATTATAAGGAGGCTTTTTCTGAAGGTCCATGTGCTAGCCAAGGGTTTAAGTCTCTTTATCAGAATCTGCAAGTTCGTGCGGAGGGAAATCAGCTCTTTATTGAAGGTTCAGAGGCGATTGATAAGGAACACTTTAAGAAGAATCATCTTCCTAATCTAGCAAAGCAGCTTGAAAAGTTTGGTTTCCCAGCCTTTATATGCCAGATAGAAAAGAATGATGCCCTTACACAAGAGCAGGAGGAAGCCTTCCATACGGAGAATGAGCAGATCGTCCAAGCTGCCAATGAAGAAGCTTTGCGGGCTATGGAGCAACTGGAACAAATGGCTCCTCCTCCAGTAGAAGAGAAACCGACCTTTGACTTTCAGGCTAAAAAGGCTGCGGCTAAGCCAAAACTAGATAAGGCAGAAGTTACCCAGATGATTGATGTGACGACTGAGGAAAATCGTTTGGTCTTTGAAGGGGTAGTCTTTGACGTCGAGCATAAAGTGACCAGAACAGGTCGTGTTTTGATCAACTTTAAAATGACGGACTATAGTTCAAGCTTCTCTATGCAAAAATGGGTTAAGAATGAAGAAGAAGCTCAGAAGTTTGACATCATTAAGAAGAATTCTTGGCTCCGTGTTCGTGGAAATGTGGAGATGAATAACTTTACACGCGATTTGACAATGAACGTGCAGGATGTGCAGGAAGTTGTTCACTATGAGCGGAAGGATTTGATGCCGGAAGGTGAGCGTCGGGTTGAGTTTCATGCTCATACCAATATGTCGACCATGGATGCACTACCAGAGGTTGAAGAAATCGTTGCGACAGCTGCTAAGTGGGGACACAAGGCGGTTGCCATTACGGACCATGGGAATGTCCAGTCCTTCCCACACGGCTATAAGGCGGCTAAGAAAGCTGGAATCCAGCTGATCTATGGAATGGAAGCCAATATTGTAGAGGACCGTGTCCCTATCGTCTATAACGAAGTGGAGATGGATTTGTCAGAAGCTACCTATGTGGTCTTTGACGTGGAAACGACGGGACTTTCAGCTATCTATAATGACTTGATTCAGGTTGCAGCCTCTAAGATGTATAAGGGAAATGTTATTGCCGAATTTGATGAATTTATCAATCCTGGGCATCCCTTGTCAGCCTTTACCACTGAGTTGACAGGTATTACAGACGACCATGTCAAAAATGCCAAACCACTGGAACAAGTTTTGCAAGAATTCCAAGAATTTTGCAAGGATACAGTTTTAGTTGCCCACAATGCCACCTTTGACGTTGGCTTTATGAATGCCAACTATGAGCGCCATGGTCTGCCTAAGATTAGCCAGCCAGTTATCGATACGCTGGAGTTTGCTAGAAACCTCTATCCTGAGTATAAACGTCATGGTTTGGGGCCTTTGACCAAGCGTTTTGGTGTGGCACTTGAACACCACCACATGGCTAATTACGATGCGGAAGCTACAGGTCGTCTGCTTTTCATCTTTATCAAAGAGGTAGCAGAAAAACATGGTGTGACCGATCTGGCTAGGTTAAATATTGATCTAATCAGTCCAGACTCTTATAAAAAAGCTCGAATCAAGCATGCGACCATTTATGTCAAGAATCAGGTAGGTCTAAAAAATATCTTTAAACTGGTTTCTTTGTCCAATACCAAGTACTTTGAAGGGGTGCCACGAATTCCGAGAACGGTTCTAGATGCCCATCGGGAAGGTTTGATTTTGGGGTCGGCTTGTTCGGAGGGTGAAGTTTTCGATGCGGTCGTTTCCCAAGGTGTGGATGCGGCGGTTGAAGTGGCCAAGTATTATGACTTTATTGAGGTCATGCCACCAGCTATCTATGCTCCCTTGATTGCTAAGGAGCAGGTCAAGGATATGGAGGAGCTCCAGACAATTATCAAGAGTTTGATAGAGGTCGGAGACCGTCTTGGCAAGCCTGTTCTGGCTACGGGAAATGTCCACTATATCGAACCAGAAGAAGAAATTTACCGTGAAATTATCGTCCGTAGTTTGGGCCAGGGAGCTATGATTAACCGAACCATCGGTCATGGTGAACATGCCCAACCAGCTCCTCTGCCAAAGGCTCATTTTCGAACGACTAATGAGATGTTGGATGAATTTGCTTTCTTAGGTGAGGAACTGGCTCGTAAACTGGTTATTGAAAATACCAATGCCTTGGCAGATATCTTTGAACCCGTTGAGGTTGTAAAAGGTGACTTGTACACACCTTTCATCGATAAGGCTGAAGAAACGGTCGCTGAGCTGACCTACAAGAAAGCTTTTGAGATTTATGGAAATCCGTTGCCAGATATCGTTGATTTGCGGATTGAAAAAGAATTAACTTCCATTCTAGGGAATGGATTTGCCGTGATTTATCTGGCTTCCCAGATGTTGGTGCAACGTTCCAATGAACGGGGCTACTTGGTTGGTTCTCGTGGATCTGTTGGGTCCAGTTTCGTTGCGACCATGATTGGGATTACGGAAGTTAATCCTCTCTCTCCTCATTATGTTTGTGGTCAGTGTCAGTATAGTGAGTTTATCACCGATGGTTCTTATGGTTCAGGGTTTGATATGCCTAATAAGGATTGTCCAAAGTGTGGTCACAAACTCAGCAAAAACGGGCAGGATATTCCGTTCGAGACCTTCCTTGGTTTTGATGGGGACAAGGTTCCAGATATTGACTTGAACTTCTCGGGGGAAGATCAGCCTAGCGCTCACTTGGATGTACGTGATATCTTTGGTGAGGAATATGCCTTCCGTGCAGGTACGGTTGGTACGGTAGCTGCCAAGACTGCCTATGGATTTGTAAAGGGCTACGAGAGAGACTATGGGAAGTTTTATCGCGATGCAGAGGTGGAACGCCTTGCTCAAGGTGCTGCTGGTGTCAAGCGGACAACGGGACAACACCCGGGGGGAATCGTTGTTATTCCTAACTACATGGATGTCTACGATTTTACGCCTGTCCAGTATCCAGCGGATGATGTGACGGCTGAATGGCAGACCACTCACTTTAACTTCCACGATATCGATGAGAACGTCCTCAAACTCGATGTGCTTGGACATGATGATCCGACTATGATTCGGAAGCTTCAGGATTTGTCTGGGATTGATCCCAATGAAATTCCTATGGATGATGAAGGCGTAATGGCCCTCTTTTCAGGGACTGATGTGCTAGGGGTGACTCCTGAACAAATCGGAACACCGACAGGGATGCTGGGGATTCCAGAGTTTGGAACCAACTTTGTACGTGGGATGGTAGATGAGACGCATCCGACGACTTTTGCGGAGTTGCTTCAGCTGTCTGGTCTGTCCCACGGTACCGATGTGTGGTTAGGAAATGCCCAGGATTTGATCAAGCAAGGAATTGCGGACCTATCAACTGTTATCGGTTGTCGGGACGACATCATGGTTCACCTTATGCATGCTGGTCTCGAACCTAAGATGGCCTTTACTATCATGGAACGGGTGCGTAAAGGTTTGTGGCTGAAGATTTCCGAAGAGGAGCGAAATGGCTACATCGAAGCCATGAAGGCCAATAAGGTGCCAGAGTGGTATATCGAGTCCTGTGGGAAAATTAAGTACATGTTTCCTAAAGCCCATGCGGCAGCCTACGTTATGATGGCCTTGCGTGTGGCCTACTTCAAGGTTCACCATCCCATTTATTATTACTGTGCTTACTTCTCAATCCGTGCTAAGGCTTTTGATATCAAGACCATGGGAGCAGGCTTGGATGCTATCAAGCGCAGAATGGAAGAAATTGCTGAAAAACGGAAGAATAATGAAGCCTCTAATGTGGAAATTGACCTCTATACAACTCTTGAGATTGTCAATGAAATGTGGGAACGTGGTTTTAAGTTTGGGAAGTTAGACCTCTATCGTAGTGATGCAACTGAATTCCTTATCGACGGAGATACTCTCATCCCGCCATTTGTAGCAATGGATGGTCTGGGAGAGAACGTAGCCAAGCAACTGGTACGCGCTCGTCAGGAGGGAGAATTCCTCTCTAAAACAGAACTACGCAAGCGCGGTGGACTCTCATCTACCTTGGTTGAAAAGATGGATGAAATGGGGATTCTCGGCAATATGCCAGAGGATAACCAGTTGAGTTTGTTTGATGATTTGTTTTAAAAAAAATTAACAGACGGACAAAAATTGTCCATCTGTTTTGTTATACTTATAGCATAACAAAGAAAGAGGTTTAAATGATGAACAATACAGGATTAGATAACAAATATCAATTTGAAAATTTTATAGAAAAAGACGGTAATGCTTTAGCAAAGAAAGAAGCTTTAGAAGTAGTAAAGAACTTAGGATTAAAATACAATCCCCTTTATATTTATGGGCAATCAGGTTCAGGAAAAACACATCTCCTGCAAGCAATTGGAAATAAGGTTCTTGAGAACAATCCAGAAAAGCGAGTAAAATATATTTCTGCTAAAGATTTGTTAGAAAATGAGCTAGAAATACAAAAAGTTAGAAGTGAGAAGTTTGATCTCCTAATAGTAGATGATATTCAGATATTGGGAGAAAAGGATGATATGATTCAAGAAAAATTTTTTAATCTTTTTAATTCTCAACATGATATGAATAAACAAATGGTTTTCTCTGGTGACTCTGAACCAGATCAATTGGAAAATCTACATTTTTCTTTGATTGTGCGTTTTAAGTGGGGAATGACAGCTTGTCTAACATCGCTTGAAGATTAACAAAAAGGACATTAGATGAATGATCAAGAGAGATTACTAACAATCTTTTTACGCTTACAGTTTGGGACTCCGTTAGGAAAAAAGCAATTAGCTCAGAAATTTGAGGTTAGTGAAAAGACGATACAGAGAGATTTTTCGCTCCTTCGTGATATTTTATCCAGTCATCCCGATTTTAATGGAGACCTGCTTTATAGTCGTAAAACGAATAAGTATAGCCTATCAAGTAAGTCAGTTTTTAATAAAAAGGATATACTTGTTATTTCAAAGATTTTATTGGAAAATCGAGCACTGAATAGGCCAGAAATTGATAGCTTACTAAAAAATTTACTGATTTTAGTTCCTCGTGATGACCAGAAAGAAATTGAGCAGATCATTGGCAGTGAAAAGCTTAACTATGCTCCCTTAACGGATCAACAAAATAGAATAGAGAAAATTTGGAATTTATCAGAAGCTATTTTGCATGAACAGGTTCTAGATATTGTCTATCAAAAACCTTATTCTGAGTCTTCTAAGAAGCAGACGGTTTTACCTGTATCTCTTTACTATGATAGTCATTATTTTTATCTGGTTGTTTATCAGTTAAAACACGCTACTTATATTACTTTAAGAGTAGACCGTATCCAATCATGGTCTCTTAGTGGTATAGAGAAACCCTCTATTTCTTATAGAGATAAATTTAGAGATGGTGATATTCGTAACGAGAGAGTTGATGCTTTTATCGGGAAGAAAATCAGTATTGAGATTGGGTATTTGTATGATCCTACTATTGTGATGGATCAATTTCCAAATGCAAAAATAGTTGGGAAAAATGGAGACTGGACTCATTTTAAGTTTAAAAGTCAGTATACACCGGGTCTTAAACGCTGGTTGCTGGGACAAGGGGAAGCAGTTACTGTTTTGTCTCCTCGGATTTTAGTAGAGGATATGAAGCAAACAGTTCAAGAAATGATAGATAAATATAAATGAGGATAAAATGAGTATTCAATTTACTTCTAAAAAGGTTGGAGAACTACTGAAAGAAGGGAAATTGCGGATTCCTTCTTATCAAAGACCTTATAAATGGAACAGAAAACATATCCGTAATCTTTTTTATGATTTACGAGATGCTATGGGTAAAAAGGAATATCAGATAGGATCCGTTATCCTGCATGAAAATGAACATGAAAATGAAGGACACTTAGATATTGTCGATGGACAGCAACGTCTAATTTCAATTTCCTTGTTTCTTCATTTATTAGATGATTTAGGGAATTATAAGGGTGCGAATCAACTGCTGAGTGCTGAATTTGGAGAGATGTCTTGCTATCATGCGAGTGAAAATTATAATGAGTGGGTAAATTTGACTCAATTGGTTGGCGAAAATCAGGCAAAAGATATTTGCAACTTTCTATTGAAAAATTGTTCTGTCTCCGTGATTACTATGCCACAGGAACGATTATCAGAGGCCTTTCAGTTATTTGATTCTCAGAATAATCGTGGAAAATCTTTAGAACCTCATGATTTGCTCAAAGCCTATCATCTTCGCAAGCAAGATTCAGAAGATGAAAAGATTGTTGAAAAGTGGGAGCAATTTGTAGAAGATAAAGATTTAAGTCTCAAAGAGTTATTTGATAAACATCTTTTCCGTATGAGACGGTGGTCTAGGGGAGAAACAGGATTAACAAACAAGCGTTATGGCTCTTATCTACGATTTACAGAGGATTTTATTGACGACTTTAAAGGCGTTGATTTGAATCAGAACTTTCCATACTTAGAGTTGTATCGTCATATTGAAAACCTCCCTATGTCAATTACTATGCCAATCATTGATGGAAGTAAATTTTTTGAGTATATTGAATCTTCTCATGAAACTATTAAAAATCATAAAGATTTTTTAAATGAACGGTTAGGAATCTCTAATGAGTTAGAGGAAGAAGAACAAAATTTAGCTTACCCAGAAGGTATGTTAAACATTTACAATAGTTCAAAGGGGCGCTACCTCAAGTGTCACAATCTATTTCTAAATATTTGCTCGCTTTTCGCAGATAGATTTGGAAAAGAGGAGCTATCAAAGGAGATAGTAGAGACCTTGTTTATTTGGTCTTACTACCCTCGAGTTAAGTCTAAAGCCATATATGATGCAACTGTTGGGAACTATGCCGCTGGTGGAAGGTTTAGACAAAAAGAGGTTCAAAAGCTATTTCAACTTTTATCTCATGCTGTCACTCCAAATGATTTCATGATCAAGATAGATAGAGAATTATTTGAAAATTATACTGTGGACAAGATTATAGAGGAGGAAAAAGATAGATGGTAGAAACGCATATAAGTTTATCAGTTAATCGTTTGTTAAATGAAGATACCTATGCTATTCCTCTTTATCAGAGAAATTTTGCCTGGACCTATGATGAAATTGAGCAGTTATTGAACGACGTAGCAGATGCTTTTCAAGAAAATAGGGATAATTATTATATTGGAACATTAGTCGTTAATAAAGAGAATAACAATTTCAAAATCATAGATGGGCAACAACGGACAACAGCCCTTAATTTGATTGCCTTAGCTTTGAAGCGTGAGTTTGGTTTTGATAGATTGAAAGCTGTCAATCTTACCTTCCCAGCTCGAAAGAAATCAAATGAGAATATTCAAAAGCTATTTACCAAGCAAGAAATTTCAGAGGGTGATGAAAATGAGCTGACTAGAGGTTACGGACATGCTAAAGACGCATTGAAAAAAGTGCTAGAGGAGCGCGAACTTAATCTTCAGTCTTTCATTGATTATTTTTTTGAGAATGTCATCATTTTTCGGAGTATACTTCCTGAAGACTTAGATTTGAATCTTTATTTCGAACGTTTCAACTCTCGAGGCGAACAACTAGAAGCTCATGAAATCCTTAAGGCACAAATGATGTCTAAATTTGGTGAAGATCAAGAAATGGCTCAAAAGTTTGCAAGGATTTGGGATGCCTGTGCAGAGTTTGATAAGCCGGTATCAAGTCAATTTAAGATGCGACGGAAGAGAGCAGATGATTTTCAAGAACGCGAACGTATTTTTGGATGGCATTTCACAAATTACTCATTTCATAATATTTATGATGATATTGATTTTTATCAAAATGAAAGAAGAAAGTTATCAGATATATTAGGAAAAAAGATAAATGAAAAAAATATAGAAGTAGAAAAAGATTTTGGTGATTATACCCAAGTTATCGATTTTCCAACCTTCCTACTCCATGTATTGGCAATTTGGGAAGGTAAGGATACCAATGAGGTTCAGTTAGACGACAAGAAACTTTTAGCCCTATTTGATATAAAAAATAAAAATAAGACTTGGATTATTGAATTCAGTGAATTTCTTCTTAAAATAAAACATATTTTTGATAATTACATCGTTAGAAATTCAAATATGGATTCTTCAAGCAGAAATAAGGATGAATGGTTTTTGCAGAAGGGAACTTATTATGAATATCAACCTAATGGAAAAGCGAAAGAGCATTACATAGTTGAAGAACGCTTTACTAAGAATACATTTTCAGATTCGGAAATTAACAAAAATATTATTCTTCTTCAATCTATGTTTGCTGTGACCTTTACTGCTAATCGTGATAGTCGTTGGTTATATGAGATTTTTCAATTTCTCTTCAGACATATTGAAGAACTAAATGATCAAGAATTTGGTGCTCATTTTAAAGAATTTCTTGAAAAAATGGCAGTGACGTATGCAGAAGAAAGACTGTTTACTGAGGATAGAAGAATTAAGAAATATGGTGCAATTCCTGTTTATGCTTTTAACTTTGTAGATTATGTTTTATGGAAAAATCGTGAAGAATTAAAGAAAGCATACGATGTTAAGTTTGAAGATTTCAAATTTACATATCGTCGCTCTATAGAACATTGGTTTCCACAACATCCAAATAGTGATGAAAGGGTTGAAAAGCTTGATGATAAATTTTTGCACTCTTTTGGGAATCTTTGTATCATTACAGATAGCCAAAATTCGAAGTTTGGGAATTTGGTTCCAAGTGCAAAGTATAAACAGTGGGAAGGAATTTTCAATCGCCAGAGTTTAAAATTACAGATGATGGCAGACGTAACGGTAAAGAATGATAAATGGGGTATTCGTGAGATTCAATCTATGGAAAAAGAAGTGGAAAGATATGTACACGACTTTTGTGATAGTTAAATAAAAACAAGCTTTAATGAGCTTGTTTTTTAAAATGCTAATATATGTGATATACTAGTAATGGGGCACATTTGATGAAACTAAGAATTTTTGCGGAAGATAAACCTGCTGAAAAGATTTTTGACTATCAGCTAGAGCTAGCAGATGAAACAATTATACTATCAACAGCGCTCTTGTCTGGTGCCATTGCTTTAGCAGGATTATTTTCTGCTTTGAAGGAAAAATAACAAAAGAAAAGGAAGAATAGAATGGTTTTACCAAATTTTAAAGAAAATCTAGAAAAATATGCGAAATTATTGGTTGCGAACGGAATTAACGTGCAACCTGGTCACACCTTGGCTCTCTCTATCGATGTGGAGCAACGCGAGTTGGCGCATTTGATCGTCAAAGAAGCTTATGCTTTAGGTGCACATGAGGTTATCGTTCAGTGGACAGATGATGTGATTAACCGTGAGAAATTCCTCCACGCGCCGATAGAGCGTCTGAACAATGTGCCAGAATACAAGATTGCTGAGATGAACTACCTCTTGGAAAACAAGGCTAGCCGTCTCGGTGTCCGTTCATCTGATCCAGGTGCCTTGAACGGAGTGGATGCGGACAAGCTTTCAGCTTCTGCCAAAGCGATGGGACTTGCGATGAAGCCAATGCGTATCGCAACGCAATCCAACAAGGTTAGCTGGACAGTGGCGGCCGCTGCTGGACTTGAATGGGCTAAGAAAGTCTTTCCAAATGCTGCGAGCGATGAAGAAGCAGTTGATCTTCTTTGGGACCAAATCTTCAAAACTTGCCGTGTCTACGAAGAAGATCCCGTTAAGGCTTGGGAAGAACATGCAGCAATCCTTAAGTGCAAGGCGGAAATGCTTAATAAAGAGCAATTTTCAGCCCTTCATTACACAGCGCCAGGAACTGATTTGACACTTGGTTTGCCAAAGAACCACGTTTGGGAATCAGCTGGTGCTATCAATGCACAGGGAGAAGGATTCTTGCCAAATATGCCGACAGAAGAAGTCTTTACGGCTCCTGACTTCCGTCGTGCAGATGGCTATGTAACCTCTACAAAACCACTTAGCTATAACGGAAATATCATCGAAGGGATTAAAGTAACCTTCAAGGATGGTCAAATCATTGACATTACTGCTGAAAAGGGTGATCAGGTCATGAAGGACCTTGTTTTTGAAAATGCGGGTGCGCGTGCCTTGGGGGAATGTGCCTTGGTACCAGATCCAAGCCCAATTTCTCAGTCAGGCATTACCTTCTTTAACACGCTTTTCGATGAGAATGCTTCAAACCACTTGGCTATCGGTGCAGCCTATGCGACCAGCGTTGTTGGTGGGGCAGAGATGAGCGAAGAAGAGCTTGAAGCTGCGGGGCTTAACCGTTCAGATGTTCACGTAGACTTTATGATTGGTTCGAATCAAATGGATATCGATGGTATCCGTGAGGATGGAACACGCGTACCACTCTTCCGCAATGGAGACTGGGCAATTTAAGGAGAAGCTATGCTTGGAAGTATGTTTGTTGGTCTCCTAGTGGGACTCTTGGCAGGTGCTTTGACCAATCGCGGAGAAAGCATGGGATGCTTTGGAAAAATGTTTCTCGGCTGGATTGGTGCTTCTTTGGGTCACTTGCTCTTTGGAACTTGGGGACCAATCCTAGCGGGGATAGCTATTGTTCCAGCTGTTTTAGGTGCTATGGTTGTCTTAGCTATTTTCTGGAGACGAGGAAGTTAATTTCTTAAATCTGATACTCAATGAAAATCAAAGAGCAAACTAGGAAACTAGTCGCAGGCTGTACTTGAGTACGGCAAGGCGACGTTGACGCGGTTTGAATTTGATTTTTGAAGAGTATGAAACGAAAAGGAGGTTGGTCATTGTACCAGCCTCCTTTTGAGTATGATATAATAGTTCTATGAGATTAGATAAATTTTTAGTTGCCTGCGCTGTAGGGAGTCGAACTGAGGTCAAAAACTTGCTTAAAGCTGGGCGCGTGACAGTAAATGGTAAAAAAGAAAAATCAGCAAAATTGCAAATAAATGAAGAAAAAGACGAAATTCGCTTTGATGGTCAAGTGCTAGAGTACGAAGAGTTTGTCTACTACATGATGAACAAGCCCCAAGGAGTTATTTCAGCGACTGAGGATCCTAAGCACAGAACGGTTCTGGACTTGCTGGATGATATTGCTCGGACCAAGGAAGTTTTCCCAGTAGGGCGCTTGGATATCGATACGCATGGTCTTCTGCTCTTGACCAATGATGGTCAGCTTGCCCATGCTCTTCTTTCGCCAAAGTGTCATGTGGACAAGACTTATCAGGCACAAGTCAAGGGAATCATGACCCAAGAAGATGTGGAGACATTTACTAAGGGTATTCCGCTCAAAGACTTTACCTGTCAGCCTGCTAGACTGGAGCTTGTGTCTATTGATGCAGAAAAGAATCAAAGTCTGGTTCGTGTGACCATTGCAGAAGGGAAGTTCCATCAGGTCAAACGAATGGTGGCCTACTGTGGCAAGGAAGTGGTGGACCTACAACGTTTGACGATGGGAACTTTAGCCTTGGATGAGAACTTAGAACAAGGAGAATGGCGTCGCCTGACCCAAGAGGAGCTAGAGAATCTCCTTGCTAGTATTGCTTAGTTTGGATTATGTTAGAAAAGGTGATGGAGGATGTCCTTGCCTTTTTAAGTTTTTCGGTTGCTTCCTTTGTGAAAAGAGTTATAATAGACAGTAGAATAAAAGGAGGAATCTATGAACGCGATTCAAGAATCATTTACAGATAAATTATTTGCCAACTATGAAGCAAATGTCAAATACCAAGCGATTGAAAATGCTGCCAGCCACAACGGAATTTTTGCGGCCCTAGAGCGTCGCCAAAGCCATGTAGACAACACACCTGTTTTCTCATTGGATTTGACCAAGGACAAGGTTACTAACCAGAAAGCGTCTGGTCGTTGCTGGATGTTTGCAGCTCTCAACACCTTCCGCCATAAACTCATCTCTCAATACAAACTGGAAAACTTTGAGTTGTCACAAGCCCACACCTTCTTCTGGGACAAGTATGAGAAATCAAACTGGTTCCTGGAACAAGTGATTGCGACTGCAGACCAAGAATTGACGAGCCGTAAGGTTAGTTTCCTACTTCAAACTCCACAACAAGACGGTGGTCAATGGGATATGGTGGTGTCTCTCTTTGAGAAGTACGGTGTCGTTCCTAAGTCTGTTTATCCTGAGTCTGTTTCATCTAGCAATAGCCGTGAGCTCAATGTCATCCTTAACAAATTGCTTCGTCAAGATGCTCAAATCTTGCGTGACTTGCTTGCTTCTGGTGCAGACCAAGCGACTGTTCAAGCTAAGAAAGAAGACCTCTTGCAAGAAATCTTTAACTTCCTTGCTATGTCACTAGGTCTTCCACCACGTAAATTTGACTTTGCTTATCGCGATAAGGATGATAACTACCAAAGCGAAAAGGGTATCACACCACAGGAATTTTACAAGAAATATGTCAATCTTCCTCTAGAAGACTACGTTTCTGTTATCAATGCTCCAACTGCTGATAAGCCTTACGGCAAATCTTACACAGTTGAGATGTTGGGGAATGTGGTTGGTAGCCGTGCAGTTCGCTACATCAACGTTCCTATGGAGCGCTTGAAAGAATTGGCGATTGCCCAAATGCAGACAGGAGAAACTGTTTGGTTTGGTTCAGATGTCGGCCAACTTAGCAACCGCAAAGCCGGAATTCTTGCAACAGATGTTTATGACTTCGAATCAAGCATGGATATCCAACTGACTCAAGACAAGGCTGGACGCTTGGACTACAGCGAAAGCTTGATGACCCACGCTATGGTCTTGACGGGTGTGGATTTGGACGAAAATGGTGAATCAATCAAGTGGAAGGTTGAAAACTCATGGGGAGACAAGGTCGGTACAGATGGCTACTTTGTTGCCTCAGACGCTTGGATGGATGAATACACCTATCAAATAGTTGTCCGTAAGGAATTGCTGACAGCAGAAGAACAAGCTGCCTATGAAGCAGAACCAATCGTACTCGCACCATGGGATCCAATGGGTGCCTTGGCAGAATAAGCATAGAGAAAAGAGGTTAGGGGAATCCTATCCTCCTTTTTTTCAAGTAGCTTCTTGAAGTGGCGATAGATGCTGCTTGCCAAGTGAGTTCTTCTTATTTTGAGTCTTTAAGTGACAGAGAAAAAGATATGTGTTACTATAGTAGTACAAAAGGATATTGGAGTAGAAATGAAGTATTTAAGTAGCCAAGACATCAAGGATCGTCAACGAAACATCAGTGACATTAAACCCTATAAAACAACAAAGGAAATCGTCGTTTCAAATATCTTTACCTTCTTTAATGCCATGAACTTGGCTCTGGCAGTTCTGGTAGCCACAACCTTGCGATTTGAAAATATGCTCTTTTTAGGTGTGATTGCTATCAATACAGCCATTGGGATTTTCCAAGAAGTGCGTTCAAAAAATGCCTTAGAAAAGCTGAGTTTGCTTGGTAAAAGTAAGTACAGGGTCAATCGAGATGGTCAAACAATCGAGATTGACCCAGAGGACATCGTTCTGGGTGAGTACCTGCATCTCAATCTGGGGGATCAGGTGCCTGTAGATGCAGAAGTCCTTGAAGGGAATATTGAAGTTGATGAGTCCTTGCTGACTGGTGAGAGTGATTCGGTCTTTAAAACAGTTGGTGACAAGCTGATGAGCGGAAGCAATGTCGTCAGCGGTACTTGTCTGGTTATGGCAACGGCTGTGGGTCCAGATAGCTATATTAACAAACTCGCAAAATCCAGCAAGGAATTCAAAAAATACCCTTCTCAACTACGCGATTACATGGATAAGATTCTAAAAATCGTTTCTATCTTGCTGGTGCCAGTTGCCATTCTGCTCTATGTCAGAGGTTTTAGTCTAGGACGGTCTTATGTTGAGATCGTCTTAGGAAGTTCTGGTGCCTTGGTCGGTATGATTCCGGAGGGGTTGATTCTCCTGGTCAGCGTATCCTTAGCAGTGGCTGCCATGAAGCTGGCCAAAAAGAAGGTTCTGGTGCAGGAGCTATACTGTGTGGAGACCTTGGCACGTGTAGATGTTCTTTGTTTCGATAAGACAGGTACCATCACAACGGGGAATATGAAGGTTCAAGAAATGGATGCGAAACTGGCAGAGAAACTGTCTTCTTATCTGGCCTATTTTGAGGATGAAAATGCAACTTCGCGCGCTCTGAAGACTTACTTAACCTGTGAGAAAAAGTGGGAAGTTCAAGAAGTCGGTGCCTTTTCAAGCAAAAATAAGTATTCATTTGTCCAAGTAAAAGATGGTGGGACCTATTTCTTCGGAGCCTATGAGTTTCTAGGCTTTACCCAGCCAATGGATTCCTACTATGAACATCTGAAGCAGCAAGGTTTTCGAATCTTGACACTTGCCCATAGTAAGGACCACATCATGAGTCCAGCCAATATGGAACTACTAGGGCACGTCGTTTTGTCGGATGAGATTAAGGACAATACCAAGGAAACCTTTGACTATTTCGAATCTCAAGGTGTTGAAGTGAAGATTATCAGCGGTGATAATCATGTGGCTGTATATGGGGTGGCTCGTAAGGCAGGTTTTAAGGAAGAAGCCCGTGCGATTGATATGACCAAGGTGAGCGATGATGCCTTTGAGAGAGTGGTCTTGGAACACGATATCTTTGGACGTGTGACACCTGAACAGAAGCAAAAGATGGTATCTATTTTGCAAAATGCTGGTAAAACAGTTGCCATGAGTGGTGACGGGGTCAATGATGTTCTGGCTCTCAAGAAAGCAGATATCAGCTTTGCGATGAATGGTGCTACCAGCGCAGCCAAAAGTGTATCCAATATTGTTTTTCTGACAGATGACTTTGCAGTATTTTATGATATTTTGATGGAAGGGCGCCGGGTCATCAATAACATTCAAAAGGTAGCCTCTCTCTTTCTAACAAAGACTTTCTTCTCCATCGTGTTTGCGATTTTGAGTGTGATATTTGGTTTGGAATTTGCCTTTATCCCCATTCAGTTTACAATCATTTCAGCTATTACGATTGGGATTCCATCCTTCTTCCTAACTTTTGAGTCCAATAAAGAAAAGGTCAGCACACATTTTATGCGAGATATTTTGACCAATGCTGCGATTGGCGGTGGCATTCTGGTTGCTAGTGTTTTCCTGACGAACTTTTTTATCACTGTCCCAGGTCAAGTCAAATTTATTTGCTTCCTCCTTGCTTTGGTCAATGGTCTGTGCCTGGTTGCTAAGGTCAGCCTGCCCTTTAATCGATACAAACTAATCTTGCTCGCGTTTCTGAGCCTTGCAGCCCTTGTTGGAGCGCTTGCCAACACCTTTATCCTGCAGGAAGCTTTTGTGCCTCTAGAAACCACTCAAGTTGTCTATGTAGTCGTTCTAGCAGTGGTAATTGGAGCTTTTCATTATCTGACTAGGAGAAAAAATTGAGGTACAAAAAGAGTTGGAACAAATCTCTCTTATTCTACACTTTTGGATAGACATTTTCGAGTTTTGGGAGTACTTAGAATTTAGAGTAAGCATTAGAATTTAGAGTAAGCACTTGATTTTAAAGCGAGAAACTAGTCAATCTAAAGAATTTGTTTTAAAAATACTATTTTGATGAAATTGTTTTGACAGATAGTCTACAAGCCTTTATAATAGTATTATCATTAAATTTAGGGAGAAAATATTTATGTCAAACAATGAAAACGCTAAAGGTACGTTTCGTAAATTTTTAGATGGTTTTAAGCGTCTCATAAAAAGAGGAAATCAAGAGGAAGAGTTGTCCGCTACAAGAGAAAATGAGGGCGAGGATACAGAAGTAGTAGGAGAAAGCATATCTCCTGAAGAAAGTGAAACCTTTCTTATTGATAAGGCTTTAGAGTCTATTCAGTACTACGATCGTTTGGATGTGATGAATATAGGTGAGGAAAGCAGTTCCGAAGAATCTCTATTGCCAGAAAGTGACTCTAGTCTTTCTCAAGAAAAAGAACCAGCTAAGAGTCAAACGGTTAGTGCATCACATTCTTTGGAAACTAGCCTCTCTAAAACTACAGATTCTCGAAAAACAAGAGGCTTGAAGAGTACAGCAGACTCCATTTCACTATCATTAAGCCTCGAAAACAAAAAAACATCAAGTAGTTTATCTGTTCTTGAGTCAGCCTCAGCCAGCCGTTCAACGGAGCAATCACTGAGCGCTAAGACTGCAACATCGCTAAGTGTTTCTATCTCAGAATCCGACTCGGCTAGTCTTTCTCGAGTAGAGTCACAGACTTTATCCCGCGAGTCAGCCTCAGCCAGCCGTTTAGCAGAGCAATCACTGAGCGCTAAGACTGCAGCATCGTTAAGTGTTTCTATCTCAGAATCCGACTCAGCTAGTCTTTCTCAAGTAGAGTCGCAGACTTTATCTCGCGAAACATCTCTTAGTTTTTCAGAGTCAGCCTCAGCTAGCCGTTCAGCGGGACAATCACTGAGCGCCGAGGCTGCAACCTCTCTAAGTGCATCCGTTTCAGAAACCGAATTAATCAGCCTTTCTCAAGTGGAACCACAGACTTCATCAGTTGAAGAATCTCTTAGTTTTGCTATTTCAGAGTTCGAATCACAAAGTGCCTTTCTTGAACAATCTCTAAGTCAGTATGGTTCTCACTTGTTTAGCCTTTCTGTTTCAGCCTCAGCCTCAGCTTCGCACAGTGTTTATGTAGAGGAGTCTCTAAGTCAAGCAGCTTCAGAGTCTCACAGTCTGTCCGTTTCGGAATCAGCCTCCTATAGTACATCTGTTTCAGCCTCTACTTCATACAGTATTTATGTAGAAGAGTCTCTGAGTCAAGCAGCTTCAGAGTCTCACAGTCTGTCCGTTTCGGAATCAGCCTCCTATAGTGCATCTGTTTCAGCCTCTACATCGTACAGTGTTTATGTAGAAGAGTCTCTGAGCCAAGCAGCTTCAGAGTCTCACAGTCTGTCCGTTTCAGCCTCAGCTTCGCACAGTGTTTATGTAGAGGAATCTCTAAGTCAAGCAGCTTCAGAGTCTCATAGTCTGTCCGTTTCGGAATCAGAATCCTATAGAGCATCCGTTTCAGCCTCAGCTTCTCATAGTGTCTATGTAGAGGAATCTCTAAGTCAAGAGGCTTCAGAGTCTCACAGTCTGTCCGTTTCGGCCTCAGCTTCGCACAGTGTTTATGTAGAGGAATCTCTAAGCCAAGAGGCTTCAGAGTCTCACAGTCTGTCCGTTTCGGAATCAGAATCCTATAGTGCATCTGTTTCAGCCTCAGCTTCGCACAGTATTTATGTAGAAGAGTCTCTGAGCCAAGCAGCTTCAGAGTCTCACAGTCTGTCCGTTTCGGAATCAGCCTCCTATAGAGCATTCGTTTCAGCCTCAGCTTCGTACAGTGTTTATGTAGAGGAATCTCTAAGCCAAGAGGCTTCAGAGTCTCACAGTCTGTCCGTTTCGGAATCAGAATCCTATAGAGCATCTGTTTCAGCCTCTACATCGTACAGTGTTTATTTAGAGGAATCTCTAAGTCAAGAGGCATCCTTATCGCATAGTTTCTCTGTATTGGAGTCGGTGTCCCAAAGTTTGTCGCTTGAGCACTCCCTTAGTCTATCTGCTTCTGAATCGTCTTCTCAAAGTTTGGTGATAGCAGAATCTCTCAGCGTTAGCCAAGAAGTCTCAACTGATTTAGTGGCTTCAGAGTCAGCAACTGATAAAACGACTTTTGACTTTAGTAGCACTACACAAGACTTATCAAAATTGACATTGATAAGCAAAAGAAACAAGTAGGCGCTGAAGAGATAGATTTCGGTCCGTATCTGAATGAGGAGATTGTATATAATTCCTTGTCATTTATCCTTTCGTTTTATTTGAAAGGGAATGTTCTTGTTTTCTATTGAAACCTTGGGGAAGACCAGTCGGGTCTTCCCCTTTTGATGGTTTAGGAAAAGTAGATTTACGAATCATAAACTTGTTAAAGTTACGAAAATGAGAGCGAATTTTAGAAAAATGAGAACATATAGCCTCTGAAAAGAGTTGATTGAACGGTTGCATCTTTATCGTAATTATTAACTAGAAAACCTAGCTTAATGACTTGCTTTTTCATATTTTTGTCAGTTGAGCGCCAAAATTGGACATTTGAGAAGAGAGGGGAATTTTTATCTTTCTCGCAGAGTATAATCATGTATACGAAGGGAGAACTGAAAATGATAAAATCAATTCGCATCTTATTGTTACTAGCTTTGATCCAGATTAGTTTGAGTAGCTGCTTGCTGTGGAAGGGAGCCATCTTAACCTTAAAGCAGTCAAGCGCCTATTTTCTAGTGTTTATCGTATTGGCATCAGGTCTGTGCGTGGGGATGAATTTCTTTTATACCCAAGATCAGGATGTCCATAGCATCTTAAACAGTCAGAAAAAAGTGAAACTATTTTATAGTATCTTGTTGGTCTTAAACCTAGCTGGTGTCTGTCTGGTATTGTCGGAGACTATTTTTACAAAGACAGCTTTTCAGCAAGAGTTAGTAGATCTTTTCTTGCCCTCCTTCTTTTTCTTGTTTGGGATTGATTTACTTGTCTTTTTACCATTTAAAAAGTACAGCCGAGATTTGGGAACTTCTCTCGATAAGAAAAAAACAGTTATCCTGACAGTTCTGGCAACCTTGCTATTCTTGAGAAATCCAATAACAGTATTATCCATTGTTTTTTATGTCGGTTTGGGATTCATTTTTGCTCGTTTTCTGTTTCCAAAATCTATGAGAAGGGAATTTTCTTTTTACGGGCACGTAATCCGAGATATTTTACTTGTTAGCGCCATGTGTATATTCTTCTAAAAACGCTTTTCTATCAATAAAAATTCCCTATTTTCCCAAATTTATTATAGTAAGTTTGTAAAGAAAATTCACACAAAAGAAAACTTTTTGGTATAATAGTAGCATGTACACAAAAAATGAAGAAGAGCTGATCAATCTGGGAGAACGCCTAGGGACCTTACTCCAAAAAAACGATGTTTTGATCTTGTCTGGAGAACTGGGTGCTGGTAAAACAACCTTTACTAAGGGTCTTGCCAAGGGCTTGGGTATTCATCAGATGATCAAAAGTCCAACTTACACCATCGTGAGAGAGTATGAAGGTCGTTTGCCACTTTACCACTTGGATGTCTATCGGATTGAAGGGGATGCTGATTCTATTGACTTGGATGAGTTCCTCTTCGGTGGTGGTGTGACCGTTATTGAGTGGGGTCATCTTTTAGGTAAGGATTTACCAGATTCCTATTTGGAGTTGGAACTCTTGAAAGAAGCTGAAGGTCGTCGCCTCTATTTTACCGCTCAGGGTTCTCGTGCTGAACAACTGATTAAGGAGCTTCAAGATGGAGTATGAACTTTGTATTCGTGAGGCTGAATCTCATGATGCCGCTGCTTTGGTTGCATTCTTGGATCTAGTTGGTCAGGAGACAGATTTCACCAGTTTGGATGAAAATGGTATCCTGATGACAGAATCTGAAATGGCGCTTTTTATTGAAAAGCAAGCGACTTCAGATAACCAAATCACTCTCCTAGCCTTCCTGAATGATGAAATTGCAGGTGTTTTGAACATCACGGCAGAGCAGCGTATACGGATTCGCCACATCGGGGATATCTTTTTGGTCATCCAAAGGAAGTTTTGGAATCATGGCTTAGGAAGCATGCTCCTTGAAGAAGGTATTGAGTGGGCTAAAACTAGTGGAGTTTTGCATCGTTTGCAGCTCAGTGTACAAAAGCGCAACGAGGCAGCTATCCACCTCTATTCAAAATTTGGATTTGTTACAGAAGGCTTACAAGAAAGAGGAGCCTATTTAGAAGAAGGGATATTTTTAAACGTTTACCTGATGGGTAGACTGATAGATAAGTGATAAGATGGTAAAAAAAATAATCGGAATGCTATTAGCTTTTCTAGCAGTAACAGCTTTAGGTGTGGGTGCTTATGCCTATACTATTTATTATCAAGGAACAGAAACCTTAAGTAAAAAAACTTATAAGAAAATTGGTGAAGAAACCAACGTTATTGAAGCGACAGAACCTCTAACTATTCTCTTGATGGGGGTGGACACGGGAAATGAGGAACGTCTTGATCCTTGGGTAGGGAACAGCGATTCCATGATTCTCTTGACAGTCAATCCCAAAACCAAGAAAACCACTATGATGAGTTTGGAACGGGATATTTTGACTAAGATTGATCTTGGGAAAGGACAAGTTCAGGAAGCAAAACTCAATGCTGCCTATGCCAATGGTGGTGCAGAGTTGGCTATTTCAACTATTCAAAAAATGATGAATATCCATATCGATCGTTATATCATGGTTAACATGAAGGGATTGCAACAGCTAGTTGATGCAGTTGGGGGAATCACAGTAAATAACACACTTGGTTTCCCAATTTCCATTACTGACCAAGAAGAGTTTAATAAGATTTCTATTGGTGTTGGAGAACAAACCTTGAATGGTGAGGAAGCTTTGGTATACTCACGGATGCGTTATCAGGATCCTGAAGGGGATTATGGTCGTCAAAAACGTCAACGTGAAGTCATTCAAAAAATTGTGGAAAAAGTCTTGAGTTTGAATAGCATTAGTCATTATCAGGCAATCCTAAAAGCGCTCAGTGAAAATATGCAGACCAACATAGACCTTTCAGCGAAAAGCGTACCTCAATTACTTGGTTATCAAGATTCTTTTAAAAATATTGAGACACTTCAACTTCGTGGTGAGGGCGAAGAATTACAGGGAATCTCTTACCAAATCGTGACGAGAGAGCATATGCTAGAAATGCAAAATCTCTTGCGCCGTTCCCTAGGGAGAGAGGATGTGACGGAGTTGGAGACCAACGCTGTTCTGTATGAAAATCTTTATGGTCGAACAGCACCTTCCACAAATGCTTCAAACGAAGAGATAGAATAAAACTAAGAATCAAATCGTGGGAAATTTCCTGCGATTTTTTCAAAAAAATTCGAATAGATAGGTAGGAGGAAATATGAAAGCAGAAATCATTGCTGTAGGAACGGAAATTTTGACAGGGCAGATTGTCAATACCAATGCCCAGTTTTTATCAGAAAAATTAGCAGAAATTGGAGTAGATGTTTACTTCCAAACGGCAGTGGGAGATAATGAAGCTCGTCTTTTGTCCTTGCTTGAGATTGCGAGTCAACGTAGTAATCTTGTGATTTTGACAGGGGGCTTGGGACCAACTGAGGATGATTTGACCAAACAAACTCTGGCAAAATTTTTAGGAAAAAACTTAGTGTTTGATCCTCAAGCGCAAGAAAAACTGGATATCTTTTTTGCTCATAGACCTGACTATGCTCGGACACCAAATAATGAGCGCCAAGCCCAAATTTTAGAAGGGGCAACTCCATTGCCAAATGAGACAGGTTTAGCAGTAGGAGGGGTGTTGGAAGTAGATGGCGTGACCTATGTGGTTCTCCCGGGACCGCCAAGCGAGTTGAAACCCATGGTCTTAAATCAACTCTTGCCCAAGTTGATGACTAGCAGCAAGTTGTATTCACGAGTGCTCCGTTTCTTTGGGATTGGTGAAAGTCAGTTGGTGACCATTTTGGCGGATTTGATTGATAATCAAACAGATCCGACCTTGGCTCCTTATGCTAAAACGGGAGAAGTGACCTTGCGTTTGTCTACAAAAGCAGTCAGTCAAGAAAAGGCTGATCAAGCACTGGATATCCTAGAAAATCAACTCTTGAATCGTCAGACTTTCGAGGGAATTTCTCTACGAGACATCTGTTATGGATATGGGGAAGAAACCAGCCTAGCAAGTGTCGTTGTAGAAGAACTAAAGAAGAGACAGAAAAGCATTACTGCGGCAGAAAGCTTGACAGCAGGCCTTTTTCAAGCGACATTAGCAGACTTTTCGGGCGTCTCTGCCATCTTTAATGGCGGTTTTGTCACTTACAGTTTAGAAGAAAAGTCTAAGATGCTGGAAATTTCTGAGCAAGAGCTTAAAAAACATGGTGTCGTTTCAGAGTTTACGGCTCGAAAAATGGCAGAGCAGGCACGGCTCAAGACTCAGTCTGATTATGGAGTCAGTTTGACGGGGGTTGCTGGACCAGATAGCCTAGAGGGTCATCCAGCTGGTACAGTTTTTATTGGACTGGCACATGCAAAAGGGATAGAGGTTATCAAGGTTAATATCGCAGGACGAAGTCGAGCAGATGTTCGACATATCGCGGTCATGCATGCCTTTAACCTAGTTCGCAAGGCTTTATTAAGTGACTAACTTTTGATATAATAGTAGATAGGTCTTAGGACTATTAGAATACAGGAGAATAGAATGGCGAAAAAACCAACAAAAAAATTAGATGAAATTGGGAAAAAATTTGGGGCTGACCGTGAAAAAGCATTGAACGATGCCCTGAAATTGATTGAGAAAGACTTTGGTAAAGGATCAATCATGCGCTTGGGTGAGCGCGCGGAGCAAAAAGTTCAAGTGATGAGTTCAGGATCATTGGCTCTGGACATTGCCCTTGGTTCAGGTGGTTATCCTAAAGGACGTATCATCGAAATCTATGGACCAGAGTCTTCTGGTAAGACAACGGTTGCCCTTCACGCTGTTGCGCAAGCACAGAAGGAAGGCGGTATTGCAGCCTTTATCGATGCAGAACATGCGCTTGATCCGGCCTATGCTGCAGCCCTTGGTGTGAATATTGATGAACTGCTCTTGTCACAACCAGACTCAGGGGAACAAGGTCTTGAAATTGCAGGAAAATTGATTGACTCAGGTGCAGTTGACCTCGTCGTAATCGACTCGGTTGCGGCCCTTGTACCTCGTGCAGAAATTGATGGAGACATTGGAGATAGCCACGTTGGTTTGCAAGCTCGTATGATGAGCCAGGCTATGCGTAAACTCGGAGCTTCTATCAATAAAACCAAAACAATTGCCATCTTTATCAACCAATTACGTGAAAAAGTTGGGGTTATGTTTGGAAACCCAGAAACAACTCCTGGTGGACGTGCTCTGAAATTCTATGCTTCAGTCCGTTTGGATGTTCGTGGAAGCACACAAATCAAGGGAACTGGTGACCAAAAAGATACCAATGTTGGTAAGGAAACCAAGATCAAGGTCGTGAAAAACAAGGTAGCTCCACCATTTAAGGAAGCCTTTGTTGAAATCATGTACGGAGAAGGGATTTCTAAGACCGGTGAACTCTTGAAGATCGCAAGTGATCTCGATATCATCCAAAAAGCAGGAGCATGGTACTCTTACAAGGGTGAAAAAATCGGGCAAGGATCTGAAAATGCTAAGAAATACTTGGCGGATCACCCAGAGATTTTTGATGAGATTGACCATCAGGTTCGTGTTCAATACGGTTTGATTGAAGATGAAGAAGGGACAACTCCTACTTCTGTAGTTGAAGATTTAGCACCTAACCAAGAAGTAACGCTTGATCTAGGCGATGGACTTGAAATCGAAATCGAAGAATAACATAAAAAGTAGCAGATAATGAACTGCTACTTTTTATGTTTGTTTCAGATGAAAGAACTAATGGTCACTAAAACGACGATACTCGATATGAAAGTCAAAATAATGCTCATCCTGTAGCTTTTGGAAGATGTCGCGATAGGCTTTCTCGTCAAAATGGTCGCCACGGTAGAGGATTTCAAAACTCAAACCTTCGTACTCTAGAAAAGCATTGGCTGTTTTGAAGCCATTTTGTCGATAGAAATCCATGCGGGCCTTTCTCTGCTCCAAGTTATCGCATTCTTCATCCAAGCGCTCGACTTCCAGTAACATGGTTCGCTGGTAAAAATCAGTCAGCTTTTCGATGATTTCTTTTCCATATCCGTGGCTTCTCAAGTGGGGCATGATGGCAAAAAAACTGACATAGAAGGCCTTTGGATTGGAGATAGCAAAAGCAAAGCCGACAAACTCTTCTTGGTTATAAAAAGCAAAAAAGTGGGCGTCCTCTCGGTCCTGATAGCGCAAGAACTCTGATAGAGGAACTCGTTCTTCCTCGGGGAATGCTTCCTTGTTTAGCTTTTCAACCTTATCCAGATCAGGAAATACATCGGTAATTAATTGACTGGTCAAACTCATAAATGACCTCCTTTTCTTGATTATAGCAAATTGTTTCTCTGTAAGCAATTGATTTCAAACTTAGTGATAGAGTCTTGTCGCTCCTTTAGAAAGCTGATATAATAGCTTTATGAATAAGAAACGATCCGTGGACTTGATACATGGTCCTATTCTTCCTGCGCTGTTAAGCTTTGCCTTTCCAATCTTGCTGTCCAATATTTTTCAACAGCTCTATAACACTGCGGACGTCTTGATTGTTGGGCGTTTTCTTGGTCAAGATTCCTTGGCTGCAGTAGGGGCAACAACGGCCATTTTTGACTTGATTATAGGTTTTACGCTTGGTGTTGGAAATGGCATGGGGATTGTCATTGCCCGCTATTATGGGGCTCGTAATTTCACCAAAATCAAGGAAGCAGTAGCAGCCACTTGGATTTTAGGTGCTCTTTTGAGCATTGTGGTTATGCTGATGGGCTTTGTCGGTCTGTATCCACTCTTGCAATATTTAGATACCCCTGCAGAAATCCTTCCTCAATCCTATCAATATATTTCTATGATTGTGACCTGTGTAGGCGTCAGCTTCGCTTATAATCTTTTTGCAGGTTTGCTGCGGTCCATTGGAGACAGTCTAGCGGCTCTTGGCTTTCTGATTTTCTCTGCCTTGGTCAATGTGGTTTTGGATTTGTATTTCATTACGCAACTGCATCTGGGTGTTCAGTCTGCTGGTCTTGCGACCATTATCTCGCAAGGCTTATCAGCGGTTCTCTGCTTTTATTATATCCGTAAGAGTGTTCCAGAACTCCTCCCTCAACTCAAGCATTTTAAATGGGACAAGGCCTTGTATGCGGATCTCTTGGAGCAAGGTTTGGCCATGGGTCTGATGAGTTCAATTGTGTCCATTGGTAGTGTGATTTTACAGTCTTCAGTCAATACCTTTGGGGCCGTGATTATAAGTGCGCAAACAGCGGCCCGACGCATTATGGCTTTTGCTCTCCTTCCGATGACGGCTATTTCTTCTGCTATGACGACCTTTGCCTCTCAGAATCTCGGGGCTAAGCGACCAGACCGCATAGTTCAAGGTCTTGGTATTGGGAGTCGTTTGAGCATGTCCTGGGCAGGCTTTGTTTGTATTTTCCTCTTTTTTGCCAGTCCTAGCTTGGTTTCTTTCTTGGCCAGTTCGACAGATACTTACTTGGTAGAAAACGGTAGTCTCTACCTGCAAATCAGTTCAGTATTTTATCCGATTTTGAGCCTTTTGCTGATTTATCGCAATTGCTTGCAGGGATTGGGGCAGAAAGTCCTTCCTCTAGTTTCCAGCTTTATAGAACTAATCGGGAAAATCGTTTTTGTGGTTTTAATTATCCCTTGGGCAGGCTATAGGGGAGTCATCCTTTGTGAACCCCTTATCTGGGTTGCGATGACTACCCAACTGTACTTTTCACTTTTCCGTCATCCTTTGATAAAAGAAGGCAAGGCTATCTTGGCAACAAAAGTGTCATCATAGCTCGATTTGCTGAACAAAATCCATTTCCTCTAGTGAAAATCAGCTAGACTTGTGTTATAATAAGAAAGATTAAAATGTGAAAAAAGGAGATTCCTAATGGGACGTAAATGGGCCAATATCGTAGCCAAGAAAACGGCTAAAGATGGAGCTAACTCTAAAGTATATGCAAAATTTGGTGTAGAGATCTATGTAGCAGCTAAAAAAGGAGAGCCAGATCCAGAATTAAACACTGCTTTGAAATTCGTTATCGATCGTGCTAAACAAGCGCAAGTGCCAAAACACGTTATCGATAAAGCAATTGATAAAGCAAAAGGAAATACAGACGAAACCTTTACAGAAGGACGTTACGAAGGATTTGGACCAAATGGTTCTATGCTGATCGTTGATACCTTGACTTCAAACGTCAACCGTACAGCAGCCAATGTTCGTGCAGCTTTTGGTAAAAACGGCGGGAACATGGGTGCTTCAGGTTCTGTTTCTTACCTCTTTGACAACAAGGGTGTTATCGTATTTGCAGGTGAAGATGCGGATGCCATCTTTGAACTTTTGCTTGAAGCAGATGTGGATGTGGATGATGTAGAAGCAGAAGATGGAACAATCACTGTTTACACAGCTCCAACAGACCTTCACAAGGCTATCGTTGCCCTTCGTGAGTCAGGTATCCAAGAATTCCAAGTGACAGAATTGGAAATGATTCCTCAGTCAGAAGTAGAATTGTCAGGTGACGACCTTGAAACCTTTGAAAAACTTTACAGCGTTCTTGAGGACGACGAAGACGTACAAAAGATCTACACAAACGTGGATGGATTCTAATAGAAAAACGAACAGTTTTACTAGCTGTTCGTTTTTTTGATATTTGAACTTAGAATATGGTTTCAGAATCGTTTTGTTGCTTGCTTTTTTCTAGACCTAGACCGACTGATGTTTTTGGACGAGCAAGAGCTGTCCATTGTCATCTTTTGCAAAAGTTAAGGTAACAGTCTTAATCTTGTCTCCAATAGAGAAATAGGTGATTTTTTTCGTATTGTAACCCTCAAGAGTGAAGTCAAACTCGGAATCTGGCTGTCCGTGTTTGTTGATAATATCCTTGTAGTTGGTACCACCTTTTCCTTTGTTGTCAAGGTCACCTTCGATTAAGGCGTCGAACTGTTCTTGGGTCCAGGTAAAGGTATCGTCTGTCGAGCCGCTTTTTTCTTCGCGTTCCATTGAGGCACTCGTATCCATGTAGGAACGGTTAAACTCCCTGGCATACTCTTTGTAGACATCAGCGTATAGTACCTGAGTCGTAAAGAAAAGTACAACAGAGGCAACTGCCAGGGATGTTCCGATAATAGCCATTGTTTTTCGTTTTTTGAGGTTGACGATAAGGCCGATTATCCCTAGGATTAAAGCGACGCTGGCGATGAAAAATGACAGATAGTTAATAAATGGGATCCAGGATCCTAAAAGTGCGATGGCTCCAAAAATGGTTGCCAAGATTCCTAAAACTCTTTGTTCTTCTGGTTTCATTTGAACGTTTTCTCCCTTCATCAAGTGAATGGATTCCTATCCACAGTAGTTAGTGCTTATTATAGAAAAAATATTGCCTAATGTCAATTTAAACTAAAATAGTTCTCTTGGAAACTTTTTTCTTGACATCTTTTCTGAAAATGATAAAATAGTTCTCATGGAAACTAAAATAGTTCTTGTGAGAACTATATTTATCGTAAGAAAGGAGCAATCATGGACAAGCCGATGTTAATGTTTAAACGTTTTGGACACCAGGTTCATCTGATGGTACAGAAAGAAGCTAAGCGATGTGGCATTGAATTTATGGGTGGACCGCAAGGGCAGGTTTTGCGTTTTTTAGATCATTGTGAACAAAAAGAGGAACTGGTCTTGATTAAGGATATCGAGCAGGAACTCAATATTACTAAATCTGTGGCGAGTAATCTAGTCAAGCGTATGGTGCAAAATGGTTTGGTTGAGTTAGAGGCGAGCCCGAGCGATAAGCGGGCAAAATTTGTTCGCCTGACGGAGAAATCGCGTTCGCAGATGCAAAAAGTTAAGGCTTTTTTTGATCGGATCGATCAGAGTCTGCTAGAGGGGGTTTCAAAGTCAGACTTGGCAATCTTTGAAAAGGTACTCGGGCAATTGCAAGAAAATGTTGAGAAGATAGGAGGAGAGAATGAAGAAACTCGCTAAACGTATTACAGGAAAAGAGTGGGGAATGATCGTCCTTACGATTCTGTTCACTTGTTTCTCGGTCTATCTCGAGTTAGAGGTGCCGACTTATATTTCGCAAATTACAGAATTACTGGGAACGTCTGGAACGCAGTTGGGTGAACTCTGGTCACCAGCTGCGAAGATGATTGGTTTGTCTTTATTGGCTTTCTTTTCATCTGTTATGGTTGGTTTCTTTGCCGCTCGCGTTGCAGCTTCCTATACAACCCATCTACGTAGAGACGTATTTCATCGTGTTTTAGATTTTTCGCAGACAGAGATCAAGCGCTTTTCAATCCCAAGTCTTTTGACTCGGACGACCAATGATATCACACAGGTACAGATGCTCTTTACCATGGGATTACAGGTAGTGACTCGTGGGCCGATTATGGCTATCTGGGCCATTGGAAAAATCCTTGGGAAATCGGAATACTGGCTCTGGGCAGTCGTTGTGGCTGTTATTGTCAACGTCTTGATGACCACCGTTCTCATGACTCTGGCCTTTCCAAAACAATCGGTCATCCAAAAATTGACAGATAAACTCAATAGCATCACTCGTGAAAGTTTGACGGGGATTCGAGTTGTTCGTGCATACAATGCCGAGGATTACCAAGATAAGAAATTTGGAGCAGCCAACGATGAGGTAACACGTCTCAATCTCTTTGTCAATCGATTGATGGCGATTATGAACCCGATTATGATGGCGATTTCCAGTGGACTAAGTTTAGCTATTTACTGGATTGGTGCCTATATCATCAACGATGCAAGTTTGACAGAACGTCTGCCACTCTTTAGTGATATGGTAGTCTTCATGTCCTATGCTATGCAGGTCGTGATGGGATTCCTTCTCATGGGAGCACTCTTTATCGTTCTTCCTCGTACCTTGGTTTCGGCAGGACGTATCAATCAAGTATTGGATCTGCATTCTTCTATTGAAAATCCTAGTCATACACAGACAGCGGATCCTTCAGTTCAAGGACAAGTGGAATTCCGTGATGTGACTTTCCGCTACTCTAAAAACTCAGAAGCAGTCGTGGAACATGTCACTTTCAAAGCAGAAGCGGGTCAAACCGTAGCCTTCATCGGATCGACTGGATCAGGTAAGTCTACGCTTGTCAACCTCTTGCCACGTTTTTACGACGTTTCAGATGGACAAATCCTAGTGGACGGTGTCAATGTGCAAGATTACGACTTGGAAGATTTGCGCAATAAGGTCGGCTATATTCCACAAAAAGCTGTACTCTTTTCTGGAGATGTCAAGGGGAACTTGGACTTTGGTAAGAGCAAAGAAACTCCTCTAAGCGAAGCTGCTATGTGGCAAGCCTTGGAATTGGCCCAGTCTAAAAGCTTCATCGAAGACAAGGAAGCAGGTCTTGCATCAGAAGTGGCCCAAGGCGGAACCAACTTCTCAGGAGGTCAAAGACAGCGTTTGGCCATTGCGCATGCCTTGGCTCGTAAACCAGAGATTCTCATCTTTGATGATTCCTTCTCAGCCTTGGACTACAAGACGGATCGTGTCCTACGCCAAGAGCTAGCCGAGAAAACAAAATCCATGACCAAGCTCATCGTAGCGCAGCGTATTTCTACCATTATGGATGCAGACTTGATCTTAGTATTGGATCAAGGAAAAGTCGTGGGACAAGGCACCCACAAGGAACTTCTAGCTACCAACGAAGTCTACCAAGAAATTGCCTACTCACAACTATCGAAGGAGGAATTGGAACATGGAAAATAAAAAAGTGTCGGTCTGGAAACAGTGCAAACCTTATATGGCAGGCCTCCAACTCCCTCTCCTAATAGCAGTTGTGGCTGCAGTCATTTCAAGTATCATCACCGTTTATGGGCCAACTAAGATTAAAGAAATTACTAACTTGATTTCAGATGGTTTGACTACAGAAATCGACTTGGTAGCTGTGTCAAACATTGCTAGCTTTTTAGTGATTCTCTATGTATTTGGCGCCATCCTTAACTATACACAGGCCTATATCTTTTCAACGAGCATTCAGCATTTTTCAAAACGCTTGCGGACAGCAATCGCTGAAAAAATCAATCGTTTGCCACTTGGCTATTTTGACCGTCATTCACAAGGAGATACCCTTTCGCGCGTGACCAATGATGTGGATACAGCAGCGCAATCTCTCAACCAAAGTCTAGGGACAGTTCTTTCAGCTAGTTTCTTGTTGATTGCTGTCTTGGTGACCATGTTTGGGATGAACTGGATTTTGGCATTGGTAACCGTTGTATCAACCCTTGTTGGTTTTGCGGCGGTTTCCGTAATCATGGCCAAGTCACAAGGGTACTTTAGAGCTCAGCAAAACAACTTGGCGGCTGTCAATGGTTATGTAGAAGAAATGTATTCGGGACACAATGTGGTGACCAGCTATAATGGTGTGGATACCACTAAAGAAAAATTCGCAGGCTTGAACCAGAATCTACATGACAGCATCTGGAAATCTCAGTTTATCTCTGGTATCATGATGCCAGCCATGTTCTTTGTTGGGAACTTTAGTTATGTCTTAGTCATCATCGTTGGGGCCGCGCTGGCGTTGGAAGGGCACATCACTATAGGGATTATTGTAGCCTTTATGGTTTACGTACGGACCTTCTCCCAACCTCTGTCACAGATTGCCCAAGGGATTACAAGCTTGCAACAAGCGAGTGCAGCCATGACTCGTGTATTAGAATTTCTAGCTGAAGCTGAGATGCAGGATGAATCTCATAAGGACAGACAATTGAGCGACATGAAAGGGGAAGTAGTCTTTGATCACGTGTCCTTTGGCTATACACCAGAGCGCACTATCATCCATGATTTTTCTGCGACAGCTCATGCAGGTCAGAAGGTCGCTATCGTTGGACCGACTGGGGCTGGTAAGACAACCATTGTCAATCTTTTGATGAAGTTTTATGAGATTGATAAGGGAAGTATCCGCATCGACGGTGTGGATACCAAGGACATGAAGCGTTCGGAAGTACACGATGCATTTTCAATGGTCTTGCAGGACACTTGGCTCTTTGAAGGAACGATTCGAGAGAACTTGATCTATAATCAGACAGACATCAGTGATGAACGTATGATTGAAGCGTCCAAAGCAGTAGGAATCCACCACTTTATCATGACTTTGCCAGACGGCTACGACACTGTTTTGGATGACACCGTAACCTTGTCTGTTGGACAAAAACAACTTTTGACCATTGCTCGTGCCCTTCTCAAAGATGCACCGCTCTTGATTTTGGATGAAGCGACATCCTCAGTCGACACACGTACAGAGGAGTTGATTCAAAAAGCCATGGACCGTTTGATGGAGGGTAGAACTTCCTTTGTCATTGCCCACCGCTTGTCAACTATTCGTAATGCCGACTTGATTCTTGTCATGAAAGATGGCAATATCATCGAACAAGGCAACCATGAGGAGCTGATGGCGCAAGGTGGCTTCTACGCTGACTTGTACAATAGTCAATTTACAGAAGACGAAGCAGAAGAATAAATCAAAAGAAGGCTTGACGGCCTTCTTTTTCTGCACTATACTAGAAGACAAACGTCTCACCTGTAGACGAAAACAAGGTAATGAATGAGAAATTTAATGAAAAATTATCAAGAATGGTATCAAAACATCAGCTCCAGATTCACCAGCTATCCCATCCTTTTATTTCTGTTACGCAGTTTCAATCGCTTGATGACAGTCGCCATGCCCCTAGTCTATTTGACCTTGCTAGTCACCACTTACCTGCAACTAGGACTTGGGAAGCAAGTTGGGGTTTATGTGCTTATTCCTGCAACAGGTTTTATAATTTTGTCTCTTTTCCGTAAGAAAATCAATCATCCGCGCCCCTACGAAACTTGGGACATCCGTCCCTTGCTTGACAAGGATAGTTCGGGACAGTCTATGCCCAGTCGCCATGTCTTTTCGGCAACTATCATCTCCATGGCTTGCTTACATACTAGTCTACCTGTTGGCTTAGCATGCTTGCTCTTTTCAGCTTTGCTGGGCTTGGTGAGGGTTTTAGGGGGTGTTCATTATCCCAAGGATGTCTTGGTTGGCTATGCTTGTGGTCTGGTGTGGGGATTCCTTTTCTTCCTATTCTGACATGTAAGTTAAGCTAGTCCTACAACCACTTACTGCTTCAAATTGACCACTTGCTTTTTTGTCCTTGTATTCCTAACTTAGCTTTGATATAGTAGAGTCAGAAAGGAGATGTGATGAAGTTACGAATTGAGATTGACGGCAATTTAGAGGAGACTGAAATTGTCATCAAGACCCCCACTTTGACAGATGAAATTGCAGACTTGCAACGACTTTTGCAAGAGTCAAAGGCTCCGAGATTGACTTTTTACAAGGGGACAGGTGAATATTATCTAGACCTGTCAGAAATTCTCTTCTTTGAAACTGAAGGGAGCAAGATTTATGCTCATACCCAGAAGGAAGCCTATGAAGTTCGTCTCAAGCTCTATGAGTTGGAGTCCATCTTGCCTCGCTATTTTAGTCGAGTGTCCAAGTCAACTATCGCAAACATCCGTCAGATTTACTCAGTGGACAAGTCCTTTTCAGGAACGGGCACCATTTCCTTTTATCAGACGCACAAGGAGGTTCATGTCTCACGGCATTACCAATCCCTCCTAAAAGAAAATCTAAGAAACATGAGGTAAAAAAGATGAAAAAGAAAGCATTTGGTATAGTTTTATTGGTTTTAGCAGCTTGGATCTTGCTGCAAGGGAATTTTGGCATTCCTTCTTTGGATGGAAAAATATGGCCTTTGCTTGGTATCGTATTTTTTGCCTACCAATCAGTTGAGGCTTTGCTTAGTCGTCACCTGACTTCGGCAGTTTTTACCGCTCTAGTAGCCTTAATGATTGCGAATCATTTTTATAATATTTTGCCAATCCCAAACCAGTCTTTGTTTTGGGCTAGTATCCTAGCAGTGCTAGGTGTTGGCTATCTCACTCACTCAAGTAAGTTTTGGTATGGCAAAAAATGGTGGTACAACGGTGAGCGAACAGTTATCACGGATAAGGAAGTCGCTTTTGGTAGTGGAACCTTCTATAAGCAGGATCAAGATCTTGTAGTCGATCAGGTGGAAGTCGCTTTTGGGGATGCTAAAATCTACTATGATAATGCAGAGATGCTAGGTGATTTTGCAACTTTAAATATTGAAGTGGCCTTCGGGAATGCAACTGTCTATGTTCCACAACACTGGCGTGTCGATTTGAAAGTAGAAACCTCCTTTGGTGCAGCTAAGGCAGATGCTCCTGTAGCGCCAACAAACAAAACCTTGATTATCCGTGGGGAAGTCGCTTTTGGTAAACTTGGAGTTGTTTACGTTAAATAAAAAAATAGTTTAGGCCCTTGATAAATTCGAGAAAGTGTGATAACATAGTACGGTATGTGGTGCTAGCACATCCGCTATATTAGATCTAATAGGAGGAAAACACAATGGCTAAAGTATGTTACTTTACAGGTCGTAAGACTGTATCAGGAAACAACCGTTCACACGCGATGAACCAAACAAAACGTGCCGTAAAACCAAACCTTCAAAAAGTTACTGTTCTTATCGATGGTAAACCTAAAAAAGTTTGGGCTTCAGCTCGTGCTTTGAAATCAGGTAAAGTTGAACGCGTTTAATAAAAACGAAAAGACCGCTTAGGTCTTTTTCTTTTGCTCTAAGGATAAAATCATTTGAAAAATAGAGTAAATATCCGCCGATACAGCATTCTGCTTTTACACTTGGGCTGAAATATGATAAAATAGAGTATCAACTAGTTGAGGTAAAAAAAATGACTGTAAAAATTAATACAAAAGATGGTCAAATCGAACTGACAGATGAAGTGATTGCAACCGTTGTAGGTGGTGCAGCAACTGAGATTTTTGGTGTGGTCGGTATGGCTAGCAAAAATACCCTCAAAGATAATTTCCAAGCCCTTCTTGGTAAGGAAAATTATGCAAAAGGTGTTGTCGTAAAGGCAGCCGAAGATGGCAGCATTGCAGTTGATGTTTATACCGTCTTGAGCTACGGAACAAAAATTAGTGAAGTCTCAAAAAACATCCAAGAGCGTGTTCGTTTTAGTTTGGAAAACCAACTAGGAATCACTGCTCAGACTGTGAATGTCTACATTCAAAATATCAAAGTTGTAGGAGAATAATCGTGTCAAAAATTACTACCAGCTTATTTCAAGAAATGGTGCAGGCTGCATCAACTCGTTTGAATAAGCAAGCTGAATATGTCAATTCATTAAACGTCTTTCCAGTTCCAGATGGAGATACTGGGACAAACATGGGAATGACCATCGAAAATGGTGCGAAAGAAGTAGCAGACAAACCAGCTTCTACAGTTGGAGAAGTGGCGAGCATTCTTGCTAAGGGGCTCTTGATGGGTGCGCGTGGAAACTCAGGGGTTATCACTTCTCAGCTCTTCCGTGGCTTCTCTCAGGCTATCAAGGAAAAAGACGAATTAACAGGTCAAGACTTGGCTCTTGCTTTCCAATCTGGTGTCGAAGTAGCCTACAAGGCGGTTATGAAACCAGTTGAGGGAACTATTTTGACAGTTTCTCGTGGTGCGGCCATTGGGGCTAAGAAAAAAGCTGAGGAGACAGATGATGCTGTTGAGGTCATGCGTGCGGCCTTGGAAGGTGCTAAGAGAGCTCTAGCTAAGACACCAGAAATGCTCCCAGTCTTGAAAGAGGTTGGTGTCGTGGACTCTGGTGGCCAAGGTTTGGTATTCATCTATGAAGGTTTCCTTTCAGCACTCACTGGTGAATACAGCGCTTCTGAGGACTTTGTAGCAACGCCTGCCAATATGAGTGAAATGATTAATGCAGAGCACCACAAGTCAGTTGCTGGACATGTAGCGACTGAGGATATCACCTTCGGTTACTGTACGGAGATCATGGTAGCTCTCAAACAAGGCCCAACTTATGCTAAGGACTTTGACTATGATGAATTCCGCAACTACTTGAATGACCTTGGGGATTCTCTACTTGTTGTCAACGATGATGAGATTGTCAAAGTCCACGTCCATACAGAAGATCCAGGTCTTGTCATGCAAGAAGGGCTTAAATATGGTAGCTTGGTCAAGGTTAAAGTGGACAACATGCGTAACCAACACGAAGCACAAGTTGAAAAAGAAGCAGCACAAGTTAGCAAGCCAGCTGAAGAGAAGGAATATGCCCTTATCGCAGTAGTAGCTGGTCAAGGTTTAGCAGATATCTTCCGTGCCCAAGGTGTGGATTATGTCATCGAAGGTGGGCAGACGATGAACCCTTCAACAGAAGACTTTATCAAGGCTGTTGAACAGGTCAATGCTCGCAACATCATCTTCTTGCCAAACAACAAAAATATCTTTATGGCAGCTCAGTCTGCGGCTGAAGTGCTTGAACAACCTGCTGTTGTGGTAGAAGCACGTACAATTCCTCAAGGTTTGACGAGCCTCCTTGCCTTTGACCCAAGCAAGTCTATCAAAGAAAACCAAGAACGCATGACTGCAGCCCTCAGTGATGTTATCAGCGGTAGTGTAACAACAGCCGTTCGTGATACAACTATCGATGGCTTGGAAATTCATGAAAATGACAATCTTGGTATGGTGGATGGGAAAATCCTTGTGTCGAATCCTGACATGCACCAAACCTTGACTGAAACTTTGAAACATATGTTGGACGAAGACAGTGAAATCGTGACTTTCTATGTCGGTGAAGACGGAAGCGAAGAACTTGCCAATGAAATTGCCCAAGAAATCGCAGAAGAATTTGAAGATGTTGAAGTAGAGATTCACCAAGGTCAACAACCCGTATATCCATATCTTTTCAGTGTGGAATAGGAGATTTATGAAAAAAGTTTTAGGATTGATTTTTGCAGCGTTACTTGCTCTTGCTGGCTGTGGTCAAACCAACACCGCAACAACAGAGTCAAGTAGTACAGCAAGTTCGGTTGATTCATCTAGTCAGGCAAGTCAGGTAAAAGAAGAAATCAAGGAAACGACCAAAGTCCTTAAAGGGAAGATGAACGAATTTGATGTAACCATGACTTTTGTTTATACGGATGTTGTAAAACGATACAAGATGGATATGTTGGGAGAAATGGGAGAGGAGATTCCTGCAGAAATTACTCCGGAAGAATTTCAAGCAGTCTTTCGTGAAGCTGTGGAAAGCTCTCCAGAGTATATTGAAATCAAGGACGAACCTGGTGTTAAGGTTGAATATTTTATCGCCGATAATAAGAAGGTGAGAATAGTTATCGATCTTGATCTTGAAAAAGCAGATATGGATAGAGTTAAAAAGACTTATTTCTTTGAACCACTTGAGGAGAGTATAGAAGACTTTAAGAAGCCAAACGCTCTGATTGCTGCTTTAAAATTACAAGGATTCAAAGAAGAATAAACGAGAGAGGCTAGGACGAAAAATCCTGCCCTCTTTTTATTTGTAAGAATCCTTTGTATGAGCAACGAACGAAGATCAGGCCTTTTTTAGACTTCAAACGGTTTCTAATCTTATTCACGGGACCTAGGGACTAGGAAATTGATACTTGGTATAGAGGTTTCTATCTTATTGTCTCTGTTTATGACATTTGTCATATTTCCTAGTGACAGAAGCATCTAGCTCCGCCAACTTCAAAAGACTATAATTGAAGTGTGAAATGGAGGAAGAAGAAATGAAAAATAAAATGATTGTCGCAGTGAGTTTAGTAGCAGCAGGAGTTATGACCTATCTCATGTTTTCAGGATTGGACGAGGGTTTCTATCATTTTCCTTGGGAGCTCTTTGCTGGCTTTGGAATGATGTCTTGGCTTGTCAGAGAAGGTTTGAAATTGGTCAGAGATGTGAAAAAGGAGTTTGAGGAATGAAAAAAGCAATCATCTATTTCTTTATCGGCCTATCACTCTTGGTATGGTTAGTGGAAATGTGTACTGGTTGGTTTGACCAAACCTTGCTTCGCCAATTCATTCGTGGTGCTTGGGGTTTTGGGTTTATGATTTTTGTCGTTTTCCCTATGGGAATGAAGTGGTTGAAAGGAGAATCTCATGACTGTGATTAAAGTTGAGAAATTGAGTAAGAAAATAAAAGACAAGGAGATCTTGCGGAACATCTCTTTTGAAATCAATGACGGAGAATGTGTCGCCTTGATCGGGCCTAACGGAGCAGGAAAAACAACCTTGATTGATTGTCTCTTGGGCGACAAGTTCATGAGCTCAGGTCAGGTCGCCATTCAAGGCTTTGCGCCAACAGATTCTCGATTAAAGCAGCTTATTTCTGTCTTGCCGCAAGAAAATGCAGTTGTTCAAAGCTTGAAAGTGAAAGAACTTCTATCATTTTTCAAGTCACTTTATCCCGACAGCCTTTCAGACAAAGAAATTGATGACTTGCTTAGATTCTCAGACAAGCAGAAAAATCAGCTAGCGGGCAAGTTGTCTGGTGGGCAAAAACGTTTGTTCTCTTTCGTGTTGACTTTAATCGGTCGTCCGAAAATTCTATTTTTAGACGAGCCAACTGCTGCCATGGATACCTCGACACGTCAGCATTTTTGGGAAATTGTTAATCGATTAAAGAAAAATGGTGTCACCATTGTTTATTCTTCTCACTATATCGAAGAGGTGGAACATACGGCTGACCGCATTTTGGTTCTCCACAAGGGAGAATTGATTCGCGATACGACGCCTTATGCCATGCGTGGTGAAGAACAAGAAAAACACTTTACGGTACCTCTAACTTATCAGGAAGTTATCAGCACTTTGGATCAGGTTCAAGAGCTTGAAATCAAGCAAAATGCTCTTTCCTTCACAACCAAAGAAGCCAGTCAGGTGTGGAAAGTTTTGCAAGAACAGGGCTGCACGATCGAAGAAATTGAAGTTCGCAATCGAACTCTCTTAGATAGTATCTTTGAAACGACTCAAGACTAAAGGAGATTGACGATGAAAAATATGACAAGTCTCATGAAAGTGGAAATCATCCAGATGAAACGGCAAGCAGTCTACTACTTGCTATCCATCGGACTCCCAAGTGTGTTTTACCTTATCTTTTCTGGTATGATGTCAGGGTCAGATATTCCAGAAATTGTTCTTCAAGCCTATCTTTTTGCCATGACGCTCTTTAGTATCATGTCAAGCGCCTTTTTCAGTATCCCTAGCACACTCGAGTCTGACAAGACAAACAACTGGCAAAAATTGATTCAACATTCTCCTGTATCTATGGTAGAATATTATGTATCAAAGCTGTTCAGTACTCTGCTGACTTTCTTGTTATCAATTATAGTTGTCTTTTCGGTTGGTCATTTTGTCCGTGGAGTTACGCTACCTTGGCTTGACTGGTTGGTAATTGGTGCTATTTTGCTGGTCGGAAGTGTGGTCTTTATCAGTATGGGTGTCTTGGTGAGTTTGCTTCCCAGTGCTCAACTGATGACGGTTATTGGAAATATTGCCTATATTGCTTTGGCTGTCCTAGGTGGACTGTGGTTTCCTTTGAATTCCTTCCCAGAATGGCTCCAATCTATTGGAAAACTGACTCCAACCTATCAACTGATGCAGGTTGTCTCTTCCTATTTGGAGCACCATGAATTTAATATTCTTTCTGCCTTGGTTGTGCTAGTATATACAGTTTTCTTTGGTGTCTTGGTAATCCAGCTCAAAAAACGGATTGAGGTAAAATAAATTGTTGGAAAAATTAAAAAACACGCATTATATGTTTCATATTTCAATAGTGTTTATCATCTTTCCTATAGCGGGTGTCATCGTTGGAGAGTACCCGCTTTTAACCTTGTTATGGACTTTACTATTTGTTCTTGCCTTCTACTCGGTTTTAATCAGTCAGAACCGCACCGTGCAGTGGCTGGCTTGGTGGGTCATGATTGCCTACATTTTTTATACATCGGTTTGGCTGAATTCGGGTTTCACATGGTTTATCTTTTACTTATCTAACCTCCTCATTTATGAGCTGGATGAGATTTCTCTTCACTCTTGGCGTTTTGTCAGTTTTGTTGTCTTGCAACCCTTGATTTTGACAGGGATTTATATGGTTGATCAAGTTAGTCCCTTGCAACTGCTCTTTTTCTTGGTGACTTTTGTCTTTTCTGATGCTTTTACCTTTGGTCTCTACCGAATTCGAGTATCAGAGGAAATAAAAGAAGAAAAGAGAAAGCAAAATGCTAAGCTCAATCTTTTTTTGGCTGAAAATGAACGCAGTCGTATCGGTCAGGATCTTCATGACAGTCTAGGCCATACCTTTGCCATGTTGAGTGTGAAGACGGACCTTGCCCTCCAGCTTCTTCAAATGCAGGCCTATCCACAAGTGGAAAAAGAATTAAAAGAAATTCATCAGATCAGTAAAGAATCCATGAATGAAGTTCGTACCATCATTGAAAATCTCAAAACTAGAACCCTTGCTTCCGAATTTGCGACTGTTAAAAAAATGCTGGAAATTGCAGGAATTGAAACAGAAATTGATCACCAACTAGATACTGCTAGCCTAACTCAGGAATTGGAGTCAACGGCTTCCATGATTTTGCTTGAGTTAGTGACCAACATCATTAAACATGCCAAAGCGTCGAAAGCCTACTTAAAATTAGAACGAACAGAGAAAGAACTCATTTTAATAGTAAGAGACGATGGCTGTGGCTTTGCTTCTCTAAAGGGGGATGAACTCCATACTGTCCGAGATCGTGTCCTTCCATTTTCTGGAGAAGTAAAGGTGATCAGTCAGAAACATCCAACTGAAGTGCAGGTTCGACTACCTTATAAGGAGAGAAACTAAGATGAAACTACTTGTTGCAGAAGATCAAAGTATGTTGCGAGATGCTATGTGCCAGTTGCTTACCTTTCAACCAGATGTAGAGTCTGTCCTACAAGCCAAGGATGGCCAAGAAGCAATCCAACTCTTAGAAAAGGAGTCCGTAGATATAGCCATCCTTGACGTAGAAATGCCTGTTAAGACAGGTCTCGAAGTCTTGGAGTGGATACGAGCAGAAAAACCAGAAACAAAGGTGGTTGTGGTGACGACCTTCAAGCGCCCCGGTTATTTTGAACGTGCGGTCAAGGCTGGAGTGGATGCTTATGTCTTAAAAGAAAGGAGCATTGCAGACCTCATGCAAACCTTGCACACGGTTCTCGAAGGACGTAAGGAATATTCGCCTGAATTGATGGAAGTGGTGATGACGCATCCCAATCCGTTAACAGAACAAGAAATCGCTGTTTTAAAGGGAATTGCTCAGGGCTTGTCTAATCAAGAAATCGCAGATCAGCTTTACCTCTCAAACGGAACCGTCCGAAACTATGTCACCAATATTCTTTCGAAACTAGAAGCTGGTAATCGAACAGAGGCAGCCAACATCGCAAAAGAATCTGGTTGGCTTTGATAAGAAAGATAAAAAACAACTCAAATGATTGCTAAATTGAAGGAAATCCATACTAGAATGTAGGAGGCAGATTGCCTCCTTTTTTGTTATGTGACTATTAGTCCGTCTCGCTCCGTAAGGTGCGAGACAAATAAACCACCCGCTATGCGGGTGCGCATCGAAGGTTATACCAAAAAAACTCCAAACGCGATACAATAAAGGTGTTCAAGCCAATTGTAA
>CAJNDD010000010.1 GCA_905221435.1 bacterium
TAAAAGGACTTAGTCCTGTGCAGTACAGAACTAAATCCTTTCAATAATTATTTGTCCAACTTTTTGGGGTCAGTACAGAAGCAGTAGAGATTATAAAGTTTGGTGACAGAACTTTAATAAGTAATTAGAAAGAGGTTAGAATGTTTTTTCTTAGACGTCGTCGAGTGTTTATTGGCGAGTGCGATGGTCAGGCAGTCTATTATGACCAGCAGACTGGGGAGGCTTTAGCAGCTCCCAAAAGTTTTCTGCTCAATACGGAAGGTGCTTATAAGACCAATGCTTACATTCCTGAAATGGTTATTTTTCTGATGGCAGGTGGGCCAGGGGTTTTTGGATTCTTTTCAGCTATGTCTATTGGTGTCTATAACTGGACCAGTTTGACCTATATCCTACTATTTTGGTTGGCTGAATTTTTGCTTTTGGTTGCTATTCTTGAGCGAGGATTTTATAAAAATGTTCGCAAGGCTGTTCCGACAACAGAGAAGGTGTTTTACTATGCAGTGTCACATAATTTGATGGTGAGGGATGAACATTTTGACCCAGCTAAGGCATCTGCCACAATCTACCGAATTGTTCGATGGATTCTTTTGCTTTTTAATTTTCATTCTATATATGTTATTTATAGTTGTATTAAATCATTTGGTCAACCTATTGAGACTAATTATGAGTTCTGGGGGATAGGGATAATCTGGTGTACAATGATATTGCTTTACAACCAAAACAACCCGGTTCGTTTTGTGAAGATTATGAAGCTATACAGTCAAGGGAAAGTACGTTTTAAGGAAGAAGGAGAAGAAGATGACAGATAAAATTTTACCTTTGGGTTCCGTAGTAACCCTCAAAAATGGTGATGATACAGAAGTGATGATTGTTTCACGAGCTAGTGTCATCGAAGTGGAAGATGGTCAAGGAGGAACTAAGAGTGTCTATTTTGACTACGGATCAGTGGTTATTCCGAACGGGATGCAGACACCAGATAATTTGTTCTTTTTCAACAGAGAAAATGTCAAAGAAGTTTTATTTGAAGGATATAGAAACGAAGATGAGAAGGCTTTTGAAGAGCATTACGATACTTGGATGAAGTCAGCAGAAGTTCCAAAAGGATCTATTTAAATAATGATATGAGAAGAATCGCTATATTATAGCGATTTTTTTAGTTATCGGTTTCTAGATTCATGGTATAATTAAAGAGTGGTCGGCTTAGTTTTTCTATGCCATATAGGGAAGGTAGATTGAAGGAGGCTTATGAACAAAAGACGGCCTTGTCTAATTCAAAAACCTCTCACCAAGTCCCGCTATTGACAAATTTTACGAATGCCTTAGCGGTTCTCTTAGCTCAGTACGAGAAGACAATTAAGCAATTTCAATCAACGGTATCAGAGAATGCAGTAGATGCGATTATTGATACGGAATATCTGCAGGGGCTTTTGGATGGTTTTTCAGATTTGGAGACCAATATTAGTACGGTGGATAAAGCAACTGCAACTATTTATAGCTCTATCTCTGATATTATCAGTCTGACGAATCCAGATGCTAGTACGATTACGACCCCTTTGTCAGAAGGTAAGAAGATCTTAACAGATACCAAGACGAATATGGCGAGCTTCAATGGTTGGAAGCGAGGAGATGAGTTTGATAAAGTGATGACGATGCAAACTCAGAGTCTAGAAAATCTTGATAAATTCAAAAGTAGTGATTTTAATTCAAAAGATGCCAAAGCATTTTATAACGATAAAGATTTTGTTCAAGATGTTAAGAAAATCACTGAAAATGTCAATTCTTCAACTCCTTTGGGCTTGCTGACGAGTATTAGCGAACTAGTAATTACGCTAAGTAAATGGGAAAAAGATGGAACTGAGTTTGTTAAAGCAGTAAGTACTTATTTAAAAGAAATAGAATATATCAACGGCAGAAAAATTATTGTTGATGGTAAGGGCCGTGTTCAAATTGGTTCAAAACGTCAGAACCTCTATAACAGAAACAATAACAAGGTATATAAGAGAGGAAAAGAATTTCAAACTCAGACTAAGCAGTCTGATATTCGCAAGACCAATATCGGTAGAGGTGTTAAGATGACCGGTTGGAAAAATGCTTGGGCCGATGCCAGAAAGTCTGGAGCTGCTGCAGCGAAGGATTCATTTAAATCTGGTTTGAATCCTCTTAGTGGATTTAAGGAAGCAAGCAAATGGGCTAAAGGTGGAAAACTTTTGGGAGCTGCAGGTTCTATTTCATCAATTTGGATGAATATCAAAGAATCTTTCTTGGATGATGAAACCTCTACAACAGGTCAAAAAATCCGGAACTTTGCAGTGAATCAGACTGTGGATACAGTTTCTGATGCAGGCGCAGCTTATGCAGGTGCAGCTATTGGCACGATGATTGGTGGTCCTATCGGTACGGTCATAGGAGCTGGAGTGGGTGTGGCAGCATCCTACTTTTTGAATATGAAGTGGGGTAAATCAGAGGATAGTTCCATCACTGGATGGGCTAAATCGGGCTTAAAGAATTTATTTGGAGGATAAGTATGTACGAAGAACGCTACCACGGCCCTTTGATTACAAATGGGGTTAGTCTAGGCTATATCAAGCTTCTATCTTGGATTAGCTTAGCATTCTCTTTTATGGCGTATTTTGGGACAACCTATGTCGATCATATTGGCATTTATAAAATCTTGTTCATTGTTTGCATGTTCATTAGTGGTATAGCAATCCCACTCTCTTTCTTTGATCGTTTTATTGTGAGATTTAAGAGTTTTATCTATCTTTATGTTTCTATACTTGTTTTGATTTTAAACATTGACATTACTTTTGCAGGCTTGGTTATGCTAGTTGGGAAAGATGAAATCTATTCAGGCTTGGCGCTGGCTTATAATCTGGTAGCTCTCTGTATCCTGCTTTTTTCTACAGGTCTCTACTCCTGGTATTATCTTCCTAAAAATCAGGGGAAAATCTGGGCTTTCAACCGATGGGAGACTTATGGTGGTAAAGACAATGACAAGAAGCAAGAGAGATTGTTTAATTTTGGAGTTGCTTTTGTAGCTGTCATGTTAGCCCCAGCAATTCTTACTGGTTACATTGAGAATGTCTTTGGTGTTTTCTTGGGAATCTTGATGAACTTCGTTTTCCCAGCTCTCATAGTGGATGGAGTTCAGGCGGCACGCTATGTACGCAAACACCCAGAATATGAAGAGTAGGATTAATAATTGAAGAATAAACTAGAAAGAAAAGAAGTCATGATGAAAACAAGACCGAAAAAGTTAGTGATTCACCAACTGTATGGCTATGAAGAAAAAAATTTGCTTGATATTCCAGTGGAATTACTTTGTCAAGAAATCTACACTCTATGTTGGGAATTTATAGAGGATATGCTGGATCTTGTGTATTCAGATGGACCGGTATGCTTTAAAAGTTATCCTTTTTCTGATCGGAATCACTTCTCAATTTTCTCAACATTTGGGAATGAAATAAATCCTACAGGTAACTATGACGGACCAATTCTCTTTGAAGAAAAGGTTTTAGTAAGTAGTGATGACTTTGCGACATTTTCTTCGGGGAGTCTAGGGGACTATTATGATACTTTGGCTATCAAATATGCAGATAAAGAATTGGAAACCTTAGCAGTGTACCACGTGCTTTATCATCCTGGTAGGGAAATTAGAGTTGACGCATACAGTAGTTGGGAGGTAGATTAATGGACTATGTGGTGGCAGAAGGTGTGACAAACGAAGCCGTTTTTGAGGCTCGCAATGTTATAAAAAAACGTGCCAGCTTTCATGTAAGTCAGATGCAAAATGAACTAGATGCATTTATGACAGCAATTGAAAAAGCAGGCGGGCATCCCGATGGACCAATTGTCTATAGCTTGAACAATGTTCCTGAAGATGGAAATATGGATGTAGAGTTTCTACTTCCATTAGAAGAGGAATATCTGGAAGTAGAGGGAATGCGTTTTTCAACCTATTTTGAAATTAATAATGTTTTAATGGTTTCATTAGATCATGATTATGAAGAATTAACGAAAGAAGCTTATGCGCGTTTACTATGGACATTGGAACAGAATGACCAAGAACTAAATACCCCTTTTTATCATATCTTACAGACTGAGGGTGCAGGTCGTGTAACTGTATTGATTGGTTATGCGTACTAATGAATGAAATAAGTGCTTTATACCAAACTTCTTTAGCTCGAGTAGGAGTAGAAGAGGATAAAGGATCTATCTTAGAGCAAGTTGGTCATTCCTTGGTCAGTCAAGGTGACGCTTTCCGTAGACTTCAGTTGGTGCTTCTCAAGAACGAGTCTTTTTATAGTTACAATAGTCTGCTTGGTACATCTGTGACGATGAAGCTTGATTGGGAAAAAGAGGAAGTGACTCTAACTTACTTAGATTCAGAGCTCATTTTGTCAATGGAAGACTTTCGATATATGGAAATCTATGAAGACTGGGGAAAAGGTCTGGATATACAGAAAATGAGAGTCGAGGATTGAGTTCAGTAATTTCAATTACGATTTACTATAAATGAGAATCGCTTTAAATAATGAAGCGATTTTTTAGTTATCGGCTTCTAGATTCATGGTATAATTAAAGAGTGGGTGACTTTGTTTTTCTATGCAACATAGGAAAGGTAGATTGAAAGAGGTTTATGAACAGAAGACAGCCTTGTCTAATTCAAAAACCTCGATTGATGCCCAGCTCAAGACGGCTAAGACCTCTTTTGTGAAATTGATACATTTCCAGCTGTGGGTACTGTTGCGGATTCTATGGTAGGTAGTTTTATAGGAGGTAAGATCTCAGAAGGAATTAACCATGTATGGGATAAGTTCTCCCATGGAGAGTGGAGGTTGCCTAAGCTAGGGTGATAAAACTTGGATAAGTAATTAGAAAGAGGTTAGAATGTTTTTTCTTAGACGTCGTCGAGTGTTTATTGGTGAGTGCGATGGTCAGGCGGTCTATTATGACCAGCAGACTGGGGAGGCTTTAGCAGCTCCCAAAAGTTTTCTGCTCAATACGGAAGGTGCTTATAAGACCAATGCTTACATTCCTGAAATGGTTATTTTTCTGATGGCAGGTGGGCCAGGGGTTTTTGGATTCTTTTCAGCTATGTCCATTGGTGTCTATAACTGGACCAGTTTGACCTATATCCTACTATTTTGGTTGGCTGAATTTTTGCTTTTGGTTGCTATTTTTGAGCGAGGATTTTATAAAAATGTTCGCAAGGCTGTTCCGACAACAGAGAAGGTGTTTTACTATGCAGTGTCACATAATTTGATGGTAAGGGATGAACATTTTGACCCAGCTAAGGCATCTGCCACAATCTACCGAATTGTTCGATGGATTCTTGTGCTTATGAATTTATATTCTATATATGTTATTTATAGTTACATCCGGTTATTTGGTCAGCCTATTGAAACTAACTCGGACTTTTGGGGGACGGGGATAATCTGGTGTACAATGATATTGCTTTATAACCAAAACAACCCAGTGCGTTTTGTGAAGATTATGAAGCTATACAGTCAAGGAAAGGTACGTTTTAAGAAAGAAACAGATAGCGAAACGTGTAACTAGGTGTTAGGGAACAGTCAAATCCCAGAAAGTGAGTGCTGTATCTTTAACAAAGTGGGGTGTAGCTGCTACGATAGTTGCTATGTGATGACCTCCTCAAATGGAAGATTATCAAGGATATACGGCGTTCTGCCAGATGAAATTTGGAGATAAAAAATAAAAGACATCCGTATTTTCGGTGCCGACTTTGTAAAGAAGTAAGAAAATTGTAATCCAAGAGAATTTTACCTTAACTGGTGATTTACACTATATTTCTTATGATTCAACTGTTTTAGTTCGATCCATGGGAGCATTTTTGAAACCTATTAGTCTCCTATTATACGTAACCTTTCTTCTTGCTTCCATTCTTGTTCTTTGGTCGAAAAAGCACTTGAGTAGTCAGGTCTTTACCTATTTTCCATGGGGGTCAACTTTATTTATATCAGGTGTCTATTTTGCTAGTGCTGTAACCTATGATGCATACACTATGGTGGGAGTCTAGCTTCGGATTGTAGTAGGAATAGTTCTATTTATATGGATAATTGTCAATAAAATTCAGAATTTGAAACGATACTTGAATGATGAGGATAAAAAACCACTTCTTATGTACTGCATCCCAAAGATTAGATTTTGTAGTCTAACTTTTGGGGTGCAGATTATTTATATCTACCACCTTTTTCTTTCGAGTTGAGATGTGTTAATAAGGAATTCTAAGAGGCCTGAAACTACTTTCAGGATAGTCTGTTATATAAAATAGTTTTGAAACTGAAATCTATTCCACTACAAACTATTGAAAGCGCTTAACAAATGATATATAATAAGCCCATAAGAACAAGAAAGGGAGGAAAGAGGATGCCACAGATCAGCAAAGAAGCCTTGATTGAACAAATCAAAGATGGAATCATTGTCTCTTGCCAGGCACTTCCTCACGAACCGCTTTATACAGAAGCGGGAGGAGTCATTCCCTTGCTAGTCAAAGCGGCTGAGCAAGGTGGAGCAGTCGGTATCCGAGCAAACAGTGTTCGCGATATCAAGGAGATCAAGGAGGTTACGAAACTTCCGATTATCGGGATCATCAAACGTGACTATCCGCCACAGGAGCCATTCATTACAGCTACTATGAAAGAAGTTGATGAACTGGCTGAACTAGACATTGAGGTTATTGCTCTGGATTGTACCAAACGTGAACGTTATGATGGTTTGGAAATTCAGGACTTTATCCGACAAGTCAAAGAAAAATATCCGCATCAACTCTTAATGGCTGATACCAGTACCTTTGAAGAGGGAATAGCAGCAGTTGAAGCAGGTGTTGATTTTGTTGGAACAACTCTATCAGGTTATACTTCTTATAGTCCGAAAGTAGATGGTCCAGACTTTGAACTAATAAAAAAACTCTGTGAAGCAGGTGTGGATGTCATCGCTGAAGGAAAAATTCATACACCAGAACAAGCCAAGCAAATCCTTGAATATGGGGTACGAGGTATTGTTGTCGGTGGAGCTATCACTAGACCAAAAGAGATTACGGAACGCTTTGTTGCCGGTCTTAAATAATACAATCTCAAAAAAGAGGAGAGTGGTCGATGCGTCAAATGAAATAAAAACGTAGACAAACAGAAGCTTACTCACTATCCAATATGGACACGCTTATCAATTAGGAGAATACAAATGAAATTTAGAAAACTAGCTTGTACAGTACTTGCAGGTGCTGCGATTCTTGGCCTTGCTGCTTGTGGTAACTCTGGTGGAAGTAAAGATGCTGGAAAATCAGGAAGCGATAGCGGAAAAACAGAAATCACTTGGTGGGCATTCCCAGTCTTCACACAAGAAAAAACTGGTGACGGTGTTGGAACATATGAAAAATCAATCATCGAAGCTTTTGAAAAAGCAAATCCAGATGTAAAAGTGAAATTGGAAACCATTGACTTCAAGTCAGGTCCAGAAAAGATCACAACAGCCATCGAAGCAGGAACAGCGCCAGACGTACTCTTTGACGCACCAGGACGGATCATCCAATACGGTAAAAATGGTAAATTGGCTGAGTTGAACGACCTCTTCACAGACGAATTCGTCAAAGATGTTAACAACGAAAATATCGTACAAGCAAGTAAGGCTGGAGACAAGGCTTACATGTATCCAATCAGTTCAGCTCCATTCTACATGGCTATGAACAAGAAAATGTTGGAAGATGCTGGAGTTGCAAACCTTGTAAAAGAAGGTTGGACAACTGATGACTTTGAAAAAGTTTTGAAAGCGCTTAAAGATAAAGGCTATACACCAGGTTCATTGTTCAGTTCTGGTCAAGGGGGAGACCAAGGAACACGTGCCTTCATAGCAAACCTTTATGGCGGTTCTGTAACAGACAAAGACGTAACCAAATATACAACAGACGATCCTAAATTTGTCAAAGGTCTTGAAAAAGCTGCTAGCTGGATTAAAGACGGTTTGTTGAACAACGGTTCACAATTTGACGGTGGAGCAGACATCCAAAACTTTGCCAACGGTCAAACTTCATACACAATCCTTTGGGCACCAGCTCAAAACGGTATCCAAGCGAAACTCTTGGAAGCAAGTAAGGTAGACGTGGTAGAAGTACCATTCCCATCAGACTCTGGTAAACCATCTCTTGAATACCTTGTAAACGGATTTGCAGTATTTAACAACAAAGACGACAAAAAGGTCGCAGCAGCTAAGAAATTCGTTCAATTCATCGCAGATGACAAAGAATGGGGTCCTAAAGACGTAGTTCGTACAGGTGCCTTCCCAGTTCGTACATCCTTTGGCAAACTTTATGATGACAAACGTATGGAAACAATCAGTGGCTGGACTAAATACTACTCACCATACTACAACACTATCGATGGATTTGCTGAAATGAGAACTCTTTGGTTCCCAATGTTGCAATCTGTATCAAATGGTGACGAAAAACCAGCTGATGCTTTGAAAGCCTTCACTGAAAAAGCTAACGAAACAATCAAAAAAGCTACAAAACAATAAGCACTAAGTCAGATTGATTCCCCCCTTTTCCCTGAGCACTACGGTGTAAGAAAAGGGGGACTTTTGTTTGAAATGGTAGGAACTGTCACGAAATTAAAATGAAGTTCTTACATAAGCGAATCTTAAAAAATTTCATTTTGATTTTAAAACAGTTCAAGAAAATCAAAAACTATTCTATTTGAAAGAGAGGTGCCGACTGTGAAAGTTAATAAAATTCGTATGCGGGAAACAGTGATTTCCTACGCTTTCCTAGCACCAGTGTTATTCTTCTTTGTCATCTTTGTCTTGGCTCCTATGATTATGGGATTCATTACAAGCTTCTTTAACTACTCCATGACCAGCTTTGAGTTTGTTGGCTTGGACAACTACATTCGCATGTTTAAAGACCCTGTCTTTACCAAGTCTTTGATCAATACCGTTATTCTGGTTATTGGATCAGTTCCGATTGTGGTACTCTTCTCGCTCTTTGTAGCATCTCAAACCTATCACCAAAATGCTATTGCTCGATCTTTCTATCGATTCGTCTTCTTCCTTCCTGTAGTTACAGGTAGTGTTGCCGTAACAGTTGTATGGAAATGGATCTATGATCCACTATCAGGGATTCTAAACTTTGTCCTTAAGTCAAGTCACATCATCAGCCAAAATATTTCTTGGTTGGGTGATAAAAACTGGGCTTTGCTAGCGATTATGATTATCCTTTTGACAACATCTGTTGGTCAACCGATTATCCTTTATATCGCTGCCATGGGGAATATTGACAATTCACTTGTTGAAGCAGCACGTGTTGACGGTGCGACTGAGTTCCAGGTGTTCTGGAAGATCAAATGGCCTAGCCTCCTTCCAACAACTCTTTACATCGCGATCATCACAACCATCAACTCATTCCAATGTTTCGCCTTGATTCAATTGTTGACATCTGGTGGTCCAAACTACTCAACAAGTACCTTGATGTACTACCTTTACGAAAAAGCCTTCCAATTGACAGAATACGGCTATGCAAATACCATCGGTGTCTTCTTGGCAGTGATGATTGCCATTGTCAGCTTTGCTCAATTCAAGATCCTCGGAAACGACGTAGAATACTAAAGAAAGGAGACAGTTATGCAACCTACACAAAAGAAACCTTTAACAGCTTTCACTGTTATTTCAACGATTATCTTGCTCTTGTTGACCGTACTGTTCATCTTTCCATTCTACTGGATCTTGACAGGGGCCTTCAAATCACAACCTGATACCATTATGATTCCACCACAATGGTTCCCTAAAATGCCAACCATGGAGAACTTCCAACAACTCATGGTGCAAAACCCTGCTATGCAGTGGATGTGGAACTCTGTATTTATCTCACTGGTAACCATGTTCTTAGTCTGTGCAACCTCTTCTCTAGCAGGTTATGTCTTGGCTAAAAAACGTTTCTATGGTCAACGCATCCTCTTTGCAGTCTTTATCGCTGCCATGGCACTTCCAAAACAAGTTGTCCTTGTGCCATTGGTGCGTATCGTCAACTTCATGGGAATTCACGATACACTTTGGGCAGTAATCTTACCTTTGATCGGATGGCCATTTGGGGTCTTCCTTATGAAACAATTTAGTGAAAATATCCCAACAGAATTGCTTGAATCAGCTAAAATCGACGGTTGTGGTGAGATCCGTACTTTCTGGAGCGTAGCCTTTCCTATCGTGAAACCAGGATTTGCAGCCCTTGCAATCTTTACCTTCATCAATACTTGGAATGACTACTTTATGCAGTTGGTTATGTTGACTTCACGTCAAAACTTGACTATCTCACTCGGGGTTGCGACCATGCAGGCTGAAATGGCAACCAACTACGGTTTGATCATGGCGGGTGCAGCTCTTGCAGCAGTACCAATCGTAACCGTCTTCCTTGTCTTCCAAAAATCCTTCACTCAAGGGATTACTATGGGAGCTGTTAAAGGATAATACTCTGCGAAAATCGAATTCAAACTGCGTCAGCATCACCTTGCCATACTTAAGTATTGCCTGCGGTTAGCTTCCTAGTTTGTTCTTCGATTTTCATTGAGTATAAAAGAATATAGAGTTATAAGTGTCTACAAAATGGAGAGTATGCAGTTACTTCGTGAAGTTTTGTCAGACACTTATCAACTTAATTTATGATTTTAGTTAACTATCAGAAACGAAGGAAACAGTATGATTTTTGATGATTTGAAAAACATCGCCTTTTACAAGGGAATCCATCCCAATCTAGACAAGGCTATCGACTATCTCTATCAGCACCGTAAGGATTCTTTCGAACTCGGTAAGTATGAGATTGACGGGGACAAGGTCTTTCTAGTTGTTCAGGAAAATGTCCTCAATCAAGCTGAAAATGATCAATTTGAACATCATAAGAACTATGCAGACTTGCATTTGCTGGTAGAAGGGCACGAATATTCGAGCTACGGTTCACGTATCAAAGACGAAGCGGTAGCATTTGACGAAGCGAGCGACATTGGTTTTGTCCATTGTCATGAAAAATACCCACTCTTGTTGGGTTATCACAATTTTGCAATTTTCTTCCCAGGAGAACCACACCAGCCAAATGGCTACGCAGGTATGGAAGAAAAGGTTCGCAAATATCTCTTTAAAATTTTGATTGATTAAAAGAATCAGGAGGAGCAAACATGGCACAAAAAGGAGTAAGCCTTATCAAGGCAGCATTTGATACAGATAATTTTCTCATGCGTTTCAGTGAGAAGGTCTTGGATATCGTGACAGTCAATCTTCTTTTTGTCGTCTCTTGTTTGCCCATCGTGACGATTGGAGTGGCGAAAATCAGCCTCTATGAGACTATGTTTGAGATTAAGAGAAGCAGACGGGTACCAGTCTTTAGAACTTATCTAAGAGCTTTCAAGCAAAATCTGAAACTGGGGCTTCAGTTAGGTCTGTTAGAGTTGGGCATTGTGTCATTAAGCCTTCTAGACCTCTATCTCTTCTGGGGACAGACTGCTTTGCCTTTCCAGATTGTGAAAGCTATATGTTTGGGGATTCTCATCTTCCTCACTCTGGTGATGTTGGCTAGTTATCCCATCGCTGCACGCTATGATTTGTCTTGGAAAGAAGTGCTGCAAAAAGGGCTTATCTTGGCAAGTTTTAACTTTCCTTGGTTCTTCCTCATGTTAGCCATTCTCTTTCTCATAGTGATGGTTCTTTATCTATCCGCCTTCACTCTCCTTTTGGGTGGGTCAGCTTTTATCCTCTTTGGTTTTGGTTTGCTGGTCTTTCTCCAAGCAGGATTGATGGAGAAAATCTTCGCCAAATACCAGTAGGATGAGGTGTTTCTGAAACTACTTTCAATCGTTACAGTTTCTAAAATACAGGTAGAAACTAAAATCTAAGTGTATACAAGATATTGAAAGCGATTTTCACAAGGTGTATACTAAACTTGTAAAAAAATAGAACTGCTCTCAGCAGAAAAAAGAAATCTTAGGAGAAAATCTATGTCAGATTTGAAAAAATACGAAGGTGTCATTCCAGCCTTCTACGCATGTTATGATGATCAAGGAGAAGTCAGTCCAGAGCGTACGCGTGCCTTGGTCCAATACTTCATTGATAAAGGTGTTCAAGGTCTCTATGTCAATGGTTCTTCTGGTGAGTGTATCTACCAAAGTGTGGCAGACCGCAAGTTGATTTTGGAAGAAGTTATGGCCGTTGCCAAAGGAAAATTGACTATCATTGCTCACGTTGCTTGCAATAATACAAAGGATAGTATGGAACTTGCTCGCCACGCAGAAAGCTTGGGTGTAGATGCCATTGCAACCATTCCACCGATTTACTTCCGCTTGCCAGAATACTCAGTTGCCAAATACTGGAATGACATTAGTGCTGCAGCTCCAAACACAGACTATGTTATCTATAACATTCCTCAATTAGCAGGTGTTGCTTTGACTCCAAGCCTTTACACTGAAATGTTGAAGAATCCTCGTGTTATCGGTGTTAAGAACTCTTCTATGCCAGTTCAAGATATCCAAACCTTTGTCAGCCTTGGTGGAGAAGACCACATCGTATTCAATGGTCCAGATGAACAGTTCCTAGGTGGACGACTCATGGGTGCCAAAGCTGGTATTGGTGGTACTTACGGTGCGATGCCAGAACTCTTCTTGAAACTCAATCAGTTGATTGCTGAGAAAGATTTGGAAACAGCGCGTGAATTGCAATACGCTATCAATGCAATCATTGGCAAACTCACTTCTGCACATGGAAATATGTACGGTGTGATTAAGGAAGTCTTGAAGATCAATGAAGGCTTGAACATTGGTTCAGTTCGTTCGCCATTGACGCCAGTAACCGAAGAAGATCGCCCAGTTGTAGAAGCAGCTGCAGCCTTGATTCGTGAAACCAAGGAGCGCTTCCTCTAATCCATAAGGAGGTATTTATGACACACTACGTTGCAATTGATATCGGTGGAACCAACATCAAATATGGCTTGATTGACCAAGAAGGCCAACTTGTTGAATCGCATGAAATGCCAACAGAGGCGCATAAGGGTGGATCTCATATCTTACAAAAAACCAAAGATATCGTAGCCAGCTATGTAGAAAAAGGCCCAGTAGCAGGTGTTGCCATTTCTTCTGCTGGGATGGTGGATCCAGATAAGGGCGAGATTTTCTACGCTGGACCTCAGATTCCCAACTATGCTGGAACTCAGTTTAAAAAAGAAATTGAGAGTACCTTTGAAATCCCTTGTGAAATTGAAAATGATGTCAACTGTGCAGGTCTGGCTGAGGCAGTATCTGGTTCAGGAAAGGGAGCGAGTGTCACACTTTGCTTGACCATTGGAACAGGTATCGGTGGTTGCTTGATTATGGATGGGAAAGTTTTCCATGGATTTAGCAATTCAGCCTGCGAAGTTGGTTATATGCACATGCAGGATGGAGCTTTCCAAGATCTCGCTTCTACGACAGCCTTGGTGGAGTATGTAGCAACAGCTCATGGAGATCCAGTTGACCAGTGGAATGGCCGACGTATTTTCAAGGAAGCTACCGAAGGAAACAAGATCTGTATGGCTGGCATTGACCGCATGGTAGACTATCTAGGGAAAGGTCTGGCAAATATTTGCTATGTGGCCAATCCAGAAGTGATCATTCTCGGTGGCGGTATCATGGGGCAAGAGGCTATCCTCAAACCGAAGATCCGCACAGCATTGAAGGCGGCCTTGGTACCAAGTCTAGCTGAAAAAACACGATTAGAATTTGCCCATCACCAAAATACAGCAGGGATGCTCGGTGCATATTACCATTTCAAGACAAAACAATCCTAGTTTGGAACTATAGAATTAAGAAAAACACTGAATCGCTACTTGAGTGAAAACTGTTTTGCTTAATTCTTTTTTTGCTGATAGGAAAATTGTCAAGGTATATGAAAAGTAGAGGAAAGACCAATCAAGACCATTATGTGACCTTGCTTCATGGGTATGAGAAAGACAAAGAGGAATTACAAAAAATGAACGATAGGGGCAGAGTTCCTACCGTAGAAGAATATATGAGAGGAGATATCCTTTAAGATAATCTTAGAAGACGGCGCAAGCTCTTTACTTTGTTTCTAAAAACTAAACTAAGCCAAGAAGAAAAAGTGATATAATGAGATGGATGAGAATTGACAAATTAGAATTTGTAAAGGTGAGAAAAATGCAATGGCAACACATCTAACTTAAATCGAAATAGTATAAAATTACGAGGAGATGATAAGATGAATAATTATATAAAATTAAATGAAGATCGATGGAATAATGTAAAAAATGCCTATACTGAGCCATTGACACATGAAGAACTAGAAGAAGCTAGAAAGCATCCAATTTCTGTCGCCTTAACTGTGGGGAAAAAAGTTCCGACAGAATGGTTTGAAAAAGCCAAGGGAAAAAAGATATTAGGGTTAGCTTGTGGTGGTGGACAGCAGGGACCCGTTTTTGCTGCAAAAGGTTATGATGTAACCATCATGGATTTTTCTAAATCACAATTAGAAAGAGATGAGTTGGTTACTAAAAGAGAAGGCTTAAAGATCAATACCGTTCAAGGCGATATGACAAAAGCATTTCCATTTGAAGATGAAACCTTTGATATTGTTTTTAATCCGGTTTCAAATGTATACATAGAGGATTTAGAAAACATGTATAAAGAAGCTTCTCGAGTATTGAAAAAGGGTGGACTCTTAATGGTCGGATTTATGAATCCTTGGATCTACATGTATGATGCTGACACTGTATGGGATAAACCCGATGAGGAATTACTGTTAAAGTTTTCACTACCTTTTAATTCAAGAGAGCTTGAAGAGGAAGGAAAAATCACCATTAATCCAGAATATGGGTATGAATTTAGCCATACCTTAGAAAATCAGATTAGAGGACAACTAAAAAATGGTCTCGCTATGATCGATTTTTATGAATCGTGTGATAAAAGACATCGATTATCAGGTTATGGAAATGACTACATCGCTACACTCTGCATTAAACTATGATATTATAGAACGTGCTTCTGAAGAATAGCTCATTTTATTTTCTGTAAGGGTTAAAATCTAAATCTCACTTTGTCGAAGTAGAACTATTAAATAAAATTGTAGAGAGGAAGTAAAAGCAGCAAATAGTCGATACTTCCTTTTTTGATGTCAAACATTCAAAAACGGAAAGGAAAGTTTATGGAAGAACTGAAAAGCCTAGATAAAAAAGCATTAGACAAAGAGAAAGATTGGAAAGTCCACCTATGAGCCAATTACCATTTAAAAACAAAAAAATCCTAGTTTGGTTCAACCAAACTAGGATTTTCTAACGCGTTTTTGTCTACGATAGCCATTGAGCTTTTTATTTTCCCAATAGCTGTTAAAGATTTTTTCCTTGCTATCGCGATTGATTTCCAAAAAGTAGGCATAAATCAAATCTATTAAGATGAGCATAGGGAGCTGAGCGGAAATACGCTGGATGTAAGAAGATTGACTATGGCTTGCCACAAGGACTGTTTCGGTATAAGCCTGACTATTTTTGTTTGGAGCGCTGGTAAAGAGAATGGTCTTAGCCCCCATTTCCTTGGCATCCAACAAACTATCGAGGACGGATTGGGTAGTGCCTGATAGGGAAAAGCCAAGCACCAAACAATTTTCATCCATGATACTGGTCGTCCATGCAAAGCCATCCCGATCGGTCAAAGCTTCACAGACAACACCTAGACGCATAAAACGTAGCTTCATCTCACGGGCAATCAGACCAGAACTTCCTGTTCCAAAGAAGTAAACTCGTTCAGCGTCATCGATTAATTGGGCGACTCGTTCCAGTTGTTCTTCGTCGATCAAATCCTGAGTTTGTTCCCGTAGGTTGCTGTAGCTTCGTAAAACACGTTTGGTCAAAGGACTGTGTTTGTGAGAATGCGTGTCTTGTTTATCGGCCTGGTGTTGGTATTGAAAGACGAATTCTCGGTAACCTGTAAAACCACACTTTTTGGCAAAGCGGGTCAAGGCTGCTTGGGAGATATGTAATTTCTGAGTAACTTGCTGAGAAGAAAGATCATCTTGGATCGTTTCAGTTTGCAAAAAATAGCGAGCGATTTCTTGCTCCAGCTCGGTTAATTCTTCAAAGTGGAGATCGATTATGGTTGCGATGTCTGGCTTATTCATGAGGCTCCTTTTTATGAGTCAAAATCTTAAAAGTTAACGCTTTCCTAACTATTACTATCATTATATCATAGAAGTTAGGATAACTAAATAAAAAGGCATTTTCAGTTAAAAGTCAAAAAATGCTTCGACTTTTCCAAGAGTTTCTCCGTAAAATATGGTACAATGAAATGTACTGAGCTTCACCTGTTTACTCTATTATTTTAGGGGAAATAAAGGTGGAAATCGGGAATTTTTCTAGAAAAGAGTCTTAGTTGTATGAGAAAATTTAATAGCCATTCGATTCCGATTCGGCTTAATTTACTATTTGCGATTGTCATCCTGCTCTTTATGGCCATTATTGGTCGATTGTTATACATGCAGGTACTGAATAAAGATTTCTATGAAACAAAATTGGCCTCAGCCAGCCAAACAAGGGTAACAACCAGTTCAGCTCGTGGACAGATCTATGATGCGGCAGGGAAACCCTTGGTAGAAAATACTGTCAAGCAGGTTGTTTCTTTCACACGAAACAATAAAATGACAGCAGCTGAATTGAAGGAGACAGCCAAGAAACTCCTCACATATGTAAATGTAACTTCCCCAGATCTGACAGATCGACAGATTGCAGACTACTACTTGGCGGACCAGGATATTTACAAAAAAACAGTTGAATCCTTGCCAAGCGACAAACGCCTGGATTCAGATGGGAACCGCTTATCGGAAGCGACACTTTACAATAATGCGGTTGAAAGTATTGACGTGAGTCAACTTAATTATACAGATGACCAGAAAAAGGAAATCTATCTCTTTAGTCAGCTAAATGCTGTTGAAAATTTTGCAACGGGCACCATTTCTACGGATGCCTTAGATGATACCCAAGTTGCTCTCGTTGCATCGGCCTCCAAGGAATTACCAGGGATTAGTATTTCAACTTCATGGGATCGAAAAGTCCTAGACACTTCTTTGTCAACAATCGTTGGTAGCGTTTCAAATGAAAAGTCAGGACTTCCAGCAGAGGAAGTTGATGCTTATCTCAAAAAAGGCTATTCTCTCAATGACCGAGTGGGAACTTCCTATCTTGAAAAGCAATATGAAGATGTTCTTCAAGGCAAACGTTCCGTCAAGGAAATCCACCTCGACAAACACGGAAATATGGAAAGTGTGGAAAATGTTGAAGAAGGAAGCAAAGGAAACAATATCAAGTTAACGATTGACCTAACTTTTCAGAATGGAGTGGATGATCTACTGAAGAGCTACTTTAACTCCGAGTTGGGTAATGGTGGTGCCAAATATTCTGAAGGGGTCTACGCAGTCGCTCTCAATCCCAAAACTGGTGCAGTTCTGGCGATGTCAGGTGTCAAGCATGATGTCGAATCCGGAAAATTAAGTTCAGATTCGCTTGGAACGATAACCAACGTCTTTGTGCCAGGATCTGTTGTTAAGGCAGCGACCATCAGCTCTGGTTGGGAAAATGGAGTCTTGTCAGGTAATCAAACCTTGACAGACCAACCGATTGTTTTCCAAGGTTCGGCCCCTATCAATTCATGGTATACCTTGTCCTATGGCTCTTTCCCGATCACAGCAGTTGAGGCTCTAGAGTACTCTTCTAATACTTACATGGTTCAAACTGCTCTAGGAATCATGGGACAGACCTACACACCAAACATGGTGGCCGCAACGGGACAGTTAGAGACTGCAATGGGCAAATTGCGGTCAACCTTTGGGGAATACGGACTCGGAGCTTCAACGGGGATTGACCTTCCAGATGAATCAACAGGTTTTGTACCAAAAGAATTTGATTTGGCCAACTATCTAAATAATGCTTTTGGTCAGTTTGATAACTACACACCTATGCAGTTAGCCCAGTATGTCGCAACCATTGCAAACAATGGCGTACGATTGGCTCCTCACATCGTTGAAGGCGTTTATGGAAACAATGATCAAGGTGGACTAGGAAGTCTGGTTCAAGAAACAGCTACCAAGGAACTGAACAAGGTCAATATTTCAGAAGCAGATATGGCTATCTTGCAGCAAGGTTTCTATCAAGTTTCGCATGGGACGAGTGCTCTGACAACTGGTCGTGCCTTTTCAAATGGCGCAGCCGTATCCATCAGTGGAAAGACAGGTACTGCCGAAAGTTACGTTAATGGCGGTCAAAAAGCCAACAATACCAACGCAGTCGCCTATGCACCGACCGAAAATCCTCAAATCGCGGTCGCAGTCGTCTTTCCTCATAACACCAACTTAACAAACGGTGTCGGACCTTCAATTGCACGCGACATTATCAATCTTTATCACCAACACCATCCAATGAATTAGAAAGGAACTTATGCTGTATCCAACACCTATTGCCAAGCTGATTGATAGCTATTCAAAGTTACCAGGTATCGGGATCAAAACGGCTACCCGCCTAGCCTTCTATACCATTGGAATGTCTGATGACGATGTCAATGAATTTGCCAAAAATCTCTTATCTGCCAAACGGGAGTTGACCTATTGTTCCATCTGTGGTCGCTTGACGGATGATGATCCTTGCTCGATCTGTACGGATCCGACTCGAGACCAGACAACCATCTTGGTGCTAGAAGATAGTCGCGATGTGGCTGCTATGGAAAATATCCAAGAATACCATGGACTCTATCATGTCTTGCATGGCCTCATTTCTCCGATGAATGGTATCAGCCCAGACGATATCAATCTCAAGAGTCTCATGACCCGTCTCATGGATAGTGAGGTTTCAGAGGTGATTGTGGCAACCAATGCGACAGCGGATGGAGAAGCGACATCTATGTACCTTTCTCGTCTCCTCAAGCCAGCTGGTATCAAGGTTACTCGTTTAGCACGAGGCCTAGCTGTGGGAGCAGATATCGAGTATGCGGACGAAGTCACACTCTTACGAGCCATTGAAAATCGGACAGAGTTGTAGGAGTCAGTAACATTAAAACTTGTTCTTATGTGTAAGGCAAAGTCCTAGAAGTGTTCTCTTACTTTTTATCAGCCATAGTAGGTTGATGGTCGTTAGTATCTGTAGAGGACAATCTGTTTCTTAAAGTTGTCAAAGTTCCGAAAGCCAAAGACATTGGGGATGAAACTGCCAGATATTATCTTCAATGAATCCGAAAAATTTTTTAGAATTCTTGTTCTAAAAGTGAAAATAGTCATGTTAGTCGTTTCAGGGTAGGGAATTTTAGACGGTTTTTTAGAATTATATTTCTTCATTGACATGGATTATTGATAACTTTTCTCTATAATTCAGGGTGAATACAATGTGATAAACTATGAAACTTTTGTGCATGGTCTTCTCCTTTCGATTAGCAATTGATCTGAATACCTTGATTGTAGCGAGCGGTTCGGAGGTTTTTGACATAACTCCGCATAGCGGATGGTTGATTTGTCTCGCCTTTCACGGAGCAAGAAGGACTAATAGTCACATGATAAAAAATTATCCCTTGGCAAAAGCCAAGGGATAATTGTGTTTTTTAACCAAGAGCCTCTCTCTTCTTATCTGGATTCCAGATGAAGCTTGCAATAAAGGTAAAGATAATTGTTAGGATACCAACAATCACAGCAAGGATGAGGGCAGGGATTCGGACAAACCACCAGAGCGGGTTTGGTTTTTTATCATTGTGCCATTGCTTGGTTTCTTCGTCCAAACGTTGGAATTCTGCTTGGATACGGTCTGCAACCATTTCAATCCCTTCATCATTCATTTTCTTGATGTCTGAGATATCAATAGGATTTCCAAAGTTCATATCCACACGTTCACGGCTTATCAAGCCCTTCAAGGTCATGGGACCTGTGTAGGTAACCGGCATGATACGGACCTTAGCCATTTTGGCAATCAAGGCAACTCCACCCTTGACATCGTTTGAGTGACGGCTCCCACTTGGAAACATGATGAGAGAGCGGTCGCTTTTTTTGAGGACGTTGATAGGGTACTTGATGGCAGATGCATTAGGTTTTTCCCGATCGATAGGAAAGGCGCCACACATACGGATCCACCAGCCAAAGATACGGTTGTTAAACAGCTCTTTTTTGGCCATAAAGATGAACTGTTTTGGCTTGGTCGCAAAGGCCATGTAAACAGGATCCCACCAGGTACGGTGAGGTGCGACGAGGATATAGTTTTCGTCTCGGCTAGGGATTTTATCAGTATTATGATAGTGGGCATTGCCATTGATGGACCACAAGATTAGCATGACTAGTCCACGCAAATAAGTATAAAACATGAGATCTCCTTCGATTGTATTGCTTTTATTATTATACCTTATCGAAAGACTACTGGCAAACTTTTTCAGTTATCAGTGGACAGTTTTTGGATAGGATTAGAAATCTGCTAGAAAAAATGATATGATAGAATTTATGGATAAAAATAAGATAATGGGATTAACCCAAAGAGAAGTCAAGGAAAGACAGGCTCAAGGTTTGGTCAATGACTTTACCGCTTCGGCCAGTACCAGTACTTGGCAAATCATCAAACGAAATGTTTTTACACTTTTTAACGCTTTGAACTTTGTTATTGCTCTAGCGCTGGCCTTTGTGCAGGCTTGGAGCAATCTGGTTTTCTTTGCCGTTATCTGCTTTAACGCTTTTTCTGGGATTGTGACTGAGCTACGGGCCAAACACATGGTGGACAAGCTCAATCTCATGACCAAGGAAAAAGTCAAAACCATTCGTGATGGTCAAGAAGTCGCTCTCGATCCTGAAGAATTGGTTCTAGGAGATGTCATTCGTTTATCTGCGGGAGAGCAGATTCCTAGTGATGCCTTGGTTTTGGAAGGATTTGCAGAAGTCAATGAAGCCATGTTAACGGGGGAGAGTGATTTAGTACAAAAGGAAGTGGATGCTTTGCTTTTATCAGGGAGTTTCCTAGCCAGTGGCGCAGTTTTGGCTCAAGTTCACCATGTCGGGGCAGAAAACTATGCTTCCAAACTCATGCTGGAAGCTAAGACAGTGAAACCCATTAACTCCCGTATCATGAAATCGCTGGACAAACTAGCTGGTTTTACTGGGAAGATTATCATTCCCTTTGGTTTGGCCCTCCTGCTAGAAGCCTTGATTTTAAAGGGCTTGCCCCTCAAGTCATCGGTTGTAAATTCGTCAACAGCCCTTTTGGGAATGTTGCCCAAAGGAATCGCCCTTTTGACCATTACTTCGCTCTTGACTGCGGTGATTAAGCTGGGCTTGAAAAAGGTCTTGGTGCAGGAGATGTACTCTGTCGAGACCTTGGCGCGCGTAGACATGCTCTGTCTGGACAAGACGGGCACCATCACCCAAGGAAAGATGCAGGTGGAAGCCGTTCTTCCGCTAACGGAAACTTATGGTGAAGAGACTATTGCCAGCATTTTGACCAGCTATATTGCCCATAGTGAGGATAAAAATCCAACAGCTCAAGCCATTCGCAAGCGTTTCCAAGGAGAAGTTGCTTATCCTATGATTTCCAATCTGCCTTTCTCTAGCGACCGCAAGTGGGGTGCTATGGAATTAGAAGGGCTAGGAACGGTTTTCTTAGGGGCGCCTGAGATGTTGTTGGACTCTGAAGTCCCAGAAGCCAGAGAGGCTTTAGAGAGAGATTCACGTGTCTTGGTCTTAGCCCTTAGTCAGGAAAAACTAGATCATCACAAACCACAGAAACCGTCTGACATTCAAGCCCTGGCCTTGCTGGAAATCTTGGACCCGATTCGAGAAGGAGCAGCTGAGACGCTGGATTATCTCCGTTCTCAGGAAGTGGGCCTCAAGATTATCTCTGGCGACAATCCCGTTACAGTATCCAGCATTGCCCAGAAGGCTGGCTTTGTAGACTATCACAGCTATGTAGATTGCTCAAAAATCACAGATGAGGAATTGGTTGCCATGGCTGAAGAGACAGCTATTTTCGGACGTGTTTCCCCTCATCAAAAGAAACTCATCATCCAAACTCTGAAAAAAGCAGGGCATACAACAGCAATGACAGGGGACGGAGTCAATGATACCCTGGCCCTTCGTGAGGCAGATTGTTCGATCGTAATGGCGGAGGGAGATCCGGCGACTCGCCAGATTGCCAATCTAGTTCTCTTGAACTCAGACTTCAATGATGTTCCTGAGATTCTCTTTGAAGGTCGTCGTGTAGTCAATAATATTGCCCATATCGCACCGATTTTCTTGATTAAGACCATCTATTCCTTCTTGCTTGCAGTCATCTGTATTGCCAGTGTTTTATTAGGACGGTCTGAGTGGATCTTGATTTTCCCCTTCATTCCGATCCAGATTACCATGATCGACCAATTTGTCGAAGGGTTCCCACCATTCGTTCTGACTTTTGAGCGAAATATCAAACCTGTTGATCCAAACTTCCTCAGAAGATCCATGCTTCGTGCTCTACCAAGTGCACTCATGGTCGTGTTCAGCGTTCTTTTTGTGAAAATATTTGGAGCAAGTCAAGGTTGGTCTGAGATAGAAATATCAACCCTCCTCTATTATCTCCTTGGGTCTATTGGTTTCTTATCCGTATTTAGAGCTTGCATGCCATTTACTCTCTGGCGTGTTCTCTTGATTGTCTGGTCTGTAGGAGGTTTCCTAGCTACAGCTCTCTTCCCAATGATTCAAAATCTACTTGAAATTTCGACCTTAACTGAACAAACGTTGCCTGTTTATGGGGTTATGATGCTGGTATTTACGGTGATTTTCATTCTATCCAGTCGTTACCAAGCCAGAAAATAAAGAAAGACTGCAATCTGTGTATTGCGGTCTTTTTAGGTGCAAGATTGCTAGCTGAAATGTGGTATAATAAGAGGTAATAGAGTTTTGGAAAGTGAGAGAAGATGATTTCAAAGAGATTAGAATTGGTAGCTTCCTTTGTGCCACAGGGGGCCGTTTTACTAGATGTGGGAAGTGACCATGCTTATCTGCCCATCGAGTTAGTTGAGAGAGGCCAAATCAAAAGCGCCATTGCAGGGGAAGTGGTGGAAGGTCCTTACCAGTCTGCGGTTAAAAATGTTGAGGCTCACGGTCTAAAGGAGAAAATCCAAGTTCGTTTAGCCAATGGCTTGGCAGCCTTTGAAGAGACAGACCAAGTTTCTGTTATCACCATTGCTGGTATGGGAGGCCGTTTGATTGCTACCATATTGGAAGAAGGTTTGGGCAAGTTAGCTAATGTAGAGCGTTTAATCCTACAGCCCAATAATCGTGAAGACGACTTGCGCATCTGGCTACAGGGCAACGATTTTCAGATTGTGGCAGAAAGCATCTTAGAAGAAGCTGGCAAGTTTTATGAAATTCTAGTGGTGGAAGCGGGACAAATGGAGCTATCAGCCAGTGATGTTCGCTTTGGACCTTTCTTGTCCAAAGAAGTCAGCCCAGTTTTCGTTCAAAAGTGGCAGAGAGAAGCAGCTAAGTTAGAGGTTGCCCTCAGTCAAATCCCAGAGAAAAATCTAGCAGAACGTCAGATTCTGGCAGATAAAATTCAAGCCATAAAGGAGGTGCTCCATGTTAGCAAGTGAAGTCATCAAAACTTATGAAGCCTTTTGTCCCCAGGAATTTTCCATGGAGGGGGATAGTCGTGGTCTGCAAATCGGGACCCTAGACAAGAATATTCAAAGAGTCATGGTTGCCCTCGATATTCGTGAAGAGACGGTGGTAGAGGCCATTGAAAAGGGTGTGGATTTGATTATCGTCAAGCACGCGCCAATTTTCCGTCCTATTAAGGACTTGGTAGCCAGCCGTCCGCAAAATCAGATTTATATCGACCTCATCAAACATGATATTGCCGTTTATGTCAGTCATACTAATATCGACATTGTCGAGAATGGCCTCAATGACTGGTTCTGTCAGATGCTAGGCATTGAGGAGACGACTTGTCTTCAGGAAACAGGCCCAGAACGTGGGATTGGGCGTATTGGGAATATTCCGACTCAGACCTTTGGGGATTTCGCCCAACATGTCAAACAAGTCTTTTCTCTAGATAGTCTTCGAATGGTACATTACCAAGAAAGTGATTTGCAGAAGCCTATTTCAAGAGTGGCCATTTGTGGTGGTAGTGGTCAATCCTTCTATCCAGATGCTTTGGCTAAGGGGGCAGATGTCTATATCACTGGTGATATTTACTACCACACTGCCCAGGATATATTGTCTGATGGCTTATTGGCATTGGACCCAGGTCACTATATCGAAATCCTTTTTGTGGAGAGAATCGCTGCGCTCCTTACTCAATGGAAGGCGGAAAAGGGCTGGTCTATTGATATTTTGCCTAGTCAAGCATCGACCAATCCTTTCCACCATATCTAGTTAGGAAGTGAAGATAATGAAAAAAGTTGCCATTATTGGAGCAGGAATTGTAGGTGCCACAGCCGCCTACTACCTCTCCAAAGAAGCAGATTTAGAGGTGACCGTTTTTGACCATGGACAAGGTCAGGCTACCAAGGCTGCAGCAGGAATTATCAGTCCTTGGTTTTCCAAACGTCGCAATAAAGTCTGGTACAAGATGGCGCGCTTGGGAGCGGACTTTTATGTGGATTTGTTGGCTGATTTAGAAAAGTCTGGTCAGGAAATCGACTTTTACCAGCGTTCGGGAGTTTTTCTCTTGAAAAAAGATGAGTCCAAGTTGGAAGAACTTTATCAACTAGCTCTTCAGCGCAGAGAGGAATCTCCCTTGATAGGCCAGATAGCCATTCTGGACCAAGCATCTGCAAATGAATTATTCCCTGGTTTGCATGGATTTGATCGCCTGCTCTATGCTTCTGGTGGAGCTAGAGTAGATGGCCACCTCTTAGTGACTCGTTTGCTGGAAGCCAGTCACGTCAAGCTGGTCAAAGAAAAAGTGAGACTGACACCTGTATCATCAGGCTACCAGATTGGTGAAGAGGTGTTTGAACAGGTTATTTTGGCAACGGGAGCTTGGTTGGGGCACATATTAGAATCCTTAGGATATGAAGTGGATATTCGTCCTCAAAAGGGGCAACTTCGAGACTATCAGATTTCCAAAGACCTAGCATCTCACCCTGTTATCATGCCAGAGGGGGAGTGGGATTTGATCCCTTTTGCAGGTGGGAAATTGTCCTTAGGCGCTACCCATGAAAACGACATGGGATTTGACTTGACGGTGGATGAAACCTTGCTCCGGCAAATGGAGGATGCGGCCTTGCCATACTATCCAGCCTTGGCTGAAGCTACTACAAGAGGTGATCGTGTGGGAATCCGCGCCTATACTAGTGATTTCTCTCCATTTTTTGGGCAAATCCCAGGTTTAGCAGGTGTCTATGCGGCTAGCGGACTAGGGTCATCAGGTCTGACAACGGGTCCTATCATTGGTTACCACTTAGCTCAACTAATCCAAGACAAGGAGTTGACCTTGGACCCAATAAATTATCCAATTGTAAACTATGTCAAACGAGTAAAAAGCGAATGATACTCAATGAAAATCAAAGAGCAAGCTAGGAAGCTAGCCGAAGGCTGTACTGGAGTACGGCAAGGCGAAGCTAACGTGGCTTGAATTTGATTTTCGAAGAGTATAAGAATTTTACTGAAATTTTAGCTTACCCTCTAGGATGGCAAATGACATTCCCTATCAAAAATGGTAAAATAAGAAAAAATAATCTGAGAATCGAGGAAAAAAGATGCAAGAAAAGATTTTGGTAACGGGTGGTGCCGGGTTTATCGGAACCCATACTGTTATTGAGTTGATCCAAGCAGGTCATCAAGTCGTTGTGGTGGATAATCTTGTTAACAGCAATCGTAAGAGTTTAGAAGTTGTTGAAAAAATTACAGGAGTTGAGATTCCTTTCTATGAGGCAGATATCCGTGACACAGATACCCTCAGAGATATTTTCAAGCAGGAAGAGCCGACTGGTGTCATTCACTTTGCTGGTTTGAAGGCTGTTGGTGAATCAACACGTATCCCTCTTGCCTACTATGACAACAATATCGCAGGAACTGTCAGCCTTCTAAAAGCCATGGAAGAAAATAATTGTAAGAACATCATCTTCAGTTCTTCTGCGACAGTTTACGGAGACCCTCATACAGTTCCAATCTTAGAAGATTTTCCACTTTCAGTGACCAATCCATACGGTCGTACCAAACTCATGCTAGAGGAAATTTTGACGGATATCTACAAGGCAGACTCAGAATGGAACGTGGTCTTGCTTCGTTACTTTAACCCAATCGGAGCACATGAGAGTGGTGACTTGGGAGAAAATCCAAATGGCATTCCAAACAATCTCTTACCTTATGTTTCACAAGTAGCAGTGGGCAAACTAGAGCAAGTACAAGTTTTTGGAGATGATTACGATACAGAAGATGGAACTGGGGTTCGTGACTATATCCACGTTGTAGACCTAGCCAAAGGTCACGTTGCAGCTTTGAAAAAACTCCAAAAAGGTTCAGGTCTAAACATTTATAACCTTGGAACAGGTAAAGGTTACTCTGTATTGGAAATTATCCAAAATATGGAAAAAGCGGTGGGACGTCCTATTCCTTACCGCATCGTAGAACGCCGCCCAGGTGATATCGCTGCCTGCTACTCAGACCCAGCAAAAGCTAAAGCAGAACTCGGTTGGGAAGCAGAACTCAACATCACTCAAATGTGTGAAGACGCATGGCGTTGGCAAAGCAAGCATCCAAATGGATTTGAAGACTAAGATGATGATTTCAGTCATTGTCCCATGTCTAAACGAAGAGGAAGTACTTCCTCTTTTTTATCAGTCTGTTGAAGCACTGCTTCCAGAATTAGGAGCAGAGATCGAGTATGTCTTTGTGGATGATGGTTCAAGCGATGGCACTTTGGAGCTTTTGAAGGCCTATCGGGTACAAAATCCTGCGGTACATTATATCTCTTTCTCGAGAAATTTTGGGAAAGAAGCGGCTCTGTATGCAGGCTTGCAGCATGCGACTGGAGACTTGGTGGTCGTGATGGATGCAGACCTTCAGGATCCTCCCAGTATGCTACTTGAGATGAAAGCCTTACTAGACCAGAATGCAGACTTGGACTGTGTTGGGACACGGAGAACTAGTCGGGAGGGAGAGCCTTTCTTTCGCAGTTTCTGCGCTGACCTCTTTTATCGCCTCATGCAAAAAATCAGCCCAGTAGCTCTGCCCTCAGGTGTCCGCGATTTTCGCATGATGAGGAGGTCTGTGGTAGATGCTATTTTAACCTTGACCGAGTCCAATCGTTTTTCTAAGGGACTCTTTGCCTGGGTTGGCTTTAAAACGCACTATCTTGATTATCCAAACGTTGAACGACAGGCTGGCAAGACCAGTTGGAGTTTTAGACAGCTCTTTTTCTACTCGATTGAAGGGATTCTTAACTTTTCAGATTTCCCCTTGAGTATAGCCTTTGTAGCTGGACTCCTATCTTGTTTTATTTCTTTTATGATGACTGTTTTTGTAGTATTTCGGACTCTTATCTTGGGAAATCCGACATCTGGCTGGACATCTCTGATGGCTGTCATTCTCTTTCTCGGAGGGATTCAACTCCTGACCATTGGGATTTTGGGAAAATATATCAGTAAGATCTATATGGAAACCAAAAAAAGACCACTCTATCTCGTCAAAGAAAAAAGTGATCTTTCTGTTTTTGAAGGAAAAAATAACCAGAAAAGACTATAATTTTACTTGGAAATATGCTAAACTAGTAAGTGTGGGAATAAAGAGAAAAATTATCAACATTCATTCCCTGTACACTACGATGGATCTTTTAGAAGTGCTCTCGTAGGACAGTGTTTGATGGCCTCCAGGACATCGCTGGTCTCAGCGATTTCTCTTTGCAATTCAACTGGATCATCGTAAAATCGAACGATTCCGTTATCATGGTAATCAAAGAGTTCAGAATAGGTTTGGCAAAGCCCGCAGGCGATGCACCGTTCGGGTATAAGTGTGACTTTCATATTTATATTGTAATAAGAAAATGTAAAAAAAACAAGGAGTAAGGTATGGAAAAAGAACCGTGGCAAGAAGATATTTATGAAAACAATGAGGAAGAATCAAGAACAGATCGTCGTCGCCGTAAACAAAAAGGGAAAGGCGTTGTTGCGAATCGTGTCTTGACGGTTCTAGCTAGCCTCTTCTTTGTAATCGTTGTAGCGATGGTAGTTGTATTGATTTACCTATCAACTGGAGGAAGCAATCGTACTTCATCTTTGAAGGACTTCTATGATGCATCGTCTCCTTCTACAAGTTCAAGTTCTAAAGTGGAAGAATCATCATCTTCAAGTAGCAAGGTAGAGGAAACATCTTCTTCTGAATCAACACCTTCAGAGAGCAGTTCGGAAGAGCATACAGAGGGTGAAGGAACACTTACAGTACAGCCTGGAGAGGGAGAAGCAGCTCTTGCTCAACGTGCAGGGATTTCCATTGCCCAGCTAGAAGCCCTAAATCCTTCTCATATGTCATCTGGATCTTGGTTTGCCAACCCAGGTGATGTGATTAAGACAAGATAGGAGTCGGTCATGAAGACAATTCAAATTGCTATCGATGGTCCAGCTTCGAGTGGCAAGAGTACGGTCGCAAAGATTGTCGCTAAGGATTTTGGTTACACTTATCTCGATACGGGTGCTATGTACCGTGCTGCGACTTATATAGCGCTCAAGCACCAGTTGAATGCAGGAAATGTAGACCAACTTCTCGAGCTTCTTAACCAACACCCCATTAGTTTTGGACGTTCAGAAACTGGAGAACAGCTTGTTTTTGTAGGGGATGTTGATATTACTCATCCGATTCGTGAAAATGAAGTGACCAACAAGGTTTCAAGTATCGCTGCCATTCCTGAAGTGCGTGAAAAACTGGTTTTGCTCCAGCAAGAGATTGCTCAGCAAGGTGGTATCGTCATGGATGGGCGTGATATCGGGACAGTTGTTTTACCAAAAGCTGAACTCAAGATTTTCCTAGTGGCTTCTGTTGAAGAAAGAGCAGAGCGTCGTTACAAGGAAAATATTGCCAAAGGGATTGAAACAGACCTTGAAACGTTGAAAGAAGAAATTGCTGCGCGTGACTACAAGGATAGTCACCGTGAAACCTCACCTCTCAAACAGGCTGAGGATGCGGTTTACCTTGACACAACTGGACTAAGTATCCAAGAAGTGGTTGAAAAAATCAAATCAGAAGCAAAAAAATATATGTCCTAGGGATGAGAGGAGCAGGCTAAATGAAGCCTGCTCCTTTTCTCTCTTTTGCGCGCGTTTCAAAACAGCCTTTTTGGGAGAATTTTGATAAAATAGTAGTATCAATAAAAAGGACGGAAGCATGACAAAGAAAATCATAGCCATTTGGGCCCAAGATGAAAAAGGTGTGATTGGGAAAGAAAATCGTCTCCCTTGGCATTTGCCAGCAGAGTTGCAACATTTTAAGGAAACAACTTTAAATCATGCTATATTGATGGGACGAGTGACCTTTGATGGTATGGGACGTCGTCTGCTTCCAAAACGCCAAACCTTGATTTTGACACGAAACAGTGACGAAGTCGTGGATGGAGCGCTCGTGTTTCAAGATGTGAAGTCTGTTTTAGCGTGGTATCAGAGTCAGGAAAAAAATCTCTATATCATTGGCGGAAAGCAGATTTTTCAGGCTTTTGAGCCTTATTTAGATGAAATCATCGTGACGCAGATTCATGCTCAGGTAGAGGGAGATACCTATTTCCCTGAGGAGTTTGACTTGTCTCGTTTTGAGACAGTCGCAAGCAAATCTTACACCCGAGATGAGAAAAACGACTATGATTTTACCATCGAATACCGAGATAGAAAGGAAGTCTAATGGAGCGCAGTATATTTGGATTTTTTACAGCTTTTTTGTGTGTGATCTGTATTTTGACTGGGGCACAGGCTTTTCGTAAGAAGCGCTATGGACTGTCTGCCTTACTCTGGTTAAATGCTTTTACCAATCTGGTCAACAGTGTCCACGCTTTTTATATGACCTTATTTTAGATAGAATGATAAATTAGAATGGAAGGAAATCATGCCTACAAATAGGAAAAATGATATGATGGTTTATTGCTCATTTTGTGGCAAAAGCCAAGAAGAAGTAAAGAAAATAATCGCTGGGAACAACGCCTTTATCTGTAATGAATGTGTGGAGTTAGCCCAGGAAATCATTCGGGAGGAGTTGGCTGAGGAAGTCTTGGCAGACTTGTCTGAAGTACCAAAACCAATCGAGCTCCTCAATATCTTGAACCACTATGTGATTGGTCAAGATCGTGCCAAACGTGCCTTGGCAGTGGCTGTATACAATCACTACAAGCGTATTAATTTCCACGATACGCGTGAAGAGTCAGAAGATGTGGATTTGCAGAAGTCAAATATCCTGATGATTGGCCCAACTGGTTCAGGGAAAACCTTCCTTGCTCAGACTTTAGCTAAGAGCTTGAACGTGCCTTTTGCCATTGCAGATGCGACAGCTCTGACTGAGGCTGGGTATGTGGGTGAGGACGTGGAAAATATCCTCCTCAAACTCTTGCAGGCTGCTGACTTTAACATCGAACGTGCAGAACGTGGGATTATCTACGTGGATGAAATTGACAAGATTGCTAAGAAGAGCGAGAATGTGTCTATCACACGTGATGTTTCAGGTGAAGGGGTGCAACAAGCTCTTCTCAAGATTATAGAGGGGACTGTAGCTAGCGTACCGCCTCAAGGTGGACGCAAACATCCACAACAAGAGATGATTCAGGTGGATACCAAGAATATCCTATTCATCGTAGGTGGTGCCTTTGATGGCATCGAAGAAATCGTTAAACAACGTCTGGGTGAAAAAGTTATCGGTTTTGGCCAAAATAACAAGGCGATTGACGAAAACAGCTCCTACATGCAAGAAATCATCGCAGAAGATATTCAAAAATTCGGTATTATTCCAGAGTTGATTGGACGCTTGCCTGTCTTCGCTGCTCTTGAGCAATTGACAGTAGATGACTTGGTTCGCATCTTGAAAGAGCCAAGAAATGCCTTGGTGAAACAATACCAAACCTTGCTTTCTTATGATGACGTTGAGTTGGAATTTGACGATGAAGCCCTTCAAGAAATCGCCAATAAGGCTATCGAACGCAAAACTGGTGCGCGTGGTCTTCGTTCTATCATCGAAGAAACCATGCTAGATGTCATGTTTGAAGTACCGAGTCAAGAAAATGTGAAATTGGTTCGCATCACGAAAGAAGCTGTCGATGGAACGGAAAAACCCATCCTAGAAACAGCCTAGAGGTGACTATGGAAATCAATACACATAATGCTGAAATCTTGCTCAGTGCGGCAAACAAGTCCCACTATCCACAGGATGAACTGCCAGAGATTGCCCTTGCAGGGCGTTCAAATGTCGGCAAGTCTAGCTTTATCAACACCATGTTGAACCGCAAAAATCTTGCTCGTACATCAGGAAAACCTGGGAAGACCCAGTTACTCAACTTTTTCAACATTGATGACAAGATGCGCTTTGTGGATGTTCCGGGTTATGGTTATGCCCGCGTTTCCAAAAAGGAACGTGAAAAGTGGGGCCGCATGATTGAGGAGTATTTGACCACTCGGGAAAATCTCCGTGCAGTGGTCAGTCTGGTTGATCTCCGCCACGACCCGTCAGCAGATGATGTGCAGATGTACGAATTTCTCAAGTATTATGAGATTCCGGTTATCATCGTTGCGACCAAGGCGGACAAGATTCCTCGTGGTAAGTGGAACAAGCACGAATCAGCAATCAAAAAGAAATTAAACTTTGATCCAAGTGACGACTTCATCCTCTTTTCATCTGTCAGCAAGGCAGGGATGGATCAGGCTTGGGATGCAATATTAGAAAAATTGTGAGGGAAAGAAATGGCAAAAACAATTCATACAGACAAAGCTCCAAAAGCAATCGGACCTTATGTTCAAGGAAAAATCGTTGGCAATCTTTTGTTTGCTAGCGGTCAAGTTCCCCTATCTCCTGAAACTGGAGAAATTGTAGGAGAAACGATCCAAGAACAGACAGAACAAGTCTTGAAAAATATCGGTGCTATTTTGGCTGAAGCAGGAACAGACTTTGACCATGTTGTCAAAACAACTTGCTTCTTGAGCGATATGAATGACTTTGTTCCTTTTAACGAGGTTTACCAGACTGCCTTTAAAGAGGAATTTCCAGCTCGTTCAGCTGTGGAAGTTGCACGTCTTCCTCGTGATGTAAAAGTCGAAATTGAAGTGATCGCAGAGATTGGATAAGCTAGTTGAAGTTTGGCTCTGCCAAACTTTTTTTGATATAAGGAGAGATAGATGACAAAGAAACAACTTCACCTGGTGATTGTGACAGGGATGAGTGGTGCAGGGAAAACGGTAGCTATTCAGTCCTTCGAGGATTTGGGCTATTTCACCATTGACAATATGCCACCAGCCCTCTTGCCAAAGTTCTTGCAGTTGGTAGAGAGCAAGGATGATGACCATAAGTTAGCCCTGGTGGTGGATATGCGGAGCCGTTCCTTCTTTTCAGAGATTCAGGCAGTTTTGGATGAATTGGAAAACCAAGATGATTTGGACTTCAAAATCCTCTTTTTAGACGCAGCAGATAAGGAATTGGTAGCACGCTATAAGGAAACTAGAAGAAGTCACCCTCTAGCTGCAGATGGTCGAATTTTAGATGGCATCAAGCTGGAACGTGAACTCTTGGCACCTTTAAAAAATATGAGTCAAAATGTGGTGGATACGACAGAACTCACTCCGCGTGAACTGCGTAAAACCATTGCTGAGCAATTTTCGGACCAAGAACAAGCCCAGTCTTTCCGTATTGAGGTCATGTCTTTTGGATTCAAGTATGGTATCCCTATTGATGCAGACTTGGTTTTTGATGTCCGTTTCTTGCCAAATCCCTATTACCTACCAGAACTCCGTAATCAGACAGGTGAAGATCAAGCAGTTTATGACTATGTGATGAATCATGAAGAGTCTGAAAGTTTTTATCAGCACTTACTCGCCTTGATTGAACCCATTTTGCCAAGTTACAAAAAAGAAGGCAAGTCCGTTTTAACCATTGCAGTAGGATGCACAGGTGGACAGCACCGTAGTGTTGCCTTTGCCAAACGAATCGCTGAGGACCTTGCTAAAAACTGGCCTGTCAATGAAAGCCATCGTGACAAAGACCGAAGAAAGGAAACGGTAAACCGTTCATGAGAAAACCAAAAATAACGGTAATTGGTGGAGGAACAGGTATCCCCGTCATTTTGAAAAGCTTACGCGAAAAGGATGTTGATATCGCAGCCATCGTAACGGTAGCTGATGATGGTGGATCTTCTGGTGAGCTAAGAAAGAATATCCAACAGCTGACACCACCAGGTGATCTTCGCAATGTTCTGGTAGCCATGTCGGATATGCCTAAGTTTTATGAGAAGGTTTTTCAGTACCGTTTCTCAGAAGAGGCTGGTGCTTTTGCGGGTCATCCTCTAGGGAATATCATCATAGCAGGGCTCTCTGAAATGCAAGGGTCTACCTACAATGCCATGCAATTACTCAGTAAATTCTTTCACACAACAGGAAAAATCTACCCATCAAGCGACCAGCCTTTGACCTTGCATGCAGTCTTTAAAGACGGTTCTGAGGTGGCAGGTGAGAGCCATATTGCAGATCATCCAGGCATGATCGACCATGTCTATGTGACCAATACCTTGGATGATGAAACACCCCAAGCCAGCCGTCGAGTAGTCAATACCATTCTCGAGAGTGATATGATTGTCTTGGGGCCTGGTTCCCTCTTTACATCGATATTGCCAAATATTGTCATTGGGGAGATTGGGCAGGCTCTCTTGGAGACCAAGGCGGAGATCGCCTATGTCTGCAATATCATGACCCAGCGTGGGGAAACAGAGCACTTTTCAGACAGTGACCATGTGGAAGTTCTTCATCGCCATCTAGGTCGGTCTTTTATTGATACGGTCTTGGTCAATATCGAAAAGGTTCCTAGAGAATACATGAATACCAACCGTTTTGATGAATATTTGGTTCAGGTAGAGCATGACTTTGCTGGTCTTTGCAAGCAGGTTCCTCGTGTGATTTCATCCAACTTCCTTCGTTTGGAAAATGGAGGAGCCTTCCATGATGGCGATTTGATTGTAGACGAATTGATGCGCATTATACAGGTGAGAAAATGAGTTTCACAGTTGCAGTAAAAGAGGAAATTCTTGGTCAACACCATCTCAGTCGTTATGAACTATCGGCCATTATCAAGATGTCTGGAAGTATCGGTCTATCTAGTTCGGGCTTGACCTTGTCCGTCGTGACCGAAAATGCTAAGTTGGCTCGGCATCTCTATGAGTCCTTTCTCCATTTTTATGAGATTAAGTCTGAGATTCGACACCATCAGAGAAGCAATCTTCGCAAGAATCGTGTCTACACGGTCTATACCGATGAGAGAGTGCAGGAGCTTTTAGCTGATTTGCGGCTTGCGGATTCCTTCTTTGGTTTGGAGACGGGTATCGATCCCGATATTTTAGCAGATGAGGAGGCTGGACGTGCTTACTTATGTGGTGCCTTTCTGGCAAATGGTAGCATCCGAGATCCTGAGTCTGGCAAGTACCAGTTGGAGATTAGTTCTGTTTATCTGGACCATGCCCAAGGACTGGCCTCTCTCCTCCAGCAGTTTTTGCTGGACGCCAAGGTTATTGAGCGCAAGAAAGGTGCAGTTACATATCTCCAACGTGCAGAGGACATCATGGATTTCTTGATCGTAATTGGGGCTATGCAAGCGCGTGATAATTTTGAGCGCGTCAAGATTTTGCGTGAAACTCGTAACGATCTCAATCGGGCTAATAATGCCGAGACAGCCAATATCGCTCGGACGGTCTCTGCTAGTATGAAGACCATCAATAATATTAGTAAAATCAAAGATAGAATGGGTTTGGAGAATTTACCCGTGGATTTGCAAGAGGTAGCTCAGTTGCGGATTCAGCATCCAGACTACTCTATCCAGCAGTTGGCAGATAGTCTGAGCAATCCCTTGACCAAAAGTGGTGTCAACCACAGACTCAGAAAAATCAATAAAATAGCAGATGAATTATAAAACCACGAATCGGTTGATCCGTGGTTCTTTTCTTATAAACTGGTCGAGTGTTTGGGTTGAACTTTTTGTTCTGGGTCGATGTAGTTAATGGCATTGTTAACAGCTGTTGGAGCTTCACCCAGTCCTGTAGCGATCAAATCAATCTTACCTTCATAGTAGCAGCAGTCGCCGATAGCATAGATACCTGCTTGGCTAGACTCTTGCTTGCTGTTAACGATAATCTTGTGGCGGTTGAGGTCCAGGTCCCAATTTTTAAGATTACCAACAGATGATTTGAAACCATAGTTGACAAAGAGGTGGTCTACCTCAATAGTTTCAGTTTCATCTGATTTGACTTTGGTGATTTCTAGTTTATCGAGTGTTTTTCCATCTCCGAGGAGTTGGCTAGGAACGAACGGTGTCTTGATGGTTACAGATGATTCTTGTAGAGCTTGCACACTGTGTTCCAAGGCGCGGAAATTATCTCTGCGGTGAACAAGGGTAGTTGGTGCAATTTTTTCAAAAGCTAGAGCCCAGTCAACAGCTGAGTCTCCCCCACCGAGGATGGTTACTTTCTTCCCAGCATATTGCTGAATGTTGGAAACGTGGTAGTGGATGTTTTCATAGTCCCCAACACCCTCTAATTCAAGCGGTCGTGGTTTAAAGGCGCCACCACCCATAGCAATGATGACTGTTTTAGTCAGGTGGCTTCCTTTGTTGGTGGTGATGGTAAATCCTTGATCTTGTTTCTCGATTTCAAGAACGGTTTCGTTGAGGTGAACAGGTGTTTCAAAGCCGTTTAGCTGTTCAATCAAGCGATTGGTCAACTCTTCTCCAGTAAGGTTTGGGAAACCTGGCACATCAAGGATTTGCTTTTCAGGGTAGAGGATGGCTGGTTGACCACCGAGCTGGGGAAGGGAGTCGATGATTTGGACTTTGGCTTGGCGTAGGTGGGCGTAAAAGGCAGCAAAGAGCCCGACGGGACCGCCACCTACAATGGTAATATCATAGAGTTGAGACATGATTTCTCCTTCGCTTTTTCTAGTCAGTTTATTTTATCATATTTTTAATCAAATTAAAATGAAGTAGGATAGGGAAAAAATTGTTAGAAAATGGTATAATAGAACGGAACGTGTTTTGATAGGGAGGGAACTAGGGATGAATTTTCAGCAATTTTCCAACTTGCAATACTGGACGAGTTTGTTTTCAAGCCCTTGGAGTATCATCATCAATCTGATTGATATTCTGATTGTGACTTATATTTTGTATCATTTTACAAAGGCCATTGCAGGTACCAAAATCATGATTTTGGTGCGGGGAGTTTTGGTATTCATTCTAGCTCAAATTCTCTCCAATATGATTGGTTTAACGACCATTTCTTGGTTGATCAATCAAATCATCACCTACGGGGTTATTGCAGCAGTAGTCATCTTTTCACCAGAGATTCGGACAGGTCTAGAGCGGTTAGGTCGGGCAACGGATTTCTTTTCCAATGCTCCGATTAGTGCAGAAGAGCAGATGATTCGTGCCTTTGTCAAATCAGTCGAATACATGAGTCCGCGTAAAATTGGTGCGCTGGTAGCAGTGCAGCGAGTGAGAACCTTACAGGAATACATATCGACGGGGATCCCCTTAGATGCCAAGATTTCAGCTGAATTGCTCATCAATATTTTTATTCCTAACACTCCCTTACACGACGGAGCGGTCATTATCCGAGAAGATCGGATTGCTGTTACTTCAGCCTACTTGCCACTAACTGAAAATGCAGAGATTTCCAAGGAGTTTGGAACGCGTCACAGGGCGGCGATTGGTTTGTCGGAAGTGTCAGATGCTCTTACCTTTGTGGTTTCAGAGGAAACAGGTGGAATCTCAATCACCTATAATGGAGTCTTTAAGCACGATTTGACCTTGGAAGAGTTTGAATCTGAATTGAGAAGAATCCTACTTCCAACATCAGAGGAAAAACATGGTTTGAAAGAGCGCTTGCTAGGAGGATTGAAACATGAGAAAAAATAGTCTTTATATCATTTCTTCCTTCTTTTTCGCCTGCATCCTTTTTATCTATGCAACTTCTACAAACTACCAGAATAGCAATAGTGCCAGACAGGTGCGGACGGAAACCTATACCAATACAGTACTCAATGTCCCAATTGATATCCACTATGACAGTGAACAGTACTTTATTAGTGGCTTTACGTCAGAAGTAACGGTTTTTTTGACAGGTTCCAATCGAGTTGCTTTGGCAAGCGAAATGCAGGAAAGTACGCGTAAATTCAAGGTGACAGCTGACTTAACCAATGCCAGTGTTGGGACCATCGAAGTTCCCTTAACAATTGAAAATTTACCGAGTGGTTTGACGGCTGTTGCAACACCGCAAAAGATAACAGTGAAGGTCGGAAAAAAAGCAAAACGAGACAATGTGATCGTTGTGCCAGAGATTGACCCTAGCCAGGTTGATTCTCGTGTGAAAATCGATACAGTCACTGTGTCAGATGAAAAAGTAACGGTTATTAGTGATGAGGAAACCCTCTCCAAAGTAGATCGTGTCATTGCCATCTTACCGACGAGTGAACGGATAACGGGTAACTACTCGGCTTCTGTTCCTCTACAAGCAGTTGATAAAAATGGAAATGTTTTGCCAAGTGTTATTATGCCGTTTGACACAACTATGAAAATTACAACAAAAACAGCATCGTCTAGCTCGAGTTCTTCGTCAACGACCTCGTCAACGGGCTCTTCAACCAGTAGTTCGTCTTCAACGAGTTCAGAAACGAAACCAGACTCGTCTAAACAGGACTAAATAAAATAGTAGAAAAGGATGATTAACAAAATGGGTAAATATTTTGGGACCGATGGAGTCCGTGGAGAAGCAAACGTAGAACTGACGCCAGAATTGGCCTTTAAACTGGGACGTTTTGGTGGTTATGTTCTTAGCCAACACGAAACAGAAGCCCCTAAAGTCTTTGTAGGACGTGATACACGTATCTCAGGAGAAATGTTAGAATCAGCCTTAGTGGCAGGTCTCCTCTCTGTAGGGATTCACGTCTACAAACTCGGTGTCCTTGCAACACCAGCAGTAGCATACTTGGTCAAAACTGAGGGAGCCAGTGCTGGTGTCATGATTTCCGCTAGTCACAACCCAGCCCTTGATAATGGAATTAAGTTCTTTGGTGGTGATGGTTTTAAACTTGATGATGAAAAAGAAGCTGAAATCGAAGCCTTGCTAGATGCTGCTGAAGATACTCTTCCACGTCCAAGTGCAGAAGGCTTGGGAACCTTGGTGGATTATCCTGAAGGCTTGCGTAAGTATGAAGGTTATCTTGTTTCGACTGGAACTCCTCTTGAGGGAATGAAAGTGGCCTTGGACACAGCAAACGGTGCAGCGTCTACAAGTGCCCGCCAGATTTTTGCTGATCTCGGTGCCCAGTTGACAGTTATCGGTGAGACACCAGATGGTCTTAATATCAACTTGAATGTGGGTTCTACACACCCAGAAGCTCTTCAAGAAGTGGTCAAAGAAAGCCAATCAGCTATTGGTTTGGCCTTTGACGGAGACAGTGACCGTTTGATTGCTGTTGATGAAAATGGTGATATCGTCGATGGTGATAAAATCATGTACATCATCGGGAAATATCTTTCTGAAAAAGGCCAGTTAGCCCAAAATACTATCGTAACAACCGTTATGTCTAACCTTGGTTTCCATAAGGCCTTGGACAGCGCAGGCATTAATAAGGCAGTCACTGCAGTTGGTGACCGCTATGTCGTCGAAGAAATGAGAAAATCAGGCTACAATCTTGGTGGTGAACAGTCTGGTCACGTTATCTTGATGGATTACAACACTACTGGTGATGGTCAATTATCAGCTGTCCAATTGACTAAAATCATGAAAGAAACAGGCAAGAGCTTGTCTCAACTAGCATCAGAAGTGGCGATTTACCCACAAAAACTGGTTAATATCCGAGTGGAAAATGCCATGAAAGAAAAGGCTATGGAAGTACCAGCCATCAAGATAATCATCGAAAAGATGGAAGAAGAGATGGCAGGTAACGGTCGTATCCTTGTCCGCCCAAGTGGAACAGAACCCCTCTTGCGCGTCATGGCGGAAGCCCCTACAACAGAAGAAGTTAACTACTATGTAGATACGATTGCTGCTGTTGTTAAAGATGAAATCGGAATTGACTAAAACCTAGAAAACTAGATGAAATGATAAAAATGTGGTACAATTGCATAGTAAATTGTAGCAATGGGAGAGAAAAATGAATCTTAAACGAGAACAAGAATTTGTTAGCCAGTATCACTTTGATGCTCGTAACTTTGAATGGGAAAATGAAAATGGAGCTCCTGAAACCAAGGTAGACGTGAACTTTCAGTTGCTCCAACATGACCAAGAAAACCAAGTGACTTCGCTTGTTGTTATCTTGAGTTTCATGATTGTCTTTGACAAATTTGTCATCAGCGGAACGATTTCCCAAGTTAACCATGTGGAAGGTCGCATTGTCAACGAACCAAGCGAATTTAACCAAGAAGAAGTTGAAAACTTGGCACGTCCATGCTTGAACATGCTCAACCGTTTGACGTATGAAGTAACAGAAATCGCCTTGGATCTTCCAGGGATCAATTTGGAGTTTTAGTCATGAAATTAGCTGTCATTACAGATTCTTCAGCCTATTTAGAGGAGAAGACGCTGCAAAGAGAGAATCTATTTGTCTTGGATATTCCTGTCAATATTGATGGGGAGGAGTATATCGAAGGTATCAATCTGACTGCTGAGGAATTTTATCAAAAAATGGCTCAGTCTGCAGAATTGCCTAAAACTAGTCAACCAAGTATTGCCAAATTGGATGAGATTCTAAGTTCCTTGAAAGATGAGGGGTATACTCATGTCTTGGGACTCTTTCTTTCGTCAGGAATTTCAGGCTTTTATCAGAATATCCAATACATGTTGGATGAGTATGATGGCTTGACCATTGCCTTTCCAGATACCCATATCACAAGCTCCCCTCTAGGATTTATGGTGGAGAGTGCCTTTGAATGGGCAGAACAAGGCGATGATTTTGCCCAGATTCAGGAGAAGTTGGGGATTCAAATTGCTGATAATTCAGCCTTTATCATAGTAGATGATCTCGACCACTTGGTTAAGGGAGGACGTTTGTCAAATGGGGCTGCTATCTTAGGGAACCTCCTCAGTATCAAGCCTATCCTCTACTTTAATGACCAAGGTGTGATTGAAGTTTACGAAAAAGTTCGTACGGAAAAGAAGGCAATCAAACGTTTGGTAGAAATCATCAAGGATTTGACAAAAGATGGGGACTACCGTATAACAGTCATCCATGGCAATGCTCCTCAAAAGGCAGCGGATTTACGTCAGCTTTTGATGGAGAGTGGTGTGACTGCTGAGATTCCAATTGATACCTTTGGTAGTGTCATTGGGACCCACCTTGGAGAAGGTAGTATCGCCTTGAGCTATACACCAATCGTCTAAATTGTTCTTACAGGCCTTGTATCTTAGAAATTGAACACGGCCTACCTGCCTCTTGAAAAAAGATGCCTGTCTTGCCTTTCATGGAAAGTCAGCGCCATTCCCTATTTTTCATGGGCAGCTAACGTCCTTTGTATTTTAGACAGGAGTAGAGATGAGTATTCGAGTAATTATTGCCGGTTTTAAGGGAAAAATGGGCCAAGCTGCCTGCCAGATGGTCTTGGCTGATCCAGACTTGGACTTGGTTGCAGTTTTGGATCCTTTTGAGTCTGAGTCAGAATGGCAGGGAATTCCTGTTTTCAATGATAAGGCTGACTTGGTTGGTTTTGAAGCGGATGTTTGGGTAGATTTTACCACACCAGCCGTTGCCTACGAAAATACACGCTTTGCTCTTGAAAATGGCTTTGCTCCAGTAGTTGGAACAACAGGCTTTACTAGTGAAGAAATTGCTGAGCTAAAAGCATTTTCCCGTGAACAAGATTTGGGTGGCTTGATTGCTCCTAACTTTGCCTTGGGAGCTGTCTTGCTCATGCAATTTGCGGCGCAGGCTGCCAAATATTTCCCAAATGTGGAGATTATTGAGCTCCATCATGACAAGAAAAAAGATGCTCCGAGCGGAACAGCCATTAAAACGGCTGAGTTGATGGCGGAAGTACGAGAGTCTATCCAACAAGGTGCGCCTGATGAGGAAGAATTGATTGCAGGTGCTCGCGGTGCTGACTTTGATGGCATGCGTATCCACTCAGTTCGTCTACCAGGCTTGGTAGCCCATCAGGAAGTCATCTTTGGCAATCAGGGAGAAGGATTGACCCTTCGTCATGACTCATATGATCGCAGCTCCTTCATGACAGGGGTGAATTTAGGAATCAAAGAAGTTGTCAAGCGTCATGAGCTTGTCTATGGATTAGAACACTTATTATGAGATTAACGCAAATGCCTTCTGAATTTCAGAAGGCTTTACCAGTATTAGAAAAAATTAAAGAAGCAGGCTTTGAAGCCTATTTTGTTGGGGGCTCTGTTAGAGATGCCCTCCTCAATCGTCCCATTCACGATGTGGACATTGCGACGTCTTCTTATCCAGAGGAGACCAAGCAGATTTTTCCGCGAACAGCTGATATCGGAATCGAGCACGGAACCGTCTTAGTTTTAGATGGGGACGAGGAGTATGAGGTAACCACCTTTCGGACCGAAGATGTCTATGTGGACTATCGCAGACCCAGTGCGGTTTCCTTCGTGCGTTCGCTAGAAGAAGACCTCAAACGTCGTGATTTCACAGTGAATGCCTTTGCTTTGGATGAAACAGGCGAAATCATTGACTTGTTCCATGGTTTAGAAGATTTGAAAAACCAAGTCTTGCGAGCAGTGGGTGTTGCTAGTGAGCGTTTCAATGAAGATGCTCTGCGGATTATGCGTGGTTTCCGCTTTCAGGCCAGTCTCGGTTTTAAACTTGAGCAAGAAACATTTAAAGCGATGAAGACTTTGACGCCCCTCTTGGAGAAAATTTCTGTGGAGCGCACCTTCGTTGAGTTTGATAAACTCCTGTTGGCACCTTTTTGGCGAGTTGGTCTGTCTTCCATGATTGAGAGTCGAGCTTATGACTATCTTCCAGATATGGCAGGGAGCCAGGACAAGCTCAACAGACTGTTTGATTTAGAGGCGAATTTCACTTTTGAATCATCTGAACAAACCTGGGCAGCTCTGTTGTGGGCTTTGGAGATTAAAGATGCACAGCCATTTTTGAAACATTGGAAGACCTCACGCCAGTTTGCTAAGCAAGTACAGGATTTGCTGACTATTTTGGCTTTGCGTGAAAAGGGAGAGCTGAGCAAGCGCGATTGTTACCGCTTTGACTTGGATTCCCTTCTACAAGCTGAAAGTCTTCGTCAGGCTCAAGGGAAAAAAGTCAACCCACAAGCCATCACAGAAACCTATCAGAGTTTGACCATTCATGATAAGAAAGAAATTCAGATTAACGGTGGCATTTTGATTAAGGAATATGGTTACCAGCCAGGACCAGACTTGGGAGAGATTTTAACAGAGATTGAGTTTGCCATTGTCGATGGAGAATTGGAAAATGATTGTCAAGCAATCCATGCTTATCTAAGGGAGAAAAAATGAGTGATTTTATCGTTGAAAAACTAAGTAAATCCGTCGGTGACAAGACCGTTTTTAAAGATATTTCCTTTATCATCCATGACCTAGACAGAATAGGTCTGATTGGTGTCAATGGGACTGGTAAGACCACTCTGTTAGATGTCCTTTCTGGTGTTTCTGGCTTTGACGGGGATGTCAGTCCTTTTTCAGCTAAGAATGACTATAAGATTGGCTACTTGACCCAGGATCCTGATTTTGATGATAGCAAGACGGTCTTGGATACGGTTCTCTCCAGCGACCTCAAGGAAATCCAGTTGATTCGTGAGTATGAGTTAATCATGCTCAACTACAGTGAGGACAAGCAGGCTCGTTTGGAACGGGTCATGGCAGAGATGGATTCTCTCCAAGCCTGGGAAATTGAAAGCCAGGTCAAGACGGTCCTCAGTAAGCTAGGTATTCAGGACTTGTCGACTCCAGTTGGTGAATTGTCAGGTGGTCTGAGAAGACGTGTTCAGTTGGCGCAAGTTCTCCTAGGGAACCACGACCTCTTGCTTCTGGACGAGCCGACCAACCACCTGGATATTGCGACTATTGAGTGGCTGACCCTTTTTTTGAAAAGTTCCAAGAAGACCGTTCTCTTTATCACCCATGATCGTTATTTCCTAGATGCGTTGTCAACACGAATTTTCGAGTTGGACCGAGCGGGCTTGACCGAGTATCAGGGAAATTATCAGGACTATGTTCGCTTAAAGGCAGAACAAGATGAGCGTGACGCAGCACTTCTCCACAAAAAAGAACAACTCTACAAGCAAGAATTGGCCTGGATGCGTAGACAACCGCAGGCGCGTGCGACCAAGCAACAGGCCCGTATCAATCGTTTCCATGACCTGAAGAAGGAAGTTTCAGGTGGCGTTGCTGAAACAGACCTGACCATGAATTTTGAGACTAGTCGGATTGGGAAAAAAGTCATCGAGTTTCAGGATGTTTCCTTTGCCTATGAAAACAAGCCCATTTTGCAAGATTTTAATCTCTTGGTGCAAGCTAAAGACCGTATCGGAATCGTTGGGGACAATGGTGTTGGGAAGTCAACTCTTCTCAATCTGATCGCAGGAAGTCTTGAGCCGACTAAAGGTCAAGTGATCATCGGTGAGACGGTTCGCATTGCCTATTTCTCTCAACAAATTGAAGGTTTAGACGAGAGCAAGCGCGTTATCAATTACCTGCAGGAAGTAGCAGAAGAGGTTAAGACTAGTGGTGGTTCTACGACTTCCATTGCAGAGTTGCTAGAGCAGTTCCTCTTCCCACGTTCGACGCATGGAACCTTGATTGAGAAATTGTCTGGTGGAGAGAAAAAACGCCTTTATCTCCTTAAATTGCTTTTGGAAAAACCAAATGTTCTTCTTTTGGACGAGCCGACCAATGACTTGGACATTGCAACTTTGACAGTTTTGGAGAATTTCTTGCAAGGCTTTGCGGGTCCTGTCTTGACAGTCAGCCACGACCGTTATTTCTTGGATAAGGTAGCGACCAAGATTCTCGCCTTTGAGAATGGCAACATCCGTACTTTCTTTGGTCATTACACTGACTACCTTGACGAAAAAGCCTTTGAAACTGATATGGTCAATCAAGTTCAAAAGGCCGAAAAGGAGAAAGTGGTCAAGGTTCGTGAAGACAAGAAACGCATGACCTATAAAGAAAAGCAGGAGTGGGCAAGCATTGAAGGAGATATTGAAGCCTTGGAAAACCGTATCGCTGCTATTGAAGAGGAGATGCAGGCCAATGGCTCTGATTTTGGTAAACTTGCGACACTTCAGAAAGAGCTAGATGAAAAAAACGAAGAACTCCTTGAAAAATACGAACGCTATGAATATTTAAGTGAGTTGGGATGATGGAAGAAAAAGTCATTAAACGTAGTTCCAAGAAAATCATTTGGAATGCCTTGTTTGGCCTCGCTTCAGTGCTTTTCTTCTTGTTACTTCTCTATTATCTCCATTCGTATTCGCAAAAGGGGACTAAACTTCATACGATAAGTCTGTTATTAATACTGCTTGTCCTCTTTTGTGCTGGAGTAGTCCTTTATCAGACATACAGACTTTTAAGCTCCGATAAGGAATATTTGAAATGTACTGTCAAGGGTTTTTACTACAAACCGAATCCAAAGAAACCTAGTCATTTCTATGCTTGGGCTAATGTAGAGGAACTTTCCTTCTCTCGGATTCGAGGTAAGTATAGTGATTCTTATCGGATTGAAGTCTATTTTAAAAACAAGGAAAATGTGAAATCCCAATCACTTCTAGCTCTACTGAAGAGAAGGTGTTTCCCTTTTCATCAGTCATCAGATTTGATCATCCCTATCATTCTACTAGATGTAGGTCTTCCTGAAAGGGTATACGAGACCATGAAGTACTATGAAAGAGAATGGCGTATCGAACAAAATCGCCAAGCGAGAAAACAGATAAAACAAGTTTCGAAAAGCAAATCTTCCAAACTGTCATAGGCCATCTCGGCTTAAATTAGAATAATCAAAAAGGCCCTATCCACTGGATAGGGTCATTGTTTGTCTTCTTTTTTAGTTTCCTGATGAAAGATATTTTGCCAAGTTTCATGGCGACGCCAGATACTGGTGTGGACGATACCATCTAGCTCATAGCAAATAAGCTTGGTTTTCTGACTAATGGAGGTAATCTGAATGTCCTTAATCGCAGCTTTAAGTTCTTTTTCGGCTTGATAAGCGACTTTATCCATCTGCTCGCCATCCTGACGGATATAGAGAAAGTCCTCAGCAAGGAGTTCTTCTAGCTGATTTCCCTGATCAATCAATTGCTCACGCATGAGTAGTTTTTTGTAAACATTGTCTAAAATTTCGTCCTCTGGTATGGGAGCCGGTTCTATATGGACGTCGGTATCAAAGACCCCAAAACGCTCTTCCAGCATGGATTCGACCTGGTCCGCAATCTCATGGCTTTCATAGACTGATAGGTCAGGATTCATTTCTAAGGTGATATCAAGGTAGATATTGCTACCGTAGGTACGCCCTCTTTGGGACTTGACCTTACTAATCTTTGGAATCTCCATGATGGCCTTTTGGTAGTCCTCTAGCAGACGGTCATCAAAGCCATCTGAAAGACTGAAGGAAGACTCGATAAAGATATCATAGGCTGTCTTTAAGATAAAGAAGGTAATGATGATAGCGACCAATTTATCCACGATAGGGTAATTGAAACTGCTGGCTAAGATAGCAATGGAAGTCCCAAGCGAGGTGACAGCATCGGAAAGATTGTCCTTAGCAGCTGCCTTGAGAGCCTTGGATTTGGATTTCTTACTGAGGCGTGTATTGTAGAGATAGACAGCAAACATGACCGCTGCTGAAATGATTCCTAGAATCGCTCCCAGAGGATCAATGGGTGTTTGTTCCCGACTAAGGATTTTCTGAATGGTGTCCCGAAGCACATCAAAACCAACATAGAACATGATGATGGAAGTAATCAAGCTAGCCAAATCTTCAATCTTCCAGTGACCAAAGCGATGATCACGGTCTGCAGGTTGGCGGGCCATCCGAATCCCAATCAAGAGAGCAACGTTTCCGATAATATCGGATACGTTGTTGAAACCATCTGCCACCAAACTGGAGGAATGCAGGAGGTGGCCAGTTGCCAATTTTGCCGCAGACAAGAGAAGGTAGGTCGAAATGCTGATAATGGCTCCACGTTCTGCCAATTTGAGATTTGACATGGATTGGTTCATCGGACTTCCTTTCTAGTGCTGAGATTCTGTTTTCATTATACTGGTTTTCATGGGAAAATTCAAATTTAGTTTTGTTTCATCGGATTTTAACCCTTGAAAATTGTTCAAATTTTGATATAATAGTACTACTCAAGGGAGTAGCTGGCAGAAACCTGTGATAGTGTCGTCATTCCGAATTGTATACTGAAAAGTATGTTTTCCGGCACTATCTTAAACAGCGAGACTTGTTATGATTAACAGGTCTCTTTTTGTTTGTCATAAAACTAAAAGAGAACTTGTTTTGCACACAATGTCAAGGAGGAGACACATGTCAAAAGAACAAAAACGCCAAGCGTTTTACACTCAGAGTCCTGAAGAGGTCTTGAAGTCAGTTGAAGCAACTAAACAAGGTCTCTCGTCTAGCGAAGCGCAGAAACGCCTAGCTGAATATGGACGCAACGAACTGGAAGAGGGTGAGAAAAAATCACTCCTAGTCAAGTTTATCGAGCAATTTAAGGATTTGATGATTATCATCCTGATTGCTGCGGCTATCTTGTCAGTCGTAACTTCTGGTGGAGAAGATATCGCAGATGCCATCATTATCCTAGCCGTGGTTATCATCAACGCTGCCTTTGGTGTTTACCAAGAAGGAAAAGCAGAAGAAGCTATCGAAGCCCTCAAGTCTATGTCGAGTCCAGCTGCTCGCGTTATTCGTGATGGACACATGGCTGAGATTGATTCCAAAGAATTGGTGCCAGGAGATATCGTTGCCCTTGAAGCTGGTGATGTAGTGCCAGCAGACCTACGATTGCTAGAAGCTAATTCTCTTAAAATCGAAGAAGCAGCATTGACAGGTGAGTCTGTTCCAGTTGAAAAAGACTTGACAGTCGAGCTCGCTGCAGATGCTGGTATTGGTGACCGTGTCAATATGGCCTTCCAAAACTCAAATGTGACTTATGGTCGTGGTCTTGGTGTTGTTGTCAATACAGGTATGTATACTGAAGTGGGTCATATCGCTGGCATGCTCCAAGATGCTGATGAGACAGATACGCCACTCAAACAAAACTTGAACAACCTTTCTAAGGTTTTGACCTATGCTATCTTGGTCATTGCCCTTGTTACTTTTGTTGTTGGTGTCTTCATTCAAGGAAAAAATCCACTTGGTGAGTTGATGACCTCTGTTGCGCTTGCTGTTGCAGCCATTCCAGAAGGACTCCCAGCTATCGTGACGATCGTTCTTGCCCTTGGTACTCAAGTTTTGGCCAAACGAAACTCTATCGTTCGTAAGTTGCCAGCAGTCGAAACACTTGGTTCAACAGAAATCATCGCTTCTGATAAGACTGGTACGCTTACCATGAACAAGATGACAGTCGAGAAAGTCTTCTATGACGCAGTCCTACATGACTCAGCTGATGATATTGAACTTGGCTTGGACATGCCACTACTTCGTTCAGTTGTCTTAGCTAATGATACTAAGATTGATGCAGAAGGAAACCTGATTGGTGACCCGACCGAAACAGCCTTCATCCAGTATGCCTTGGATAAGGGCTATGATGTTAAAGGGTTCTTAGAGAAATATCCTCGTGTAGCTGAATTGCCGTTTGACTCAGATCGTAAACTCATGTCAACGGTTCATCCATTGCCAGATGGTAAATTCCTCGTGGCAGTCAAAGGGGCTCCAGATCAACTCTTAAAACGTTGTGTTGCTCGTGATAAAGCTGGAGATGTTGCTCCGATTGATGAGAAAGTCACTGAATTAATCCATACAAACAACTCGGAAATGGCTCACCAAGCCTTGCGTGTCCTTGCAGGTGCTTATAAGATTATCGATAGTATTCCAGAAAATCTTACTTCTGAAGAGCTTGAAAACAACTTGATCTTTACTGGTTTGATTGGGATGATTGACCCTGAACGTGCCGAAGCGGCTGAAGCCGTTCGTGTGGCTAAGGAAGCGGGAATCCGTCCAATCATGATCACTGGTGACCACCAAGATACAGCAGAAGCTATTGCTAAACGTTTGGGAATTATCGACGAAAATGACTCGGAAGACCATGTTTTGACTGGGGCGGAACTTAACGAACTTTCAGATGAAGAATTTGAAAAAGTCGTTGGTCAATACTCTGTTTATGCGCGTGTATCTCCAGAACACAAGGTTCGTATCGTGAAAGCTTGGCAAAACCAAGGTAAGGTCGTTGCTATGACAGGTGACGGTGTTAATGATGCGCCAGCTCTGAAAACAGCCGACATCGGTATCGGTATGGGAATCACTGGTACAGAGGTTTCTAAGGGTGCATCAGACATGATTCTTGCGGATGATAACTTTGCGACCATCATCGTCGCAGTTGAAGAAGGACGTAAGGTCTTCTCAAACATTCAAAAGACCATCCAGTACCTACTTTCTGCCAATACGGCTGAAGTATTAACCATCTTCTTATCAACCTTGTTTGGTTGGGATGTCCTACAGCCAGTTCATCTCTTGTGGATTAACTTGGTAACCGATACCTTCCCAGCTATCGCTCTTGGTGTTGAACCAGCTGAGCCAGGTGTTATGACCCACAAACCACGTGGACGCAAATCAAGCTTCTTCTCAGGTGGGGTCATGAGTTCCATTATTTATCAAGGTGTACTCCAAGGGGCACTCGTCTTGACCGTTTATGGTCTTGCTCTTGCTTATCCGGTCCATGTAGGAGATAACCAAGCTATTCACGCAGATGCCCTCACCATGGCCTTTGCAACACTTGGCTTGATCCAGCTCTTCCATGCCTACAACGTCAAGTCTGTTTACCAATCCATCTTGACAGTTGGCCCATTCAAGTCTAAGACCTTCAACTGGTCTATCTTGGTATCCTTCATCCTTCTCATGGCAACAATCGTTGTAGAACCGCTTGAAGGTATCTTCCACGTAACCAAACTAGACTTGTCACAATGGGGTATTGTTCTAGCTGGAAGCTTCTCAATGATACTTATCGTCGAAATCGTTAAGTTTGTTCAACGTAAACTTGGTCTTGATAAGAACGCAATTTAAAAAGAAAGTCATCTTCGGATGGCTTTTTTTGCATTTGAGGGAAAGGACTAGAACTTGCCCCCTTTTGTGCTATAATAAAGTAAAATAGCAAGGAGTGAAAGAGAATGGAAAAGAAAATTGTCCGAGATGTCTTATTTTTGTCGCAAGTTTCGAAAGCTGCAAGTCAGGAAGACCTTTATCTGGCTAGAGATCTGCAGGATACCCTGCTTGCCAATCGCGAGATCTGTGTTGGTCTAGCGGCCAATATGATTGGGGTGCAGAAGCGTGTGATTATCTTTAATCTTGGCCTAGTTCCCATGGTCATGTTTAACCCTGTTCTCCTTTCCTACGAGGGACCTTACGAGACAGAGGAAGGATGTTTGTCCTTGACTGGGGTACGGCCAACGACTCGTTATGAAACCATTACGGTTTCCTATCGTGATAGTAAGTGGCAGGAACAGACCGTTACGCTAACAGGTTTTCCAGCTCAGATTTGTCAACATGAACTGGATCATTTGGAAGGACGGATTATTTAGGAGGAACTCAGATGAAACGCATACTTTTTGAACTTGTTTTTATCGCAACGACCTGGTATATCTTTTTACCACCCTTCAATCTTACCAGTTGGGAATTCATCTTCTTTCTTTGTGGGCATCTAGTGGTGATGGGAATTTTATTTAGTTTCCGAAAGGATACCAATCTCCTCAAAACTGTTCATGTACGTCATGGCAAGGCTACCAAAGATCTCAATCTAGAAGGATTTCATTTTAATAAATTAGGTGGAGGATTGTTGCTGGCTGCAGGCCTTATCTTTGCCCTTGCTGGTCTGGTAAGCCTAGTAACCTCCAGCTTTTTCCAAGCAAAAAATTATGCTAATGTGGTGTCTATCACAGAAAAAGACTTTAAAGATTTTCCCAAGAGTGATACCAGTAAGGTTCTAATCCTAGATCGGAGCACTGCAGAAAAGATTGGAGACCGTTATCTAGGCTCTCTGACGGATAAGGTCTCCCAGTACGTAGCAGCAGATACTTATACCCAGCTGACAGTTGATGGCAAGCCCTATCGGGTGACACCTTTGGAGTACGCCGATCCGATCAAATGGTTCAATAATCAGTCCAAGGGAATTGGCGAGTATATCAAGGTTGATATGGTGACAGGAAATGCAGAATTGGTGGATTTAAAAACGCCGATGAAGTATTCAGATTCCGAGTATTTTAACCGCGACGTCAAACGTCATCTTCGGATCAAGTACCCAACCAAGATTTTTAAAACGCCATCCTTTGAGGTGGATGACGAAGGCAATCCTTTCTATGTAGCAACTGTTTATCAAAAGCAGTTTGGTCTAGGAGTGCCTCGTCCTTCATCTGTTATTATCTTAGACGCCACCAATGGAGAAACCAAGGAATATAGCTTGGATGAAGTGCCAGAATGGGTGGACCGTGTCTATCCAGCTGAAGAAACCATTGAGCAAATAAACTACAACGGCAAGTATACAGACGGCTTCTGGAATGCCTTGATTTCTAAGAAAAACGTTACCCAAACAACAGAGGGCTATAACTATCTTTCTATCGGAAATGACATTTATCTCTACACAGGGGTGACTTCAGCCAATGCTGACGAAAGCAATCTAGGATTTATCCTTGAAAATATGCGTACTGGTGAAATCACCAAGTACAACCTAGCTTCAGCAACCGAAGAATCTGCCCGTGCTTCCGCAGAAGGAGCAGTACAAGAGAAAGCCTACAAGGCTACCTTCCCTATCCTTGTTAATCTCAATGACAAACCGCTCTATATCATGGGCTTAAAGGACAATGCAGGCTTGGTCAAGGAGTATGCATTGGTCGATGCCGTGGAGTATCAAAATGTCATCGTAGCAACTACGGTAGATGAACTCCTCAGCAAGTATGCCAATAAAAATGATCTCGACCTGGATAATGAAACGGTAGAAAGTATCAAGGGAGTGATTTCAGACCTTAAATCAACTGTCATCAAGGGGGATACTGTCTACTTCTTCAAAGTTGATGACAAGATTTACAAGGTCAAGGCTTCAGTGTCAGACGACCTTCCTTACCTCGAAAATGGCCAATCCTTCGAAGGTCAAGTTGGAAAGGATAACTATCTCAAGACCTTTAAAGTCAAGTAAAAGAAACCTCGGTATGAACCGAGGTTTTTAAGATGAAATTCTTGGTCGTGGTTGAAAAATATGCTACACTAACAATATGAAAATTTTAATCCCAACAGCAAAAGAAATGAACACAGACCATCCTTGTATTGAAGCGCTCCCCTTGAAGGAAGAAAGTCAGGCAGTCCTTGATTCACTGGCGCACTACCCAGCTAGTGAATTAGAGACCTTTTATAAGGTATCTGCCGAGAAAGCAGAAGAAGAGTACGCTCATATTCAAGCTCTAAAAAATCACAGGGCTAAATATTATCCAGCCTTGAAACTCTTCGATGGTCTCATGTATCGCCACATCAAACGAGATGGGTTAACCGAGGCTGAACAAACCTATCTTGAAAATCATGTCCTAATTACCTCGGCTTTATACGGTGTTGTCCCCGCCTTGTCGCCCATGGCTCCTCATCGTTTGGACTTTTTGATGAAGTTAAAAGTTGCTGGTAAGACTTTAAAGAGTCATTGGAAGTCAGCCTACGATGAGGCCCTACAAGATGAGAACTTGATATTTTCTCTCTTGTCATCAGAGTTTGAAACAGTATTTTCTAAGGAAATCAGAGAAAAGATGGTGACCTTCAAATTTATGGAGGATAAGGCAGGCCAGTTAAAAATCCACTCAACCATTTCAAAAAAAGCCCGTGGTGCCTTTTTGACCGCCTTGATAGAGGGGCAAGTTCAAACTGTTGAACAAGCTCGCAAACTCAATTTTGCTGGTTTTGATTACCGACCTGATTTATCAAGTGATTTAGAACTCGTCTTTTTAAAACAAGTGTAAAGTATCTTTAATTCAAAATAATATAAGCTGTCCCCAAGAAGTCAACCTCTTAGTTTGACCTTTTGGGGGCAATTTTTTCGCTCTGTTGTAAAATGAAGTGCAACACAAAAGACATGTCTATCTGATATACTAGAGTTGCGAAAAACAGTATAAAGGAAGAGAAACATGTCCACAAACTATTCTACCACAAATCAATCATACAAGCACTTATCTGAAGCTGAGCGAGGAGAAATTGAAGCTTATTTAAGCGTAGGACTCAAACCTGCTGAGATTGCTCGTAGACTGGGAAGAAATCGCTCTACCATTACTCGTGAAATGAATCGAGGTTCTATAACACAAGTGAAACAAGTAAATGGACAGAAGGTCTATTATCAACACTATTATGCAGATGCTGCCCATAACTGTTATCGTCAGGTCAGGAAAGCCAGCTATTATCTGAAACTGGATCGTGTATCGGACGACTTTCTGACAAAATTTACAGAAGCAATGAGAGAGAAACCAAGAGTGCATAGCGTGGATACCTTTGTTCATACCTACAGACTCCAACATGTAGATGCAGTTGTTCCTTCAACCAAGATGCTCTATAACTATATCCATCAAGGTTTGTTAGAGATTAAGGTTATTGATTTACCAATAGCAGTGCGGATCCGTAAGAAATTTAACAAGCGTCCCTCTACCAAGAAACATCTAGGAAAGTCAATTGAAGAAAGGCCAGAAGAGATCAATAATCGCTCCCGTTTTGGAGATTGGGAAATCGATTCTGTTCTGGGGGGAAAGACAGTAGGAGAACCTTCTATTCTGACCTTAGTAGAACGACAAACACGCTATGCTGTCACAAAGAAACTCGTCGAAAAGAAAGCAGAGTATGTCAATCAAGCAGTCTTAGAGTGTATGAAACCTTATCCCATTAAGTCCATATTGAGTAAGATAGAGAGATTAGATCTCTTAAAACGCTTTAAAGAAGACCAAGAAAATTGGCAAAATGCCTAAGACATAGAAAATCAAGTAGTCACTAGGATTACCTGATTTTTTGTATGTAAGAAGTAAAACAAAGGTTCCTAAGGGTAAAGAAAAATATAGGATAATGATAGAATGAGAGCCCTCTCTTTTTGGGGATATATTCAGACAATCAGTTTGAAATTTCCAGACAAAATTTTTGAAAGGAATCTGAAAAAGAGTTAAGATAGTTTATGTAAGAAGAAGTAAACGCTTACTTAATAAGGAGGACACTTTATGTCATATAAAACAAGCAATGCAGAAGGCCCTGTAGATTTTATTAATACCTATGATTTGGAGCCAATGGCGCAACAAGTTATTCCTAAAGCAGCATTTGGCTATATCGCCAGTGGTGCGGAAGATACTTTTACTTTACGGGAGAATATCCGCGCCTTTAACCACAAGCTCATCGTTCCGCACACTCTTTGTGATGTTGAAAATCCAAGTACAGAGATTGAATTTGCAGGTGAAAAATTGTCTTCACCAATTATTATGGCGCCTGTTGCAGCTCATAAATTGGCAAATGAACAGGGGGAAGTAGCTACTGCGCGTGGTGTACATGAGTTTGGTTCCCTCTATACAACCAGCTCTTACTCTACTGTGGACCTTCCAGAAATTTCGGAAGCCCTTCAAGGGACACCTCATTGGTTCCAATTTTACTTTAGTAAAGATGACGGAATCAACCGCCACATCATGGACCGTGTGAAGGCAGAAGGTTATAAAGCGATTGTCTTGACGGCAGATGCAACTGTAGGGGGCAATCGTGAGGTTGATAAGCGCAATGGTTTTGTCTTCCCAGTTGGCATGCCGATTGTTGAGGAATATCTGCCAGAAGGCGCTGGAAAATCAATGGACTTTGTCTACAAATCAGCTAAACAACGTTTGTCTCCACGTGATGTAGAGTTCATCGCTGAATACTCAGGACTTCCTGTTTATGTCAAGGGACCACAATGCCGTGAGGACGTTGAACGTTCGCTTGCTGCGGGAGCTTCAGGTATCTGGGTAACCAACCACGGTGGTCGTCAAATCGACGGTGGACCAGCTGCCTTTGACTCACTTCAAGAAGTAGCAGAAGCAGTTGACAAGCGCGTGCCTATTGTCTTTGACTCAGGTGTTCGTCGTGGTCAACACGTCTTTAAAGCCTTGGCTTCAGGAGCAGACTTGGTAGCTATTGGCCGCCCTGTTATCTATGGCTTGGCACTTGGTGGTAGTGTTGGTGTGCGTCAGGTCTTTGAGCACTTGAATGCAGAATTGAAGACAGTCATGCAGTTGTCTGGAACTCAGACTATTGAAGATGTCAAACACTTCAAACTTCGTCACAATCCTTACAATCCAACCTTCCCAGTTGATCCACGTGACTTAAAATTGTATTGACAAAACAGATTGCCTCCGCATAATGTGGAGGTTTTTATTCGTGTATAGAAAGATTAAATCGTCATCAGAAACTATATAAATATATTTTCCGGTCAAATATCTTGCTAGGGCTTTCATTTTCTGTTATACTGGTCCAGTAATAAAATAATAAAGACATTTGGGGTGCTTTAGGCTGAGATGATACCCATTGAACCTGATACAGTTAATACTGGCGAAGGGAAATGTGAAAAGATTTTTTTCGTATGTCGAAAAGAACCGTCTAATCTTGTAAGGTAAACTCTAATTCTCGTTTGTAATTGGAGTTTTTTTCTTTATCAAAAGAGGGTAGGCTTAACAGCAAGCCTTTTGGTAACTCTCCTTGAATGCCCCACTTTTCTTTAAAAAAGGAGTTTTTTATGTTGAAAAAATGGCAGTTAAAAGATGTTGTTTTACTTGCTTTCTTGTCTATCTTTTTTGGTGGCGTTTTTGTGGGTTCAGGCTATCTGTTTGATATCCTCACCCTGATCTTGGCCCCTCTTGGTTTGCAGGCCTTTGCCAATGAAATCCTCTTTGGTCTCTGGTGTATGGCTGCGCCCATTGCAGCTATCTTTGTTCCAAGAGTCGGAAGTGCAACGATTGGAGAAGTGCTTGCTGCGCTTGCTGAAGTCCTTTATGGTAGCCAATTCGGTCTAGGTGCTCTTTTGTCCGGCTTGGTTCAAGGTTTGGGAAGTGAATTTGGCTTTCTTGTAACCAAGAATCGTTATGAAAGTTGGCTTTCTCTAACTGCTAATAGTATTGGGATTACCCTTTTTAGCTTTGTCTATGAGTACATTAAATTAGGTTACTACGCCTTCTCCCTTTCTTTTGTTCTTTCCTTGCTAGTGGTGCGTTTTATTTCCGTCTTTTTCTTCTGTACCATCTTGGTTCGTGCCATTGTCAAACTTTATCATCGGTTTGCAGTTGGAGGAAATGCATAGATGGGTCTGGAACTACGGGAGATTCAGTCCCCAATCTTTTCGGAGCCGATTGATTTTACTTTTCATGAGCAAGCCTTTACCTTGTTAGTTGGGAGCAGTGGTTCAGGAAAATCCAGCCTCTTTCAAGTCATTGCCCAAGTTAGTTCTCTTCCCTATAGTGGCCAAGTCCTGATAGATGGTAGTGAGATCAGTCAGCTTTCTATTGTCGAACGGGTCCAGACGGTTGGCATTCTCTTTCAAAATCCCAATCATCAATTTACCATGGAGAACTTGTTTGAGGAGCTGATTTTTACCTTGGGGAATATCGGCCATCCCCTTCAAGAGATTGATTCTAAAATAGCTGAGGTAGTCCAGCAATGTCGTTGCGAGCCAATCTTGCACCGTCCCATCCATCACTTGTCAGGTGGGGAAAAGCAAAAAGCAGCGCTGGCTGTCCTCTTTGCCATGAACCCTAGGGTCTATCTCTTGGATGAGCCCTTCGCTTCCATTGACCGCAAGAGCAGGATAGAGATATTGGAGATTCTAAAAGAGTTGGCCATTAATGGGAAGACAGTCATCCTGTGTGACCATGATTTAACGGACTATGAAGCCTATATCGACCATATGGTGGAGCTTAGAGACGGCCAGTTAAGGGAGGTGTTTCAAATCCCTTGCTCTGAGATGACAGAGGTTACTTCAAAGGAAGTTGCTTCTAGCCCAGAACTGTTTCATATGGATCGTATGACTTGTGAGCTGGATAATCATCCCCTCTTTTCAATTGCAGATTTTACTTTCTACCAAGGAATTTCCTGTATCTTGGGTGACAATGGTGTCGGGAAATCAACCCTCTTTCGGTCTATTCTTCAATTTCAGAAGTATAAAGGACGCATTACTTGGAAGGGTTCGGTCCTGAAAAAGAAAAAGAGTCTGTATCGTGATCTGACGGGTGTTGTTCAGGAAGCTGAAAAGCAATTTATCCGAGTTAGTCTGCGAGAAGAACTGCAATTAGATAGCCCAGACTCTGAAAGAAATCAGCGGATACTTCAAGCTTTACGATATTTTGATCTGGAGCAGGCGCTTGATAAGAGTCCCTATCAATTAAGTGGTGGCCAGCAAAAGATTCTTCAGCTTTTGACCATCTTGACCAGCAAGTCTTCTGTGATCTTGCTAGATGAACCTTTTGCAGGTTTGGATGATAGAGCTTGCCATTATTTTTGTCAGTGGATTGTGGGGGAGAGAAATCAAGGAAGAAGTTTTCTGATCATTAGCCATCGTTTAGATCCCTTGATCTCTGTGGTAGATTATTGGATTAAGATGACTAGTCAGGGTCTCAGTCATGTGAAAGAAGTGACAATTACCAAACCACTCATATCTCAGAGTAGCAATATTCAAGGGGAGGTAAGATAGTATGATCAAAGTAGCAACCCAGACACCGATACTCAGTCTCTTCTTGCTGATTTTATCCTTGGAAACATCCTTCATTCCTTCGATTGCTCTTAATCTTTCAGTAGTCGCATTTTGCATTCTCTTTATGCTCTACTACCGTCGATTTAAAATGTTGGCTTGGATGATTGTGCTCGCCATCTTACCATCTTTGGCCAACTACTGGGCAGTACAGTTACATGGGGATGCTTCGCAGGCAGTGATACTTGGGACGAGGGCCTTTGTGACAGTTTGTATCGGCCTTGTCTTTGTTTCCAGCATTTCCCTAAAAGAGCTTTTATTGTACTTGGCTCAAAAGGGGTTATCGCGGTCTTGGGCCTATGCCTTAATTGTGGTATTCAATGCCTTTCCCCTCATTCAACAAGAAATCAAGTCCCTCAAGGAAGCTTGCTTATTGCGTGGTCAAAAATTGCATGTTTGGTCGCCCTTGATTTACAGTAAGGTTCTGATGACGGTTTTTAGATGGCGCCATCTCTACTTGAGGGCCCTGTCTGCACATGGATATGACGAACATGCACAGTTGAAGAATAGTTATCGGACTTTTTATATTTCTCAGAGGACAAAATTGATCTACCTACTTTTCTTTTTATTGCTTCAAACCAGCCTATTTCTATAAAGGAGTTATTATGGAATTTACAGATATTGCGATGGAATTATCCACGGAAGCTTGGCAGGCTTCCTTTCAGCATCCCTTTGTTCTACAGTTACAAGAGGGAACGTTAGAACCTTCCATCTTTCGCTATTACCTGATTCAGGATGCCTACTACCTGAAGTCTTTTTCAGAAGCCTATCACCTCTTGGCTGATAAGACTTCCAACGAGGAGATGAAAAGACTCTTGAAACAAAATGCCCAGAGTCTAGTGGAAGGTGAATTGTTTATCCGCCAACAATTTTTCAAGGAATTAGGAATCAGCGACCAGGAAATGGACGAGCAACCGATTGCTCCAACCTGTTATCATTACATTTCTCATATTTATCGTCAATTTGCAGAGCCAAACTTGGGCATTGCTTTTGCTAGTTTACTTCCATGTCCTTGGCTATACCATGATTTAGGCAAGGCACTTAATCGCAAACCATCCCCGAATCCTCTTTATCAACAGTGGATTGAAACCTATATCACCGATGAGTTAGAGCAGCAGATCAAAGAGGAAGAAGCCCTGGTCAATCAGCTCTATCGAGAAAGCGACGAGACGGACAAACAAAAAATGCTAGAGGCCTTCCACCGAAGTGTCCACATGGAAGCCAAGTTTTGGGAGATGGCTTACCAACATCAAACCTGGACGAGTGATTTGCAGTCCTTAGAAAAAGAGAAGCAATAGAAAATGAGAAACCACCAACTTCAAGTTCACAAATTAACTATTTTATCCATGATGATCGCCCTTGACGTAGTTCTTACACCCATCTTTCGAATTGAAGGAATGGCACCGATGTCTAGTGTAGTCAACATCCTAGCAGGAATCTTGATGGGGCCTGTTTATGCCTTGGTCATGGCTACAGTCACGGCCTTTATCCGTATGTCTACTCAAGGCATTCCGCCCTTGGCCCTAACAGGAGCTACTTTTGGAGCCCTTCTCGCAGGTCTTTTTTATAAGTACGGTCGAAAATTTCACTATTCTGCCCTAGGAGAAGTCTTGGGAACAGGGATTATCGGATCCATTGTTTCCTATCCTGTCATGGTTCTCTTTACGGGATCTGCGGCAAAGCTCAGCTGGTTTATCTATACTCCGCGATTTTTTGGAGCAACCTTGATCGGTACAGCCATAGCTTTCCTCGCCTTTCGATTTTTAATCAAGCAGGAATTCTTTAAAAAGGTGCAAGGATATTTCTTTGATGAAAGGATAGACTGATGCAGGCATTTACAAATCCCTTTCCTCTAGACTCTAGCTCCTTAATTCACTGCATCACCAATGAGATTTCCTGTGAGATGCTGGCCAATGGCATTTTAGCTCTGGAATCTAAACCTGTCATGGCAGATGATCCCCGTGAGGTTCTTGATTTTACTAAGCAAAGCCAGGCTCTCTTTCTCAATTTGGGGCATTTGTCAGCTGAGAAGGAGAAAGCAATCCGTCTGGCAGCTACTTATGCAGCTCAAGCTTGTCTCCCAATGGTAGTAGATGCGGTTGGCGTAGCGGCATCCCCCATTCGTAAGGATCTAGTCAGAGATCTTTTAGAATACAAGCCCACGGTTCTTAAAGGAAATATGTCAGAAATCCGAAGTCTTGTCGGTTTAAAGCACCATGGAGTTGGGGTTGATGCGAGTGCTAAAGACCAAGAAACGGAGGATTTGCTTCAAGTCTTGAAAGACTGGTGTCAGACCTATCCTGGTATGTCATTCTTAGTCACTGGCCCCAAGGACCTCATCGTTTCGGAGAATCAGGTTGCTGTATTGAGGAACGGCTGTGCAGAATTAGACTGGATAACAGGGACAGGAGATCTGGTTGGAGCTTTGACAGCCGTTTTTCTCAGCCAAGGAAAGAATGCCTTTGAAGCTTCTTGCCTAGCGGTCTCTTACCTCAATATCTCTGCTGAGAGAATAGTTGTTCAAGGAATGGGATTGGAAGATTTTCGATACCAAGTTCTCAATCAACTCTCTCTCCTAAAAAGAGACGAAAACTGGCTAGATGCCATCAAAGGAGAATTTTATGAATAGAGAATCACTTAAACTGTATCTAGTAACCAATCGCTACCAAGATTCCTTGGAAAGTTTTCTTGAAAAAGTCGAGACGGCCTGCCGTTCAGGTGTTACCATAATCCAACTACGAGAAAAAAATCTCACCACCAATCAATACTATCAATTGGCAAAACAAGTCAAGGAAATAACAGATGCTTACCAGGTGCCCTTGATCATTGATGATCGGTTGGATGTCTGTCTTGCAGTCGATGCTGCAGGTCTGCATATCGGAGACGATGAACTACCAGTTTCGGTTGCCCGCAAAGTCCTAGGTCCTGAAAAAATCCTCGGTGTCACTGCTAAAACGGTTAAAAGAGCTCTCGAAGCAGAAACATGGGGTGCGGATTACTTGGGAACAGGAGCCATTTTCCCAACCACGACCAAGGAAAATGCTCCCATCACTCTGATTTCAACCTTGAAAACAATTTGCCAAACGGTCGCCATTCCAGTAGTTGCTATCGGAGGCTTGACGTCAGAGAATATTGACCAACTTATCGGCACGGGTATAGCTGGAGTAGCCGTAGTACGTGATTTGATGCAGGCAGAAGATATTGAGGTAAAAACACAAGCCTTTTTAACAAAGCTAGATGACATTGTTTCCTAATCAAAAACTCTCTAATTCCCTTAAAGTAGGAGCTAGAGAGTTTTTTCTTAATCTTTAAAAGTTGTATGGTTGACTGGGCCAGAACCATGACCGAGTTGAGGAGCATCTTGGATGGCTTTTGTGATAAAGGCCTTGGCCTTATCAACCGCCTGGTAAAGACTTCTACCCTTGGCTAGTTCAGCCGTAATCACTGCAGCAAAGGTACATCCAGTACCATGGGTGTGACAGGTTTGAATTCGTGGACTTTCCCAGACAAATTGTTCATCTTTGGTAAAGAGGAAATCCTTGGCACCACCTTCGAGATGGCCACCTTTGATAACAACTGATTGAGGACCAAATTCTTTTAAAATCAGGCGACCCGCACGCTGCATGTCTTCGGGGTCATGGATTGAAAAACCAACAATCTCTTCGGCTTCAGGAAGATTGGGAGTGATAATGGTAGCAAGGGGAAGCAGGTTTGTTTTTAGGTAGGTTCTCGCGCTGGTATCAATCAGGGTATCCCCACTCGTAGCGACCATAACAGGGTCAAGGACGTAGGGACAATCCAGCTTTTTAAGATAGGGCTGGATGATTTCCATAATCTCAGTAGTTGCCAACATCCCAGTTTTTACAGCCTGAGGTGGGATATCCGAAAAGACACTGTCCAATTGGGCTTTCAACATTTGAGGAAAAACGTGCTCGATTAGCTGAACGCCTCTGGTATTTTGAGCGACAAGGCTAGTCACAACGGCCATTCCATATACATCTCTAGCTTGGAATGACTTTAAATCAGCCATAATGCCAGCACCGCCACTAGGGTCAGTCCCTGCGATGGTCAAAGCAACGGGTAAATAAGTCATCTAAAACCTCCCAACCAACTGAAGTTTGTATTCTTAAGAACAAGCTAGTCTGTTTCAGGAAAGCAATAGAAGACAGGTAGTCCTCATGATCATTTCCACTTCCATCAGCTAGCATTATCTAGATTGAGTCAAAGGGTCAAACAGTCGTTAATCTCAGCTTTACGCACCCCTAGTGGTTGTTTTCTTTTTTCTACAGTATAGCATATTTTTATAGTTTATATAGTGAAATTTGACTGAAAATCTCTCATCAATTGATTAAAGTTCTTTTTAAGAAATATGTAATTTTATAATTGACAAATGTAGATTTTAGGAGTATACTAAGAGTTATAATTGACAAATGTAGATTTTGGAGGTGTGCTGATGCAGATTTCAGATGCAGAATGGCAGGTTATGAAGATTGTTTGGATGCAAGGTGAGCAAACTAGCACGGATTTGATCAGGGTTCTGGCAGAGCGGTTTAACTGGTCCAAGTCCACTGTTCAAACTCTTTTGGCTCGCTTAGTAGAGAAAGAGTGCCTGACTAGGAAAAAAGAGGGCAAGTCCTTTGTCTATTCAGCTCTTTTAACTTTGGATCAAAGTCGAGACTTGCTTGTTCAAGATATCAAAGACAAGGTTTGTTCTCGTAGGATGAAACAGTTAGTGGCTGATTTGATTGTGGAATGTGATTTTACTCAGGCTGATTTGGCAGACTTGGAAACTGTGATTTCTGAGAAAAAAGCTAGCGCAGTTGCTGAAGTAAGATGTAATTGTATGTAAAGGAGACGTCATGTTAAATAGTATTGTAACCATTATTTGTATTGCCCTTATCGCGTTTATCTTGTTGTGGTTTTTCAAAAAGCCTGAAAAATCTGGACAAAAGGCCCAGCAAAAAAATGGCTACCAAGAGATTCGAGTGGAGGTCATGGGGGGCTATACGCCTGAGTTGATTATTCTCAAGAAATCAGTGCCAGCACGCATTATCTTTGACCGTAAGGACCCTTCACCCTGTCTGGATCAAATTGTTTTTCCAGACTTTGGAGTGCATGCGGACTTGCCTATGGGGGAAGAGTATGTAGTGGAAATCACACCTGAACAGGCTGGAGAGTTTGGCTTTTCTTGTGGTATGAACATGATGCACGGCAAGATGATTGTAGAATAGGAGTACATTATGACAGAAATTGTGAAAGCAAGCCTAGAAAATGGCATTCAAAAAATCCGTATCACAGCTGAAAAAGGCTATCATCCTGCCCATATTCAGCTTCAAAAGGGAATTCCAGCTGAGATTACCTTTCATCGTGCTACTCCTTCAAACTGTTATAAGGAAATTCTTTTTGAAGAAGAAGGAATCTTGGAACCAATCGGAGTAGACGAGGAGAAGACAATTCGTTTTACACCTCAAGAGTTGGGGCAACATGAATTTTCTTGTGGCATGAAGATGCAAAAAGGAAGCTATACAGTCGTTGAGAAGACGCGAAAATCTTTGTCACTTTTGCAACGTTTTTGGATTACCAGTATCTTTACTGTGCCTCTTGTGTTTCTCATGGTTGGGATGTTGACAGGGACTATCAGTCATCCAGTCATGCATTGGGGCACCTTTTTAGCTACAACACCTATTATGCTGGTGGCAGGTGGTCCTTATATCCAGAGCGCTTGGGCCAGCTTTAAAAAGCACAATGCTAATATGGATACCTTGGTGGCGCTGGGAACTCTGGTAGCCTATTTCTATAGTCTAGTTGCCCTCTTTGCTGGACTCCCTGTTTACTTTGAAAGTGCCGGATTTATCCTTTTCTTTGTTCTTTTGGGAGCTGTTTTTGAGGAGAAAATGCGAAAAAATACTTCCCAAGCTGTGGAAAAATTGCTTGATTTGCAAGCTAAAACAGCAGAAGTCTTGCATGATGATAGCTATGTTCAAGTTCCCTTGGACCAAGTCAAGGTAGGCGACCTGATTCGAGTGCGTCCAGGAGAGAAGATTGCGGTTGATGGTATCGTAGTGGAAGGTGTGTCCAGCATAGATGAATCCATGGTGACAGGAGAGAGCCTGCCAGTGGATAAAACAGTTGGAGATACCGTCATTGGCTCAACAATCAATAATAGCGGAACGCTTGTTTTTAGAGCAGAAAAAGTTGGCTCAGAGACGGTATTGGCACAGATTGTAGATTTTGTGAAGAAAGCTCAGACCAGCCGTGCACCGATTCAGGATTTGACGGATAAGATTTCAGGAATTTTTGTTCCTGTAGTTGTCATTTTAGCAATTTTAACTTTTTGGATTTGGTTTGTCTTGCTTGAGGCGAGCTTTGTGACCTCTCTTCTCTATGGGGTGGCAGTTTTGATTATCGCTTGCCCTTGTGCCCTAGGACTCGCAACACCGACAGCCCTGATGGTAGGGACAGGACGCAGTGCCAAGATGGGTGTTCTCCTCAAAAATGGAACTGTCTTACAGGAAATCCAGAAAGTCCAAACTCTTGTCTTTGATAAAACAGGGACTTTGACGGAAGGAAAACCAGTGGTCACCGATATCATTGGCGACGAGGCAGAGGTGCTTGGATTGGCCGCTTCCTTGGAAGAAGCTTCCCAACACCCACTGGCTGAGGCCATTGTCAAGCGAGCGAGTGAAACTGGAATTGAGATTCAAACTGTGGAAAATTTCCAAGCCCTTCATGGAAAAGGTGTTTCAGGGCAAATAGCTGGGAAACAAGTCTTGCTTGGAAATGCTAAAATGCTGGATGGTATGGATATTTCAAGCTCTTATCAAGAAAAACTAGAAGAACTGGAAAAAGAAGCTAAGACAGTTGTGTTCTTGGCTGTTGACAATGAAATCAAAGGCTTGCTTGCACTACAAGATATTCCTAAGGAAAATGCTAAACTTGCCATCAGTCAGTTGAAAAAACGAGGTCTTAAAACAGTCATGCTGACAGGAGACAATGCAGGTGTGGCGCGTGCTATTGCCGAGCAGATCGGAATCGAAGAGGTCATTGCAGGTGTCTTGCCAGAAGAAAAAGCCCATGAAATCCATAAACTACAAGCGACTGGAAAAGTAGCCTTTGTTGGTGATGGTATCAATGACGCTCCTGCCCTCAGTGTAGCAGATGTGGGGATTGCTATGGGAGCTGGAACAGATATTGCCATCGAGTCAGCAGATTTGGTGTTGACAACTAATAACCTCCTAGGAGTGGTTCGTGCCTTTGACATGAGTAAGAAAACCTTTAATCGAATTCTGCTCAATCTTTTCTGGGCCTTTATCTACAATGTCGCCGGAATTCCGATTGCAGCAGGAGTCTTTTCAGGAATTGGTCTCGTTCTCAATCCAGAACTGGCTGGTCTAGCCATGGCCTTTAGTTCTGTATCTGTTTTAACCAGTTCACTCATGCTAAACTTTAGTAAAATAGACTAAAAGCTGAACTGCACCCCAAAAGTTAGACAGAAAAAATCTAACTTTTGGGGTGTTTTATTATGAAATTGAGTTATGAAGATAAAGTTCAAATCTATGGACTAAGAAAACAAGGATATAGCTTAGAGAAGCTTTCAAATAAATTTGGGATAAACAATTCTAATCTTAGGTACATGATTAAATTGATTGACCGTTACGGGGTAGAAATCGTCAAAAAAGGGAAAAACCGTTATTACTCTCCTGAATTAAAGCAAGAAATCATCAATAAGGTTTTGATTGAAGGTCGTTCGCAACTAAG
>CAJNDD010000011.1 GCA_905221435.1 bacterium
AGCTGATAAAGTAAAAGAAGCTGAAGCGCTCAGAATGATAGCTTATCGTGAGGATGAGGTGGTTTACAAGACAGTAGAAGAAGCTAAAAAAGCTACTGAAAAACAATTAGCAGATCTTCAAAGTGACATTCAATTTGTTTCAGAAGCTAAAAAGGTCGTAGAAAAACTTAGATCGGATTTATTAGAGGCTGGCGTTACACTTGAGCCTAAACCAGTTTCATGGAGAGAGATAGGTACGAACAGATTGTACTTTACAAATGAGGTAAAAGATTTTATTGAATATACACCTAAAGCATTGAAGGCACAACGTGAGGCCAAGCAAGCCTTTGAACAGGTCATAGCAGATTATCGTGCGAAAGGTTTGGATATCACAGTAGATGGTATAGAAGGTTATCGTTATAGCGCAGTCGAGGACGAGGTGCTAAAAATTAAAGGAAATTTGGATAAGATTTATAATAAAAAGCTCATCAATGATCGCTACAATATGCCAACTGATCCAAGTTTTCTCAAAGTAACAGTAAAAAGACCTAATGTAGATGTGGCTGAGCCTTACTTACCAAGATTGGTATCGGTAGTCCCTAAAATCAACTTAGAGGCGAGCATTCAAGAGGTTTCGGTTAAGCATGCTGTGTCTGATGTTACTAGTGATGTGAAAGATGTTAAGGGAGACGAACCAGCAGCTCCTCAAGCTCAAGAGTTAGCTTATTCAGCACCAGCCAAAACACTTCCGAATACAGGAGAAAAAGATTCGGTTGCTTTGGCAAGTGCAGGTGTAGTGATGGCAGTAGCAGGTTTGCTAGGTCTATCTCAAAAGCGTAGACAAGAGGATTAATATATAGTAAAATTTTAACGATTTTGTTGTGGCTGTGGATTCCTTTTAAATTTTTATAGAAAAAGTTGACTAAAATCTAAATAAACAGTATAATAAGAAAGTTGAGAATTGATTTTCTGTCATCTTAGTCCAGAGAAATGGCGGTGCTGCGAGCCATCTAAGGTAGGAAGTCATGCTACTCAATCATACAATTGCATAAGAATAAGAGAATGACAAGTTCATTGAATGAAGGTGGTACCGCGGTTTTTCGCCCTTCGTGATGTGAGCTTGTCTTTTGATTTTTGGAGGTGTTTATGAAGACATTTCTCGTGAAACAAAAGTTTCGTCTTGGAGGCGAACGCTTCGATATTAAGGATGATAGAGGAGTAGTGAACTATCAGGTGGAGGGATCTTTCTTCCAAATTCCTAAGACCTTTACCATCTATGACGCCTATGGTGAGCAAGTCAGTGAGATTAGTAAAGAATTTTTCACCTTGCTTCCTCGCTTTACTATCCAGTTACGAAACGGTTCCAATTTCGTTATTCGTAAGAAGTTGACTTTCTTTCGAGATAAGTATGAGTTTGATAATCTGGGACTTCGTATCGAAGGCAATATTTGGGATTTAAATTTCAAATTGCTGGATGACCGCGATCAGCTGATTGCAGAAATTAAGAAGGAACTCTTCCATCTGACCTCTACCTATACCGTAACGGTTCTGGAGGACGCTTATGCAGACCTGGTCATTTCCCTCTGTGTCGCGATTGACTATGTGGAGATGCTAGAAAGCCAATCAAATTAAACAAGTAAATAAGGAGATATTATGAAACAACTATCTAGTGCTCAAGTTCGCCAAATGTGGCTAGATTTCTGGGCAAGCAAAGGGCACTCTGTAGAACCATCAGTCAGCTTGGTTCCAGTAAACGATCCAACTCTTTTGTGGATCAACTCTGGGGTAGCAACCCTTAAGAAATACTTCGACGGAACTATCAAACCTGAAAATCCACGTATTACCAATGCCCAAAAAGCGATTCGTACTAACGACATCGAAAATGTCGGAAAAACAGCTCGCCATCATACTATGTTTGAAATGTTGGGGAACTTCTCTATCGGGGATTACTTCCGCGATGAAGCCATCACTTGGGCTTACGAGCTTTTGACAAGCCCAGAATGGTTTGATTTCCCAGCTGAAAAACTCTACATGACCTACTATCCAGAAGATAAAGATTCTTACAACCGCTGGATTGAAGTAGGAGTGGACCCAAGCCACTTGATACCAATCGAGGATAATTTCTGGGAAATCGGTGCGGGACCTTCTGGACCTGATACAGAAATCTTCTTTGACCGTGGAGAAGCCTTTGATCCAGAAAACATCGGTATTCGTCTGCTTGCAGAGGATATCGAAAACGATCGTTACATCGAAATCTGGAACATCGTTTTGTCACAATTTAACGCTGATCCAGCTGTTCCTCGTAGTGAGTACAAGGAATTGCCACACAAGAATATTGATACGGGCGCTGGTTTGGAGCGTTTGGTGGCAGTTATCCAAGGGGCTAAGACAAACTTTGAAACAGACCTCTTCATGCCAATCATCCGTGAAGTTGAGAAATTGTCTGGTAAGGTTTATGACCAAGATGGCGACAACATGAGCTTCAAGGTCATTGCTGACCATATCCGTTCTCTTTCATTTGCCATCGGTGATGGTGCCCTTCCTGGAAATGAAGGTCGTGGTTATGTTCTTCGTCGTTTGCTCCGTCGTGCTTCTATGCATGGTCAAAAATTGGGTATCAACGAGCCTTTCCTTTACAAACTCGTTCCAACTGTTGGAAAAATCATGGAAAGCTACTACCCAGAAGTGCTTAAAAAACGTGACTTTATCGAAAAAATCGTTAAGAGCGAAGAAGAGTCATTTGCTCGTACCCTTCACTCAGGTCAACACTTTGCAGAAACCATTGTAGCTGATTTGAAAGCGAAAGGCCAAACGGTTATCGCTGGTCAAGATGTCTTCAAACTCTACGACACCTACGGATTCCCAGTAGAATTGACTGAAGAAATCGCTGAAGAAGCTGGGATGACTGTAGACCGTGAAGGTTTTGAAGCAGCCATGAAAGAGCAGCAAGAACGTGCGCGTGCATCAGCTGTCAAAGGTGGCTCAATGGGAATGCAAAATGAAACCCTCCAAAACATTACAGTGGAAAGTGTCTTCAACTACAATGCTAGTCAATTGCCTTCTAAGTTGGTCGCTATCGTAGCGGACAATGCTGAAGTTGAAACTGTTTCAGAAGGAACTGCCTCTCTGATCTTTGCGGAAACACCATTCTACGCTGAAATGGGTGGACAAGTAGCTGACCACGGTCAAATCTTGGATGCTAAAGGAAATGTCGTAGCGACTGTAACGGACGTGCAAAAAGCACCAAATGGACAACCACTCCATACCGTTGAAGTTCTTGCACCACTTGCTTTGAACCTAGAATACACCTTGGCAATTGATACAAATCGTCGTAACCGTGTCATGAAAAACCACACTGCGACTCACTTGCTCCATGCGGCCCTTCACAATATCCTTGGACACCATGCGACACAAGCAGGATCTCTGAACGAAGTCGAATTCCTTCGCTTTGACTTTACTCACTTCCAAGCCGTAACTCCTGAAGAATTGCGCGCCATTGAACAGCAAGTCAATGAGAAAATCTGGGAAGCAATTGCTGTAGAAACTGTTGAGACAGATATTGACACTGCTAAAGAAATGGGAGCTATGGCCCTCTTTGGTGAGAAATACGGTAAGGAAGTTCGTGTTGTGACCATCGGTGACTACTCAGTGGAACTCTGTGGTGGTACCCACGTTGGCAATACTTCTGAAATCGGTCTCTTCAAGATTGTCAAAGAAGAAGGAATCGGTTCAGGTACCCGCCGTATCTTGGCAGTAACTGGTAAGGAAGCCTTTGAAGCTTATCGTGAACAAGAAGACGCTTTGAAAGCCGTCGCAGCAACCTTGAAAGCACCTCAACTCAAGGAAGTTCCTCATAAGGTTGAAGGACTTCAAGAGCAACTTCGTCAATTGCAAAAAGAAAATGCAGAATTGAAGGAAAAAGCAGCAGCTGCAGCTGCAGGTGATGTTTTCAAGGATGTGAAGGAAGTCAACGGACATCGTTACATTGCAAGCCAAGTTTCTGTATCAGACGCAGGTGCCCTTCGTACCTTTGCGGATAACTGGAAACAAAAAGACTACTCTGACTTGCTTGTCCTAGTTGCCGCTATCGGTGACAAGGTCAATATCCTTGTTGCAAGCAAGACCAAAGACATTCACGCGGGTAACTTGGTTAAAGAATTGGCTCCAATCGTTGATGGACGTGGTGGTGGTAAGCCAGACATGGCCATGGCAGGAGGAAGCAACCAAGCTAAAATCCAAGAACTCTTGGATGCAGTAGCAGGTAAATTGTAATCAAGCAAAGATCTATCCATTTGGGTAGGTCTTTTTGTGCATACAAAAAAGCCAAATACGGTCGAATTTGGCTTGTAACTGATAGGTTTATTTTGTTGCCCAGACACTGACTGAACCCGCTGCTACTGGAAATTCTCCATAACCTTCAGCATTGATCGTAACTTGTGCTGGGTGATTTTCAAGGAGGTCAACAAAGGTTTGGCCAGCCCATTCTTGACCAACAAACATAGACTTGCTGTTTTCTTGGTCATTTGAGATAAGGACAGCGATTGGGGATTGATGTTCAGCACCTGAACGAACCCAACCGATACAGTTAGCATCGTCAAAGTAGTCTGTTTGCTCTCCATAGGCCAAGTTTTTTCTGATGGCTAGGAGACGATCAAGAACTTTTTTGAAATCTTGTTGGGCGTATTTTCCTGAGATACCGTAGTAGTCTCCGTAAAAAACACATGGAAGCCCATCTTGACGTAATAGAATGAGGGCATAGGCTGCTGGTTTGAACCATTCTTCAACAGTAGACTCAAGGGCTTGACCTCTTTGGGTATCGTGGTTGTCAACAAAGGTTACAGCCTTATCAGGCTTGAGTTCAACCAAGCTATCAGTGAAAATGTTACGAAGGTCGTAATTTGCTCCAGCACGACTAGCTTCAAAGAGGTTTTGGTGGAGGCGAACATCGACAAGGTCAAAACGTTCCTCTGTTTTCTCGAGATAGTCTAGATTGGCTTCCTTGTCTGGATTCCAAAATTCCCCAAAAACGTAGAAATCTTCGCCGTATTTTTCCTTCATATCACGGATGAAATTACCCATAAAGAAGGAGTCGATGTGCTTAACGGCATCCAAGCGGAAACCAGCTACACCAGTCGTTTCCATGAACCAGTCAGCCCAGTCATAGATGTTTTGGATGACTTCAGGGTGCTTAAAGTCTAGGTCGGCATACATAAGATAGTCGTAGTTTCCGTTTTCGTTATCGACCAATTCCTCGTTGGCCCAACCTTTATTGTCCCCTTGGATCAGGTAAATACCAGACTTACGGCGTTTGGCATCATAGTCTGTACCTGTGAAGTGGTACCAGTGCCAGTGGAAGTCATTGTAGGTGTTTTGCCGACCATCGAAGGTAAAGTGAGTCCAGCCATTGATAGTAAAGGGCTCACTTAGTTGAACTGTACGATCCTCAGGGTCCACTTCAATAACCTGAAAGGCTTCCATATGATCTGCTGCAGCCTTGTGATTGAGCACCACATCGGCCATAGGTCGAATTCCCTGAGCCTTTAAGGCTTGAATGGTTTGAAGATAGTCTTCTTTGAACCCATACTTGGTACGGACAGTCCCTTTTTGGTTAAATTCACCTAGGTCAAAAAGATCGTAAACGCCATAGCCTACATCTTTTTCGTTGGTTGCTTTGAAGGCAGGTGGCATCCAGATATGGCTGATACCAAGGTTTGCTAGGTGCTCTGCGTCATTTGTCAGTCGCGTCCAGTGTTGGCCGTCGTGGGGCAGATACCATTCAAAGTATTGCATAAGTGTCTGATTTTGCATTGTTTTTCCTCTTACTTATCAATGTTGTGTTTTATTCTACCATAAAGTTTAGAACTAGACAAACGTTTGCGCAAGATTCTATACTCATTTGTAGAATTGTCTATTTTTAAAGACACTATTTCCTTCCCATTGCTAGAAAAAGAATGTTTAGGAGAAAAAATAAATTGAGTAAACATATTTTAACTAAAATGACATTTAATAAACTAAAGTAAAAATGGATAAACGGTTTCTTTTTTGAGAATTGTCATAAAATTTGCTATAATAGTAGCTATGAATAGAATTAGGGTCGGCAGACGTGTTGAAAAAAAGCTAGCTAAGGGTCTAGTTCTTTTGGAAGCAAGTGATTTAACAGATATTGATTTGACGGATCAGGCAGTAGAAGTTCTTAGTCAAGACGGAGAGTTTTTAGGGAGTGCCTATCTTTCTCAGCAGAACAAGGGAATCGGCTGGTTCATCAGCAAGGAAAAGGTTCGTTTCAATCAAGCCTTTTTTGAAATCCTGTTTCGTAAGGCCAAGGAAGCTAGAAAACCTTATTATCAAGATGACTTGACCACTGCTTTTCGCCTTTTTAACCAAGAGGGGGATGGTTTTGGGGGTCTGACTGTTGATCTCTATGGAGATTATGCTGTTTTTTCTTGGTACAACTCCTTTGTTTACCAGATTCGTGAGCTGATAGTAAAGGCTTTTAAGGAAGTTTTTCCTGAGGTCTTGGGAGCGTATGAAAAGATTCGTTTTAAAGGTCTAGACTACGAGTCTGCCTATGTTTATGGTGAGGAAGCGCCAGATGATTTTACTATTCTTGAGAATGGCGTGCTCTATCAAGTCTTTATGAATGATGGCTTGATGACAGGGATTTTCCTAGACCAGCATGAGGTTCGTGGGAGTCTGGTTGACGGTCTAGCCATGGGCAAATCCTTGCTCAATATGTTTTCCTATACGGCTGCCTTTTCAGTTGCTGCAGCTATGGGAGGCGCGAGTGAGACAACTTCTGTCGACTTGGCCAAACGGTCCAGAGAGCTGTCAGAAGCCCATTTTCAGGCAAATGGACTCAGCACGGACAATCATCGTTTTATCGTTATGGATGTCTTTGAGTACTTCAAGTATGCCAAGCGAAAAGGCTTGACCTTTGATGTGATTGTTCTTGATCCACCGAGCTTTGCTCGCAATAAAAAACAAACATTCTCTGTAGCTAAGGACTATCACAAGTTGATTTCCCAGAGTCTAGAGATTTTAAATCCGGGAGGCATTATCATTGCCAGTACCAATGCTGCCAATGTTTCCCGCCAGAAATTTACAGAACAAATTGATAAAGGTTTTGCAGGAAGAAAATATCAAATTTTAAACCAATATGGTCTTCCAGCAGACTTTGCCTATAATAAAAAAGATGAAAGCAGTAATTACCTCAAGGTGATTAGTATGAAGGTTAGTAGATGAAATTAATCGTTTCAGTAATGCCAAGAAGTTTGGAAGAAGCGCAAGAACTGGATGCCACTAGGTATGAAGATGCCGATATCATTGAGTGGCGTGCGGACTTTCTTACAAAGGACGCTATTTTACAGGTAGCACCCGCTATCTTTGAGAAATTTGCAGGACGCGAACTTGTCTTTACCCTTCGGACCCGCGCTGAGGGAGGAGAAATTGAACTTTCCTCAGAAGAGTATGTTCAAATCATCAAGGAAGTTACACAACTCTATCAGCCGGATTATGTAGATTTTGAGTATTTCAGCTACAAGGACGTTTTTGAGGAAATGTTGGATTTTCCAAATCTCGTATTGAGCTATCATAATTTCCAGGAGACACCTGAAAATATGATGGAGATTTTGTCTGAGTTAACCAGTCTCTCTCCGAAAGTGGTCAAGGTATCAGTTATGGCCCATACGGAGCAGGATGTTTTAGATCTGATGAACTACACACGAGGATTTAAGACACTCAATCCTGAGCAAGACTACGTGACCATTTCCATGGGGAAAATGGGCAAGGTATCACGCATTACTTCAGATGTGACGGGTTCAAGTTGGTCATTTGCTAGTCTGGATGAAGCGAGTGCCCCAGGTCAGATTTCGCTATCAAACATGAAGAAAATCAGGGAGATTTTGGATGAAGCTTGATGGCTATACACGTTTAGCTGCAGTTGTTGCCAATCCCATCAAACACTCTATTTCACCCTTTATCCACAATAGGGCCTTTGAGGCGACAGCTACCAATGGTGCCTATGTAGCTTGGGAGATTGAAGCGGGTGATTTGGCAGAAACAGTCGCTAATATTCGCCGTTACCAGATGTTTGGGATTAATCTCTCCATGCCTTACAAGGAGCAAGTGATTCCTTATCTGGATGAGTTGAGTGATGAGGCTCGTTTGATTGGGGCGGTCAATACGGTTGTCAATCATAATGGAACTTTAATTGGATATAATACAGATGGCAAGGGATTCTTTAAGAGCTTGCCTTCTTTTACAATCTCAGATAAGAAAATGACCATTCTGGGCGCAGGTGGTGCGGCCAAATCAATCTTGGCACAGGCTATTTTGGATGGGGTCAGTCAGATTTCAGTCTTTGTGCGTTCAGCTTCTATGGAAAAAACAAAACCTTATCTAGACAAGTTACAGGTGCAAACAGGATTTAAAGTGCACTTGTATGCTTTAGAAGATGTTTCTGAACTGCAATCAAGGATTGCCGAGTCGGACCTGCTCGTCAATGCGACTAGTGTAGGGATGGATGGCAAATCATCGCCAGTTCCTGAAAGCATAGTCTTACCAGAAACTCTCTTGGTAGCAGATATCATTTACCAACCCTTTGAAACGCCATTTTTGAAATGGGCTAGGAGTCAGGGTAATCCAGCTGTCAATGGTCTGGGAATGTTGCTCTATCAAGCTGCTGAAGCTTTTCAACTGTGGACAGGTAAAGAAATGCCGACAGAAGAGATTTGGCAGTCCTTAACAGAAAAATATAAATAGTGAAAAGGAGACCCTCCTATGAAAATCAGAATCGATATTCCGCATCATCCTTATGATATTCAGATTGAAAAAGGTTGTCTAGCTCTGGCTGGTCAATGGTTGCGAGAACTCTGGCAACCTCAAAAGGTAGTCATTGTGACAGATAACCATGTAGCTTCTCTCTATGCAGAGAAGGTTAAACTCAGCCTAGAAGATGCTGGTTTTCAGGTAGCTGTTTTTGACTTTTTAGAAGGTGAAGAACGAAAAAATTTAACCACTGTTCAGAAGGTCTATGAATTTCTAGTCAAGCAAGGGTTAACTCGTAGCGATGGAATCGTGGCTCTAGGTGGCGGTGTCGTTGGGGACCTGGCTGGTTTCGTAGCCTCTACCTATATGCGGGGCATTCACTTTGTTCAGATTCCGACTAGTTTGACAGCCCAGGTGGATTCTTCTATCGGTGGAAAGACGGGTGTCAATACTCCATTTGCTAAAAACATGGTGGGTACTTTTGCCCAACCGGATGGGGTTCTGATTGACTCGCTTGTCCTTGAAACACTCGGAAAAAGAGAGTTGATTGAAGGGATGGGTGAGGTTATCAAGTACGGCTTGATTGAGGACCCAGAACTTTGGGCTCTCTTGACGGAGCTAGATGGTTCTGTTGAGAGCATTCTTGAACATGCAGAGATTTTGATTGAACATTCTTGTCAAGTCAAGCGCAAGATGGTGGTTGAGGATGAGTTGGATAATGGTGTTCGCCTTTACCTCAATTTTGGGCACACTATTGGCCATGCTATTGAAGCGACTGCCGGTTATGGCAAGGTCATGCATGGTGAGGCTGTGGCTATGGGTATGGTGCAGATTTCCAAGGTTGCTGAGGAAAAAGGCCTCATGCCAGAAGGAATAACCCAGTCCATTACAGATATGTGTCAGAAATTTGGCTTACCTATTGACTATGAAAACTGGGATGTTGACAAGCTCTATCAGGCTTTGACTCATGATAAGAAAGCGCGTGGCAACACCTTGAAATTGGTCTTGGTACCAGAGATTGGTTCAGCTACCATTCACCCAGTTTCTCTGGAAGAGATGAAAGACTACTTGGTAAAATAAGGAGAATGTATGAGATATTTAACTGCAGGAGAATCACACGGCCCCCGTCTGACGGCTATCATTGAAGGAATTCCAGCGGGACTTCCTTTGACAGCTGAGGATATTAATGGGGACCTTAAACGCCGTCAGGGTGGCTACGGTCGTGGTGGCCGTATGAAGATTGAGAGTGACCAGGTTGTCTTTACTTCGGGCGTTCGCCACGGGAAAACGACAGGGGCTCCCATTACCATGGATGTCATCAACAAAGACCACCAAAAATGGCTGGACATCATGTCTGCGGAGGACATTGAAGACCGCCTTAAAAGCAAGCGGAAAATCACTCATCCTCGCCCAGGTCACGCCGATTTGGTTGGGGGCATCAAGTACCGTTTTGATGATTTGCGAAATTCTTTGGAACGTTCATCAGCTCGTGAAACCACCATGCGAGTGGCAGTCGGGGCAGTAGCCAAACGTCTCTTAGCTGAGCTAGATATGGAGATTGCTAACCATGTCGTGGTCTTTGGTGGCAAGGAAATCGATGTACCTGAAAATCTGACAGTTGCTGAGATTAAGGAACGAGCTGCCCAGTCTGAAGTTTCTATTGTCAACCAAGAACGGGAACAGGAAATCAAGGACTATATTGACCAAATCAAACGTGACGGTGATACCATCGGTGGAGTTGTGGAGACAGTCGTCGGAGGTGTTCCAGTTGGTCTCGGTTCCTATGTTCAATGGGACAGAAAATTGGATGCGCGATTGGCCCAAGCAGTTGTCTCTATCAATGCCTTTAAAGGGGTGGAATTTGGTCTTGGATTTAAAGCTGGTTACCGAAAAGGCAGCCAGGTTATGGATGAAATTCTCTGGTCTAAAGAAGATGGTTATACTCGCCACACCAATAATCTAGGTGGTTTCGAAGGTGGCATGACTAATGGGCAACCCATCGTTGTCCGTGGTGTCATGAAACCCATTCCCACTCTTTATAAACCACTTATGAGTGTGGATATCGAAACCCACGAACCTTACAAGGCAACTGTGGAGAGAAGTGATCCGACCGCTCTTCCAGCAGCAGGTGTGGTCATGGAAGCTGTTGTGGCAACGGTTCTGGCGCAAGAAATCCTTGAAAAATTCTCCTCAGATAATCTTGAAGAATTAAAAGAGGCAGTTGCCAAGCACCGAGACTATACAAAGAACTATTAAGGAGTCCTTATGGCAAAAACTATCTATATCGCAGGTCTCGGTTTGATTGGTGCTTCGATGGCGCTCGGTATCAAGCGTGATCATGCTGATTATGAAATTCTAGGTTATAATCGTAGCCAGGCTTCGAGAGACATTGCCTTGGAGCGAGGAATGATAGACCGTGCGACGGATGATTTTGCCAGTTTCGCTCCTCTGGCAGATGTCATCATCCTGACCTTGCCAATCAAACAGACCATTGCTTTTATTAAGGAGCTGGCACATTTAGACTTGAAAGAAGGCGTCATTATCTCGGATGCTGGCTCGACCAAGTCAGCCATCGTGGATGCGGCGGAGGAACATTTAGCTGGCAAGCCTGTTCGCTTTGTCGGAGCTCATCCCATGGCTGGTAGCCACAAGACAGGGGCAGCTTCTGCAGATGTTAATCTCTTTGAAAATGCTTACTATATCTTCACACCTTCGAGCCTGACAAGTCCAGACACACTTGAGGAAATGAAAGATCTGCTTTCAGGACTTCATGCTCGTTTTATCGAGATTGATGCCAAGGAGCATGATCGGGTGACTTCTCAGATTAGCCATTTTCCCCATATTCTGGCTTCCAGTCTCATGGAGCAGACAGCAATCTATGCTCAAGAGCATGAGCTGGCAAGACGCTTTGTAGCGGGAGGATTTCGAGATATGACTCGGATTGCGGAGAGTGAGCCAGGTATGTGGACTTCTATTCTCTTGTCTAATCGTGAGACCATTCTAGAGCGAATTGTGGATTTCAAGAAACGCTTAGATGAGGTTGGACAAGCCATCAGTAAGGGAGATGAAGAACAAATCTGGAATTTTTTCAACCAAGCACGTGCGCAACGGCAGGCTATGGAAATCCATAAGCGTGGAGGTGTGGATAGCTCTTACGACCTCTATGTCGACGTTCCCGATGAAGAAGATGTTATCTTGCGGATTTTGGAATTGCTTCGTGGGACTTCCTTGGTCAACATCCACATCAACGAAGAAAACCGTGAGGATATTCACGGGATTCTACAAATTTCCTTTAAAAATTCTCAAGATTTGGAACGAGCTGAGCGCTTAATTACAGAAAATACGGACTACACAGTCGTCATCAAATAAGGAGAAAATCATGTCAAATATTTACGATAGTGCAAATGAACTCAGTCGCGGATTACGCGAATTACCAGAATACAAGGCGGTTAAGGCAGCAAAAGATGCCATCCAAGCTGATGAGCAAGCTAGCAAGATTTTTGCAGACTATATCGCCTTACAGCAAGAAATCCAAGTCATGGCGCAAACGGGACAAATGCCAGACGCCTCTTTCCAAGAAAAGATGCAGTCTTTCAGTAAGCAAATCCAAGAGAACGCTCTTTTGTCAGATTTCTTTGCCAAACAGCAACAATTGTCCATTTACCTTTCAGACATTGAAAAAATAGTCTTTGAACCTGTTTCAGAATTATTGAAATAGTATTTTATCTGTATAAAAACCAGAAATTTCAGGAATTTCTGGTTTTTTTGTGATAAAATAAAAAAAGTATTGCAAGTATGAGGTCAACTATGAAACTAAAAACAAACATTCGCCACTTACATGGTAGTATCCGGGTTCCAGGGGACAAGTCTATCAGCCACCGTTCGATTATTTTTGGAAGTTTGGCTGAGGGCGAGACTAAGGTTTATGATATTCTGCGTGGAGAGGATGTGCTCTCAACCATGCAGGTTTTTCGTGACCTTGGTGTTGAAATTGAGGATAAAGATGGGGTTATTACCATTCAAGGTGTTGGAATGGATGGCTTAAAAGCTCCGCAAAATGCTCTTGATATGGGAAATTCTGGCACCTCGATTCGCCTGATTTCAGGTGTCCTTGCTGGTGCAGACTTCGAAGTAGAGATGTTTGGAGATGATAGTCTTTCTAAACGCCCTATGGACCGTGTGACGATTCCATTGAAAAAAATGGGCGTTAGCATTTCAGGGCAAACGGAGCGAGACCTGCCTCCTCTTTGCTTAAAAGGGACGAAAAATTTAAGACCGATTCACTATGAGTTGCCAATTGCCTCTGCCCAAGTCAAGTCTGCCTTGATATTTGCAGCCTTGCAGGCTCAGGGGGAGTCCGTTATTATCGAGAAAGAATGTACTCGTAACCACACCGAAGATATGCTTCAGCAATTTGGTGGCCATTTAAGTGTGGATGGCAAGAAAATTACAGTCCAAGGACCACAAAAACTGATCGGACAAAAGGTAGTTGTTCCAGGAGATATTTCCAGTGCAGCCTTTTGGTTGGTCGCAGGTTTGATTGTTCCAAACTCTCGTGTGGTGCTGCGGAATGTGGGTATTAACGAAACGCGCACTGGCATTATTGATGTCATTCGTGCCATGGGTGGGAAATTGGAAACAACTGAAATCGATCCAATCGCTAAATCAGCAACCTTGACTGTCGAGTCTTCAGACTTGAAAGGAACGGAGATTGGTGGAGCCTTGATTCCCCGCTTGATTGATGAATTACCTATTATTGCCCTTCTAGCGACACAAGCGCAAGGTGTAACAGTTATCAAGAATGCTGAAGAACTCAAGGTCAAGGAAACCGACCGCATTCAGGTGGTGGCAGACGCTTTAAATAGTATGGGAGCGGATATCACTCCTACAGCAGACGGGATGATTATTAAAGGGAAATCAAGCCTTCATGGCGCTAGAGTCAATACTTTTGGTGACCATCGTATCGGCATGATGACAGCCATCGCGGCCCTCTTAGTTGCAGATGGAGAAGTGGAACTTGACCGTGCAGAAGCCATCAATACCAGCTATCCTAGCTTCTTTGATGATTTGGAGAGCTTGATTCATGGCTAAGGTATTACTCGGATTTATGGGAGCTGGCAAGTCGACAATCGCTAGAGGATTGGACCCAGACTACATCGATATGGATGCCTTAATCGAGGAACGTTTGGGCATGTCCATTGCGGATTTCTTCACTGAAAAGGGAGAAGAGGCCTTTCGTCAAGTAGAGTCAGAAGTCCTAGCTGACTTACTAAAAACTGACCGAGTTGTGTCAACTGGCGGAGGAGTTGTCATTTCTCAGAGAAATCGTGACTTGCTCAAAACCAATCCTGATAACATCTACCTAAAAGCAGATTTTGAAACCCTCTACCAACGTATCGCAGCTGATAAGGACAATCAGCGCCCGCTTTTTCTTAACAAAAGCAAGGAAGAACTGGCAAGTATTTTCCATGAAAGACAAGTTTGGTATGAGGAAGTAGCCAGTCAGGTTTTGGATGTGACCAAGTTAAGTCCAGAGGAAATTATAGAGGAACTGAGATGAAAATTGCCTATCTAGGTCCCAAGGGATCTTTTTCGCATCATGTTGTGCAGACAGCCTTTCCCAAAGAGGAATTGCAGGCCTTTGCCAATATCACAGATGTTATCAAGGCCTATGAACAGGGCTTGGTGGACTATTCTGTGGTGCCAGTTGAAAATTCTATCGAGGGTAGTGTTCATGAAAGCTTGGATTACCTTTTTCATCAGACTCACATCCAAGCAGTTGCAGAAATCGTTCAACCCATTCATCAGCAGTTAATGGCAGTTCCAGGTCAATCAAAAATTGAGAAGATTTTTTCTCATCCTCAGGCTCTAGCTCAAGGAAAGAAATTCATCGATAAACACTATCCAGAGGCTAAAATAGAGGTAACAGCCAGTACTGCCTATGCAGCTCGCTTTATTTCGGAACATCCAGACCAGCCATATGCAGCCATTGCTCCTAAAAGTTCAGCTGAAGAATATGGCTTGGAATTAATTGCTGAGGATATTCAGGAAATGGAAGCTAATTTCACGCGTTTTTGGGTGTTAGGGGCAGAGATACCGATAATCCCTTTGAAGCCACAAGCTGAAAAAATGAGTTTGGCCTTGACCTTACCAGACAATCTACCTGGTGCTCTTTACAAGGCACTTTCGACTTTTGCTTGGAGAGGGATTGACTTAACAAAGATTGAAAGTCGCCCCCTTAAAACAGCCTTGGGAGAATACTTTTTCATTATTGATGTAGACTATAGTGACAAAGAACTGGTCCATTTTGCCAGACAAGAACTAGAAGCCATTGGAATCCAGCATAAGATCCTGGGAACCTACCCGATTTTTACCATAACTGATTTAGAAAAGGAGAGTTAATGAGCAAAGAAAATCCTTTAAGTCATCACGAGCAGTTACGTTATGACTATCTCTACAAAAATATTCATTATCTCAATGACAGAGAAAAGAGAGAATTTGACTACCTACAAAGAAAGCTAGATGGAACTTCACCTCACAGTAGAATCTATGAGAAAAATGAGGAAACTTTGGGATCTGATATTGATCTTCCTAGCTACACTAATCGAAGTCGTTCAAATAGACAGCAAAAGAACACTTCACTTCCAAAAGGGAAAAAGAAGAAACCAAGAAAATTTTTCAAACGATTTTTAATTTGGTTTTTACTGTTGATAACCTGTGTGGCTGCGGGGATGATTTTTATGTTTCTTCGCGGTTTCCAGTCAGCAACCTCTACCAATAAGCCAGCTGATGCAAAAGCAGCTCAAGTAGAGGTCTTTAATGGTCAAGATACCAAAGATGGGGTGAATATCCTAGTCATGGGGACAGATGGTCGGATTGGTCAAAATAGTGCAGAAACCCGTACAGACACGATTATGGTGTTGAATGTTAGTGGTTCGGATAAGAAAATCAAGCTAGTCAGCTTTATGCGTGACAACCTAGTCTATATTGATGGCTACAGCCAGATTGTGAATGGCAAGAAACAAACGGATAATAAACTAAATGTTGCCTATGAACTCGGGGAACAAGAAGGGCAAAAAGGGGCAGAAATGGTCCGCAAGGTTCTAAAAGATAACTTTGATTTGGACATTAAGTACTATGCCCTAGTGGATTTTCAGGCCTTTGCAACTGCTATTGATACGCTATTTCCTGATGGGGTGACTATAGACGCTAAGTTTTCAACGTTAAATGGTCAGCCTCTGACAGAAGCCACAGTTGGAGATGACCTACATGCAACAGAAACGGAATCACCAACTCAAACTATTAAAGTTGGGAAACAGCAGATGAATGGCTCGACCTTGCTCAACTACGCTCGCTTCCGTGATGATGATGAAGGAGACTATGGTCGTACCAAACGTCAGCAGCAAGTCATGTCAGCCGTTCTTGAGCAGATCAAAGATCCGACCAAACTCTTTACCGGTTCAGAGGCACTTGGAAAAGTATTTGGAATGACTTCTACCAACCTACCATATACCTTCTTACTGACCAATGGCTTATCAGTTATCGAAGGTGCACAGAATGGTATCGAAAGATTGACAGTGCCAGAACTTGGCGATTGGGTAGATGCTTATGATGTCTACGGAGGACAAGGTCTACTTGTCGACCAGAACAAATACCGGACTAAACTCGCCCAAATGGGAATGAGATAAGAGATAGATAAATAAAAATCAAAGCTTCATTCACCAGTAAAAATGGTGGATTGGGCTTTGATTTTTTACGGTATCTGATGGATTTTTAAGGCTTTTTTATGGTATAATAAAACGATATAACTCGTTTTTGAAAAGAAGAGGAGAGACATGAGTGATTTGAAAGCGATTCAGGCTCGTAGTCTGGAAATGGCTGAATATTTTGTCGCATTTTGTAAAGAACATAATTTGTTGTGCTATCTCTGTGGTGGTGGGGCTATTGGTGCCCTTCGTAATAAGGGTTTCATTCCTTGGGATGATGACTTAGACTTTTTTATGCCTCGAAAGGACTATGAAAAATTAGCAGAGCTGTGGCCACGTTTTGCAGATGAGCGCTATTTCTTATCAAAAAGTGACAAGGAGTTTGTCGATCGAAACCTCTTTATTACTATTCGTGACAAGGAAACCACTTGTATCAAGCCTTATCAAAAGGATTTGGATTTACCACACGGTTTGGCCTTGGATGTTTTGCCTTTGGATTATTATCCTAAAAATCCAGCTGAGCGTAAGAAACAGATTCGTTGGGCCTTGATTTATTCCCTTTTTTGCGCCCAAACTATCCCAGAAAAGCATGGTGCCATCATGAAATGGGGAAGTCGCATCTTACTCGGCCTGACTCCAAAATCTCTACGTTATCGCATTTGGAAAAAAGCTGAGAAAGAAATGACCAAGTATGGTCTGGCTGAGAGCGATGGAATTACGGAATTATGCTCAGGTCCCGGCTACATGCGAAACAAATACCCAATCGCATCCTTTGAGGACAATCTCTTCTTGCCATTTGAAGGAACTGAGATGCCCATCCCAGTCGGTTATGATGCCTATCTCAGCACTGCTTTTGGGGATTATATGACACCGCCACCAGCGGACAAGCAAGTACCGCATCATGATGCCATTATAGCAGACATGGACAAGAGCTACACAGAGTACAAGGGAGAATATGGAGCATGATGGGAGAAAAAATAAGCATTATCGTTCCAGTCTACAATGTAGAAGCCTATCTGGAGCGATGTGTGGAGTCGATTCTTCAACAGACTTATGCCCATTTTGAGTTAATCCTAATCAACGATGGTTCTACCGATTCCAGCGGACAAATCTGTGATCACCTAGCATCTCAGTATGAGAATATCAAGGTTTATCATATCGAAAATGCTGGTGTTTCAAATGCTAGAAATATGGGAATTCAGCTAGCGACGGGTTCTTGGGTTACCTTTATTGATAGTGATGATTTCGTTACTCAGGATTACCTAGCTACTTTAGCAGGTGCAGTTGAGGGGTTGAATGTAGGCTTTGTTATTGCTCCTCTGCACCATATCAAAAACGGCATTGTAACAGACCTACCTCCACATTCTGGAAAAACAGAACTCTGGTCAACAGAAGAAACCATGAAGGAACTATTGATGACTACCAGAACGTCATTTTTTCCAGTTGCAAAACTGTTTAAGAGAGACCTGCTTGCGTATGAAAAGTTTAATACAAATTATCACCTAGCTGAAGATGCCTTATTTTTAACTGAATTGCTACTAAAGACAAGATGCAGTAGCGTATTTATTGACAAGCCTGTTTATTATTATGATCATCGTGAGGGAAGTGCAACAACATCTGTTAATCGACATGTATTTGACACGATAGAAGTTTATCAGCAAATAATTGCTCAAGTTTCACAAGCCTTTCCTAATCTAAAATACGAATTAAAAAATAGAGAATGTTGGTCGTACATCACAGTTTACGATAAAATTATCTTTACCTCACGTGAAGAGTATCAAAAGGAGAAAGTCGAGCTGAGGACTTGGATTGTTCAGCATCGACGTGAAATATGGAAGGATGCTTATTTCACTACATTTCGTAAGATAGCTATCTTGTCACTTGTATTTTCTCCATGGATATATAAGAAAATTGTTGGGTTAAGAAACTAATATTATGAGAAGGAGTTGAAAATGAATTTTTCAAAAATGAATGAATACTTTGAAAAATCAAAATTATGGATTTCATATCTGTTTGTTTTCATTTCGATTTTAAGTATGAGTTCACTAGTTTATAAGGTAGCAAATCCAATCTATAAGGGATTGTCAGCGATTGTTGTACTTTATATTTGCTACACATTGTTGTTTAAGTGGAAACAGATTACAGTAGATCGAAAGTTTTTGGCCTTATTTGGCTTGTTATCTGGTAGTCATCTGCTATCGGCAGTATTCAATCGCTCCGGACATTTGATTGGGAATGTGATTGAAATCCTTTTCATGGTAACCTATGTTTTATTATTTACCATGTTACAATCGGATCAGCTTAAAAGATTATTTGACTGGATTGCCTACACAGTTCAAATCATTTCTTTCTCTTCCGCAATCTTTGCATTTGGTTTATTGGTAAGTAGAGTCCTTATCCTATTTAAGATTGGCGAACAATCCTATTACTATGGTGTCATGAATGGACGTCTATGGGGGATTGTTAATCCAAATGCTAGTGCGATATTTTCATACATTAGCATTATTTTAGCTATGTATTTGATCCACAAAGGAAGTAAATATTCTGTTTATCTTAAACTGAACAATGTGATTCAATTAGTTTACTTCGCTACGATGCAAAGTCGAGGAGCCTTACTTTCTTTACTCCTCATGGTTGGACTTTATAGTTTCTTTGCTACTAGAGGAACTATCATTAAACGATTCCTCACTTTTATTGTTGCCGGTCTGCTAATTACTGCTACTAATATTGGATTAAGCTATGCAACTTCAATTTATATCGCATCTGAAACTGCGACCGTTTTAGATTTAAACAAAGGGCAATCCTACGCTGAAACAGATTCGTCTGCTACTAAAAAGAATGGTGAACTCCATCTGATTGAAACAACACCGAGTGGTAGGACCTACATTTGGAAAAATGCCATCAAGATGGGAAGTGCCAAACCAATTTTTGGTTATGGTGTACGAAATGTTCCAGATTACTATGCAGAATATTTCAGTAAATTTGAGATTCAAAACTCCCTTATTGGTGGGAATTTCCATAACATTTTTGTGACCATATTTGTCAGTTCGGGAGTTCTAGGTTTGGTATCCTTCCTTCTTGTACTGGCTTACGTCATCAAGCGCTTTTTAACGTATTTGATTGTTTCCAAGAAAAATACTGATAAATTAATCATGATCCTTTTCTTCGGTATCTTGTTTGGTCAGCTGTTTGAGAGTCAGATTATGTATTCAACCAACTTTATTAATATCATCTTCTGGTTAGCAATTGGCTATGGACTCGTAGTCTGCAAACGGGATGAAGGAGTTCGGTACCAAGAAGTAACAGATATCAGTGAAATTCAACAGATGGAACTTGGAATCATGGAGTACATTCACGAGGTTTGTCAGAAAATTGGTGTCAAGTATTTCCTAGCATATGGAAGTCTAATTGGTGCGGTTCGCCATAAAGGTTTTATCCCTTGGGACGATGATATGGATATTTGCATGCTAAGAGAAGACTATGAGAAACTACAAGATTACCTCATCGCTAACCCTGATGAACGTTACGAGGTCATGTCTTATAAAAATAATCTCAACTATGTCTATCCCTTCATGAAAGTGCAGGATAACCATACTTATTTACTGGAAGAAGATGTTCGCATCGATTCGAATATGGGAATCTATGTAGATATTTTCCCCGTGGATGGCTATGAGGATGACGTAGATTTTAAAAACAAAATGACGAAACTCATAAAGAAACGTCAATTAAGTTGTTACACTTTTAAAGGAATTACTAATACAAAAAGTCTACTAAATTCTTTGATCCGTTATATCTCTGTTGTCATTTTCTATTTCACAAATACGAATAAGTATGTTGAGCAAATTGATGAGCTTGCTAAATCTAGAGCAGTTGCTGACTACGAGCAAGTTGATTATTTGATTTACAAGGATATGAATAAGCCAGTTTGGAAACGTGAGTGGTTAGAACAAGTGATTGTGGGAACGTTTGAAGGCAAGGAATTTATGATTCCAAAACACTACCATGAAATTTTGACCTCGGACTATGGAGATTACATGCAATTACCCCCTCTTGAACAAAGAGTATCTCACCATGATTTTAAACTGTGGAAAATCACTAAAAGTTCTAAGTAAGCAAATCGCAGTTAGAAATCGTTTAAAGAATTAGTCGAAATTAGGAGAATAAAACGTATGTCTGAGAGAGTTTTAAGTCTTGAAGAAATAAAACAAGTGGAGTTGGATATTTTAAAGTATCTACATGAACTATGTGAACAGCATCAGATTAAATATTTTATTGATTTTGGAACCTTACTAGGAGCTGTCCGCCATAAAGGATTTATCCCTTGGGATGATGATACGGATATTTCCTTGGCGCGAGATGAATTTGAAAAGCTTTATAAGGTTTTAAAAAATGAGAATCATCCCTACTACAAATTGATTTCATTTAGAGAAACAAAAGGCTATCCTTACAGTTATATGCGTGTCCACGATATTAGAACACGTAGAGACGCCAATCTTTTGGACCCGACAGTTGTATTAGGAACTTGTGTTGACATTTTTCCATACGATGGTGTTGTGACGGAGGAAAGTGATTGTAAGAAAATGAAGCTCTATAAACATTTCATCCGCCTTTCGTCTTTGAATTTCAAAGGGATTAAATCAGAAAATGGGGGGATAAAAAATATACCTCGCTATATTGGGTCAGCTATTTTTCGTTTAAGTTCTCCACAAACTTGGAATCGAAAATTAGAGAACCTTGCTTTGAAATATAGTATAAATCAAGCTACAGATCTTACCTGTACGATATTTGATCCAAGTTTTCCAGAGGGAATCAAAAAAGAATGGCTCTATGATCTGATTGATATGCCATACGAAAACATCGTAGTGAAGGCTCCGAGAAGATATCATGAAATTCTTGTCTACGAATTTGGAGCAGACTATATGACTCCACCACCTGTTGAACAGCAGGTTCCAGGAACTGATAAGAATTATTGGGTTGATTAGTAAGAGATTGTTTCCATCGAGAAAGGAGTGTTCAAGATGAAGAATAAAAGATTAGTTAAATCAGTCAGTTATGGTTTACTTGCTTTCCTTTTTGTGCTGATTGGTTTATCACAACAAGTTAATGCAGACACCATTACTGCTGGTTCAGGCAATCGTATCCATTTCATAAATACTAAAGCAAAATCGGGGAGTGATGCCATCCTTCTGGAGAGCAATGGTCATTATGCCTTGATTGACATGGGGGAAGATTATGACTTTCCTGATGGGAGTGACCCACGCTATCCAAGTCGTTGGGGAATTTCCATGAGAAATTATCAAGTATTGGAGGATCGATTGATTCGCCATTTGGATCAAATAGGTGTAAAAAAGTTAGATTTTATTATAGGAACTCATGTCCATAGTGACCATATTGGTGGAGCGGACGAAATACTCAATCGATATCAAGTCGGTAAGTTTTATTTGAAAAAATATTCAGATGATCGGATCACAGCAAACTGGGGACTCTGGGATAATCTTTTTAATTACGATAATGCTTTGAGAGCAGCTCAAAAACGAGGAGTTACTCTTATTCAGAATATTACAGACGAGGATAGTCACTTTAAATTAGGTGATATGGATATCCAACTCTATAATTATAAAAATGAATATGATGCTGAGGGGAATCTGAAAAAAGTTCTAGATGATAACTCCAACTCTATCGTTTCGGTGGTGACTGTGGCAGGAAAGAGAATCTATCTTGGTGGAGATTTGGATAATGCCGAAGGAGCAGAAGATAAGTTAGGTCCTGTTATCGGTAAGGTTGATATGATGAAATGGAATCATCATTATGATGCGACAATTTCAAATACGATTAATTTTCTTGAAAACCTATCTCCAAAGATGATTATTCAGACAACTGGTGGTGATATTAATGTTGCTTCAACCAGAGAATATCTCCAAAAGAAAAATATTCAAGTTCTCAGAGCTTCTAGTCAAACTCAAGACGCTACCGTTTTTGATATTAGTGATAGCGGATTTGCCAATGTTTCTAATCTCTTCCCTGACATCTCTGTAGTTGACGAAAAATGGTATCAAGAAGGTGGCTACTGGAAATATCGTTTAGCAGATGGAGAAATGGCTATCGGTTGGAAAGAGATTGGCGGAGCCACTTACTTCTTTAATGGAAAAGGGCAAATGCAAGCAGGACGCTGGCTTCACCTTAATGATGATTGGGGAGAAAATGCTAAGGGGAATGATTACTATCTCAACTCAAATGGTAAAATGCAAACTGGTGGTTGGTTCAAGCTGGATGGTCATTGGTATTATATCCAATCAAATGGTGCTAGACGATTTAGTGAGCTTTCTGAAATTGGAGGGAAAAAATATCTCTTTGCAGCAGATGGGAAGATGCTAACAGGACACCAAGTCTATAATGGCAAGAGGATGTTCTTTAGCGAAAGTGGTGCACTCCAAACAGCAGGTAAGCCTTCAACTTGGCAAAAGATTGATTCAGATTGGTATTTCTATGATGAGGATGGGCTAAAGACCATCGGTAAAAAGAATATCAACGGAAGCACATACTACTTTAATCAAGAAGGTGTCATGCAAACTGGCTGGGCCTTTGTTGATGGTCACTGGAACTATTTTGCAAGTTCTGGAGCTATGAAAACTGGTTGGGTCAAGGATCAGGACACTTGGTATTATCTGGACAAAGATGGCATCATGCTCACTGGAAAACAAGAAATCAACAGTACTCGTTACTACCTGAACGCTAGTGGTGCCATGCAAACAGGCTGGAAATGGCTAGAGAACAATTGGTATTACTATGCGAACTCAGGAGCTATGAAAACAGGCTGGATTAAGGATAATGAGAAATGGTATTATCTAAATCAAGATGGTATTATGCAGACCGGGAAACAAGAAATCAACGGTACGCGTTACTATTTGAATACCAGCGGTGCCATGCAAACAGGCTGGCAGTGGCTTGATAAACACTGGTATTACTACGCTGACTCAGGGGCTATGAAGACTGGTTGGTTGAAGGATCAAGGAACATGGTATTATCTTGAAAATCAGGAAGGTATCATGCTGGTCGGTTTCCAACAAGTAGATGGTAAGCAGTATTACTTTAGTGCATCAGGAGCTATGCAAACAGGCTGGAAATGGTTTGATAATCATTATCGTTACTTTGAGGCAAATGGAGCTATGAAAACAGGTTGGATAAAGGATAAAGGAATCTGGTATTATCTCAATCCTGAAGATGGCATCATGTTGGTTGGCCTTCATAAAGTAAATGATGATCATTATTACCTTGATTCAACCGGAGCTATGCAGATTGGTTGGAAACGAATTGACGGTAATTGGTACTATTTCCAAACAGATGGTTCCTTGTTGAAAAATGCCACCACACCAGATGGTTATAAGGTCAACGAAGAAGGTATTTGGAAACAGGCTGTTGCTGCTGTGAATGACGAAGCAGATCAGTCAGAGAAGAAACAAGAAGCTAGTTCCTCTATTGCTGAGCAGCCAAAACAAGATTCAAATCTAGAAGTCAATACTTCTGACAAGAAAGAAAAAGAATAAAAGAAACACCCTACTAGTGTAAACGCTCGTTTATCAGTAGGGTGTTCTTTTAATTTCTTTTGATCTTAGCTAATACTAGGTTCAGTGCATAGTGAAGTGTTTTATCCTTAGCGATAAAAAGCGTCAAGAGATAGTAGATTCCACAAGTAGCTATGGTAGAGAGAACCATGAGGATCATGTTGAGGTTCACCGTATAGGAACTGATTTGGAAAATCATCTTGAAAATATAGAAGATCGGGATAAAACCAAGGGATATGAGACCATAACGTGTTAAGGTCACAAAGATTTCTTTTAAATTAATTAGTTGATGTTTCTTAATAAAACGAATTTCTAAGAGAACAACGATGGTTTCCGCAAGAATGGTTGTAGCGATGTAATACTCAGGGGCAAAAATATTATTGATATACAAGATACAGTTGAAGAGGAGATTTGCTCCACCACCAGCAAAGTAGAAAGCAGTCAAGCGGTTCTCGTGGTCATTGATAAAGATAATTTGCTTACCAAGAATCAATTCAATAGCCCAGATAATAGTTCGAAAGGCGAAGACGCTGGTCACGATACCTGCCTCAAGATACTTTTCAGAAGAGTAGATAACCGTTGCGTACTTTCCTAAAATCATAATTCCGAAACTAGTTGGAATCATGAGAAAATAGAATAATGATGCCGCTTGATTTACAAGATAATTATAAGAATTGTAATCCTTTTTCCCAAGGTAGTAGCCGAGACGTGGAATGCTGACACTGATAGCTCCACTTAAGACACCAGCAATTAGCATGACGATGCTATAGGCAATTGTATAATAAGAAATATAGTTTTCATCTGGTCCCTTGGTGATAAACATTCTATCTAGCAAGGTATAAAGCATATTGGCATTTGCCAAGAGAAGCATAGTAAAGAGTGGTTTAGAAGCCTTAGCTAACTCAATGAAACCAATTTTGACAAAGGAGACTTCTCTCTTGATCCAAAGAAAACTAAGGAGGTAGTTGAGGATAGTTGTCGCAGTCATGACGATAGCGTAGGGAACAATATCATCAGCAGTTTTGACAAAGGCAAAGATAGCGACCAGCATGGTAATTCGAATAATCAATGTCTTGTAAAGGATAAAGGCATAGTTTTCATAGGCTTCGTTCATCCATTCGATATTGAGGAATTGGAAGAGTGCTTGGGCCCCTAGGATGTAGTAGAGGACTTTCAGATTCTCAATGCTGGTGTCAAAGAAGATAATAAGGAAGTAGATACCAGTGGTCAGGAGAGAGGTGAAAACTGAGATATAAAACAACTTAGAAAAGACGTAGTTGATTTTATTCTTGTCATCCTTAACCTTACTGATAGCTCGAATCCCGTAGTTGTATATTCCAAAGGCAGCTAGTGGAATAACAAAGCTAGCCCAGGTATTGGCGGTGTTGAAATAACCGTAGTTGGATTTGCTGAGGATCCGCGTCAGATAAGGGTTGGTTATCAGCGGAAAAACGATATTGAGAATATTGACCAGCAAGCTGGCCAAGGCATTTACTTTTATATTTTTCATTGAACTTTCTTTCTTAAATCTAAAATCATATCTAGTATTATATCACATTCTCGCTTCATTCTTTTGATAAAATCGTAAAAATCTAGTATAATAGATAGACTGAAAGTATGAGGTTACTAGATATGAAGATGAAACAAATTAGTGATACAACACTGAAAATCACGATGACTTTAGATGATTTGATGGATCGAGGAATGGAAATCGCAGACTTTCTCGTTCCTCAGGAAAAAACCGAAGAGTTTTTCTATGCTATTTTAGATGAATTAGAGATGCCAGACAATTTCCTTGATAGTGGCATGCTAAGTTTTCGTGTGACGCCAAAACCAGATAAGGTCGATGTCTTTGTGACCAAGTCCAAGATTGACCAGAATCTGGATTTTGAAGATTTGGCGGATCTGCCAGACATGGAAGAATTGGCTCAAATGTCTCCGGACGAATTTCTCAAAACCTTGGAAAAGAGTATCGCAGAAAAGACCAAGGACGATATTGAGGCCATCCAATCTCTAGAGCAGGTAGAAGCTAAAGAAGAGCAAGAGCAGGCGGACAAGGAAACTGAGAGCAAGAAGGAACCTTATATCTACTATATCCTGCGTTTTGCAAGTCTTGCTGACTTAGTTGCTTTTGCAAAGACGGTTAACTACCAGATGGAAACATCTGAACTCTATAAGATGAATGGACACTACTATTTGACAATCTTAGTCGATGTGGAAAATCATCCTAGTCCTTACCCAGCCTGGCTGTTGGCTCGTATGCGTGAATTTGCAGACGACAGTGACATCAGTCGTTCAGTCTTACAAGAGTATGGGCAAATCTTGATCAACCACGATGCAGTTCTTAATTTGCAAAAGATTCGTTCATAGATTTTGAAAATCATTTTAATTTATTTAAGAAGTTCAAGATCAATTGCATTGGGGAATGAAACGATAAGATTTGTAAAGGATAAAAGATAGAGCCTACTTAAGAGTCATCATTTGATGGCTTTTTTGCTACCTTGAATCGTAAAATAAATTGGACAATTTTACTGTTGTTCTCTCCATTTTGGTGCCTAGAGAGACGAGAATTCTAGTTTAATAAATCAGGAGAGTGTTTGATAATGATTATATTTATTAAATAAAACAAAATTTATAAAAAAATGAACAAAATAAAACAAAAACTATTGACAACGATTTCATATAGTGTTATACTTATAACATAAAAAGTTAATTGAAAGAAGGAAAACTGTTATGGGATTAGATCATTTCTTTGATAAAAATCTCGTGTTTTGCTTAGAAGCGGATGATCAAAAACACCTCTTTAATCAGGTAGCAAGCTTGTTGGAAGAACGAAATATCGTAACCCCCACCTATCGTGAAGCCTTGATCACGCGTGAAAAGTCATTTCCAACTGGTTTAGATATGGAATTTCTAGGTAAGGACTTGCCAAATGTAGCGATTCCTCATACAGATATTGTTCATAATCTAGCTGAGAAAGTAGTGGTTGTTCGATTAGAAAAACCAGTAACTTTTCACAATATGATTGCTCCTGATAAGGAAGTAGAAGTATCCCTACTCTTCTTTATCATTAACAACTCAAGTTCAAGTCAAACAAATATTCTGGCTCAGTTGATGGACTTTTTCACTGGAAATGGACATCTGGAAGATCTATCAAAAATTTCCGAACCAGAAAAACTTTATGCTTACATTGCTGAAGCAACCGCTTAATCTTGTCTATTAAAAAATAAAATCGGAGGAAATCCAAATGATTAAAATTCTTGCTGCCTGCGGTGCAGGTGTTAACTCAAGTCACCAAATTAAAAGTGCTCTAGAAGAAGAACTTTCAAACCGTGGTTATGATGTTCACTGTGATGCAGTCATGGTGAAAGATGTAAACGAAGACCTTATCAAGGGCTACGATATCTTTACACCAATCGCTGCAACTGACCTTGGTTTTGAACCAGGTATTCCAGTAATTGAAGCTGGACCAATCTTGTTCCGTATTCCAGCGATGAGCGCTCCAGTATTTGACAATATTGAAGCAGCTATCAAAGAACACGGACTAAGCTAATTTATTCTTTATCTTGTTAACATTCATATAACTAAAAAAACGGGAGGAACTATTATGGATGTCATTATCGAACTAGCCAATAAGATTTTCAAGCCAGTCTTGGAAATGGGTGGTCCTATTATCATGCTGATCATCTTGACAGTATTGGCTCTACTTTTTGGAGTGAAATTCTCCAAAGCGCTTGAAGGTGGTATCAAGCTTGCTATCGCCCTTACAGGTATCGGTGCCATCATCGGTATGCTCAACGGAGCTTTCTCAGCATCACTTGCGAAATTCGTTGAAAATACTGGTATTCAATTGAACATCACTGACGTTGGTTGGGCACCACTTGCAACCATCACTTGGGGATCTGCTTGGACACTTTACTTCTTGCTTGTAATGTTGATTGTCAACGTTGTGATGCTTGCAATGAAGAAAACAGATACACTTGACGTCGATATCTTTGATATCTGGCACTTGTCAATCACTGGTCTTTTGATCAAATGGTATGCAGACAACAATGGTGTTAGCCAAGGGGTTTCACTTTTCATCGCAACTGCAGCAGTTGTCCTTGTAGGTGTTTTGAAAATCATCAACTCTGACTTGATGAAACCAACATTCGACGACCTTCTTAATGCACCAAGTTCATCACCAATGACTTCAACTCACATGAACTACATGATGAACCCAGTTATCATGGTCTTGGATAAGATCTTCGATAAAGTATTGCCAGGTCTTGATAAATATGACTTTGACGCTGCAAAATTGAACAAAAAAATCGGTTTCTGGGGTTCTAAATTCTTTATCGGATTTATTCTTGGTATCGTTATTGGTTTGATGGGAACTCCACATCCAGTTGCTGGTGTAGAAGGAGCTGATAAATGGGAACTTGTTATTAAAGGTTGGTTGAGCCTTGGTTTGACTGCCGGTGTCTGCTTGGAGCTCTTCTCACTTATCGGATCTTGGTTCATCGCAGCCGTAGAACCACTTTCACAAGGTATTACAAACGTTGCTACTAAACGTCTTCAAGGACGTAAATTCAACATCGGTCTTGACTGGCCTTTCATCGCTGGTCGTGCTGAAATCTGGGCTTGTGCCAACGTACTTGCTCCAATCATGTTGATTGAAGCTGTACTTCTTTCAAACGTAGGAAATGGTATCTTGCCACTTGCAGGTATCATCGCCATGGGTGTGACTCCAGCTCTCTTGGTTGTTACACGTGGTAAATTGCTCCGTATGATTATCTTCGGAACACTCTTGTTGCCTCTCTTCCTTCTTTCTGGTACTCTTATCGCACCATTCGCAACAGAACTTGCTAAAGGTGTAGGTGCCTTCCCAGAAGGTGTGAACCAATCTCAATTGATTACTCACTCAACTCTTGAAGGACCAATTGAAAAACTATTTGGTTGGGCAATCGGTAATGCTACAACAGGTGATATCAAAGCAATCCTTGGTGCAGCAGTCTTCCTTGTATTCTATGTAGGTATCTTTGCTTGGTATAGAAAACAAATGATCAAACGTAACGAAGAATACGCAGCAAATGCTAAATAATTCGCTCCTATAAAATGTAAATTGTGAAAACTAGGTTGTCAATTTCCGACATTGGGAGTGGCAACCTAGTTTTTTATATAAAAATCTAAAAATAGTTGGAGAATTTTATGGTAATTGAAGTAAAATCAGATCAGTTAACGGTTCAATTTAAAACCTTAGGTGGAGCTTTGTCATCTATCAAGGATCGAGATGGAATTGAGTATCTGTGGCAAGGAGATGCCACTTACTGGAGTGGACAAGCGCCTGTACTTTTTCCAATCTGTGGCTCTTTAAGAGAGGATACAGCCTTCTACAGTCATGAAGGTGGAACGGAGACGAAAGGAAACATTCCTCGTCACGGTTTGGTCCGTAAAAAAGAATTTGAATTAGTTGAACAAACAGAAAACAGCGTAACCTTTGCTATCGAAGATGATGAGAATACTTATCAGAACTACCCTTATCATTTCCGCCTTGAAATCACTTATCTAGTGAATGGCAAGACTGTCCGTACTCAATACAAAGTTTTCAATAGAGAAACTAATAAAGTAATGCCATTCTTTATAGGAGGACATCCAGGATTTAATTGTCCTCTGCTAGATGGCGAAACTTATGAAGATTACTATTTAGAGTTTGAGAAAGAAGAGACTTGCTCTGTTCCCCGTCCTTTCCCAGAAGCTGGCATGTTAGACTTTCAAGATAGAAGTCCATGGTTGAATTCGCAAAAGGAAGTGGATCTCAGTTACGATCTGTTTAGTGTTGACGCAGTGACTTTGGATGAGTTGCAATCCAGAACAATTGCCCTTCGTTCGCGCAAGCATGAGAAGGGATTAAAAGTACACTTCCAAGAGTTCTCAAATCTCATCATTTGGTCAACTTTGAATAAGGGACCATTCATTGCTTTTGAACCATGGTCTGGCTTGTCAACATCTCTTGAAGAAGGAGATCATTTAGAAGATAAGAAAAACGTTCGTCTCTTGGAACCTGGTCAAGTAGACCAAATTGGCTTTGATATTGAAATATTCTAGATAAAAAACCACAAAAACAAACATTTACTGTTGACTTTTTCTATAAATAGGAGTATATTATGTTTGTAAACAACAAATGATGTTTGTAACAAACAAATAATCACTTGTTATATTCTCTATCGCAGAGAAAGTTTCTTTCTAGGAACTTGATTTCCTGGACTTGGATAAGGTGATATTCATCTCATTCAATCAAATTTGTCAATAAACTGCTAGAAAGTCTTTTGTAGGTAAACTGCTAACTATAAAAGTCTTTACTAGCCTAGAAAAATAAAAAGGAGTATACAATATGTCTATTGTTATCGGTGCAGATACTGCAGGTTTGAGATTGAAAGAAGTTGTGAAAGACTTCTTGGAAAAAGAAAACTTCCACGTTGTGGATGTTACAGCTGAAGGTCAAGACTTTGTTGATGTGACTCTTGCTGTTGCTGCAGAAGTAAACAAAGAAGAACAAAACCTTGGTATCGTGATTGATGCTTATGGGGCTGGTCCATTCATGGTCGCAACTAAAATCAAAGGAATGGTTGCTGCAGAAGTTTCAGATGAACGTTCAGCTTATATGACTCGTGGCCACAATAACTCACGTATGATCACTATTGGAGCAGAAATCGTTGGTGATGAATTGGCTAAAAACATTGCTAAAGGTTTTGTTAACGGTAAATACGACGGTGGTCGTCACCAAATTCGTGTTGATATGTTGAACAAAATGTGCTAATTAGATTACAGTAAGAAAGGTAAGATAAAAATGAGAATTGCAATTGGATGTGACCACATCGTAACAGATGAAAAAATGGCGGTTTCAGAATTTTTGAAATCAAAAGGACATGAAGTCATTGACTTTGGTACCTACGATCATGCTCGTACACACTACCCAATTTTTGGTAAAAAAGTGGGGGAAGCTGTAACTAGCGGTCAAGCTGATCTTGGGGTATGTATCTGTGGTACTGGTGTTGGTATCAACAACGCTGTAAATAAAGTTCCAGGCGTTCGTTCTGCTTTGGTTCGTGATATGACAACAGCTCTTTACGCTAAAGAACAGTTGAATGCCAACGTTATTGGTTTTGGTGGTAAGATTACTGGTGAATTGCTCATGTGCGATATCATTGAAGCTTTCATCAATGCTGAATACAAACCATCAGAAGAAAACAAAAAATTGATAGCTAAAATCGAGCACGTTGAAACTCACAATGCTCATCAAGCAGATGCAAACTTCTTTACAGAATTCCTTGAAAAATGGGATCGTGGTGAATACCACGACTAAGAGGTGACTCATGATTTTAACAGTCACAATGAATCCATCCATTGATATTTCTTATCCTTTGGATGAATTAAAAATTGACACTGTCAACCGTGTGGTGGATGTGACAAAAACAGCTGGTGGTAAAGGTCTCAATGTTACACGAGTTCTTTCAGAATTTGGTGATTCTGTTGCTGCTACTGGTTTGGTCGGTGGTAAACTTGGTGAATTTTTGGTAGAACATATCGATGATAAGGTCAGTAAACATTTCTTCACCATTCAAGGAGAGACTCGTAACTGTATCGCTATTCTACACGGAGACAATCAAACAGAAATCCTTGAAAAAGGGCCTGAAGTTCCAGAACAAGAAGGGCAAGACTTTTTGGTTCATTTCGAGAATCTCCTTGACACTGTGGAAGTAGTCGCTATTTCAGGCAGTCTGCCAGCAGGCCTTCCAGTTGATTACTATGCGAGCTTGGTAGAGCTTGCTAATCAAGCAGGGAAACCAGTTGTTCTGGATTGCTCAGGTGCAGCTCTTCAGGCGGTTCTTGAATCATCACATAAACCAACAGTAATTAAACCAAATAACGAAGAATTGTCTCAGCTTCTTGGGAAAGAAGTTTCTGAGGACTTGGATGAATTAAAAGAAGTTCTCCAAGAGCCTTTGTTTGCAGGGATTGAGTGGATTATCGTTTCACTTGGAGCAAATGGTGCTTTTGCAAAACACGGTGATACTTTCTACAAGGTAGATATTCCAAGAATTCAGGTAGTTAATCCTGTCGGATCTGGAGATTCCACTGTAGCAGGGATTTCATCAGGACTTCTTCATAAGGAATCGGATGCAGAACTCCTCATCAAGGCAAATGTCCTTGGTATGCTCAATGCTCAAGAAAAAATGACTGGTCATGTCAATATGGCTAACTATCAAGGTCTATACGACCAACTAATCGTAAAAGAGGTATAAAATGGTTTTAACAGAACAAAAACGTGCACGCTTAGAAAAACTTTCAGATGAAAACGGCATTATCTCAGCTCTTGCCTTTGACCAACGTGGTGCTTTGAAACGCCTCATGGCTCAATACCAAACAGAAGAACCAACAGTAGCTCAAATGGAAGAGCTCAAAGTCTTGGTTGCAGATGAATTGACAAAATACGCATCCTCTATGCTTCTAGACCCAGAGTATGGACTTCCGGCTACAAAAGCGCTTGATCCAAATGCTGGTCTTCTCCTAGCTTATGAGAAAACTGGCTACGACACAACAAGCACCAAACGCTTGCCTGACTGTTTGGATGTTTGGTCTGCCAAACGCATCAAGGAACAAGGTGCAGATGCTGTCAAATTCTTGCTTTACTACGATGTAGACAGCGCTGACGAACTCAACCAAGAAAAACAAGCCTACATCGAACGCATCGGTTCAGAGTGTGTGGCAGAAGACATTCCATTCTTCCTTGAAATCCTCGCTTATGATGAAAAAATAGCTGATGCAGGTTCAGCAGAATACGCAAAAGTGAAGCCACACAAGGTAATCGGTGCTATGAAAGTCTTCTCAGACCCACGCTTTAACATTGATGTCTTGAAGGTGGAAGTTCCAGTCAACGTTAAATACGTTGAAGGTTTTGGCGATGGAGAAATTGTTCATACTCGTGAAGAAGCAGCAGCCTTCTTCAAAGCACAAGACGAAGCAACTAACCTTCCTTATATCTACTTGAGTGCAGGTGTATCAGCTAAACTCTTCCAAGAAACCCTTGTCTTTGCCCACGAGTCAGGCGCAAACTTCAACGGTGTTCTTTGCGGACGTGCAACCTGGGCTGGATCAGTTGAAGCCTATATCAAAGACGGTGAAGCGGCAGCTCGTGAATGGCTTCGCACAACTGGATTTGAAAACATTGACGAACTCAACAAAGTTCTCCAAACAACAGCAACTTCATGGAAAGAACGTGTATAAGTTTTCCCTCCTAATCTTAGGAACATTGATCTAAATAAAAAACTTAAAAAAAGTTGGATGTAAAGGTTTACAAAAAAACTGACTTGTGCTATACTTAAATCACAAGTTAATACAAGGTGAGTGTTACTAAGTAATATTAGGCATGATCACAGGTGGATTAGAAATCGATAGATTTTCTAGTTCATTTGTGGTCATTTTTTATACTCATATACCTTTAAAATATAAAAGGAGGTTGACATGTATCGAATTCTAAATCCAATAAATCACAATGTTTCGCTTGTCAGAAATGACAAAGGAGAAGAAGTGATTGTAATTGGTAAGGGGATTGCATTTGGAAAGAAGAAGGGAGACTTGATTGCTGAACAGCAGGTTGAGAAAATCTTTCGGATGAAGACCGAAGAGTCCAGAGAAAACTTTATGGCTCTTCTCAAAGATGTTCCGCTAGATTTTATCACAGTGACCTATGAGATCATTGATAAGCTTTCAAAGAAATATCACTATCCGATTCAAGAATATCTCTACGTAACCTTGACAGACCATATTTACTGTTCTTATCAAGCCCTAGCACAAGGAAGGTACAAGGATAGCAATCTGCCAGATATTTCTGCCAAGTATCCTGTCGCTTTTCAAATCGCAAATGAAGCATTTGAAATTTACCGTCAGAAGCTAGCGGATCATTTTCCTGAGGACGAAATTATTCGGATTGCTTATCATTTCATTAATGCCGAAGGTGAAAATGAAGTGGAACTTGTGGAGTCGATTGATAAGAGAAAAGAAATTCTTAGGAATGTTGAAGAAGTGCTAAAGGGTTATGCAATTCAACGAACCAAAGAGAATAATCATTTCTATGATCGCTTTATGATTCATTTGAATTATTTCCTGGATTATTTAGACCGCTCTAGAGATGATAACCAATCACTTCTGGATATGGAAGACCATATCAAACAATCCTATCCAAAATCCTTCGAGATTGGTTCCAAGATCTATGATGTGATTACGCAACATACGGGTCTTGATTTGTATAAAAGTGAACGTGTTTATCTTGTTCTACATATCCAACGTTTATTGTCATAAAAATTTAATTAAAAATATATAAGGAGAATTCTATCATGAATAGAGAAGAAGTAACATTGTTAGGTTTTGAAATCGTAGCCTATGCTGGCGACGCTCGTTCAAAACTATTGGAGGCCTTGAAGGCTGCTGAAGCTGGTGATTTTGAAAAAGCGGATAGTTTAGTTGAGGAAGCTGGTGGTTGTATCGCCGAGGCTCATCACGCGCAAACAAGTCTATTGACTAAGGAGGCAGCTGGTGAGGATTTGGCTTATAGTGTGACCATGATGCACGGCCAAGATCACTTGATGACAACTATCTTGCTCAAAGATTTGATGCACCATTTAATCGAACTTTACAAGAGAGGAGTTAAGTAATGAACAAACTAATTTCATTTATCGAGAAAGGAAAGCCTTTCTTTGAAAAACTGTCTCGTAATATCTACCTTCGCGCTATTCGTGATGGTTTCATTGCTGGAATGCCAGTTATTCTCTTCTCAAGTATCTTTATCTTGATTGCCTTTGTTCCGAACTCATGGGGCTTTAAATGGTCTGATGATGTTGTTAATCTCCTCATGAAACCTTACAGCTATTCAATGGGAATTTTGGCTCTCTTGGTAGCTGGTACAACAGCTAAGTCATTGACGGACTCAGTCAACCGTAGCATGGAGAAAACCAACCAAATCAACTATATGTCAACACTTTTAGCTGCGATTGTTGGTTTGTTGATGTTGGCAGCTGATCCGATTGAAGGTGGCTTTGCGACAGGTTTCCTTGGGACAAAAGGGTTGCTTTCAGCCTTCCTTGCGGCCTTTGTGACCGTAGCAATCTATAAGGTTTGTGTTAAGAACAACGTAACTATTCGCATGCCTGACGAAGTTCCACCCAATATCTCACAAGTCTTTAAAGATGTGATTCCATTCACTCTATCTGTTGTTTCTCTTTATGCTCTTGATTTACTAGCTCGTCATTTTGTTGGTTCAAGCGTAGCTGAATCAATTGGAAGATTCTTTGCACCATTATTCTCAGCAGCTGATGGCTATCTAGGTATTACCATTATCTTTGGTGCTTTTGCCTTCTTCTGGTTTGTTGGTATCCACGGTCCTTCAATCGTCGAACCTGCTATCGCAGCTATTACCTATGCAAATGCTGAGGTCAACTTGAACCTTCTCCAACAAGGGATGCATGCAGATAAGATCCTTACTTCAGGTACACAAATGTTTATCGTTACCATGGGTGGTACAGGTGCAACACTGGTTGTTCCATTCATGTTCATGTGGTTGACCAAATCAAAACGAAACCGTGCAATCGGACGTGCATCAGTAGTACCAACCTTCTTTGGTGTGAATGAACCAATCCTGTTTGGTGCACCACTTGTCTTGAACCCAATCTTCTTTATTCCATTTATCTTTGCGCCAATCGCAAACGTCTGGATTTTCAAATTCTTCATTGAAACGCTTGGCATGAACTCATTTACTGCCAACCTTCCTTGGACAACACCAGGTCCGCTCGGTATTGTTCTTGGTACAAACTTCCAAGTTCTATCGTTTATTCTTGCTGCCCTTCTAATCGTTGTTGACATTGTCATTTACTATCCATTTCTTAAAGTCTATGATGAACAAATCCTTGAAGAAGAGCGTTCTGGTAAAGCCAATGATGAATTGAAAGAAAAAGTAGCTGCAAACTTCAATACTGCTAAAGCAGATGCCATTCTTGAAAAAGCAGGTGTAGAAGCAGCGCAAAACACAATCACTGAAGAAACAAATGTCCTCGTTCTCTGTGCTGGTGGAGGTACAAGTGGTCTTCTTGCAAATGCTCTAAACAAGGCAGCTGCGGAGTACAAGGTTCCTGTTAAAGCAGCAGCTGGTGGCTATGGTGCTCACCGTGAAATGTTGCCTGAGTTTGATCTGGTTATCCTTGCTCCTCAAGTTGCTTCAAACTTTGAAGACATGAAGGCCGAAACCGACAAACTTGGTATCAAACTTGCTAAGACAGAAGGTGGCCAATACATTAAATTGACTCGCGATGGAAAAGGCGCTCTTGCCTTTGTTCAAGCGCAGTTCGAAGATTAAAATGTAAATAGCGAAGAAGTGAGATGGAGGAACTCCTCCCAACTATATCCCCATCTCATTTCTATTTCTTGAAAGGTGAATCCAATGACAAAAACACTTCCAAAGGACTTTATTTTCGGTGGCGCAACAGCTGCCTATCAAGCAGAAGGTGCTACACATACTGATGGTAAAGGACCAGTTGCCTGGGACAAATACCTCAAAGATAACTACTGGTACACTGCTGAACCAGCCAGTGATTTCTACCACAAATACCCAGTTGACCTCAAACTAGCAGAAGAGTATGGTGTCAATGGTATCCGTATTTCAATCGCTTGGTCACGTATCTTTCCAACTGGTTATGGGAAGGTTAATGACAAGGGGGTTGAGTTCTATCATAATCTATTTGCAGAGTGCCACAAACATCATGTTGAGCCCTTTGTAACTCTTCATCACTTTGATACGCCAGAAGCTCTACATTCAAATGGAGACTTCTTAAACCGTGAAAACATTGAACACTTTGTAGACTACGCGGCTTTTTGTTTTGAAGAATTCCCAGAAGTAAACTATTGGACAACATTCAATGAAATCGGTCCGATAGGAGATGGTCAGTATTTGGTTGGGAAATTTCCACCAGGTATCCAGTACGATCTTGCCAAAGTCTTCCAATCTCATCACAATATGATGGTGTCGCATGCGCGTGCAGTCAAGCTATATAAAGATAAAGGTTATAAAGGTGAAATTGGTGTGGTTCATGCCCTGCCTACTAAGTATCCTCTGAATCCAGATAATCCAGCAGATGTTCGTGCAGCTGAGTTAGAAGATATCATTCACAACAAATTTATCCTAGATGCGACTTATCTAGGACGATATTCCGAAGAAACCATGGAAGGTGTCAACCATATCCTAGCAGTCAATGGTGGAAAACTAGACCTTCGAGATGAAGACTTCGTAGCATTAGGAGCAGCAAAGGACTTGAATGACTTCCTAGGAATTAACTACTATATGAGTGATTGGATGCAAGCCTTTGATGGCAAAACAGAAATCATTCATAACGGTAAGGGTGAAAAAGGAAGTTCTAAGTATCAGATTAAGGGTGTTGGACGTCGAGTGGCGCCTGACTATGTCCCACGTACGGATTGGGACTGGATTATATATCCTCAAGGTTTGTATGATCAAATCATGCGCGTGAAGAAAGATTACCCAAATTACAAAAAAATCTACATCACAGAGAATGGTCTCGGATACAAAGATGAGTTTGTGGATGGGACAGTCTACGATGATGGACGGATTGATTATGTTAAGAAACATATGGAAGTGATTGCAGATGCAATCTCTGATGGAGTCAATGTCAAAGGCTACTTTATCTGGTCGCTGATGGATGTTTTTTCTTGGTCAAATGGCTATGAAAAGCGTTATGGACTCTTCTATGTTGATTTTGAGACTCAGGAGCGCTACCCCAAAAAATCGGCTCACTGGTACAAGAAACTAGCTGAGACACAACTTATTGAATAAAATTCAACAAAAATTCCCCACCAAAAGGTAGGGGAATTTTTATGGTTTTGATAAAAGAATGGTTGTTTGTTTCGACAGTTCTTCAAATGTCTCCTGACTCAGTTTGGAATCTGAAACGATGGTATCAATCTCTGAGATATTGTAGAAAGTATAAAAATCAAACTTATTAAACTTACTGTGGTCTGCCAGTAAGTATTTTTTATTGGCATTGTTCAAGGCGATTCGCTGTACCTCGCCCTCTTCTTCACTGAAAGTAGCAATTGCCTTATCCTTAATACCATTACAACTTACAAACGCCTTAGAAAACTGAAGGTTGGTCAAATCCTGCAAGGTAAGTGTCCCCACAAAAGCACCAGTGATGGAGCGATAATTTCCACCAATCAAAATCAGATCTGTTAGTTTTCGTTCGTTTAGGATGAGAAAAACAGGAAGACTGTTTGTTACAACACGAATGTTATCGATAGGGAGCTCACGAGCAAAACATTCTAAGGTTGTTCCTGGCCCGATAAAAATAGTTTCACCTTCGTCAATCAAATGCCCTGCAAAACGGCTAATTTCTTGTTTTTCAGCAATCTGCAAGCCTTGTTTTTCAACGTTTGAGCGTTCGTTGTTTAAGAGAGAACCTGTACGAAGTTTTTCAGCGCCACCGTGCACACGGACCAGCAAATCCTTATCTGCCAATTCTTGTAAGTAGCGGCGAGCTGTCATATCTGACACATCAAGACTCTCCATAATTTCTTTTACAGTAATGGTACCTTTTGTGTTTACTGCTTCTAGAATACTATCTAGTTTTTCTTGCTTTAGCATCCTTATCACCTCGATTTCTACTATTATTATCTTACCATAAAACGCTCAATCAATCAAATAAAAAAAACAAAATAAAACAAAAACAAAAATACCATGGTTGTTTTAAACAAACCATGATATTTTGAATGTTTGGTCAAATTAGTCCAAACCGTAGTTGTAATCCTCGTCTTGCATGGCTTCAACTTCACCAAGGAGGTAACCATTTCCGACTTGAGAGAAGAAGTCGTGGTTAGAAGTTCCTGTTGAAATACCGTTCATGACGATAGGATTGACATCATCAGCTGAATCTGGGAAGAGTGGATCTTGTCCTAGGTTCATAAGAGCCTTATTGGCATTGTAGCGAAGGAAGGTTTTGACTTCTTCCGTCCAACCAACACCGTCATAGAGGCTTTCTGTATAGCCCTCTTCGTTCTCGTAGAGAGTGTAGAGCAGGTCGTACATCCATTCTTTGAGCTTTTCTTGCTCTTCTTCAGGCAATTCATTGAAACCAAGTTGGAATTTATAACCGATGTAGGTTCCGTGAACAGACTCATCACGAATAATCAATTTGATGATTTCAGCGACATTGGCTAGTTTGTTGTTACCGAGATAGTAGAGGGGAGTGAAGAAACCTGAGTAGAAGAGGAAGGTTTCAAGGAAGACACTGGCAACTTTCTTTTCTAGTGGGCTACCATTGAGGTAGATTTCATTGATAATTTCCGCTTTTCTTTGAAGGTAGGGATTAGTGTTGGTCCATTCAAAGATTTCTTCGATTTCAGCCTTGGTATTCAAGGTTGAAAAGATAGAAGAATAGGATTTTGCGTGGACAGATTCCATAAACTGGATGTTGTTGAAAACAGCTTCCTCATGCGGTGTACGGATGTCTGTGCGAAGCGCCTGAACCCCTGTTTCAGATTGCATGGTATCTAAAAGGGTCAAACCACCAAAGACTTTTCCAACCAAGTCTTTTTCTTTGTTTGATAGTTTTCTCCAGTCGTCTAGGTCATTTGACAAGGGGATACGCGTATCGAGCCAGAATTGCTCCGTTAGCTTTTCCCAAGTTGATTTGTCGATGACATCTTCGATGGCATTCCAGTTAATGGCTTTGTAGTAAGTTTCCATTTGAAATCTCTTTCTGTATGTAATAATGCGATTGTCAAATCATCTCTATTTTATCATAGTCTGAGAAGAGTATCGCACAAAAAGTCGGAGACCCGACTTTTTAGTTTTTCATAGTATTTAAGATACTTATCAAGTTTTGTCTGGCGAGTAACTTAATCAGTAATCTGAGAAAATGTAGTTTCCTCAAGCAAAAATTAAATCACACAACTTTCACATTGATTAGCACCAACTTCCCCACCGTCGTCTGTAAAGGTACGGACGTAGTAGATAGACTTGATACCCTTGTTAAAGGCATAGTTACGAAGGATAGACAAGTCACGTGTCGTTTGTTTGTTTTCTTTCTTCCATTCGTAAAGACCTTTAGGAATATCGCTGCGCATGAAGAGAGTAAGTGAAAGCCCTTGATCTACGTGCTCTGTTGCAGCCGCGTAAACATCAATCACCTTACGCATATCCATGTCGTAGGCAGAAGTGTAGTAAGGAATAGTATCTGTTGACAAGCCTGCAGCAGGATAGTAGATCTTACCAATTTTCTTTTCTTGGCGTTCTTCAATACGTTGCGTAATCGGGTGAATAGACGCAGAAACATCATTAATGTAGCTGATAGAACCATTTGGAGCAACAGCTAGACGGTTTTGGTGGTAAAGACCATCTGCTTGAACCTTTTCGCGAAGTTCAACCCAGTCAGCAGCACTTGGAATAAAGACACCTTTAAAGAGTTCTTTAACACGGTCTGATTTTGGAACAAACTCGCCTGTCACATACTTGTCAAAGTAGCTTCCGTTAGCATAGTCTGATTTTTCAAAGTTGTGGAAGGTGACACCACGTTCACGGGCGATATTGTTTGATTCAACCAAGGTCCAGTAGTTCATAAGCATAAAGTAGATGCTTGTAAATTCAATTGACTCAGGTGATCCGTACTCAATCAGTTGTTGGGCAAGGTAACTGTGAAGTCCCATAGCACCAAGGCCAAAGGTGTGAGCCAAACTGTTTCCGTGGTCGATAGTAGGGACAGCTACGATGTGTGAACTATCTGTAACGAAAGTAAGGGCACGAACCATAGCACGAATAGAACGACCAAAGTCAGGTGAGGTCATCATGTTGACTACGTTAGTTGAACCAAGGTTACATGAAACGTCTGTTCCCATTTGAAGGAATTCTTGAGCATCGTTGATTAAGCTTGGTTCTTGGACTTGAAGAATCTCAGAACACAAGTTACTCATGATGATTTTTCCATCAACAGGATTTGCGCGGTTAGCTGTATCAATGTTGACTACATAAGGGTAGCCGGATTCTTGTTGCAATTTAGAGATTTCCGTTTCCAAATCGCGTGCCTTGATTTTTGTCTTGCGGATATTTGGATTTGCGACCAATTCATCGTATTTTTCAGTGATGTCGATGTAGTTGAATGGAACACCATACTCAAGCTCTACGGAGTAAGGGCTGAAGAGGTACATTTCTTCATTTTTACGAGCCAATTCGTAGAATTTATCGGGTACTACAACACCGAGTGAAAGAGTCTTAACACGAACTTTTTCATCGGCATTTTCTTTCTTAGTTGAAAGGAATGCGATGATATCAGGGTGAAAGACGTTGAGGTAGACAACCCCAGCACCTTGACGTTGACCAAGTTGGTTTGAGTAAGAGAAGCTGTCTTCAAAAAGCTTCATAACTGGTACGACACCAGAAGCTGCTCCTTCATAGCCCTTGATAGGTGCGCCAGCTTCACGAAGGTTGCTGAGAGAAATTCCCACACCACCACCGATACGAGAAAGTTGAAGAGCAGAGTTGATAGAACGTCCGATAGAGTTCATGTCATCAGTTACTTGAATCAAGAAACAAGATACCAACTCTCCACGACGAGCACGACCAGCATTCAAGAAGGAAGGAGTAGCTGGTTGGTAGCGTTGGTGGATGATTTCATTGGCAATATCAGTCGCAATTGCTTCATCCCCGTCAGCAAAGTAAAGTGCATTAAAGAAGACACGGTCTTCCATGCTTTCAAGATAGTATTCACCGTCGTTAGTTTTCAAGGCGTACTGATTGTAAAACTTATAGGCAGCCATAAATGACTTAAATTGGAAGTTTTGATCCTTGATAAATTGGTGCAATTCTTCCAAGAACTCTGGACGGTATTTCTTAAGAAATGCAGTTTCGATGTAGTTGTGCTCAATGAGGTAGTTGATCTTATCAGTAATTGAATCAAAAACCATGGTATTTGGAACCACATTTTCTTTAAAGAAGGCATCCAAGGCTTCCTTATCTTTATGAAGCATGATTTGTCCATTGACAGGACGGTTGATTTCGTTATTGAGACGGAAGTAAGTTACGTCCTCAAGATGTTTTAATCCCATAAAATTTCCCTTATCTAATTACAAAAGAAAGGCCTCTAAGTTAGCCCTAGAAGCAATCTCTTCTGGATGATGTACTAAGATTATGCTAATTGTTTCAGTTTTCCTGGTTGGAAGCCTGAAAAGACTTCAGTTGGTGTTTGGATAACAGGAGCAGCGCTGAAACCGAGCTCTTTAACTTGATCGATGTACTCTGGTTGCTCGTCGAGATTGATCTCACGATAAGCGACATTGTTGCTGTCCAAGAAACGCTTGGTCATCTTACATTGGACACAGTTGTTTTTAGAATAAACGGTTACCATTTTCGTAACTCCTCTTTCAAAATTGATTACTTTCTTAGTATATCAGAAAAAAAAACTTTGTCAAACTTTTTAAACTAAATATTGTGCTAAAAAGTTACAGTTTCAAAAACAAAGCACAAGATATAGTGGTTTTTGAAAGAAGTTGAAAATAGCAAAAATCGTAAGAGCATGAATAAGTTTAGCGGAGACAATGCTTTAACAAAACTGAAACTGTAATATTAATGAAAAAAAGAAAGTCTCTGCACAAGATGTCCCTATATTTTGTATTAAAATATTTAAAAGATAACTAAAATGAAGATGTTAGATTATACTGCATTCATCCAAATAGATTATGAATTTCGTATTCTTGATAGAGAGTATATAACTGTAATTTTTGGGAAGTATTCGCTTTATGTGGTATACTAGTAGTGACCATAGAACTTATAGATAGGAATAAATTTAAAGATGAAGCTATGAAAAGAGTTTATAGCGATTACGATATTTAGGTATATAGACTATTTAAAAAATATAAAAGACAGTAGATGAGTTAGATAAATGTTGAATATGCAAAAACTATTAGAATAGAGTTATTCACTTTAGAAACTTATACTTACTGTGGAAATATATAGTATAATGTTGTTAGGGAAATAGGATTAATAGATTAATAAATGAAAGAATGCAAATCAGGAGGTGCGTGGTGAAAGAAAACGAGGTCATTTTAAAACGGCAATCGACTCGCGTATTTTTTAAGAATGGGGATACGGATTTTTTCTTTAATTGGTTGCTAGGAATCGGTGAAGTTTTTGGCCTCTCTCATGGAGAGCTGTATTATCTTGCTCAAAAGTTAGGTAATTCACCAAAACCTGATGACTGGAAAAATGAGTTTTTATCACATGTGAACTATCTTGAACAAAAGGTTAGTAATTTAGGTTTGAGTGAACAAACAAAGGCGCAGTATTATCTCGCACAGACCTACTCACTTCGATCGGCAATCCAGTTTACTGATCCATTTTCTGCCGAATACTTACCTATCGTTTGTCAAATGGAGAAGGCGTTCTCTAGTGCAATTCATTCACTAGGTACACCGATTGAAAAACTAACTATTGCTTATCAGGATTCCTACTTGCCTGGTTATTATCTTCATAGCGGTGATAATTGCCCAACGCTGATTATGATTGGTGGAGGTGATACTTATCGCGAAGATTTATTTTATTTTGCAGGATATCCTGGATGGATACGAAATTATAATGTTTTAATGGTTGACCTTCCTGGTCAAGGGAGCAATCCTAGTAGAGGGCTAATCTTTGGTGTGGATGCCTCTATTCCAATTTCATTATGCATAGACTGGTTGGAAAATAGAAATCCTAAACTAAATTATTTAGCCATTTATGGTGTCAGCGGAGGGGGATATTTTACCGCACAAGCTGTCGAAAAGGATCCAAGAATTCATGCTTGGATTGCTAGTACCCCTATTTACGACGTTGCAGAGCTCTTCAGAAAAGAATTCGGATCAAGTTTGAAAGCACCTAGTTGGTTAATAAATGCCATTTTAAAATTAGCTGGAAATTTGAATGAATCAGCAAATTTGAATCTTAAAAAGTATGCATGGCAGTTTGGTACTTCTGATTTTAAGAGTGCTATTGATGATGTATTTAACTATGCAAAGATTGTAGATTATCAAAAAATTCAATGCCCATGCCTGTTTATCATGGGAAAGGGTGAGGGTGCTGAACTGCAGCATCAAACTAAGGTAATTTATGAATCACTTAAATCTAAAAATCAACAAACTAAACTTCAAGTATTTGAGGCGGAAAGTGGTGCGGACGCTCATTGCCAAGTCAATAATTTAAGACTCGCCCATAATGTCGTTTTTGATTGGTTGAATACTTTATTTGAATGGAATCAATCAAAGTTTTAGTTCTACTTATACTACTTAGACATATCTACATTTTTACTGTTAGGTGCTACAAGCCTATCTTACTTTAAGTAGCAAATTGAATAAATTCTCTACTGTTGATGGTAAGAGTAGGTTTTAGAATTTCAGTATTTGATGAAGTCTTTTCAAATAATAGATTGGCTGAGTTATATTAATTATAACTAAATAGTATTATTTTTTCATTATTTACTAGGCTTGTCTTCTGATTGATATTAAGAGAAAATAGCTTTGAAAATTGAATTTTGATGATAACATTTTTGAACAATTAGTGTTTAGATATGCTATTTAATTGCTAGAGTGCTCATTATAATAGAAAAAGAAGTAATTTCATTTTCAGTAAAAGTCCATAAAATACTTGAAAAATTATCTTGAAGATGATATAATATAGTCTTGTAAGGGTTATCACATATAACTCAAAAAGAAAACACTTAAAGGAGAGTCAAACTATGGCTTCTAAAGATTTCCACGTAGTGGCAGAAACAGGTATTCACGCACGTCCAGCAACATTGTTGGTTCAAACAGCTAGCAAATTTGCTTCAGATATCACTCTTGAGTACAAAGGTAAATCAGTAAACCTTAAATCTATCATGGGTGTCATGAGTCTTGGTGTTGGCCAAGGTGCTGACGTTACAATTTCAGCTGAAGGTGCAGATGCTGACGACGCAATCGCTGCTATCACTGAAACTATGGAAAAAGAAGGATTGGCATAAGGAAAATGACAGAAATGCTTAAAGGAATCGCAGCATCTGACGGTGTTGCAGTTGCAAAAGCATATCTACTCGTTCAACCGGATTTGTCATTTGAGACTGTTACAGTCGAAGATACAAACGCAGAAGAAGCTCGCCTTGATGTCGCTCTACAAGCATCACAAGACGAGCTTTCTGTTATTCGTGAGAAAGCAGTAGGTACGCTAGGGGAAGAAGCAGCTCAAGTTTTTGACGCTCACTTGATGGTTCTTGCTGACCCAGAAATGATCAGCCAAATCAAGGAAACAATCCGTGCGAAGAAAGTGAATGCAGAAGCAGGTCTGAAAGAAGTGACAGACATGTTTATCACTATCTTTGAAGGTATGGAAGACAACCCATACATGCAAGAACGTGCAGCGGATATCCGCGACGTGACAAAACGTGTATTGGCAAACCTTCTTGGTAAAAAATTGCCAAACCCAGCTTCTATCAATGAAGAAGTGATCGTCATTGCACATGACTTGACTCCTTCTGATACAGCTCAATTGGACAAAAACTTTGTAAAAGCTTTTGTAACCAACATCGGTGGACGTACAAGCCACTCAGCTATCATGGCGCGTACACTTGAAATCGCGGCAGTATTGGGTACAAACAACATCACTGAAATTGTTAAAGATGGTGATATCCTTGCCGTTAACGGTATCACTGGTGAAGTGATTATCAACCCGACTGATGAGCAAGCGGCAGAATTCAAGGCTGCTGGTGAAGCTTATGCGGAGCAAAAAGCTGAATGGGCACTTTTGAAAGATGCTCAAACAGTGACTGCTGATGGTAAACACTTTGAATTGGCTGCCAACATCGGTACTCCAAAAGATGTTGAAGGTGTCAATGACAATGGCGCTGAAGCTGTTGGCCTTTACCGTACAGAGTTCTTGTACATGGATTCTCAAGACTTCCCAACAGAAGATGAGCAGTACGAAGCATACAAGGCTGTACTTGAAGGAATGAACGGTAAACCTGTTGTCGTTCGTACAATGGATATCGGTGGAGATAAGGAACTTCCTTACTTCGATATGCCTCACGAAATGAACCCATTCCTTGGATTCCGTGCCCTTCGTATCTCTATTTCTGAAACTGGAGATGCTATGTTCCGTACACAAATCCGCGCCCTTCTTCGTGCGTCTGTTCACGGTCAATTGCGTATCATGTTCCCAATGGTTGCGCTCTTGAAAGAATTCCGTGCAGCAAAAGCAATCTTTGACGAAGAAAAAGCAAACCTTCTTGCTGAAGGAGTTGCAGTTGCGGATAACATCCAAGTTGGTATCATGATCGAGATCCCTGCAGCAGCCATGCTTGCAGACCAATTTGCTAAAGAAGTTGACTTCTTCTCAATTGGTACAAACGACTTGATCCAATACACAATGGCAGCAGACCGTATGAACGAACAAGTTTCATACCTTTACCAACCATACAACCCATCAATCCTACGTTTGATTAACAATGTTATCAAAGCAGCTCATGCTGAAGGTAAATGGGCAGGTATGTGTGGTGAGATGGCTGGTGACCAACAAGCTGTTCCACTTCTTGTCGGAATGGGCTTGGATGAGTTCTCTATGTCAGCAACATCTGTACTTCGTACACGTAGCTTGATGAAGAAATTGGATACAGCTAAGATGGAAGAGTACGCAAATCGTGCCCTTACAGAATGCTCAACAATGGAAGAAGTTCTTGAACTTCAAAAAGAATACGTTAATTTTGATTAATTGAAAAGCCCTTGCAACTCAGTTGCAGGGACTTTTTTTGATATTTTTAAAAGAATTTTTAAGCTAATCTTTCTTATATAAAGTCCAATCTTGAGAAAATTGTGGTCAGAATAAAAAAGTACTTAACTGGTTCATAAAATTCTTGACAAGTTGCAAATTTAAGAGTAAACTATTAACCAGTTAAGTAATAGAGAGGAGTTTCTGCAATTTAGAAATGAATTGCAACTAGAAATATAAAAAAGAAAGAGAGTTTCGATGAAAATTAATAAAAAATACCTTGCTGGTTCTGCGGCAGCTTTAATTTTAAGTGTCTGTTCTTATGAATTGGGACTGTATCAAGCCAGAACGGTCAAGGAAAATAATCGTGTTTCCTACATAGATGGAAAACAAGCGGCACAAAAAACGGAGAATCTGACTCCTGATGAAGTCAGCAAACGTGAAGGCATTAATGCCGAACAAATCGTCATCAAGATAACAGACCAGGGTTATGTCACTTCACACGGAGATCACTATCATTACTATAATGGCAAGGTCCCTTATGATGCTATTATCAGTGAAGAGTTACTGATGAAGGATCCAAACTATAGGCTAAAAGATGAGGATATTGTCAGTGAAGTCAAGGGTGGTTATGTTATCAAGGTAGATGGAAAATACTATGTTTACCTTAAGGATGCAGCCCATGCGGATAATGTCCGTACAAAAGAAGAAATCAATCGGCAAAAACAAGAGCATAGTCAGCATCGTGAAGGAGGAACTTCAGCAAACGATGGTGAGGTAGCCTTGGCACGTTCGCAAGGACGCTATACTACAGATGATGGTTATATCTTTAATGCCTCTGATATCATTGAAGATACTGGTGATGCTTATATCGTCCCTCATGGCGATCATTACCATTACATTCCTAAGAGTGAGTTATCAGCCAGCGAATTGGCTGCAGCAGAAGCCTTCCTAACTGGTAGAAGTGGCCAATCAAAAACGCCTACTTATCGCCGTACCAATAACAACAGTGCTAGCAGCGATGTAGATAGATGGAGCCCATCCTATAATAACCAAGGCAGTGGCTATACGAACACGAACACATCTAACAATAGTAGTGACGATAGTCAAGCAAGTCAAAGTGATGATATTGATGGTCTTTTGAGACAGCTCTACAAACTGTCTTTGAGCCAACGACATGTGGAATCTGATGGCCTTGTTTTCGACCCAGCACAAATTACAAGTCGAACAGCTAGAGGAGTTGCTGTGCCTCATGGGAACCATTACCATTTCATCCCTTATTCACAAATGTCTGAATTGGAAGAACGAATCGCTCGTATTATTCCTCTTCGTTACAGTTCGAACCATTGGGTGCCAGATTCAAGACCAGAACAATCAAGTACACAACCGACTCCGGAACCTAGTCCAAGCCCACAACCTGCACCAAATCCTCAACCAGCTCCAAGCAATCCAATTGATGAAAAATTAGTTAAACAGGTGATTCGAAAAGTAGCTGATGGCTATGTATTTGAAGAGAATGGAATCTCACGTTATATTCCTGCCAAGAAGCTTTCAGCAGAAACTGCTGCAGCCATTGATAGTAAACTAGTCAAGCAAGAAAGTTTAGCTCATAAACTCGGAGCTAAGAAAACCAACCTCCCATCTGGTGATCAAGGATTTTACAATAAGGCTTATGATTTACTAGCAAGAGTTCATCAAGACTTACTTGATAATAAAGGGCGCCAAGCTGATTTTGACATTTTGGATAAACTGTTGGAACGTTTAAATGATGAAAGCAGTGATAAAGTTAAGTTGGTCGAAGATATACTTGCATTTCTAGCACCGATTCGTCATCCAGAACGTCTAGGAAAACCAAATGCGCAAATTGCTTACACAGATGATGAGATTCAAGTAGCCAAGTTGGCAGGAAAGTATACCACAGAAGATGGTTATATCTTTGATCCTCGTGATATCACCAGTGATGAGGGGGATGCCTATGTAACTCCACATATGACCCATAGTCATTGGATTAAGAAAGATAGTTTGTCTGAAGCCGAAAGAGCGGCAGCCCAGGCTTATGCTAAAGAGAAAGGTTTGACCCCTCCTTCAACAGACCATCAGGATTCAGGAAATACTGAAGCTAAAGGAGCAGAAGCTATCTACAACCGCGTGAAAGCAGCTAAGAAAGTGCCCCTTGATCGTATGCCTTACAATCTCCAGCATACCGTGGAGGTTAAAAACGGAAGCTTGATTATTCCTCATTATAACCATTACCATAACATCAAATTTGAGTGGTTTGACGAAGGACTTTATGAGGCACCTAAGGGGTATAGTCTAGAAGACCTCTTTGCGACTGTCAAGTACTATGTCGAACATCCAAACGAACGTCCGCATTCAGATAGTGGTTGGGGAAATGCAAGTGACCATGTTCAAAGAAACCAAAATGGTCAAGCTGATACCAATCAAACGGAAAAACCATCAGAGGAGAAACCTCGGACAGACAAACCTGAGGAAGAAAAGCAACGCGAAGAAAAACCGCAAAGCGAGAAACCAGAATCTCCAAAACCAACTGAGGAACCGGAGGAAGAATCACCAGAGGAGCCAGAAGAGCCTCAGGTCGAGACTGAAAAGGTTGAAGCGAAGTTGAGAGAGGCTGAAGAGCTACTTGCAAAGATCCAAGACCCCATTATCAAGTCCAATGCCAAAGAAACTCTCACCGGCTTAAAAAATAACCTGCTATTTGGTGCACAGGACAACAATACCATTATGGCTGAAGCTGAAAAGTTGTTGGCTTTATTAAAGGAGAGTAAGTAAAGGTAGTAGCATTTTCTAGCTCCTAAAAACAGGATAGGAGAACTAGAAAAGTTAAAAAAGAAAGTGAGAACAGAATGTGAGTTCTAGTTCTCATTTTTTTCATGAAAATATGTAAAATATCTTGACATATGGTGTAAATAAAGATAAACTATTTACTAGTTAATTAAATGGTTAAATACTAGTTAAGGAGTAACAATGAAAAAAAGAACATTTCTATTATTAGTGGTAGGTCTCTTGGTTCTTGTCTTAGGAGCATGTGGTCAAAAAGAAAAACAAGAAGCAAAAGGAATGAAGATTGTAACAAGTTTTTACCCTATCTACGCCATGGTCAAAGAGGTATCGGGGGACTTGAATGATGTACGGATGATTCAGTCAAGTAGTGGGATTCACTCCTTTGAACCTTCAGCAAATGACATTGCTGCTATCTATGACGCGGATGTCTTTGTCTACCATTCTCATACGCTCGAATCTTGGGCTGGAAGTCTAGATCCTAACTTGAAAAATTCAAAAGTTAAGGTTCTCGAAGCTTCTGAAGGGATGACCTTGGACCGTGTACCGGGCTTAGAAGATGTAGAAGCTGGTGACGGTATTGATGAAAAAACACTCTACGACCCTCACACTTGGTTAGATCCAGAAAAAGCTGGCGAAGAAGCGCAAATTATCGCTGATAAACTTTCAGAGCTGGATAGTGAGCACAAAGAAACTTATCAAAAAAATGCGCAAGCCTTTATCAAAAAAGCTCAGGAATTGACTAAGAAATTTCAGCCTAAATTTGAAAAAGCGAGTCAGAAAACATTTGTTACACAACACACAGCCTTTTCTTATCTCGCTAAACGCTTTGGTTTGAAACAACTTGGTATAGCAGGGATTTCCCCTGAACAAGAGCCAAGTCCGAGACAACTAACAGAAATTCAAGAATTCGTTAAGACCTATAAGGTTAAAACCATCTTTACTGAGAGCAATGCTTCTTCTAAAGTCGCTGAGACCTTGGTCAAATCAACAGGAGTTAGCCTAAAGACACTCAATCCTTTAGAAGCAGATCCTGAAAATGACAAAACTTACTTAGAAAATCTAGAAGAAAACATGAATGTTCTTGCAGAAGAATTAAAATGAGGAGATGATGAAAATGAAGAAGAAATACCTTGCAGCAGGATCGGCTCTTGTCCTTTCCCTAAGCCTTTGCATCTATGCATTGAACCAACACCAGGTAGAAGGAAACAAAGATAAAAATCGTGTGTCTTATGTCGATGGGAAGCAAGACACTAAAAAAACAGAGAATCAGACACCAGATCAAGTTAGCAAAAAAGAAGACATTCAGGCTGAACAAATTGTTGTGAAAATTACCGATCAAGGTTATGTGACTTCACATGGTGATCATTTCCATTATTACAATGGTAAAGTTCCTTTTGACGCGATTTTCAGCGAAGAACTGTTGATGAAAGATGCCAATTATCAACTGAAAGACGCTGATATTGTCAACGAAATCAAAGGTGGCTACATTATCAAGGTGGATGGTAAGTATTATGTCTACCTTAAAGATGCGGCTCATGCTGATAATATTCGTACGAAAGACGAAATTGAGCGCCAAAAACAAGGTCATACTCATGATGTACCAACCTCTAACAGTGCAGTGGCGCTTGCTCAATCGCAAGGACGCTATACTACCGATGATGGCTACATCTTTAATCCATCTGATATTATAGAGGATACTGGTGATGCTTATATCGTACCTCACGGTGGACATTACCACTACATTCCTAAGAGTTCCTTGTCTGCTAGCGAATTGGCTGCTGCCCAAGCCTACCTCTCTGGAACTAGAAAACAAGCAAGTGTGACTGACTATCGTCTGACTCCAAACACAACTAGTCAAACTAGCAACTTGAGTCAAGAAGCTGAAACACCAAGCAATCAAGATGAGAGTCTTCAGAGTCTATTGCAACAGCTCTATGCTCTTCCACGTACTCAACGTTATGCTGAATCAGATGGCTTGATTTTTGACCCTGCTAAGATTTCAAGTAGAACACCGAGTGGAGTGGCGATTCCTCACGGAAATCACTATCATTTTATTCCATATACAAAGCTTTCTGCCTTGGAAGAAAAGATTGCACGTATGATTCCTTTATCTAGCGATAGTGGGAAGCCAACACCTTTGGAAAACCCAAGTAAACCAGCAGAGGATCCAGCTCAACCAGATCATTCTCATAACCAAGACGGTGACCATGGAAGTCAGGATACCAACCATGAAGACCATGACCACGATGGAGAGGAGCATGACCACCATCACGGTGAAGAACATGATCATGGTTTTGCAGCTGACCGTGTCATTAGTGAAGATGAGCAAGGGTTTGTAGTATCTCACGGAGACCACGCTCATTATTTCTTTAAGAAGGACTTGACTGCAGCCCAAATCAAAGCTGCTCAAGATCACTTGAAAGAAAATCATCAGCCGCAGCACGTTCAACCACTGGCAAAGACGGTGGAAAGTTTCTCGAGAGATGCGAGCGATGAAGAAAAAATCAAGTATATCTCACAGACCTACGGAGTACCGCTCGAAGCGATTCGCATTTCAAATGGATTCTTTGTCTTTGGAAATCCGGATCAAGCCTATGATCCAACCCATATCCATCCCTATGCTGTTCGAAAAGAACATGTTCGTATTCCTCTCCAAACTGGAAACCCAGAACTGGATTTCCTAAATGAACTTTATACGACTGCTCTACGTGATGGGGTGTCTCCTTATAGTTTGCAAGTAGAAAATGGTAGTTTTGTGATTCCTCACGGCGACCACAATCACTACATCAAGGTTCAAACCAAGGGCTATGAAGTGGCTTTGAAAAATAAGATTCCGGCCCTACAATCAACCTATCAACCTGGAGCATTTGATGAACAAACGGTTCTATCTAAGGTGGATCAACTGTTAGCAGATAGCAGAAGTCTCTACAAAGACCAGCCAATCATGCAGAGACGTGTTGAACTTGCTTTGGGGCAATTCACCGAAAATATGAAAAAACTGGCAACAAACTCAACTGCTGGATACCTAGCAGCCTTGGATCTCTTTGATAAACAGTATATCCATGTGGATCAAAGTGTGGCACCAGTTGAAACTTCACCTTTAGATAAGAAGTATCAAGCCCTTGTAGATAAGATTAATACATTGGATACAGATACTTATGGCTTGCCTAAGAAAGATCTTTTGGTACATTTGCAGGAAGCAAAACTAGCACAGGATGAGACAGAGTTGGCTGCCATTGAAGCGAAACTTCAGGCCTTGCAAGATTTCCGAGATCGGACAGGGGTTACAACAGTAGAGTACATCAAGTATTTCTATGAACATGTATCTGATGGTCGTTTGAGAGAAGAACTTCGGAACCGTGTTGCCCAGTTGACATGGGAACTTTACCAGTCACAATCTTTCCTCAAAGCAACCGACTTGAACAAGTTATTCCCAACTATTTACCAAACTAAGCTAGAAGTAGAAGAAGCTCTCAAAGAAGAACCCGTTTCTACAAAAGCTGGTAAGACTATTCTAGATACGGAAAAAGTAGATAGTCAAACTGCTAAGACCGCCATCTATGAATTCCTAAAAGAACTCTACGGTGATTTTATGCCAGAAGAGCGGATTAGCCATGTTAAGAAGGAAGAAGTGGATGCTCTTCTAACAAAAGCTGCCCAACTCCTAGCACGTGTCAAAGAAGATGGTGTCAAACAATCCCTAGCTGAAGAAGCAGCTAATATCAAAGCGGCTACTGAAAAGGAAAATGCAGACCTTGACGAAGCTAAAACACAACTTGAGGATCTTTTAAATCGTATTGCAGCGACTATCCAACGAGAGAAAAAAGAAGCAGAACAAGATCCGCAAACGGTGATCATCTATCAAAAACTTTATAATGTCTTGCTCTCTCTTCACAAGTACCTTGAGGATAATAAGGGATCAGATGCAGACTTTGAGCGTGTTGATGCCCTATTTGATCAACTCGCAGCCAAAAGTAGTGATAAAGAAGGCCTCCTTACTCTAGCTAAAGAGATTATTAGCTTGAACCAAGAACTCCGTTCAAAATCAAGTGAAACTGCTAACCAATCTAAGTCTGAGAAAGATAGTGAAACAGCGACATCTCAAGCAAGCGAAAAGCAAGAGCAAAGTGAGTCTGACTCAAGTGCTCAACCAAACGAATAAAAAGAAAGGCGAAGTAGCTGAGCTACCTCGTCTTTTTTAGTCTTTATAGGATACAATACCAATGATGGTATCTACTGCGCGCTCCATGGTCTGAAGACTAACGTATTCAAAACGGCCGTGCATGTTTTCACCACCAGCAAAGATATTCGGAGTTGGAATACCCATAAAGGAAATCTTAGAACCGTCTGTCCCACCACGAATCGGTTCAATGATTGGCGTGATTCCAAGATCTTCCATAACGGCTTTGGCAATGGTAACGGGTGTCATGTCTTTCTCGATGACTTCTTTCATATTGTAGTACTGGTCTGTCAGACTCAAGGTTACTCTATTATTTCCAAGCTTTTGATTCATCTTATCAGCAATGTCCCGCATGGTTTCCTTACGAGCTTCAAAGGCATCTTTTTCAAAGTCGCGAATGATGTAGCTTGCACGCGCCTCCTCGACACTACCGGACACATCCATGAGATGATAGAAACCTTGGTAACCATCTGTCAGCTCTGGTCGGTCATTCTCAGAAAGTTGATTATGAAAATCAATCGCCAGCTGAAGGGCATTGACCATCTGACCTTTGGCTGTGCCAGGGTGGACATTGCGCCCTTGGAAATGGAGGTCAGCAGCTGCTGCTGAGAAAGTCTCGTACTGGAGTTCCCCAAGTGGTCCTCCGTCAACAGTGTAGGCGAAATCAACATCAAAATCTTTAGCATCGAATTTGTTAGCACCAACGCCAATTTCTTCATCTGGACCAAAACCAACTCGAATTTCACAATGCTTGATTTCGGGATGAGCAGTCAGGTATTCGATAGCAGTCATAATTTCAGCAATCCCAGACTTGTCATCAGCACCTAGCAAGGTCGTGCCATCAGTTGTGATAAGCGTTTGGCCATGATATTTTTCAAGGCTCTTGAAATCAGCAGGATCGAGTTTAAATCCAGAATCACCCAAGTCGATAGCTCCACCATCGTAATTTTCGATGACTTGCGGATTAACTCCTTCAGAATTAAAATCAGCTGTATCCATGTGGGAGATGAAGCCAATCTTGCGTGTCAAGCTTGGATCGTTAGCTGGTAAGGTACCAATCGCAAAACCATTTGGAAGGTAGTAGACATTTTGCAGACCGACACGTTTCATTTCGGGAATAAGAACATTGGTCGCAAAATCTACCTGGCTTTGCGTACTTGGAGTAGTAGTAGAGTGTTCATCAGAACGCGTATTGACCTTAACGTAGGTCAAAAAACGATCTAAAAGGTTCGGATAAGTCATAAAAACTCCTTTAATATCATTTTTTTCATTGTATCATAGAATGGAGAGAAAGACAAAGAGGAGTAAATAAAAATAAAATGAATGAAAGCGTTTATTTATGATATATTTCATGGTAAAATGGTAATTGAAAAAAATATCACAAGGACATATCGATGAAAAAAGCAATTTTAATGATGACATTCGGTTCGCCAGAAGAGATTACCTTTGAGAGTGTAGCGGATTTTTTTACCAATATTCGTCGTGGAGTTAGACCCAAGGATCACGAGATTCAGACTCTCTATGACAACTATGTTCGTATAGGTGGAACACCGCTTCAGAGGATTACACGTGAGGAGGTCAGTCTAGTCAAGGAACGGTTAGGAGAAGAGTATGGCATCTACTTTGCTAACAAATTTTCTCACCCCTTTATCCCTGATGTGATCAAGCAGATGGAGGCTGATGGTGTTGAAGAGTGTATTTGTTTGATTTTGGAACCTCATTATTCCTTTTACTCAGTCATGGGGTATGAGAAGTTTCTGGAAAGTCAGCAGATCCGGTTTTTAGTCATTAAGAACTGGTATCAGCAACAGTCTTTGCTGGACTTTTGGACAGATGAGATTAGCAAAATTTTACGGAACGATGTGGGAGAAGAGTCCTTTAAGGTAATCTTCTCAGCCCATAGTGTTCCAATTTTTGCCTTGGACTTTGGAGATCCTTATATCGATCAGATTTTTGATAATAGCAAGTTAGTTGCTGAACAACTCGCTCTAACAACCGACCAGTATACCAATACTTGGCAGAGCGAGAGTGATATTGGAATCCCTTGGATTAAGCCAGATGTACTCGAGTATTTGCGAGAACAGAAACAACATCCAGAGCATTATATTTTTGTACCAATTAGCTTTATCAGTGAGCACATCGAAGTCTTGTTTGATAACGATGTGGAATGTTATGATTTGTGTCAAGAATTAGGTATCACCTACCATCGCCCACCTATGCCCAATACAGATAGCCGTTTAATTGACGCTTTAGTTGCTACTGTAAGAGCCAATGAACATAAAAAATTTAAGGAATTTCTCCCAGAAGAAGAAACCTTTGATGAGCTAGCACCTTCAGCAACTACAAAGGACATCATGGAGAAGACAGACGACCTTCAGATGCCAGAATTTGTGAAAAAACTGATTGAGAAAAAAGGCCGTGAAAATGTGAAGATGCCTTACTTGATTAAAAAAATGCTCGAAAAGGCTGGTAAGTTACCAAAAGAGTAAAGAAAAAAGGATTTAGCTTTAAGCTAGATCCTTTATCTGTCTTATTATGTGACTATTAGTCCGTCTCGCTCCGTAAGGTGCGAGACAAATAAACCACCCGCTATGCGGGTGCGCATCGAAGGTTATACCAAAAAAACTCCAAACGCGATACAATAAAGGTGTTCAAGCCAATTGTAA
>CAJNDD010000012.1 GCA_905221435.1 bacterium
GACAAAGGCCCATGGACATCACAAGATGACGTGATCAAGGGACAAACTTCACCAGACATCAAGGGTTACGTAGCGGACAAAGCTAGCGTAGCAGATGTGAAGGTTACAGCAGACTCAGCGAAACCAGCAGATGAAGTCGTAACTTACAAGAAAGCTGATCAAAAAGCAACCATCACCTTCGTAGACCAAGCTAAGAAAGAATTGGCTAAGATCTCAGAAGGCGGTAAGTCAGGCGAACCAATCAGTCGTGACCAATACCTTGCGAAGTTGAAAGAATTGACTAACCAAGGTTACAAGGTTGTGAATGATGAGTTCAAGGATCCACAAAACTTTGATGATGATGCAAGCAAGGACCAAAACTTCACTGTTCAATTGGAAGAAAGTGTAGTACCATTTGATCCAAATAATCCACCGAAACCAAACGATCCAATGGATCCTAAGAATCCGGATGGACCTAAGTGGACAGATGATAAGATCAAGTCATCTCAACAAGAAGCTGTGAAAGAATTGAGCCGTACGATCACTTACGTTTACGAAGATGGCAAGCAAGCAGCACCAAGCTTTACAGACAGCGCTAAATTCACGCGTATTCTGAAAGTCAACGTCGTAACGAAAGAAATCGTAGAAAAAGGCGCATGGACATCACAAGATGACGTGATCAAGGGACAAACTTCACCAGATATCAAGGGTTACGTAGCAGATAAAGCCAGCGTAGCTGATGTGAAGGTTACAGCAGATTCAGCGAAACCAGCTGATGAAGTCGTAACTTACAAGAAAGCTGAAGTACCGTCAACTCCGGTACCACCAGCTCCTGCCCCAGCACCAGCTCCGAACAAGCCAGTAGAACCACGAGTTCCTAGAACTGCTGTTCTGCCAAATACAGGTGAGGAATCATCTTCTGCGGCAGTACTTGGCTTGGGAATTGCTGCAGCACTTGCTGGTATTAGCTTGATTAAACCTAGATTGAGAGAAGAGGAAGAATAATTTATCTTGTCTTGATGGTTAATCAATGAAGAGTTGAAAGCTATTAGATGTCAACTCTGAGAAACGATAACTTCTTAACGAAGTTATCGTTTTTTTTTGATTCAATGCTAATGGGTCTCTATCAACAGTAGTGGCAGACATCAAATTAAGCAGAAGAGAGAATCAGAGTGATTCTCCCTCTTTTATAATATTCAAAATAACGAAAATTTTACGTTTACAGTTTTGAAGTCTCAAAGTACAAAATTTTGTATTCAAGCAACCAGCTCACCTTATGTTTGTTCGAGGTTTAAAATGGCAAGGTGAATAAAATCTTGGTGATTTTATCTCTCAAGCAATTGAAATTATGATAGTGAATGATTTACCATTTAAGCAACATAATGAATTTTCTACCAGAACATAGGTAATGATCAAATCTTTTAATGTGATAGATGTTCAAAAATAGATGAAGAAATCAGGTTTGGGACAAATTTTTCTTTTTTTCGAATAGATAAATAAGGAGATAAAATGATAAGACAAGAAGAGTATGAGTTTATGCTAGAGTTTCAAACAAGTAGTTTACACCGATTTCGTGAAATTGAACGTTTTGCTGAGTTAGATAAGAAGTTGAGAAAATATCAATCACCAGCTGACATTCCTCTAAGTTTTTGATATACTAAAACAGATAAACTTAGAGGAGAAGATGAATGAACGTATATGGAAAAAATGATGAGGGGGTAGCTACTTACCCCTATGAACAACAGTTTAGAGGAGTTCAAGAGGAGGATTTACAACTAAATCAAGATGCTACTAAAACAAGTGGTTTTCCATTTTTTAGTATCTTAATTTGGAGCCTATTTGCTACAGTCATCTCGGTTGTGGTACCCTTTATCTTTGGTTTGGTGAGCCCCCAACAAATGCAAGACTTTTATACTGGTTGGGCATTGCACCAGAATGGCCAAATCTACACAGACTATTATGGCTCAAACGGGCTGCTTTATTATTTACTAATATATCTCTCTCAAGGTAGCATTCTATTTGCACTGGTGGAGTGGGTAGCATTGTTTGGTGCTGGTTTTTTTCTATTCAAATCTGCAAATACATTGACAGGTCAAAGAGGTCAAGCTAGACAATTATTGGCTATTTTCTATCTTCTTGTAGCTAGTCTGGGATTTGGTGGTAGCTATGCTGTGATTGTAGCGATGCCCTTTTTGTTTTATGCTTTTAGCTTAGTGGCTGACTATCTGGAGAATCCAATCAACGACAAAGGATTTTTGCTCGTTGGGATGAGTTTAGCATTAGCATTCTTTTTATCTCCTATCCCTACACTTTTATTTGCCCTTACCCTCGCATTGATGTTGTTTGGATTTAATATTGCCAAGCGTCGATTTGCTCATGGTTTGTATCAATTTTTCGCATCAGCTTTAGGATTTTCTCTCATATTTTATCCGATTGGTTACTATACAGTAGTGACAGGAACTTTTGGCGATGCGATAAGTCATACTTTGTATCCAGTAGTAACCCTTGGCTTGCTTTCAAATACCAAGTTGATTGATAACGCTGCTTTTTATGGCTTGTTAGCCCTTGCTTTAGGATTGTTGACATTGATTGTTTCAGGAATTGTTCAATCTAAACCTGCCAAGCAATATGCAGTATCAATAGTAGCTAGCTTGGGCTTGCTAGTAAGTCTTGGCCTGTTAATTCTTTCGAAAGAGCCTTTACATGGATCGTGTTTAGCAGTAGTTTTGCCCTCTCTGACATTGTTATTGCTAACTAATATTAAAGTAGGGCTTCCTGGCCGTACGAGTCGTAGACGAAGTGCGGAATCCTCATCGCTCTTTGGTCGCTACCTAAAAGGCAACCTTTATCTACCTCTGGTTGCGATTGTTTATTTGTTGTCTCTGCCTGCTTTGAGTCGCTATATTTCGCATCCAAGTACTTATCAGGAACGTCAGCAGCTTGCTAGCTTGGTCAAACAGCAAACGAGTTCCGAGGATCGTGTCTATGCTTGGGATAATCGGCCAGATTTCTACCGCGCAAGTGAACGTCTGGCACCAAGCTCTCTAGTGACGCCAACACTCTATACTGCAAGCGACGAGAATAAAACGAAACTAGTCAATGACTTGAAAGAAAATCAACCGAAGATGATTTTGGTCAATCAAAAGGTTGCCTTGTGGTCGGATGTAGAGAGCCTACTTAGTGAAAAATACGAGCTTGTTCAGACGGATAGTAAGGAATTCAAGCTTTATAAATCTAAATGACAAATCAATATCTTGTGTATTTTTAAAAATTTTAGAATTTTCAACACAAGATATTGATTTTTCTTTTTAGAGTGGTATAATATCACTTAAGAAGAAAAATAGAAAAGAGCATGGATATGATTGTATTAGAAGAAAACCTTGCAACCGTTCCCACTTTGTTCGTTGAAAAACGAGATGGTAGACGTGTAGTGTTTGATGTAGACAAGATTGACAAGGCTCTCCACAAGGCGGCTGACAAAGTCATGGATGTGACACCCTTGGTTGAAAAACGTCTAAATGGCCTGCTTGAGCGTATTGTTGCGGAAATTCACAGTCGTTTCCCTCAAGGTGTCAAGATTTACGAAATTCAGAATGTCGTAGAACATGAACTCCTTGAAGCCAAAGAATATGCGCTAGCTGAGGAGTATATCACTTATCGGACACAAAGGGATTTTGAGCGCTCAAAAGCGACAGATATCAACTTTAGCATTCATAAACTTCTCAATAAAGATCAAGCAGTTGTCAATGAAAATGCCAATAAAGACAGCGATGTCTTCAACACCCAGCGTGATTTGACAGCAGGGATTGTTGGAAAATCAATCGGACTGCAAATGCTCCCTAAGCACGTAGCTAATGCTCACCAAAAGGGGGATATCCACTATCATGACCTGGACTACAGCCCCTACACACCGATGACCAACTGCTGTTTGATTGATTTTAAAGGCATGTTGGAAAATGGTTTTAAGATTGGCAATGCAGAGGTAGAGAGTCCCAAGTCTATCCAGACTGCGACAGCTCAAATTTCTCAAATCATCGCCAACGTTGCTTCTAGCCAGTACGGGGGTTGCTCAGCTGACCGTATCGATGAAGTCTTGGCGCCTTATGCGGAGAAGAATTATCAAAAACACCTCAAGGATGCGGAAGAGTGGGTCTTGCCTGAAAAACGGGAAGATTACGCATGGAAGAAAACGCAGAAAGATATCTACGATGCCATGCAATCTCTCGAGTATGAAATCAACACTCTCTTCACTTCAAATGGGCAAACACCTTTTACTTCACTAGGTTTCGGTCTAGGAACCAATCGTTTTGAGCGTGAAATTCAAAAGGCTATCTTGACTATTCGGATCAAGGGGCTTGGTTCAGAACACCGTACAGCTATCTTTCCTAAACTCATCTTTACGCTGAAAAGAGGCCTTAACTTGGAAGAAGGGACTCCGAACTATGACATCAAACAGTTGGCTCTCGAGTGTGCAACCAAGCGGATGTACCCAGATGTCTTGTCCTACGATAAGATTATCGAGTTGACTGGTTCTTTCAAGGTTCCTATGGGATGCCGTTCTTTCCTTCAAGGATGGAAGGATGAAAATGGTGTCGAGGTCAATTCAGGTCGTATGAATCTAGGTGTTGTGACAGTCAATCTGCCTCGTATCGCCCTTGAGTCCGAAGGTGACTTGAACAAGTTCTGGGAAATCTTCAACGAACGGATGAACATCGAGGAAGATGCCTTGGTTTATCGTGTGGAAAGAACCAAGGAAGCAACACCAGCGAATGCCCCTATCCTCTATCAGTACGGAGCCTTCGGTCGCCGTCTCGGAAAAGAAGAAAGTGTTGACCAACTCTTTAAGAATCGCCGTGCGACAGTTTCGCTGGGCTACATCGGTTTGTACGAAGTGGCTACAGTCTTCTTTGGAAATAGCTGGGAAAGCAATCCTGAAGCCAAGGAATTCACACTGGATATTATTCGTGATATGAAACGTCGTGTGGAAGAGTGGTCTGACCAATATGGTTACCATTTCTCTATCTACTCCACACCGTCTGAAAGTCTGACAGACCGCTTCTGTCGCTTGGATACAGAGAAGTTTGGCTCTATTCCTGATATTACGGACAAGGAATACTACACCAACTCGTTCCACTACGATGTTCGTAAAAATCCAACACCGTTTGAAAAATTAGACTTTGAGAAAGTTTATCCAGAAGCAGGTGCGTCAGGTGGTTTCATCCATTATTGTGAGTATCCAGTTCTTCAACAAAATCCTAAGGCTCTGGAAGCTGTTTGGGACTATGCCTATGACCGTGTCGGCTATCTAGGGACCAATACTCCGATTGATCGTTGCTACAAGTGTGACTTTGAAGGGGATTTTGAACCGACAGAGCGAGGATTTGCTTGTCCAAACTGTGGCAATAGCGACCCTAAAACAGTAGACGTGGTCAAACGTACGTGTGGTTATCTGGGAAATCCTCAAGCACGTCCGATGGTTAACGGACGCCACAAGGAAATCGCTGCGCGTGTCAAACACATGAACGGTTCAACTATCAAAACAGCCGGACATGAAGTAACAAATTAGAAGGAAATGGAATGGGGAAATACCAATTAGACGATAAGGGACGCGCACAAGTGACCCGTTATCACGAGAAATACTCGAAAGGTGGAACAGGTAAAAAAGAACGCTTGCTCAACCTCAGAGAACAGTTTTTAAACAAGAACAAGAAAAAATAAAAGTGAGAGTCTGCTCTCACTTTTCTCTTAATTGGAGGTAAAAATGATACTACGCAGACCAACATTGGCAGATAAAGAAACAGTTTTAGAGATGATGGCAGAGTTTGAACAGACTCAATCGGCCCACGATGGTGGGTTTTGGAACGCCAACAATTTTGTTTATGAAGAGTGGCTAGAAGAAAATCTTCAAGCGGAAGCGGGACTCAATATTCCTGAAAACTGGGTTCCTGCTATCCAGCTGGTTAGTTTTGACGTAGCAGGCCAGGCTCTTGGCTTTCTCAACCTTCGTCTCCGATTAAATGACTACTTACTAGAAAATGGGGGCCATATTGGCTACTCCATTCGTCCATCTGAAAGAGGTAAGGGTTATGCGAAAGAATCCCTCCGACAAGGCCTGCAAGTTGCCAAGGAGAAGAACATCAAAAAAGCACTTGTGACCTGTAGTACGGAAAATCCTGCTAGTAGGGTGGTGATTGTGGCAAATGGTGGGGTGTTTGAGGATGTTCGCAATGGCGTAGAACGTTACTGGATAGATTTGGAGTAAAAGGATGACATGGAATACACCAAAACCAGGTGAATGGAAAAGTGAGGAACTTAGTAAAGGGCGGATCATTGATTACAAGGCCTTTAACTTTGTCGATGGAGAAGGTGTGCGCAACTCTCTCTATGTATCAGGTTGCATGTTTCACTGCGAGGGCTGCTATAATGTTGCAACTTGGTCTTTCAACGCAGGCATTCCCTATACGGCAGAGTTAGAAGAACAGATTATGGCAGATCTTGCCCAGCCCTATGTTCAAGGATTGACCTTGCTGGGAGGAGAACCTTTTCTTAATACGGGTATCCTCTTACCTCTCGTTAAACGTATTCGAAAGGAACTGCCAGACAAAGACATCTGGTCCTGGACGGGCTACACTTGGGAAGAAATGATGCTGGAAACTCCAGATAAACTGGAACTCTTATCATTGATTGACATCCTTGTCGATGGACGGTATGATAAAAGCAAGCGCAATCTCATGCTCCAGTTTCGAGGGTCTTCTAATCAACGAATTATCGATGTGCAAAAATCCCTCAAAAGTGGGCAAGTGGTGATTTGGGACAAGCTTAATGACGGAAAAGAAAGCTATGAACAGGTGAAGAGAGAATGAAGAAAAAAGACCTGATAGAACAACTGGTTTCAGAGATCGAAACGGGAAGAATTAGGACGCTAGGGATCTACGGTCATGGGGCTTCAGGTAAATCAACCTTTGCACAGGAATTGTACCAAGCTTTAGATTCCACAAAAGTAAATTTACTAGAAACAGATCCCTATATCACCTCAGAACGTCACCTGGTAGTACCAAAGCAAGCGCCAGATCAAAAGGTGACAGCTTGTCTGCCAGTGGCGCATGAACTGGCAAGTTTGCAGAGAGATATTCTCGCCTTGCAGGCAGGTTTGGATGTCTTGACAATCGATGAACCGTGGAAGGCTAGCGAGGTCTTGTCTGGAGCAAAGCCAATTCTTATTGTTGAAGGGATGTCTGTGGGCTTTCTGCCAAAGGAACTCTTTGACAAAACTATCTGTTTCTACACCGATGAAGAAACAGAATTAAAGAGGCGCTTAGCTCGAGATACGACTATGAGAAATCGGGATGCATCTTTTGTATTGGCTAGCCATCAGATGAGACGGGAGCAGTATCTGCGATACTATAGAGAAACCGAGTCTAAAGCGGACATTTTAGTAGATCAATCAGAAGATACATTCAAGGTCAAAATGACTCGTATAATGACTCGTATTATATAGAAGAAAAGACGGTTTTTTATAGATATAAATCCTCAATCTTGGAAAAATGAAAAGAGAAAACAGTTTCATCCTAAAAAAACGAAAAAAAGCTTACAAATCCCTTGCAATCGCAGGGGCTTTGTGTTATTCTATTATGGTGCTGTAAATTACAGCCTTAGCTTTGATGCAAGAGGTTGCGACACGCTCGGTTGCATTGCCACGCAACGCGCGTCGGTTTTCTTGTGGAGCTAGCCTATTATCTTAAATAGACGAAAAGGAGAAAAAGATGGCAAACAAAAAAATCCGTATCCGTTTGAAAGCTTACGAACACCGTACGCTTGATACAGCGGCTGCAAAAATCGTAGAATCAGCTACTCGTACAGGTGCACAAGTTGCGGGTCCAATCCCACTTCCAACTGAGCGTAGCCTCTACACAATCATTCGTGCGACTCACAAATACAAAGACTCTCGCGAACAATTCGAAATGCGTACACACAAACGTTTGATCGATATCGTTAACCCAACTCAAAAAACAGTTGATGCCTTGATGAAATTGGATCTTCCAAGTGGTGTAAACGTAGAAATCAAACTTTAATCTAAAGCTTGATACCTTGAGCATAAAAAACGCTCGTTAAAAACTTTTTGAATAAAAAATATAGAAAAGGAACTATTTTCTCATGACAAAAGGAATCTTAGGGAAAAAAGTGGGAATGACTCAAATCTTCACTGAAGCTGGCGAATTGATCCCTGTAACAGTTATTGAAGCAACTCCAAACGTTGTTCTTCAAGTTAAAACTGTTGAAACAGACGGATACAACGCTATCCAAGTTGGTTTCGATGACAAACGCGAAGTATTGAGCAACAAACCTGCTAAAGGACATGTAGCGAAAGCTAACACGGCTCCTAAGCGCTTCATTCGTGAATTCAAAAACGTTGAAGGCTTGGAAGTTGGTGCTGAAATCACAGTTGAAACATTCGCAGCTGGAGACGTTGTTGACGTAACTGGTACTTCTAAAGGTAAAGGTTTCCAAGGTGTTATCAAACGCCACGGACAATCACGTGGACCAATGGCTCACGGTTCTCGTTACCACCGTCGTCCAGGTTCTATGGGACCTGTTGCACCTAACCGCGTATTCAAAGGTAAAAACCTTGCAGGACGTATGGGTGGCGACCGCGTAACAATTCAAAACCTTGAAGTTGTACAAGTTGTTCCAGAAAAGAACGTTATCCTTATCAAAGGTAACGTACCAGGTGCTAAGAAATCTCTTATCACTATCAAATCAGCAGTTAAAGCTGGTAAATAATAAAGAAAGGGGAAATCAGTCACAATGGCAAACGTAACATTATTTGACCAAACTGGTAAAGAAGCTGGCCAAGTTGTTCTTAACGATGCAGTATTTGGTATCGAACCAAATGAATCAGTTGTGTTTGATGTGATCATCAGTCAACGCGCAAGCCTTCGTCAAGGAACACACGCTGTTAAAAACCGCTCTGCAGTATCAGGTGGTGGACGCAAACCATGGCGTCAAAAAGGAACTGGACGTGCTCGTCAAGGTTCTATCCGCTCACCACAATGGCGTGGTGGTGGTGTTGTCTTCGGACCAACTCCACGTTCATACGGCTACAAACTTCCACAAAAAGTTCGTCGCCTAGCTCTTAAATCAGTTTACTCTGAAAAAGTTGCTGAAAACAAATTCGTAGCTGTAGACGCTCTTTCATTTACAGCTCCAAAAACTGCTGAATTTGCAAAAGTTCTTGCAGCATTGAGCATCGATTCAAAAGTTCTTGTTATCCTTGAAGAAGGAAATGAATTCGCAGCTCTTTCAGCTCGTAACCTTCCAAACGTGAAAGTTGCAACTGCTACAACTGCAAGTGTTCTTGACATCGCAAATAGCGACAAACTTCTTGTCACACAAGCAGCTATCTCTAAAATCGAGGAGGTTCTTGCATAATGAATTTGTATGATGTTATCAAAAAACCTGTCATCACTGAAAGCTCAATGGCTCAACTTGAAGCAGGAAAATATGTATTTGAAGTTGACACTCGTGCACACAAACTTTTGATCAAGCAAGCTGTTGAAGCTGCTTTCGAAGGTGTTAAAGTTGCCAACGTTAACACAATCAACGTAAAACCAAAAGCAAAACGTGTTGGACGTTACACTGGTTTTACTAACAAAACTAAAAAAGCTATCATCACACTTACAGCTGATTCAAAAGCAATCGAGTTGTTTGCTGCTGAAGCTGAATAATCTAAGGAGGAAATATCGTGGGAATTCGTGTTTATAAACCAACAACAAACGGTCGCCGTAATATGACTTCTTTGGATTTCGCTGAAATCACAACAAGCACTCCTGAAAAATCATTGCTTGTTGCTTTGAAGAACAAGGCTGGTCGTAACAACAACGGTCGTATCACTGTTCGTCACCAAGGTGGTGGACACAAACGTTTCTACCGTTTGGTTGACTTCAAACGTAACAAAGATAACGTTGAAGCAGTTGTTAAAACAATCGAGTACGATCCAAACCGTTCTGCAAACATCGCTCTTGTACACTACACTGACGGTGTGAAAGCATACATCATCGCTCCAAAAGGTCTTGAAGTTGGTCAACGTATCGTTTCAGGTCCTGAAGCAGATATCAAAGTCGGAAACGCTCTTCCACTTGCTAACATCCCAGTTGGTACTTTGATCCACAACATCGAATTGAAACCAGGTCGTGGTGGAGAATTGGTCCGTGCAGCTGGAGCTTCTGCTCAAGTATTGGGGCAAGAAGGTAAATACGTTCTTGTTCGTCTTCAATCTGGCGAAGTTCGTATGATTCTTGGAACTTGTCGTGCTACAGTTGGTGTTGTCGGAAACGAACAACATGGACTTGTAAACCTTGGTAAAGCAGGACGTAGCCGTTGGAAAGGTATCCGCCCAACAGTTCGTGGTTCTGTAATGAACCCTAACGATCACCCACACGGTGGTGGTGAAGGTAAAGCACCAGTTGGTCGTAAAGCGCCATCTACTCCATGGGGCAAACCTGCTCTTGGTCTTAAAACTCGTAACAAGAAAGCGAAATCTGACAAACTTATCGTTCGTCGTCGCAACGAGAAATAATCTAAAACAATCTATCCGCCAGCTCGGTAGCGCTGCTTAGTCAGCGCAAGCCGCTGTGGTACAACATTTAAAGGAGAAAATATAAAAATGGGACGCAGTCTTAAAAAAGGACCTTTCGTCGATGAGCATTTGATGAAAAAAGTTGAAGCTCAAGCTAACGACGAAAAGAAAAAAGTTATCAAAACTTGGTCACGTCGTTCAACGATCTTCCCAAGTTTCATTGGTTACACTATTGCAGTTTATGACGGACGTAAACACGTACCTGTTTACATCCAAGAAGACATGGTAGGTCACAAACTTGGTGAATTTGCACCAACACGTACTTACAAAGGTCACGCTGCAGACGACAAGAAAACACGTAGAAAATAAGGAGAACATAAATGGCAGAAATTACTTCAGCTAAAGCAATGGCTCGTACAGTACGTGTTTCACCTCGTAAATCACGTCTTGTTCTTGACAATATCCGTGGTAAAAGCGTAGCCGATGCTATTGCAATCTTGACATTCACACCAAACAAAGCTGCTGAGGTCATCTTGAAAGTTTTGAACTCAGCTGTAGCTAACGCTGAAAACAACTTTGGTTTGGACAAAGCTAACTTGGTAGTATCTGAAGCATTCGCAAACGAAGGACCAACTATGAAACGTTTCCGTCCACGTGCGAAAGGTTCAGCTTCACCAATCAACAAACGTACAGCTCACATCACTGTAGCTGTTGCAGAAAAATAAGGAGGTAACATCGTGGGTCAAAAAGTACATCCAATTGGTATGCGTGTCGGCATCATCCGTGATTGGGATGCCAAATGGTATGCTGAAAAAGAATACGCGGATTACCTTCATGAAGATCTTGCAATCCGTAAATTCGTTCAAAAAGAACTTGCTGACGCAGCAATTTCAACTATCGAAATCGAACGCGCAGTAAACAAAGTTAACGTTTCGCTTCACACTGCTAAACCAGGTATGGTTATCGGTAAAGGTGGTGCTAACGTTGATGCACTCCGTGCAAAACTTAACAAATTGACTGGAAAACAAGTACACATCAACATCATCGAAATCAAACAACCTGATTTGGATGCTCACCTTGTAGGTGAAGGTATTGCTCGTCAATTGGAGCAACGTGTTGCTTTCCGTCGTGCACAAAAACAAGCAATCCAACGTGCAATGCGTGCTGGAGCTAAAGGAATCAAAACTCAAGTATCAGGTCGTTTGAACGGAGCAGATATCGCCCGTGCTGAAGGATACTCTGAAGGAACTGTTCCACTTCACACACTTCGTGCAGATATCGATTACGCTTGGGAAGAAGCAGATACTACATACGGTAAACTTGGTGTTAAAGTATGGATCTACCGTGGTGAAGTTCTTCCAGCTCGTAAAAACACTAAAGGAGGTAAATAACCAATGTTAGTACCTAAACGTGTTAAACACCGTCGTGAATTCCGTGGAAAAATGCGCGGTGAAGCAAAAGGTGGAAAAGAAGTAGCATTCGGTGAATACGGTCTTCAAGCTACAACTAGCCACTGGATCACTAACCGCCAAATCGAAGCTGCTCGTATCGCCATGACTCGTTACATGAAACGTGGCGGTAAAGTTTGGATTAAAATCTTCCCACACAAATCATACACTGCTAAAGCTATCGGTGTGCGTATGGGATCTGGTAAAGGGGCACCTGAAGGTTGGGTAGCACCAGTTAAACGTGGTAAAGTGATGTTTGAAGTTGCTGGTGTATCTGAAGAAATCGCTCGCGAAGCGCTTCGTCTTGCTAGCCACAAATTGCCAGTTAAATGTAAATTCGTAAAACGTGAAGCAGAATAAGGAGAAGGCATGAAACTTAATGAAGTAAAAGAATTTGTTAAAGAACTTCGTGGTCTTTCTCAAGAAGAACTCGCGAAGCGCGAAAACGAATTGAAAAAAGAATTGTTTGAACTTCGTTTCCAAGCTGCTACTGGTCAATTAGAACAAACAGCTCGCTTGAAAGAAGTTAAAAAACAAATCGCTCGTATCAAAACAGTTCAATCTGAAGCGAAATAATAGACTAGGGAAGGAGAAATTTCAATGGAACGCAATAATCGTAAAGTTCTTGTTGGACGTGTTGTATCTGACAAAATGGACAAGACAATCACAGTTGTAGTTGAAACAAAACGTAACCACCCAGTCTATGGTAAACGTATTAACTACTCTAAAAAATACAAAGCGCATGATGAAAACAATGTTGCCAAAGAAGGCGATATCGTACGTATCATGGAAACTCGTCCGCTTTCAGCTACAAAACGTTTCCGTCTTGTAGAAGTTGTTGAAGAAGCGGTCATCATCTAATCAAACCTGAAAGGAGAAAACTGAAATGATTCAAACAGAAACTCGTTTGAAAGTCGCAGACAACAGCGGTGCACGCGAAATCTTGACTATCAAAGTTCTTGGTGGTTCTAAACGTAAATTTGCGAACATCGGTGATGTTATTGTGGCATCTGTAAAACAAGCTACTCCTGGTGGTGCGGTTAAAAAAGGTGACGTTGTAAAAGCTGTTATCGTTCGTACTAAATCAGGTGCTCGTCGTGCTGATGGTTCATACATCAAATTTGACGAAAACGCAGCAGTTATCATCCGTGAAGATAAAACTCCTCGCGGAACACGTATCTTTGGCCCAGTTGCACGTGAATTGCGTGAGGGCGGCTTCATGAAGATCGTGTCACTTGCTCCAGAAGTACTTTAATTTTTAAAAAAAACAAACTAGTCCCCTAGCTTCAAGCTAGGGTGCCCTTATGGGCGTAAGAAAAATCAAGGAGAAACCTAATGTTTGTAAAAAAAGGCGACAAAGTTCGCGTAATCGCTGGTAAAGATAAGGGAACAGAAGCTGTTGTCCTTACTGCCCTTCCAAAAGTAAACAAAGTTATCGTTGAAGGTGTGAATATCGTTAAGAAACACCAACGTCCAACTAACGAACTTCCTCAAGGTGGTATCATTGAGAAAGAAGCAGCTATCCACGTATCAAACGTTCAAGTTTTGGACAAAAACGGTGTAGCTGGTCGTGTTGGTTACAAATTTGTAGACGGTAAAAAAGTTCGCTACAACAAAAAATCAGGCGAAGTGCTTGATTAATCACGAAGGAAAGGAGAAGTATAATGGCAAATCGTTTAAAAGAAAAATATCTTAATGAAGTAGTTCCTGCTTTGACAGAACAATTCAACTACTCATCAGTGATGGCTGTGCCTAAAGTAGATAAGATCGTTTTGAACATGGGTGTTGGTGAAGCTGTATCAAACGCTAAAAGCCTCGAAAAAGCTGCTGAAGAATTGGCACTTATCTCAGGTCAAAAACCACTTATCACTAAAGCTAAAAAATCAATCGCCGGCTTCCGTCTTCGTGAAGGTGTAGCGATTGGTGCAAAAGTTACCCTTCGTGGTGAACGTATGTACGAATTCTTGGACAAATTGGTTTCAGTTTCACTTCCACGTGTACGTGACTTCCACGGTGTTCCAACAAAATCATTTGATGGACGCGGAAACTACACACTTGGTGTGAAAGAACAATTGATCTTCCCAGAAATCAACTTTGATGACGTTGACAAAACTCGTGGTCTTGACATCGTTATCGTAACAACTGCTAACACTGACGAAGAGTCACGTGCATTGCTTACAGGCCTTGGAATGCCTTTTGCAAAATAATATAGGAGGTAAATCTAATGGCTAAAAAATCAATGATTGCTAAGAACAAACGTCCAGCGAAGTTCTCTACTCAAGCTTATACTCGTTGTGAAAAATGTGGTCGTCCACATTCAGTTTACCGCAAATTTAAACTTTGCCGTGTTTGCTTCCGTGAATTAGCTTACAAAGGACAAATTCCTGGTGTAACAAAAGCATCTTGGTAATATCATGATACAAAGAGCGTAACAACCATAGCAAAAATAGGAAATTTGGTGAAGGGGCGATGCTCCAAAACAAATTTATCTTTTTTGCACAGGTTGTAGCTCGTGTTCAAATAAGAGCTCTCTCATTTGAATGTGTCAATACAATCTGAGCCCAGCTCAATCATTAACTAGCAAGTGCGACTTGCAAACTACTAGTAAGAGGAGAATAAAAAATGGTTATGACTGACCCAATCGCAGACTTCCTAACTCGTATTCGTAACGCTAACCAAGCGAAACACGAAGTACTTGAAGTACCTGCATCAAATATCAAAAAAGGGATTGCTGAAATCCTTAAACGTGAAGGTTTTGTAAAAAACGTTGAAATCATCGAAGATGACAAACAAGGCATCATCCGTGTATTCCTTAAATACGGACCAAACGGTGAAAAAGTTATCACTAACTTGAAACGTGTTTCTAAGCCAGGACTTCGTGTCTACAAAAAACGTGAAGATCTTCCAAAAGTTCTTAACGGACTTGGAATTGCTATCCTTTCAACTTCTGAAGGTTTGCTTACTGATAAAGAAGCTCGTCAAAAGAATGTTGGTGGAGAAGTTATCGCTTACGTTTGGTAAAATCAAGACAAAGCTCGTAAAGAACAAAGCAAAATTAGGAAGTTGGAGAAGTTTGTTTACAAACAAGCCAACTTATCTATTTTGCACAGTTCTTAGAGCGTGTTCAATTTAGCTATTGAACTTAGTAAGTATCTTTAACCCCGTGAAAACTGGCCGTCATGGTCTGACAATCTAACAGGAGAAAATAAACATGTCACGTATTGGTAATAAAGTTATCGTGTTGCCTGCTGGTGTTGAACTCACTAACAATGACAACGTAGTAACTGTAAAAGGACCTAAAGGAGAACTTACTCGTGAGTTCTCAAAAGATATTGAAATTCGTGTGGAAGGTACTGAAGTAACTCTTCACCGTCCAAACGATTCAAAAGAAATGAAAACAATCCACGGAACTACTCGTGCCCTTTTGAACAACATGGTTGTTGGTGTATCAGAAGGATTCAAGAAAGAACTTGAAATGCGTGGGGTTGGTTACCGTGCACAACTTCAAGGATCTAAACTTGTTTTGGCTGTTGGTAAATCTCATCCAGATGAAGTTGAAGCTCCAGAAGGAATTACTTTTGAACTTCCAAACCCAACAACAATTGTTGTTAGCGGAATTTCAAAAGAAGTAGTTGGTCAAACAGCTGCTTACGTACGTAGCCTTCGCTCACCAGAACCATATAAAGGTAAAGGTATCCGTTACGTTGGCGAATACGTTCGTCTTAAAGAAGGTAAAACAGGTAAATAATGTTGAGTGGTTGATAATCAACCAGCAACCTATTTTCCAACTTTGTGCATAGCACACGATTTAAAACTAAAGAGGTGAAAACTGTGATTTCAAAACCAGATAAAAACAAACTCCGCCAAAAACGCCATCGTCGCGTTCGCGGAAAACTCTCTGGAACTGCTGATCGCCCACGTTTGAACGTATTCCGTTCTAATACAGGCATCTACGCTCAAGTGATTGATGACGTAGCGGGTGTAACGCTCGCAAGTGCTTCAACTCTTGACAAAGAAGTTTCAAAAGGAACTAAGACTGAACAAGCCGTTGCTGTCGGTAAACTCGTTGCAGAACGTGCAAACGCTAAAGGTATTTCAGAAGTGGTGTTCGACCGCGGTGGATATCTATATCACGGACGTGTGAAAGCTTTGGCTGATGCAGCTCGTGAAAACGGATTGAAATTCTAATAGGAGGACACTAGAAAATGGCATTTAAAGACAATGCAGTTGAATTAGAAGAACGCGTAGTTGCTGTCAACCGTGTTACAAAAGTTGTTAAAGGTGGACGTCGTCTTCGTTTCGCAGCTCTTGTTGTTGTTGGTGACCACAATGGCCGCGTAGGATTTGGTACTGGTAAAGCTCAAGAAGTTCCAGAAGCAATCCGCAAAGCAGTAGAAGATGCTAAGAAAAACTTGATTGAAGTTCCTATGGTTGGAACAACAATCCCACACGAAGTTCTTTCAGAATTTGGTGGAGCTAAAGTATTGTTGAAACCTGCTGTAGAAGGTTCTGGAGTTGCCGCTGGTGGTGCAGTTCGTGCCGTTGTGGAATTGGCAGGTGTGGCAGATATTACATCTAAATCACTTGGTTCTAACACTCCAATCAACATTGTTCGTGCAACTGTTGAAGGTTTGAAACAATTGAAACGCGCTGAAGAAGTTGCTGCCCTTCGTGGTATTTCAGTTTCTGATTTGGCATAAGAAAGGGGATAAAATGGCTCAAATTAAAATTACTTTGACTAAGTCTCCAATCGGACGCATTCCATCACAACGTAAAACTGTTGTAGCACTTGGACTTGGCAAATTGAACAGCTCTGTTATCAAAGAAGATAACGCTGCTATCCGTGGTATGATCACTGCAGTATCTCACTTGGTAACAGTTGAAGAAGTAAACTAATGAATTTTTAGGGGATGTGGCAATACTCATCCCCTAAAACTAGATATAGTCATCTAAGATGACGAATGTATAGGCGAGTTGATAAGGGAGACAACCTTTTCTCTCTTATCGGCGCTAGCATTTTACAAAAGAGGAGAAAATAACTATGAAACTTCATGAATTAAAACCTGCAGAAGGTTCTCGTAAAGTACGTAACCGTGTTGGTCGTGGTACTTCATCAGGTAACGGTAAAACATCTGGTCGCGGTCAAAAAGGTCAAAAAGCTCGTAGCGGTGGCGGAGTTCGCCTTGGTTTTGAAGGTGGACAAACTCCATTGTTCCGTCGTCTTCCAAAACGTGGATTCACTAACATCAACGCTAAGGAATACGCAATTGTAAACCTTGACCAATTGAATGTCTTTGAAGATGGTACTGAAGTTACTCCAGTTGTTCTTATCGAAGCAGGAATTGTAAAGGCTGAAAAATCAGGTGTTAAAATTCTTGGTAACGGTGAGTTGACTAAGAAATTGTCTGTGAAAGCAGCTAAATTCTCTAAATCAGCTGAGGAAGCTATCACTGCTAAAGGTGGTTCAGTAGAAGTCATCTAAGAGAGGTGACCTATGTTTTTTAAATTATTAAAAGAGGCTCTCAAGGTTAAACAAGTTCGATCAAAAATTCTCTTTACGATTTTTATCATTCTTGTTTTCCGTATTGGGACAAGTATCACTGTTCCAGGTGTGAATGCAAAAAGTTTAGAAGCTCTCAGCGGTTTATCTTTCTTGAACATGCTTAGTCTTGTTTCAGGGAATGCCATGAAGAACTTCTCCGTTTTTGCACTCGGGGTAAGTCCGTATATCACTGCTTCAATCGTTGTCCAATTGCTACAAATGGATATTTTACCGAAGTTTGTAGAATGGGGCAAACAAGGGGAAGTAGGACGGAGAAAATTGAACCAAGCGACTCGCTATATTGCGCTTGCACTTGCTTTTGTACAATCAGTGGGTATTACAGCTGGTTTTAACACTCTTTCGGGTGCGAAGTTATTGACAACTGACCTTACACCACAAGTTTTTGTTACGATTGGTATTATTCTTACTGCTGGAAGTATGATTGTGACTTGGCTAGGGGAACAAATTACTGATAAGGGATATGGTAATGGAGTGTCTATGATTATCTTTGCAGGGATTGTAGCCTCAATCCCAGAGATGATTCATAGCATCTATGTTGACTATTTTGTCAATGTTCCAAGTAGTCGTTTTAATTCGTCTATAATCTTTGTCGCTATCCTAGTCGTCGCTGTTTTGTTGATTATCTATTTTACAACATATGTACAGCAAGCAGAATATAAAATTCCAATTCAATATACAAAACTTGCTCAAGGTGCTCCATCCAGCTCTTATCTTCCTTTGAAGGTCAATCCTGCTGGTGTTATCCCAGTTATCTTTGCAAGTTCGATTACAGCTGCGCCAGCAGCCATTTTCCAATTTGTAAGTGCCATGGGTTATAATGCATCTTGGGTACGAACAGCCCAGTCGCTTCTTGCGACAACAACCATTAGTGGTATCTTTACCTATGCTCTCTTGATTATTCTCTTTACTTTCTTTTATACATTTGTACAAATCAATCCTGAAAAAACAGCAGAGAATTTACAAAAGAGTGGAGCCTATATCCATGGTGTTCGTCCAGGTAAAGGTACTGAAGAGTTTATGTCAAAACTTCTTCGTCGCCTTGCAACCGTTGGCTCCCTTTTCCTAGGGGTCATTTCCATCATGCCAATTGTAGCAAAAGATGTTTTTGGACTTTCAGAAGCCGTTGCTTTTGGGGGAACTAGCCTTTTGATTATCATTTCGACAGGAATTGAGGGAATCAAACAGTTGGAAGGTTATCTATTGAAACGAAAATATGTTGGTTTCATGAATACAACAGAATAGAAGCAAATCTTGTTCGACAGAGAATAAGATGGCTCAGAGAGTGGAGTATGAAGGTCTATCTATCAGAGAGATTTTCGTCTCCCCTCTTCTATTTTGTTTTTAAATAGGGGTTGAAACAAATTTCTGCTTCTATTTAAATACAAAATAAGGAGATCCTATCATGAATCTTTTGATTATGGGCTTACCTGGAGCAGGTAAGGGAACGCAAGCGGCTAAAATTGTAGAGCAATTCCACGTGGCACACATTTCAACTGGAGATATGTTCCGTGCTGCTATGGCAAATCAAACTGAAATGGGTGTACTTGCGAAGTCATACATTGACAAAGGCGAGTTGGTTCCAGATGAAGTTACAAATGGAATTGTTAAAGAACGCCTTTCACAGAATGATATCAAAGAAACAGGTTTCTTGTTGGATGGTTACCCACGCACAATTGAACAAGCCCATGCTTTAGACAAAACATTGGCTGAACTTGGTATTGAACTTGAAGGTGTGATTAATATCGAAGTGAACCCAGATTGTCTCTTGGAACGTTTGAGCGGCCGTATTATCCACCGCGAAACAGGTGAAACCTTCCACAAAGTTTTCAACCCACCAGTTGACTACAAAGAAGAAGATTACTACCAACGTGAAGATGACAAACCTGAGACTGTTAAGCGTCGTCTGGATGTGAATATCGCACAAGGTGAACCAATCATTGCTCACTATCGTGCTAAAGGTTTGGTTCACGATATCGAAGGAAATCAAGATATCAACGATGTGTTTAAAGATATCGAAAAAGTATTGACAAATTTGAAATAAAGCGTTTTTCACACTTGCAAAAAATCGCTACAAATGTTATACTGAGATAGTCTGACTTATAATTGTTGCCTCTGTTTTCAGAGGCATCGAATCGAAATTTATGGAGGTGCTTTTGCGTGGCAAAAGACGATGTGATTGAAGTTGAAGGCAAAGTAGTTGATACAATGCCTAACGCAATGTTTACGGTTGAACTTGAAAATGGACATCAGATTTTAGCAACAGTTTCTGGTAAAATTCGTAAAAACTATATTCGTATTTTAGCGGGAGATCGTGTTACTGTCGAGATGAGTCCATATGACTTGACACGTGGACGTATCACTTACCGCTTTAAATAATCGAAAAACTTGGAGGGATAAGAAATGAAAGTAAGACCATCGGTCAAACCAATTTGCGAATACTGTAAAGTAATTCGTCGTAATGGCCGTGTTATGGTAATTTGCCCAGCAAATCCAAAACACAAACAACGTCAAGGATAAGATAGAAAGGAGAAAACATGGCTCGTATTGCTGGAGTTGACATTCCAAATGACAAACGCGTAGTAATCTCATTGACTTACGTTTATGGTATCGGACTTGCAACATCTAAGAAAATTTTGGCTGCTGCTGGAATCTCAGAAGATGTTCGTGTACGTGACCTTACATCAGATCAAGAAGATGCTATCCGTCGTGAAGTGGATGCAATCAAAGTTGAAGGTGACCTTCGTCGTGAAGTAAACTTGAACATCAAACGTTTGATGGAAATCGGTTCATACCGTGGTATTCGTCACCGTCGTGGACTTCCTGTCCGTGGACAAAACACTAAAAACAATGCTCGCACTCGTAAAGGTAAAGCTGTTGCGATTGCTGGTAAGAAAAAATAATATAGGAGGTAAAAGTCTTGGCTAAACCAACACGTAAACGTCGTGTGAAAAAGAATATCGAATCTGGTATTGCTCATATTCACGCTACATTTAATAACACTATTGTTATGATTACTGATGTGCATGGTAATGCAATCGCTTGGTCATCAGCTGGTGCTCTTGGTTTCAAAGGTTCTCGTAAATCTACACCATTCGCTGCTCAAATGGCTTCTGAAGCTGCTGCTAAATCTGCACAAGAACACGGTCTTAAATCAGTTGAAGTTACTGTAAAAGGTCCAGGTTCTGGTCGTGAGTCAGCTATTCGTGCGCTTGCTGCCGCTGGTCTTGAAGTAACAGCAATTCGTGATGTGACTCCAGTGCCACACAATGGTGCTCGTCCTCCAAAACGTCGCCGTGTATAATCATTGCATTACACTGCTTTTCGTTTAAGAGGGAGTAACTAAATGATCGAGTTTGAAAAACCAAATATAACAAAAATTGATGAAAATAAAGATTATGGCAAGTTTGTAATCGAACCACTTGAACGTGGCTACGGTACAACTCTTGGTAACTCTCTTCGTCGTGTACTACTAGCTTCTCTACCAGGAGCGGCAGTGACATCTATCAACATTGAAGGTGTCTTGCATGAGTTCGACACAGTTCCAGGTGTTCGTGAAGATGTGATGCAAATCATTCTGAACATTAAAGGGATTGCAGTGAAATCATACGTTGAAGACGAAAAAATCATTGAGCTTGACGTTGAAGGTCCTGCTGAAATTACAGCTGGAGACATTTTGACTGACAGTGATATTGAAATTGTAAATCCAGATCATTATCTCTTTACAATCAGTGAAGGTTCTTCTCTAAAAGCGACAATGACTGTTAACAGTGGTCGTGGATATGTACCTGCTGATGAAAACAAAAAAGATAATGCACCAGTTGGAACACTTGCTGTAGATTCTATTTATACACCAGTTACAAAAGTCAACTATCAAGTTGAACCTGCTCGTGTAGGTAGCAACGATGGCTTTGACAAATTAACCCTTGAAATCTTGACTAATGGAACAATTATTCCAGAAGATGCTTTAGGGCTTTCAGCACGTATCTTGACAGAACATCTTGATTTGTTTACAAATCTTACTGAGATTGCTAAGTCAACTGAGGTGATGAAAGAAGCTGATACTGAATCAGACGATCGTATTTTGGATCGTACGATTGAGGAACTGGACTTGTCTGTGCGTTCATACAACTGTTTGAAACGTGCCGGTATCAACACTGTGCATGATTTGACAGAAAAATCTGAAGCAGAGATGATGAAAGTACGAAATCTTGGACGTAAGAGTTTGGAAGAAGTGAAACTCAAACTCATTGATTTGGGTCTTGGATTAAAAGATAAATAAAGGAGGAATACATGGCTTACCGTAAACTAGGACGCACTAGCTCACAACGTAAAGCAATGCTTCGCGATTTGACAACTGACCTTTTGATCAACGAATCAATCGTGACAACTGAAGCTCGTGCTAAAGAAATCCGTAAAACTGTTGAAAAAATGATTACTCTAGGTAAACGTGGTGATTTGCATGCACGTCGTCAAGCAGCTGCTTTCGTACGTAATGAAATCGCATCTGAAAACTATGATGAAGCAACTGATAAGTACACTTCTACTACAGCACTTCAAAAATTGTTCTCAGAAATCGCACCTCGTTATGCTGAACGTAACGGTGGATACACTCGTATCCTTAAAACTGAACCACGTCGTGGTGATGCTGCGCCAATGGCGATCATCGAATTAGTATAAAATCATCAATTTTGTTGAGTGTTATGATGATGGAGTCTTGTGCTCTTAGTCTAGCTCTGGTCTACCGCTGGGACTTCGGTCCTAGCGGGAACACTCATCATCATTTGATAGGGTAGACGCTTGTTTACGAAATTGTTTTTTGTTTAAGAACAACTTCGTAAGCAGGCGTTTTTTAGTATTTTCTATGGAAATGTGCTATACTAGGGGAAAAGAAAATCAAAAACGTTCAGGTTTTCTAAAAATCGTAGAATGGGAGTCTAAAGATGAAGGCTATTATTACAGTGGTTGGCAAGGACAAGGCTGGTATTGTTGCAGGCGTGTCTACTAAGATTGCAGAGTTGGGGTTGAATATTGACGATATTTCTCAGACGGTGTTGGATGAATACTTTACCATGATGGCGGTCGTTTCTAGTAACGAAAAACAGGATTTCACTTATCTACGAAATGAGTTTGAAACTTTCGGTCAGACCTTGAATGTCAAAATCAATATTCAAAGTGCGGCGATTTTTGACGCTATGTATAATATCTAGGAGGTGGCTATGGATATTAGACAAGTTACAGAAACCATTGCCATGATCGAGGAGCAGAACTTCGATATCAGAACCATCACCATGGGGATTTCCCTTTTGGACTGTATTGATCCAGATATCAATCGTGCTGCTGAAAAGATTTACCAAAAAATCACCACTAAAGCTGCAAATCTAGTGGCTGTGGGAGATGAAATTGCTGCAGAACTTGGGATTCCTATTGTTAATAAACGGGTATCGGTGACTCCGATTTCTTTAATTGGTGCTGCGACTGATGCGACAGACTATCTTGTTTTGGCAAAGGCTCTTGATAGGGCTGCTAAGGAGATCGGTGTTGACTTTATTGGTGGATTCTCAGCTTTGGTACAAAAAGGCTACCAAAAAGGAGATGAAATTCTCATCAATTCTATCCCACGCGCTCTAGCTGAGACAGACAAGGTTTGTTCGTCCGTCAATATCGGCTCGACCAAGTCAGGTATCAACATGACTGCGGTCGCTGATATGGGACGTATCATCAAGGAAACAGCTGCGCTATCAGATATGGGTGCGGCCAAGTTGGTCGTATTTGCCAATGCTGTTGAGGACAATCCTTTTATGGCAGGGGCCTTTCATGGTGTTGGCGAAGCAGATGTTATCATCAATGTCGGGGTTTCGGGTCCTGGTGTGGTCAAGCGTGCCTTGGAAAAGGTTCGTGGACAGAGCTTTGATGTAGTAGCGGAAACAGTCAAGAAAACGGCCTTTAAAATTACTCGTATCGGTCAGTTGGTTGGGAAAATGGCGAGTGAACGCCTTGGTGTTGACTTTGGAATTGTCGACCTAAGCTTGGCGCCTACTCCTGCAGTTGGTGATTCTGTGGCACGTGTCCTTGAGGAAATGGGATTAGAAACAGTTGGTACGCATGGGACGACGGCTGCCCTCGCTCTTTTGAATGACCAAGTTAAGAAGGGCGGAGTGATGGCTTGTAACCAAGTCGGTGGCTTGTCAGGTGCTTTTATCCCCGTTTCTGAAGATGAGGGGATGATTGCTGCGGTGCAAGATGGCTCTCTGAATTTAGAGAAACTAGAGGCCATGACGGCTATCTGTTCTGTCGGGCTGGATATGATTGCCATTCCGGAAGATACGCCTGCTGAGACCATTGCGGCTATGATTGCGGATGAGGCGGCAATTGGTGTTATTAACATGAAAACGACAGCTGTTCGTATTATTCCAAAGGGAAAAGAAGGCGATATGATTGAGTTTGGAGGCTTGCTAGGGACGGCTCCAGTGATGAAAGTCAACGGGGCTTCGTCTGTTGATTTCATTTCTCGCGGTGGGCAAATCCCAGCTCCAATCCATAGTTTTAAAAATTAATAAAAAAGAGAGAAGATTTAAGTTGAGTTTAAGGATGACTGTGTATACTATAATCATTAAATAAAGACCTCCTAACTTTATTTAATAGAAATCCTAAACTTTTTCATAATAATCTCCTAGGGAAGCTACCATGAGGGTAGCTTTTCTTTTGGGTAATTTATAAATGTTGGCTTTGCTTTTGAAAGCCGAATATTTCTTTGATCCATGATATAATAGAAGAAAATGGAGGATAGAAAATGTCTAAAGTAAGATTGTACTTGGTCCGTCATGGGAAAACGATGTTTAACACCATTGGACGTGCTCAAGGATGGAGTGATACACCTCTGACTGCAGAAGGTGAGTTGGGAATCCATGAACTGGGAATTGGCTTGAGAGAGTCTGGCTTGCAGTTTGACCGCGCTTATTCCAGCGATTCAGGGCGCACCATTCAAACTATGGGAATTATCCTAGAAGAACTTGGCCTACAGGGGAAAATCCCTTACCGCATGGACAAGCGAATCCGTGAGTGGTGCTTTGGCAGTTTTGATGGGGCCTATGATGGGGACCTCTTTATGGGCTTGATTCCGAGAATTTTCAATGTGGACCATGTTCACCAATTGTCTTATGCTGAACTGGCTGAGGGTTTGGTAGAGGTTGATACAGCTGGCTGGGCTGAAGGTTGGGAAAAACTCAGTGGTCGAATCAAGGAAGGCTTTGAAGCGATTGCCAAAGAAATGGAAGAACAAGGTGGGGGCAATGCTCTCGTCGTAAGCCATGGAATGACCATTGGGACCATTGTTTATTTGATTAATGGTATGCATCCGCATGGCCTCGATAATGGTAGCGTGACGATTCTTGAATATGAGGACGGCCAGTTTAGCGTTGAGGTTGTTGGTGACCGTAGTTATCGAGAGCTCGGACGTGAGAAGATGGAAGAAATAAAAAATTGATAGAAGTTAGCTCCGATTAGGAGCTAATTTTTTCCTGTTAAATAAGATGGATTTGCGACTCAGTATTTCTTGTTATCCAAGTCTAAAAGAACATTTCTCGTCTTTCAAATTCCCTCAAAAATGGTATAATAGTAACATCATAAAATTGGAGAGAGACCATGAGTTTTTACAATCATAAAGAAATTGAGCCTAAGTGGCAGGGCTACTGGGCAGAACATCATACATTTAAGACAGGAACAGATGCATCAAAACCGAAGTTTTATGCTCTCGATATGTTCCCATATCCTTCAGGAGCTGGATTGCACGTAGGACACCCAGAAGGTTATACAGCAACGGATATCCTCAGCCGTTACAAACGTGCGCAAGGATACAACGTCCTTCACCCAATGGGATGGGATGCCTTTGGTTTGCCAGCTGAGCAGTATGCTATGGATACGGGGAATGACCCAGCTGACTTTACAGCGGAAAACATTGCCAACTTTAAACGCCAAATCAATGCGCTTGGATTCTCTTACGACTGGGACCGTGAAGTTAACACCACAGATCCAAACTATTACAAGTGGACTCAGTGGATTTTCACTAAGCTTTACGAAAAAGGCTTGGCCTATGAAGCGGAAGTACCAGTAAACTGGGTGGAAGAATTGGGAACGGCCATTGCCAACGAAGAAGTCCTTCCTGACGGAACTTCTGAGCGTGGAGGCTATCCAGTTGTCCGCAAACCAATGCGCCAATGGATGCTCAAAATTACGGCCTATGCAGAGCGCTTGCTTAACGACTTGGATGAGTTGGACTGGCCAGAGTCTATCAAGGATATGCAACGTAACTGGATCGGGAAATCAACTGGTGCCAATGTCACCTTTAAAGTGAAAGGGACTGACAAGGAATTTACCGTCTTTACCACTCGTCCTGATACGCTTTTCGGTGCGACCTTCACCGTTTTGGCTCCTGAGCATGACTTGGTTGACGCTATCACAAGTCCAGAGCAAACTGATGCAGTTGCAGACTACAAACACCAAGCTAGTCTTAAGTCTGACTTGGCTCGTACTGACCTTGCTAAGGAAAAAACTGGTGTTTGGACGGGCGCTTATGCCATTAACCCTGTAAACGGCAAGGAAATTCCAATCTGGATTGCCGACTATGTTCTTGCTAGCTATGGTACAGGTGCGGTAATGGCTGTACCTGCCCATGACCAACGTGACTGGGAATTTGCCAAACAATTTGACCTTCCAATCGTAGAAGTACTTGAAGGTGGGAACGTTGAAGAGGCTGCTTACACAGAAGACGGTCTTCACGTCAACTCTGACTTCCTAGATGGACTGAACAAAGAAGAAGCGATTGCTAAAATTGTAGCTTGGTTGGAAGAAAAAGGCTGCGGTCAAGAAAAAGTCACCTACCGTCTCCGCGACTGGCTCTTTAGCCGTCAACGTTACTGGGGTGAGCCAATTCCAATCATTCATTGGGAAGATGGAACTTCAACAGCTGTTCCTGAGAGTGAATTGCCACTTGTCTTGCCAGTCACCAAGGACATCCGCCCTTCAGGGACTGGGGAAAGCCCATTGGCTAACTTGATAGACTGGCTTGAAGTGACGCGTGAAGATGGTGTCAAAGGTCGTCGTGAAACTAACACCATGCCACAATGGGCTGGTTCAAGCTGGTACTACCTTCGCTACATTGACCCACATAACACAGAAAAATTGGCTGATGAGGACCTCCTCAAACAATGGTTGCCGGTAGATATTTATGTCGGTGGTGCAGAGCATGCCGTTCTTCACTTGCTTTATGCTCGTTTCTGGCATAAATTCCTCTACGATATCGGTGTTGTACCTACTAAAGAGCCATTCCAAAAACTCTTTAACCAAGGGATGATTTTGGGAACCAGCTACCGTGACCACCGTGGGGCTCTTGTAGCGACTGATAAGGTTGAAAAACGTGACGGATCCTTCTTCCATGTGGAAACAGGAGAAGAGTTGGAGCAAGCACCAGCTAAGATGTCTAAATCCCTCAAGAACGTTGTCAACCCAGACGACGTGGTGGAACAATACGGTGCCGATACCCTGCGTGTCTACGAAATGTTCATGGGACCACTTGACGCTTCGATTGCTTGGTCTGAAGAAGGTTTGGAAGGAAGCCGTAAATTCCTTGACCGTGTGTACCGTTTGATTACAAGTAAAGAAATCGTTGCGGAAAACAATGGCGCTCTCGACAAGGTTTACAATGAAACGGTCAAATCTGTCACTGAGCAAATCGAGTCTATGAAATTCAACACAGCCATTGCCCAACTCATGGTCTTTGTCAATGCTGCTAACAAGGAAGATAAGCTTTATGTAGACTACGCCAAAGGCTTTATCCAATTGATTGCCCCATTTGCACCTCACTTGGCAGAAGAACTCTGGCAAACTGTTGCAGCAACAGGTGAGTCCATCTCTTACGTGGCTTGGCCAGCATGGGACGAAAGTAAATTGGTTGAAGATGAAATCGAAATCGTCGTCCAAATCAAAGGTAAAGTTCGTGCTAAGCTCATGGTCGCTAAAGACCTATCACGCGAAGAATTGCAAGAAATCGCTCTGGCTGATGAAAAAGTCAAAGCAGAGATCGACGGCAAGGAAATTGTGAAGGTGATTAGTGTACCTAATAAGCTAGTAAATATTGTTGTAAAATAATTGTAGACTATAGTTTATTAAAATAAGAAACAGTTTTTTTGCTCACTTTTTAGGAGGGATTAATGATGAATCAAAGTCATAAGAAGATTGTTGATGGATATTCTGTTTCACGAGGGAGTTATGAAGATTGCTTAAATTATGTAGAGAATACTGTAAAGAATATTATTAAAAGTCAATCTATTAATGTTCATGAAATAGTTGGGAGAGTAAAAACTATAGAGTCTCTTGAAGGCAAAGTAAAAAGGAAAAATTATTCTAATTTAGCTGAGATTACCGATTTGTGCGGTATTCGCATCATAACGTACTTTAGTGATGATGTTGATAAAATAGCTGAGTTAATAAGTCAAGAATTCGAGGTTGATTTAGAGAATACTATTGATAAACGTAAAAGTGAGGATCCAACAAAATTTGGTTATGTTTCACTTCATTATGTGGTGGGTTTAAGAGAAGAGAACACTTCACCTACTTTATATGGTAGATTTAAGAATATAAAATTAGAGATACAAATTAGGACAGTTATGCAGCATGCTTGGGCTGAAATTGAACATGATTTGGGATATAAAAGTAAGGAAGATATACCTGATCAATATAGAAGACAATTCTCCAGATTGGCGGGACTAATTGAATTGGCCGATGATAATTTTTTACAGTTAAAAAATAATATTAATAACTATGAGCAGGAGATAAGGGAAAAATTACCTACTTCGAAAAAAGAATTACCGATAGATAGCAGTACGCTTATGACTTATGTAACAGAAGACCAAAATTACATTGAACTACTGAATACGATTAAAACGTCAGATGTGGATATAGATTTTAATATTAATAGTTCTTTTCTATCTACGGTAGTTCAAAGGGTGAAAAGATTTGGTTTGAAGACTATAGGAGATATAGATGAATTATTAGACAGATATAAGGATATCTTACTAAGAGTAACGGAAATTGAGTTTGATATTGTACATTATACGAGTATATCGGTATTGACTCCATTATTACATATTACTAGTGTGTTAGAATCAGTTAATAGGATCGATATTTCTGATGAAGAATTTATGAAAGTTTCGAATGATCAATTTTCAGATGTATTTGATATATCGTACCCAATTGATGTTTATGAAGGTTAAAAAGTAATTTTTTAAATATGAAAATTGGGGTTTACTATTTGACTAAATTGAATAATTCGTAGTGTTGCTATTTCTAAAGTGAAGGTAATTGAACTGGTTAATATTGTTGTGAAATAATAAATGAATCCTTCAGAGTAGAATCTGGAGGATTTTTTGAATTTTTTCATGAAAGTATGATATACTATGTGCAATTATAAAGTTTGAAAAGTGAATCAAGGAGAAAACAATGCTAGTAAATGAATATGGTCAGATGATTGGTGAGTCAATGGAAGGTTATACACCAGGTGAATTGCCTTCCATTGATTTCTTAGAAGGGCGCTACGCTCGGATAGAAGCTCTTTTAGTGGAAAAGCATGTGGAGGATCTGCTAGCTGTTTATGGTCCAGATACTCCTCGGGAGATGTGGACCTACCTCTTTCAGGAGCCAGTGGCAGACATGGAGGAACTGGTTGCCGTTTTAAATCAGATGTTGGCTCGTAAGGATCGATTTTACTACGTGATTATAGACAAGGCAACGGGTAAGGCCTTGGGAACTTTTTCTCTCATGCGAATTGACCAGAATAACCGAGTAATAGAAGTGGGTGCCGTCACCTTTTCACCAGCACTTAAGGGGACAAGGATAGGAACAGAGGCCCAGTACCTTTTGGCACGCTATGTTTTTGAGGAGCTCAACTATCGTCGCTATGAGTGGAAATGCGATGCTCTAAATTTGCCATCCAGACGAGCTGCGGAACGTTTGGGCTTTGTCTATGAAGGAACCTTCCGCCAGGCAGTCGTTTATAAGGGGCGTACTCGAGATACGGATTGGTTGTCTATGATTGATAAGGACTGGCCTCAAGTCAAAGCCCGTTTGGAAGCATGGCTGGCTCCTGAAAACTTTGATAAAGATGGACGGCAGCACAAGAGCTTAAGAGAATTCTGAGAGGTATTGAGATGATTACTATTAGAAGGCAAGAAATCGTCAAGCTAGAGGATATTTTGCATCTCTATCAGGCAGTCAGTTGGACAAATTATACCCATCAACCTCAGATGTTGGAGAAGGCCTTGTCTCATTCATTAGCGATTTATCTGGCACATGATGGCGATGCTGTGGTGGGCTTGACCCGTTTAGTCGGAGATGGTTTTTCATCGATTTTTGTCCAGGATTTGATCGTTTTGCCTAGCTATCAGCGCCAAGGAATTGGTAGTGCCCTAATGAGAAAGGCTTTAGAGGATTTCAAAGATGCCTATCAAGTCCAACTGGTGACCGAACAGACAGAAAAAAACTTGGGATTCTATCGTTCTCTGGGATTTGAAACCTTATCTACTTATGATTGTACAGGAATGATTTGGGTCGATCGAAAAAAATAAAAATAATTATTTTTCTTAAGTAAAGTTTAAGTCTCCTCGTGTATCATATAGTTATTAAATAAAGACCTCCTAACTTTATTTAATGAAATCCCAAACTTTTCTTTTTCATCATAATCTCCTAAAGAAGTCACCCAATCAGGTGACTTTTTTGTGGCTTGGGGAGGAAAAATCTATTTGGAAAAAAATTTTTAAAAAAATGATAAATCAAAGAAAAAGTTAAGTTAGCTTTAAGATTCATCTTGTATTATATAACCATTAAATAAAGACCTCCTAACTTTATTTAATGAAATCCTAAACTTTTCTTTTTCATAATAATCTCCCTAAAGAGGCCACCTAATCAGGTGGCTTTTTTGTTTGTGGCTTGGATTTTTGATATAATAGAGCCATGAGTAGAATTTTAGATAATGAAATCATGGGGGATGAGGAGTTGGTAGAACGTACCCTCCGTCCCCAGTATTTACGTGAATATATTGGGCAGGATAAGGTCAAGGATCAGCTGCAAATCTTTATCGAAGCTGCTAAAATGCGGGATGAAGCGCTGGACCATGTGCTTTTATTTGGGCCTCCAGGTTTGGGGAAAACGACCATGGCCTTTGTCATTGCCAATGAACTGGGAGTCAATCTCAAGCAAACTTCTGGTCCTGTCATTGAAAAAGCAGGCGATCTGGTAGCGATTTTGAATGATTTGGAGCCTGGAGACGTCCTTTTTATTGATGAGATTCATCGCTTGCCCATGTCGGTGGAAGAGGTGCTTTATAGTGCCATGGAGGACTTCTACATTGACATCATGATTGGGGCTGGAGAGGGCAGTCGCAGTGTCCATTTGGATTTGCCACCTTTTACCTTGATTGGGGCTACGACACGTGCGGGGATGCTCTCAAATCCTCTACGGGCACGATTTGGGATTACAGGTCATATGGAGTATTATGCTCATGATGACTTGACGGAGATTGTTGAGCGGACAGCAGATATTTTTGAGATGGAAATCACTCATGAGGCAGCTGCTGAGCTGGCCTTACGCAGTCGTGGAACTCCTCGTATCGCCAATCGTCTCCTCAAGCGCGTGCGCGACTTTGCCCAGATTATGGGGAATGGGGTTATCGATGATGTTATTACTGATAAGGCCTTGACCATGCTGGACGTTGACCATGAAGGTTTGGACTATGTGGACCAAAAAATCCTTCGCACCATGATTGAGATGTACGGTGGTGGACCTGTCGGATTAGGAACTCTCTCTGTTAATATTGCTGAGGAGCGTGAGACGGTAGAGGATATGTACGAACCCTACCTGATTCAAAAAGGATTTATCATGCGAACTCGTTCTGGACGGGTCGCGACGGCTAAGGCATATGAGCATTTAGGTTATGAATACAGTGAAAAATAAACAAGAAATTCTAGAGGCTTTCAGAGGAAATCCAGATATAATGGCTATTCTGACCATCATCCGAGACCTGGAATTGAAAGATTCGTGGTTGGCAGCGGGTTCGGTTAGAAATCTCATCTGGAATCTCTTGTCAGGCAAATCCCCTTTTGACCGTGAAACGGATGTGGATGTGATTTTCTTTGATCCAGACGTTTCTTATGAGGAAACAGTATCCCTAGAGAACAAGCTGAGAGAAGATTTCCCTCAGTATCAGTGGGAGTTGAAAAATCAAGCCTATATGCATCAGTACAGTCCCCACACTGTGCCTTACACGAGTTCTCGTGATGCCATGAGTAAATATCCGGAGCGCTGTACGGCGATAGGGCTTCGCTTGAATGAAGATTCCACTTTAGAGCTCTTTGCACCTTATGGTTTAGAGGATATTTTAAAGTTTCAAGTTCACCCGACTCCTCACTTCTTAGAAAATGAAGACCGAATGAAACTCTATCAAACACGATTATCTAAGAAAAATTGGCAAGAAAAATGGAAAAATCTCACTTTTTCAAAAACTTAAGAAAACTTTAAGTTAGGGACGGTATACTAGGTTCATAAGTTAAGAGAAACTTAACTTAAACTCCTAAAACTTTTTCATAATAATCTCCCTATAAAATTAAGTCGCCCAATCAGGCGGCTTTTTTTTGTCTGTACGGAGAGCTAATAACTTAGCAATAGAAGAAAATAGGGAAATATGGTATAATAAAACGATAGATTTTTGAATAGGAATAAGATCATGTTTGGATTTTTTAAGAAAGATAAAACTGTAGAAGTCGAGGTTCCAACACAGGTTCCTGCTCATATCGGTATCATCATGGATGGAAATGGCCGTTGGGCTAAAAAACGGATGCAACCACGGGTTTTTGGTCATAAGGCGGGGATGGAAGCTCTCCAAAAGGTGACCAAGGCAGCTAACAAGATGGGAGTTAAGGTCATCACAGTCTATGCCTTTTCGACGGAAAATTGGACGCGCCCAGATCAAGAAGTCAAGTTTATCATGAACTTGCCAGTTGAGTTTTATGATAACTACGTCCCTGAATTGCACGCAAATAACGTTAAGATTCAGATGATTGGGGAGACGGACCGTCTGCCTAAGCCGACTTTTGAAGCTTTGAAAAAAGCAGAGGAATTGACCAAGAACAATACGGGTTTGATTCTCAATTTTGCGCTCAATTATGGTGGTCGTACTGAAATTACGCAGGCTCTTAAGAGCTTAACTCAAGATGTTCTAGATGCTAAAATCAATCCTGGTGACATCACAGAAGATATGATTGGGGACTATCTTTTCACCCAGCATCTGCCAAAGGATTTGCGAGATCCTGATTTGATTATCCGCACGAGTGGTGAGTTGCGTTTGAGTAATTTCTTGCCATGGCAAGCAGCATATAGCGAGCTTTACTTTACGGATACCCTGTGGCCTGATTTTGATGAAGCCGCCTTGCAAGAAGCTATTGCTGCTTTTAACAATCGCAATCGCCGTTTTGGAGGAGTTTAGGAGAAGATATGACCAAGGATTTACAAAAGAGAACATTGTTTGCGGTATTGGCCCTGGCGATTTTCCTTCCAGTCTTGTTTGCAGGAGGGCTCTTGTTGCAGGTAGGGATTGGTTTGTTAGCCATGCTGGCTGTTCATGAACTCTTGCAGATGAAGGGGCTAAACACCATGACTATTGAGGGGGCTTTGACTCTCTTTGCGACCTTTGCCCTAACAATTCCTTTAGAAAACTATCTGACATTCCTACCAGTTGATGGGAATGTGGTTGCCTACAGTGTTTTGATTACAATTATGCTAGGGACGACCGTTTTCAGTAAAAGCTATACGATTGAAGATGCTGCTTTTCCAATTGCTGTGAGTTTTTATGTTGGTTTTGGTTTCAATGCCTTACTAGATGCTCGGGTGGCAGGTTTTGACAAGGTACTTTTGGCCCTTTTTATCGTTTGGGCGACAGATAGTGCTGCCTACCTGACAGGGATGAATTTTGGTAAACATAAATTGGCGCCGAGAGTTTCTCCTAATAAGAGTATTGAGGGCTTTGTCGGTGGTATTCTAGGTGCGGTACTGATAACAGTGGTCTTCATGTTAGTGGACAGCACAGTGGCTCTTCCTTATGGGATTTATAGAATGAGTCTTTTTGCCGCCTTCTTCAGTGTGGCAGGTCAGTTTGGTGACTTGATTGAGAGTGCCATGAAACGCCATTTCGGTGTCAAGGATTCTGGAAAATTTATCCCTGGACATGGCGGTGTATTGGATCGCTTTGACAGCATGTTGGTTGTGTTTCCAATGATGCACTTATTTGGCCTGTTTTAAAGAAAGGAATATTGAATGATTGGATTGCTAACCTTTATCCTCGTTTTTGGGATTATTGTGGTGGTGCATGAGTTTGGACATTTTTATTTTGCCAAGAAATCAGGCATTTTAGTTCGTGAATTTGCCATTGGTATGGGGCCCAAGATTTTTTCCCATATCGGTAAGGATGGCACTGCTTATACCATTCGGATCCTTCCTCTAGGAGGCTATGTTCGTATGGCAGGCTGGGGTGATGATGAGACAGAAATCAAGACAGGAACTCCAGTCAGTTTAACACTTGCCGACGATGGTAAGGTCAAACGAATCAACCTCTCAGGGAAGAAACTGGATCAAACGGCTCTTCCTATGCAGGTAACCCAGTTTGACTTTGAAGACAAGCTCTTTATCAAGGGGTTGGTCCTGGAAGAAGAAAAGACTTTTGCAGTGGATCATGATGCAACGGTTGTTGAAGCAGACGGAACCGAAGTACGCATCGCTCCTCTGGATGTACAGTATCAAAATGCTTCTATCTGGGGCAAGCTCATCACCAACTTTGCAGGTCCCATGAATAACTTTATCTTAGGTGTTGTTGTTTTTTGGATCCTAATCTTTTTACAAGGCGGTGTTAGAGATACTCAGACAAATTTCTTTCATGTCATGCCAGAGGGAGCTTTGGCTAAGGTCGGCGTAGCTGAGACCGCTCAAATTACCAAGGTCGGCTCGCATGAAGTTAAAAATTGGCAAGACTTGATCCAGGCTGTGGAAGCTGATACCAAGGACAAGACTGCCCCGACCTTGGATGTGACCATTTCTGAAAATGGTAGCGAAAAACAAGTTACTGTGACTCCAGAAGAAAATCAAGGACGTTACATTCTCGGGGTTCAACCGGGGGTCAAGTCAGATTTTCTATCCATGTTTGTTGGTGGATTTACAACCGCTGCTGACTCGGGACTCCGTATCCTCTCGGCTCTGAAAAACTTGATTTTCCATCCAGATTTGAACAAACTCGGTGGTCCTGTTGCCATTTTTAAGGCAAGTAGCGATGCTGCTAAAAATGGAATTGAGAATGTCCTCTATTTCCTAGCTATGATTTCCATCAATATCGGGATTTTTAACTTGATTCCGATCCCGGCTTTGGATGGTGGAAAGATTGTGCTCAATATCCTAGAGGCTATCCGCCGGAAACCCCTTAAACAAGAAATTGAAACCTATGTCACTCTAGTTGGGGTTGTCATTATGGTCGTCTTGATGCTCGCCGTGACTTGGAATGACATCATGCGAACCTTCTTTTAAACATTAAAGGAGTAATTATGAAACAAAGTAAAATGCTAATTCCTACGCTTCGCGAAATGCCAAGCGATGCTCAAGTTATCAGCCACGCCCTTATGTTGCGTGCCGGTTATGTTCGTCAAGTTTCTGCCGGTGTTTATTCTTACCTACCACTCGCTAACCGTGTGATTGAAAAGGCTAAGAATATCATGCGCCAAGAGTTTGATAAGATTGGTGCGGTGGAGATGTTGGCTCCTGCCCTTCTCAGTGCCGATCTTTGGCGTGAATCAGGTCGTTATGAAACCTATGGTGAAGACCTTTATAAACTGAAAAATCGTGAAAAGTCAGACTTTATCCTAGGTCCAACACACGAAGAAACTTTTACAGCTATTGTTCGTGACTCTGTCAAGTCTTACAAGCAATTGCCGCTCAACCTTTACCAAATCCAGCCCAAGTACCGTGATGAAAAACGCCCACGTAACGGACTTCTCCGTACGCGTGAATTTATCATGAAAGATGGCTATAGTTTCCATGCTAATTACGATAGTTTGGATGTGACTTATGACGAGTACAAGGCGGCCTATGAACGTATTTTCACTCGTAGTGGCTTGGACTTCAAGGCCATCATCGGTGATGGTGGCGCAATGGGTGGTAAGGATAGCCAAGAATTTATGGCGATTACACCAGCCCGTACAGACCTTGATCGCTGGGTTGTCTTAGACAAGTCAGTTGCCTCATTTGACGAAATTCCTGTAGAAGTACAAGAAGAAATCAAGGCAGAATTGCTTAAGTGGATGGTTTCTGGCGAGGATACCATCGCCTACTCAAGTGAATCTAGCTATGCAGCTAACTTAGAAATGGCAACAAACGCCTACAAACCAAGCAATCGTGTCGTTGCGGAAGAAGAAGTGATTCGCGTCGAAACACCAGGTGTTAAATCCATCGATGAAGTCGCAGCCTTCCTAAATGTCCCAGAAGAACAAACAATCAAAACCCTCTTCTACATGGCAGATGGTGAGCTTGTTGCAGCCCTTCTAGTTGGAAATGACCAACTCAATGAAGTTAAGTTGAAAAATCACTTGGGAGCAGATTTCTTTGATGTGGCTAGCGAAGAAGAAGTAGCAAATGTTATTCCAGCTGGCTTTGGTTCGCTTGGTCCAGTTGGTTTGCCAGAAAATGTGAAAATCATTGCAGACCGTAAGGTGCAAGATGTTCGCAATGCAGTTGTGGGTGCTAACGAAGATGGCTATCACTTGACTGGTGTGAACCCAGGTCGTGACTTTACTGCAGAATATGTGGATATCCGTGAAGTTCGTGAGGGTGAAATTTCTCCAGACGGACAAGGTGTCCTTAACTTTGCGCGTGGTATCGAGATCGGTCATATTTTCAAACTCGGAACTCGTTATTCAGCAAGTATGGGCGCAGATGTTTTGGACGAAAATGGTCGTGCTGTGCCAATCATAATGGGTTGTTACGGTATCGGTGTTAGCCGTCTCCTTTCAGCCGTTATGGAGCAACACGCTCGCCTCTTTGTCAACAAAACGCCAAAAGGTGAATACCGTTACGCTTGGGGAATCAACTTCCCTAAAGAATTGGCACCATTTGATGTGCACTTGATCACTGTCAATGTCAAAGACGAAGAAGCACAAGCCTTGACAGAAAAACTTGAAGCAAGCTTGATGGGAGCTGGTTACGAAGTTTTGACAGACGACCGTAACGAACGTGTCGGAGTGAAGTTTAGCGATAGCGACTTGATTGGTCTGCCAATCCGTATCACTGTTGGGAAGAAAGCAGCTGATGGCATTGTAGAAGTTAAGATTAAGGCGACTGGTGACACCATCGAAGTTCATGCAGACAACTTGCTTGAAACGCTTGAAATTCTCAGCAAGAAATAAAAACTATAATCAGAAGAAAAACAAGGCAAAAATGTAACTAGTTTTTACCTTGTTTTTTCTGTATAATGGGAAAAATGAGTAAATGAAGAGGTAAAGCTATGCTAAAATTTCCAAAGGATTTTGTCTGGGGTTCCTCCACTTCTGGACCACAGACAGAAGGACGAGTGCCGGGTGATGGCAAGGGAGATAATCTCTGGGATTATTGGTATCAGGTGGAGCCAAACCGTTATTACAATGGGATTGGACCTGACAAGACATCGACTTTCTATGAGAACTGGGAAAAGGATATTGAGCTTTTGGTAGAGACTGGTCACACAGCCTTCCGAACTTCTATCCAGTGGTCACGCATTTTCCCGCAGGGCCGTGGAGAGGTCAATCCGCAAGGGGTGACTTTCTACCGTCAGGTTTTTGAGGCTATTAAGGCCAAGGGTATTCGTCTCTTAGTCAATCTCTATCACTTCGACCTGCCTTTTGCCCTCCAAGAAGACGGCGATGGTTGGGAAAATAAGGGAACCGTCAAGGTTTATGAAGACTATGCTCGTTTTTGTTTTGAGACTTACGGTGACTTGGTAGACCAATGGATTACCTTTAACGAGCCCATCGTTCCCGTGGAGTTTGGCTATTTTTACGATGCCCACTATCCTCACAAGGTAGATGCCAAAGCAGCAGTTAAGGTTGCCTATCATACGCAACTGGCTAGTAGTCTTGCGGTTAAGGCTTGTCATGAGATTTTGCCTGATTCCAAGATTGGGATTGTCCTTAATTTGACACCAGCCTACCCACGTAGCCAGCATCCTGCGGATGTCAAGGCCGCTCGCATTGCGGATCTCTTCCAAGCTCAATCTTTCTTAGACCCGTCTGTTTTAGGAGCTTATCCAGAAGAATTAGTGGAAATTTTAGCTGAGCATGATTTGCTACCAGAGTACACTGTTGAAGAGTTAGAACTCATTCGCGAGAATACAGTTGATTTCCTTGGAGTCAATTACTACCAACCTTTGCGCGTTATGGCGCCACGTTTTGCTAAACATCCAGAGAGTCCACTCTTGCCAGAGCATTTCTACGAACCTTACGTCATGCCAGGCCGTAAGATCAATCCTCACCGCGGTTGGGAGATTTATGAGCAGGGGATTTATGATATTGCCCAAAATATCAAAGAAAATTATGGTAATATTGAGTGGATGCTGACAGAGAATGGCATGGGTGTTGAAGGGGAAGACAAGTTCCGTGAGAATGGCATGATTCAGGATGACTATCGTATTGACTTTGTCAAAGGGCATCTGCGTGAACTCCACCGTGCCATTGAAGACGGGGCCAACTGTAAGGGTTACTTGATTTGGACCTTTATCGATTGCTGGTCATGGCTCAATAGTTATAAAAACCGCTATGGTCTAGTTGAGCTTGACTTGGAAACGCAAGAACGCCGCCTGAAGAAATCATGCCACTGGTTCAAAGAGCTCAGCGACCATAATGGATTTTAAAAAAGAAATTCTGACTGATTATCTTAAGGGACTTTGTCAACTGTAGTGGATTGACGAAAAGTTGCAATCTGGAGAGGGCTAAATTGATCCTCTCCTTTTTTATATTCAAAGCGATGAGGATTCTAGTTTTAAAGTTTTCAAAGTTTCGTAAGCGAAAAGCATTTCTCTTGGTGACTTTGATGAAGTTGTTGGTAGCGTCTAGTTTTTCGTTTGAGTAGGGCAGTTCCATTTTGCCCTTATCTTTAAAAAATCTTAAAAAGAGTTTGGAAAATAGGATTTATACAAGAAATTGTTTCTTCAATGAGGCTTAAGAATTGGTCAGCCTGTTTTTCTTGAAAATGAAAAAGTTCATAGTGCTTTCGGAGTTTTTGCTAGTAAGAGAGAATATTTTCAAGAATTCTTTTGTTAGCTAAGTGTATGTGAAAAGTTGGACGATAAAATCGTTTATGATGAGTTTACGGATGTGCTCTCAGTAGCGTTTGTTATCCGTATATTCATGAGATTTTCTATCCAATTGATTTATGATTTGGATGCGCAGGCGGTTCATAGCCTAGCTGAGATGTTGTACAATGTGAAAGCAATCGAGAACGATTTTTGCAAAAGGAAAGAGTTTCTTAGAGATGATTTCTTTAGATGTTCCATCATCTAGAACACCCAAGATGATGATGTTCTTGTCTTTTATTCCCAGTAAGTTTGTGATAAAATTGGGTTGTTCCATAGGATTCTTTCTAATGAAGGATTAGTCACTTTTCATTATAGGTCTTATGGGACTTTTTTCTACCTTGAATATACAATATAAGTGCACAATAAAAGAGGCTCCATAATTCCTACAGTGCTTTTACCCACTACAGAAATTATAGAGCCAAAAGATTAACTAGAAATCTGGAATTTTGTGTTTAGAAAGATAGACCTAAATTTCTACTAATCAAAACCAGTAGGGCTAATAAGCTAAAAACGATGCCATTAACAATCATATGAAGTAAGATTGACATCTCTAAGCGCTCTGTTCTATAGGCTGTCCAAGTTAAAACTGTAGACATTCCTCCGTAGATAAGGAGAGAAGGCAGATTGGTCGGAGTATGGAGCAAGGCAAAGACAATTGCTCCTACAATAAAGCCTAATTTTTCCCGTCCCCGAAAGATTTTTTTAGGAATAATCCCACGACACAAGATTTCCTCACAAATAGGAGCAATCAAGACTAGCAAGAAAAAAGTTGAAATCAAGGAACTATTTTGAACAAAACCATTAATGGCTGATTGATTTCTGGTTGTCGTCTCATTCATCATGCGAAGCAAAGATGAACCAAACAAGTTGGTAGCAAAAATTACTAGATAACTCAACACCAGGCGAGCCAAGTCTTTTGCTTTGAAAAAGGATAGATTAAAAGTAGCAAGTTTTGTTTTTCGTGCACCAATAATGAATACAATCAAAACGACAATAGATAGGGCGGCAACGAAGAGCCCTGACTGTAAAAGTGGAAATTCCTTAACTGCCAGCCAAGCAGCTAGCCCTATGGGAATTTGTGATAGAACAAAAGCCGCTAATAGGATGAGGACCCATATACCTCTGTTTAAAACTTCTTGCCAGATAGTTTTTTCTTTCATAATATACCTCCTTATAATAAAAAAGGGAAGCTCCCCTTTTTATATTATACCATTTATAGTGCCATACTGATATAGTTAAGGATAAACAAGGCATCCAAAATCCAAATCATCACGTGCACATCCTTGGCTTGACCTTTGACAACTTTTGTCAAGGTGTAAGTCAAGAAACCAACTGCAATCCCTTGAGTGATTGAGTAGCTGAAGCCCATAAAGATAGATGTAAAGAAGGCAGGAACAGCCTCAGACATATCATCCCAAGGAATATTTTTCAAGTTAGAAAGCATCATGATTCCGACGATGATCAAAATCGGCGCTGTTGCAGCTGTCGGAACAATCGCTAGAAGTGGGCTAAAGAAGCTAGAGAGAGCAAAACAGATTGCAACTACTAGGGCTGTCAAACCAGTACGTCCACCGGCACCGATACCCGCCGCAGACTCAACATAGGTCGTAACGTTTGAAGTACCTGCGATGGCACCTACTGAAGTTGCTACCAAGTCAGAGTAAAGAGCTTTGTCCAATTTAGCAGATTCATGGTTTTCACCGCTTGTCGCAACGATACCAACTTTTTCACCAGTACCGATAAGAGTACCAATTGTGTCAAAAATATCCGTTAGTGAGAAGGCAAGAATAGCCATCAAGGTTTCTGGTAAACGTGAAGTGTTTGAAATCAAAGATCCTAAACCTTCTGAACCAAGAGCAGCACCAAACAAAGTTCCTAGATCATTAACCGCTGATGAAAGATTGTTGCTAGCGAAGTCAATCCCTGACAAATTCACAACACCAACAGCAATGGCAAGCACAGTCGTTGTTAAAATAGAAAGAATAATTCCACCTTTGATGCCTTTAACAACAAAGAAGATCGTAATGGCAAGACCAGCAAGAGCCACCAATACTGCTGGAGTATTGAAGTCTACCAATCCTGGAACAGCTGCTGAGTTTGCAGTAAGTGCAGCTTGAGACTTGTCTGCTCCCTCACCTGCTACAGTATAAGTACCTGGATCGATTGAGAATTTCAAGAGACCAGCATTCTTAATCCCAACATAGGCAAGGAAAACACCAATACCAGCCGAAATAGCTGAACGAAGTGTTGTAGGAATGGATTCGATGATCATTTTACGAACATTTGTCAAAGTGATAATCAGTGAAATAATTCCACAAATGAAGACCATACCAAGAGCTTCTTTCCAAGTATAGCCCATCCCAAATACAACTGTAAATGTGAAGAAGGCATTGAGTCCCATACCTGGTGCTTGTGCGTATGGCAAATTAGCATAGAAAGCCATCATCAAAGTACCAACTACAGAACCGATAATTGTTGCAAGAAAAACACCCTGAGCAGGCATGTTTGTCTGCGCAAGCATTTGTGGATTGACAAAGAGAATATAGCTCATTGCAAAGAATGTTGTTAAACCAGCAAGCACCTCTGTGCGGACATCTGTCCCGTGCTCTTTTAGTTTAAATAGTTTGTCCATTATGAATCTCCTTTTGCTTTTTACGAACAATATTGTTATTATACCACTTATTATTCACCTTTTCAATATATTTGTTTGAATTATTTAACAAATCAAAGCAACTATATTTTTTGTTCTTATCTGCTTTTCTTCCTTCTTTTTGATATAATAGAAGACATCTTATCTGGAATCTACTAGGAAGGTTTATATGACTAAAAAAATTATTGCAGTCGATTTGGACGGAACCTTGCTCAATAGTGAAAGCAAACTCTCCGATTTCACCAAAGAGACGATCAAAAAAATTTCAGAAAAAGGACACCATGTCATTATTACGACAGGACGTCCTTATCGTATGGCAAAAGACTTCTACCGTGAACTAGAGTTACATACCCCCATGATTAACTTTAACGGCTCCCTCACCCATCTACCAGGTCAGACTTGGGAGCATGAAAAGTGCTTGACTTTGGATAAAAAATACCTCTTGGATATAGTTAAACGTAAAGAAGATATCCAAGCCGACTTTATTGCAGGAGAATACCGTAAAAAATTCTATATCACGACTCCGAATGAAGAAATTGCGGATCCTAAACTATTTGGTGTAGAGAATTTCCAGCCAGAAAATCAATTCAAGCCTGAACTGGTGACCAAGGACCCCAACTGCATCCTCTTGCAAACAAGAGTCGACGATAAATACGCGCTAGCTGATGAGATGAATAGGTTTTATCAACACCAACTGGCTATTAATACATGGGGAGGCCCTCTCAACATTCTCGAATGTACACCAAAAGGAGTCAACAAAGCATTTGCTTTAGAGTATTTGCTCAATGTTATGAATCGCGATAAAAAAGACTTAATTGCCTTTGGAGATGAGCATAACGATCGGGAAATGCTGGCTTTTGCAGGCAAGGGATATGCCATGAAAAATGCCAATCCTGCTCTTTTGCCCTATGCCGATGAACAAATTTCATTGACAAATGACCAAGATGGAGTTGCAAAAACTCTCCGAGCTTTATTTTTGTAATACATGCTGGGAGTTGAGGAAGATTCAATTTGAAAAGACAATCCAGTAAATTTTTTAAGACAAAACGCTTAATATCTAGCTCTTTAAATGCTTAACATTAGGAGTTTTTATAATTATGAAGATTTTCTACCAAGAGTATTTGTGTTTTTTTCACAGTCTAGTCAACCGGTTAATCGATTGTTTGAGAATTCACATTCAAATCCTTGGAAAAGGCTTTCATTTGTGATATAATACACATATAAAAAGAAGAGAGCTCAGCAATTTGACTCTATTTGACGCAAAAATCAATCCAGTCTATTTATCTCTGTTCTCAGAAAATATCAAGGAGGATAGCTATGAAAGCTGTTGTTGTAAATCCAGAAAGCACTGGTGTTGTCATTGAGGAAAAAGTACTCCGCCCACTAAAAACTGGGGAAGCGCTTGTTGAAGTGGAATATTGTGGGGTTTGTCACACGGATCTTCACGTTGCTCATGGGGACTTCGGTCAAGTGCCTGGTCGTGTTCTAGGACATGAAGGTATCGGTATCGTCAAGGAAGTTGCTCCGGATGTCCAAAGCCTTAAAGTTGGTGACCGTGTCAGCATTGCTTGGTTCTTTGAAGGCTGTGGCACTTGCGAATACTGTACAACTGGTCGCGAAACTCTCTGCCGTACAGTAAAAAATGCTGGCTACTCAGTAGATGGTGGTATGGCAGAACAATGTATCGTAACAGCGGATTATGCTGTTAAAGTTCCGGATGGACTTGATCCAGCTCAAGCTTCTTCAATCACATGTGCTGGTGTAACAACCTATAAAGCTATTAAAGAAGCAAAGGTTGAGCCAGGACAATGGGTAGTTCTCTATGGTGCTGGTGGTCTAGGTAACCTAGCTGTTCAATACGCCAAAAAAGTATTCAACGCTCATGTTATCGCAGTTGATATCAACAATGATAAACTGGCTCTTGCCAAAGAAGTTGGCGCCGACATCGTTATCAATGGACTGGAAGTTGAAGACGTTCCAGGACTTATCAAAGAAAAAACAAATGGGGGAGCTCACTCAGCTGTCGTAACTGCTGTGTCTAAAGTTGCCTTTAACCAAGCCGTTGATTCCGTTCGTGCTGGTGGTCGCGTAGTAGCTGTTGGTCTTCCTTCTGAAATGATGGAACTCAGCATCGTAAAAACAGTTCTAGATGGAATTCAAGTGATTGGTTCTCTTGTTGGAACTCGTAAGGACTTGGAAGAAGCCTTCCAATTTGGAGCAGAAGGTCTGGTAGTGCCTGTAGTTCAAAAACGTCCAGTAGAAGATGCTGTAGCTATTTTCGATGAAATGGAAAAAGGCCAAATCCAAGGACGTATGGTACTGGATTTCACACACTAAGTTAATGATAGAATTGGGAAACGAAAGATTGCTCACTTGCAGTCTTTCGTTTTGTTTTCAATTTATTTTCAAAAAATAGCTCGTTTTCATTATTTTTATATTAAATTTTAATTCTTTTTATGAATATATACTTAAAAAAACTTTGTATATTAACATTTTGTAAACAAGTTTTCATCAAGAATAGTCACATATTTATAAGAAATGGTTGATTTTTATATGAAAACGGTTTATACTTAAAGTTAGGCTTAAAGTTTTCTTAAACAAATAGTCAAACATTTTAAAGGAGGAATGACAATAATGAGTATCGGAATCATTATTGCGAGCCACGGCGAATTTGCTGCGGGTATTCATCAGTCCGGATCTATGATCTTTGGTGAACAAGAAAAGGTTCAAGTTGTAACCTTTATGCCAAATGAAGGTCCAGATGATTTATACGCTAAGATCAATAACGCTGTTGCTGCATTTGACGCAGAAGATGAGGTTCTAGTATTGGCTGACCTTTGGAGTGGATCTCCATTCAACCAAGCTAGCCGCGTGATGGGAGAAAATCCAGAACGTAAATTTGCCATCATCACAGGACTTAACTTGCCGATGTTGATCCAAGCCTACACAGAGCGCCTGATGGACGCTACTGCAGGTGTGGAAAAAGTCGCTGCGAACATCATTAAAGAAGCCAAAGATGGCATCAAGGCTCTTCCAGAAGAGCTTAACCCAGTTGAGGAAGTTGCAACTGCTGCAGCTGCTCCTGCTGCCCAAGCTGCTATTCCAGAAGGAACAGTTATCGGTGACGGTAAACTGAAGATCAACCTTGCTCGTCTAGACACTCGTCTCCTTCACGGTCAGGTTGCCACTGCTTGGACTCCAGATTCAAAAGCAGATCGTATTATCGTTGCTTCAGACAATGTTGCAAATGACGAATTACGTAAAGAATTGATCAAACAAGCAGCTCCTAACGGAGTAAAAGCAAACGTTGTTCCAATTCAAAAATTGATCGACGTTGCAAAAGACCCACGTTTTGGTGACACTCATGCCCTTATCTTGTTTGAAACTCCGCAAGATGCACTTCGTGCAATCGAAGGTGGCGTGCCAATCAAGACCCTTAACGTTGGTTCTATGGCTCACTCAACAGGTAAAACAATGATTAACAACGTTTTGTCTATGGACAAAGAAGACGTTGCAACCTTTGAAAAAATGCGTGACCTCGGTGTTGAATTTGACGTACGTAAAGTACCAAACGACACGAAAAAAGATTTGTTTGACTTGATTAACAAAGCGAACGTCCAATAATTTTAATCTGTTTTATCATTTTTGAAAACAGGATTAAATACTTTATTAAAACTAAATAGAAAAGGAATAAAACCATGTCAGATATTTCAATCATTTCTGCTATCTTGGTTGTAGTTGTTGCCTTCCTTGCAGGTCTTGAAGGTATCCTCGACCAATTCCAATTCCATCAACCAATCGTCGCATGTACCCTTATCGGACTTGCAACTGGTAACCTCGAAGCAGGTGTTATGCTTGGTGGATCTCTTCAAATGATCGCCCTTGGTTGGGCAAACATCGGAGCTGCCGTAGCTCCTGACGCTGCTCTTGCATCTGTTGCTGCAGCAATCATCTTGATCAAAGGTGGTAACTTTACTACTGAAGGTATCGCCGTTGCAACAGCAACAGCTATCCCTCTTGCTGTAGCTGGACTTTTCTTGACTATGATTGTTCGTACAATCTCAGTTGCCTTGGTTCACACTGCTGACGCTGCTGCTAAAGAAGGAAATATTGCAGCTGTTGAACGTGCTCACTTTGTTGCACTTCTTCTTCAAGGTCTTCGTATCGCGATTCCAGCAGCCTTCCTTATCGCTATCCCTGCTTCTGCTGTTCAAGATGCTCTTAAATTAATGCCAGACTGGTTGAACGGTGGTATGGCTGTCGGTGGTGCTATGGTCGTTGCCGTTGGTTACGCTATGGTTATCAACATGATGGCAACTCGTGAAGTATGGCCATTCTTCGCTATTGGTTTCGCTCTTGCTGCGATTTCTCAATTGACTTTGATTGCCCTTGGTGTCATCGGTGTTGCCCTTGCCTTCATCTACCTTAACCTTACAAAACAAGGTGGAAACGGTGGCGGCGGAGCTGCAACTTCTAACGACCCAATCGGTGATATCCTAGAAGACTACTAGAAAGGGGAACAATCATGGCTGAAAAAATTCAATTATCAAAATCAGATCGTCAAAAAGTTTGGTGGCGTTCACAATTCCTTCAAGGTTCTTGGAACTACGAACGTATGCAAAACTTGGGTTGGGCTTACTCATTGATCCCAGCTATCAAAAAATTGTACACTAAAAAAGAAGACCAAGCGGCTGCTCTTGAGCGTCACCTTGAGTTCTTCAACACTCACCCATACGTCGCTGCTCCAATCATGGGGGTTACTCTTGCACTTGAAGAAGAGCGCGCTAACGGTGTTGAAATCGACGACGCAGCTATCCAAGGGGTTAAGATCGGTATGATGGGACCTCTTGCTGGTATCGGTGACCCAGTATTCTGGTTTACAGTTCGTCCTATTCTTGGAGCCCTTGGTGCATCACTTGCTGCATCTGGTAACATTGTTGGCCCCCTTCTCTTCTTCTTTGGATGGAATGCTATCCGTATGGCCTTCCTATGGTATACACAAGAGTTCGGTTACAAAGCTGGATCTGAAATCACTAAAGACATGTCTGGTGGTATCTTGAAGGACATCACTAAAGGAGCATCTATCCTTGGTATGTTCATCCTTGCAGTTCTTGTACAACGTTGGGTGTCTATCAACTTTACTGTGAACCTTCCAGGTAAACAACTAGCAGAAGGTGCTTACATCAACTTCCCAGAAGGTCCTGTATCAGGTGCTGAATTGAAAGGTATCCTTGGTCAAGCACTTGGTGGATTGAGCTTAGATAAGATTCAACCACAAACTCTTCAAGGCCAGTTGAACTCATTGATCCCAGGATTGATGGGACTTCTCCTTACTTTCCTCTGCATGTGGTTGCTTAAGAAAAAAGTATCACCAATCACAATCATCCTTGCTCTCTTTGCAGTAGGTATCGCAGCTCGTTTCTTCGGTATCATGTAATTTGGATTGATTTTCATTCAAAAGAGGAGTATCTGTTCTGCTTTTTGGCGGACTTTCTCTTAGTAAACAATAATAGAAGCAGAAAATTTCTGCATAGAGAGAACAATTATAGTTCTCTCTTTTTTTGATCTTGAATATACAATATAAGTGCACAATAAAAACTCATAAGATTTTCTAGTAAAATAGAATTGAATGAACTAGTTACGAAAGGAAATCTGATGAGCTACCATCATTTTAGCATAGATGAGAGCGAAGGTATTCTGATTTACCGTATGCAAGGACTAAACTTTTCTCAAATTGTTAAGTTGCTTTATCGTCATCCGTCTAGTATTAGTCGCGAGTGGAAACGACATCTAAGAGAAGGACGCTATTCTCCAAGTCATGCACAGGAATCTTACTATATTGCTAAATCACACTGTGGGCGGAAAATAGATCATTATTTAAGCAATACTGTCCAGCACCTTTTTCTCGATTGCTAATGGTCCCCTGAAGAAATAGAAGGTCGGTAATATAGAAAAGCTGTTATGAGTTATCAAACAATCTATAGAGCCATCTATCGTGGGCACTTTGACGACAAGTTTTCCCCATGGTGCTCGTGGTGTGATTCGCAAGCTCCGCCATCGTGGGAAAATACGTCATACGAAAGGTCATGTTGAAAACAGAGGAAAAATTTCTATTTCTCATACCATTCATGAAAGACCCGAAGAAGTAAATCTGTCATAGAGGTTATGGTACAAATGTTGGAGCCCTTGTCGAAAGAAACCGTCACTCGAGATAAAGGAAAAGAATTCACGAATCATCAAGACTTGACTAACAAATTAAAGGTAGAGGTCTATTTTCTAAAAGGAAGTGATCTAACATTGGTTGATGATCACACCATTCAGCTGTGGGAGAACAAACTTCATAATAGACCACGGAAGTGTCTCACCTGGAAAACACCTTATGAAGTTTTCTATGAAGAAAATGTGCACTTCATTTGACAATGCAAGACGACAAAATAGACTCCATAATTCCTACAGTGTTTTACCCACTACAGAATTATAGAGCCTATAGTATTTACTTGTCCTAAGTTTGGAGATAGATGAATTAGAAACAATGATTCCTCTCTTAAAGCCATCTAGAAGTTGAATAATGTTCACATCTTATGCCACGATTACAGTTAGAATAAAGATATTGCTTTTTTAGATTTTTATCCATTTCGACGTTTACGGGCTAGTAGGGCTCTGTAAAAGAAGATGTGATTGTTTTGGATATAGGGAAGGAGTGAAAAGCTAGCAATTCCAAAGGTGATCCAGTTAAGGAAGTACCAAGGGAGTAGTTGTAGGTCGAGGACAAAGCGTTGAAACTTGTAACCTTTCATCAAGAAACGGCTGGTTTTCAGGATTTGACGGGGTTTAGCCTGTCCTAAAGCCAGAGTGTCGCAAAGGAGGAATTCTACCTGCGAGTAGGCATAATGTTGCGGAACGTAGAGGATGTTTCCCACAATCATCAAGATGAGACTCGCGAAAAAGTAGAGGCCAAAGGTCATAAGGAACTGCTCGGTTTCAACGGATGAGAGGTCTAATTTTGGAAATTCAGGATGTAGGGCTACAAATCTCCGAGCCAAGAGATTGCTATAAAAGAGAAAATAAACGCCTACTAAGTTTGGAATGCTCCATAAAAAGAGGTAGAAACGTTTGAGGAGTAGGGTCAGGAAGGTTTGCGAGAAGCGCTCTTCAGCAAAGAGGGTCAGGCTTGATTTTACTGAGAGTTCCGTATCAGGATCTTTGAGGAGTCGGAGTGTCGCAAAGGCAGCACCTGCTAGAAAAATCGTGCTCACAAAAGAAACCACTAGTGGGAAGAGATAGGCTTGGAGCACTTGTGCTAGCATGCTGAAAAAGGATTGCTCTAAAACATTTTCTTGGAGACGAGCCAAGGGGTTGAGAAAGCCTGATAAGATGACCAGTATGCTAGGTAAGAGATAGACGAGAAAGAGGCGGGGATTTTCAGCCTGAAATTGCCTAGTCTGTAGACGAATGGTTTTTAAATCAATTTTTGGGTATTTCATTCTTTCATTATACCATAGTTCGTGACAGTTCCTGGTTTTTTTGATAAAATCATACAGTATGCCTTTGGGCACAAAGTATGAACTGGGACTGTCTTTCCCAGCTTCGGAGGTAGAAAATGTCAGATTCACCAATCAAATACCGATTGATTAAGAAAGAAAAACATACGGGAGCTCGTCTGGGAGAAATCATCACCCCGCACGGTACTTTTCCAACGCCTATGTTTATGCCAGTTGGGACCCAAGCTACTGTTAAAACCCAGTCGCCAGAAGAGTTGAAGGAGATGGGATCAGGGATTATCCTATCTAATACTTATCATCTATGGCTTCGTCCTGGAGATGAACTCATCGCACGCGCAGGCGGTCTCCACAAGTTCATGAACTGGGATCAGCCAATCTTGACGGATAGTGGGGGGTTCCAGGTTTATTCCCTAGCAGATAGCCGAAATATCACAGAAGAAGGCGTAACCTTTAAAAACCATCTCAATGGTTCTAAGATGTTCCTATCGCCAGAAAAAGCCATTTCTATTCAGAATAATCTAGGCTCAGACATCATGATGTCCTTTGATGAATGTCCACAATTTTACCAACCTTACGACTATGTTAAGAAATCCATCGAGCGTACTAGCCGTTGGGCGGAGCGTGGTTTGAAGGCTCACCGTCGCCCACAGGATCAAGGTTTGTTTGGAATTGTGCAGGGGGCAGGATTTGAAGACCTTCGCCGTCAGTCAGCTCATGACCTTGTCAGCATGGATTTCCCAGGCTACTCTATCGGTGGTTTGGCAGTAGGAGAAACCCACGAAGAGATGAATGCAGTCTTGGACTTCACAACTCAACTGCTACCTGAAAACAAACCTCGCTATTTGATGGGTGTGGGAGCGCCAGATAGCTTGATCGATGGAGTTATTCGTGGTGTGGATATGTTTGACTGTGTCTTGCCGACTCGTATCGCTCGTAACGGAACTTGTATGACCAGCCAAGGTCGTTTGGTTGTCAAGAATGCCCAGTTTGCTGAGGACTTTACGCCACTGGATCCTGAGTGTGATTGCTATACATGTAAGAACTATACACGCGCCTACCTTCGTCACTTGCTCAAGGCTGACGAAACCTTTGGTATCCGCTTGACTAGCTACCACAATCTCTACTTCTTACTCAATCTGATGAAGCAAGTGCGTCAAGCCATCATGGATGACAATCTCTTGGAATTTCGTGAGTATTTTGTAGAAAAATATGGCTACAATAAGTCAGGACGAAATTTCTAAAGTGTAAAATTAGAATGCCAAAATCCTAAGTTTTCTCTTAGGATTTTTCCTATTTTTTTGATAGAATAGGGAGTATAATGGAATGGAAATTAGGTGGTGTTTTGCTTCCTAATTTAATGGAGAATAGACTCGTATGCGTATTAAATGGTTTTCCTTGATTAGGATTACAGGTTTACTTTTGGTGCTTTTGTACCACTTCTTTCAAACGATCTTTCCTGGAGGATTCTTTGGGGTAGATGTCTTTTTCACTTTTTCAGGATTTTTGATCACCTCCCTCCTTTTAGAAGAATTTGGGAAGGCACGCCAGATTGATTTACTGGGATTTTTTAAGAGACGGTTTTACCGCATCGTGCCACCTGTGGTGCTGATGATTTTGGTGACCATGCCTTTTACTTTCTTGGTTCGTCAAGACTATGTTGCTGGAATTGGTGGCCAGATAGCTGGAGTTCTCGGTTTTATGACCAACTTCTACGAAATGTTAACAGGGGGAAGTTATGAATCCCAGTTCATTCCGCATCTCTTTGTTCACAACTGGAGTCTAGCTGTTGAGGTTCACTACTATATCCTTTGGGGCTTAGCGGTTTGGTTCTTATCGAAACGTTCAAAATCTAGTAGTCAATTGAGAGGGATGGTCTTTCTCCTTTCTGCTGGAGCTTTTATCATTAGCTTTTTCTCCATGTTTATTGGTAGTCTAATGGCTAGTTCCTATTCATCTGTCTACTTTTCAAGTTTAACCCATGTTTATCCCTTCTTTTTAGGAAGCATTTTGGCGACAGTTGTGGGGGTTCGTCAGACGAGCGATTTAGTCAAGCAGTTTGACCGGACATGGGATATTCGTCAGAATCTACTGGTATTTGTTGCAGGTCTCTTGGTGTTAATACTCTTGACTTTCTTTGTCAAGTTCACCTACCTGTTTGCGTACTTATTTGGCTTCTTGCTAGCAAGTTTAGCGGCAGTGACCATGATTTTTGCTGCGCGTGTCTTGCATGAGAAAACGTCTGAGATACAAGAACCTCGGATAATCACATTTCTAGCGGATACCAGCTATGCGGTTTATCTTTTCCACTGGCCTTTTTATATTATCTTTTCTCAGCTGATGAGTAATCTGCCTGCTGTTATTCTGACAATCATCTTTTCTTATTTCTTTGCTATCCTATCCTTCTATATTATTGAGCCATTGATTGCTGGTAAGACCAACGCTTTAGTTAGAAAAATCACTAAACTGCACCATATCAAACCTATTAGTGCTAGTGTTGTGGGTGCCCTTTCCTTACTTACTTTGATTATCATAGCTATGGCTCCTCAAGTTGGAGCTTTTGAGACAGACTTGATGGTCAATGGTTTCAAGCAAGCTCAGACCAATATTGGACAAACAAAGACTCTTGCTGAACAAGCTGAAGTCAGTCGTCTAGGAATTTCTGAGGGAACAAGCCTAATAGGAGATTCGGTAGCCTTACGTGCCAATACAGCCTTAAAAGAGGCGCTTCCTGATGCAAATATCAATGCTCAGGTTAGTCGGACGACCAAGCAAGCTAATGACATCATGCTCAATAACAGTCAGAATAAGGCGCTGCTAAAAACTGTTGTCATTGCAACGGGAGTCAACAATCCTGAAGGTTATAAGAATGACTTGGACAGCATCGTGAACAATCTACCGAAAGGACATCATCTGATACTGGTGACCCCTTATGAGGGAGATAAGAGCAAGGACACTTATACATCAGTGGAGCAGTATGCGGCTTATGCGAGAGAATTAGCTGAAAAGAACCCATATGTGAGCATCGCTGACTGGAATAAGGTCGCTAAGGAACACCCTGAAATCTGGGCTGGAACTGATCAAGTCCACTTTGGAAATGATAGCAACATGATTGAAGAAGGTGCTAAACTTTACGCAGAGACGATTGCAGCTGCTGTTAAGGCTGCTCAAGAACTGCCTGTGAAATCAAAATAAGATCAAAGAGTTGGAGAAATCCAGCTCTTTTAAAATATCTCTAGAAAATAGGTCTATACCATTTACAAATGAAAAAGAAAGGTTTATAATGTAATTGACATAATAAATTGTAGAATCAATCTTTTAAGGAGGTTATCATTATGCCTAACTATATTAAAGCGGATCAGTTTTTCTACCCACACGGGATTCGTCGTGGTGGTTACTTGGAACTTGTGGATGGCAAGTTTGGAAAACATGTAGATCAGATTCCTGAAGGTGCTGAGGTGATTGACTATACAGGTTATAGCATTGCCCCTGGACTTGTAGATACCCACATTCATGGATTTGGCGGTGTCGATGTCATGGACAATAACATCGAAGGAACCCTTCATACTATGAGTGAAGGTCTACTTAGCACGGGTGTTACCAGCTTCTTGCCAACGACGTTGACTTCCTCTTATGAACAATTGCTTGCAGTAACAGAAAATATTGGTGCTCGATACCAGGAAGCAAGTGGAGCCAAGATTCGTGGAATCTATTTTGAAGGGCCTTATTTCACAGAGAAATACAAAGGAGCTCAAAACCCTGCCTATATGAAAGACCCTCGTATGGATGAGTTTCGTGCTTGGCAAAAAGCAGCCAATGGTTTGCTCAATAAAATTGCCCTTGCACCAGAACGTGAAGGTGTAGAAGACTTTGTTCGTACGATTACGGGCGAAGGTGTGACCGTTGCTCTTGGACACTCAAATGCGACTTTTGATGAAGCTAAAAAGGCAGTCGATGCTGGAGCAAGTGTTTGGGTACATGCCTACAACGGAATGCGTGGGTTGACTCACCGTGAGCTCGGTATGGTGGGAGCCATGTATGAATTGCCACATACTTACGCAGAGTTGATCTGTGACGGTCATCACGTGGATCCAAAAGCCTGTGACATTTTGCTCAAACAAAAAGGAACTGAAAATATCGCCCTTATCACAGACTGTATGACAGCTGGTGGCTTGGAAGACGGAGATTACATGTTGGGAGAATTCCCGGTAGTAGTTGCTAATGGAACTGCTCGCCTCAAATCTACAGGCAATTTGGCAGGTTCTATCCTCAAACTCAAAGACGGTTTGAAGAATGTGGTCGAATGGGGCATTGCGAATCCGCATGAAGCAGTCATGATGGCCAGCCTCAACCCAGCAAAATCTGTTCACATCGATGATGTCTGTGGTCAAATCCGTGAAGGTTACGACGCCGACTTTATCGTTCTAGATAAAGATTTGGAATTGGTAGCAACCTACCTAGATGGTGTGAAACGTTATCAAGCATAATAAAAAGCAGAGGCTGTGATGACTCAGCCTTTGCTTTTCTATTTAGAGGTATCTTCAGAAAGCTAGAGGATTGTTCTATAATGAAGCAAAATCCTTTCATTGTTCTAGAAAATTCGTTATAATATACGGTACAAAGGAAGTAGTGAAAATGTATCGTGTTATAGAAATGTATGGGGATTTTGAACCGTGGTGGTTCATAGAAGGTTGGGAAAAAGATGTCATCATGAGTCGCTCTTTTAACAAGTACTATGATGCTCTAAAATATTATAAATTATGCTGGTTTGAGCTGGAAAAGAAGAATCCTCTTTATAAGAGTCGGAGCGATTTGATGACTATTTTTTGGGATCCTGCAGACCAACGTTGGTGTGATGAGTGTGATGAGTATTTGCAGCAGTATCATTCTTTGGCTCTTTTACAGGATGGGCAAGTCATCCCCGATGAAAAGCTACGTCCAGGCTATGAAAAACAAACAGGTCAAGAAAAACACCGTTCTTGCCGCATGAAATTAAGATAAAAAGTAACTTTGAACTGCACCCCAAAAGTTAGACAGAAAAAATCTAACTTTTGGGGTGTTTTATTATGAAATTGAGTTATGAAGATA
>CAJNDD010000013.1 GCA_905221435.1 bacterium
TATCACCAGTTTTAGATGGCTTTAACAGCGAAATTATTGCTTTTAATCTTTCTTGTTCGCCTAATTTAGAACAAGTACAAACGATGTTAGAACAGGCATTCACAGAGAAGCACTATGAGAATACGATTCTCCACAGTGACCAGGGCTGGCAATACCAACACGATTCTTATCATCGGTTTCTAGAGAGTAAGGGAATTCAAGCATCTATGTCCCGCAAGGGCAACAGCCCAGACAATGGGATGATGGAGTCCTTCTTTGGCATTTTGAAATCCGAAATGTTTTACGGCTATGAGAAGACATTTAAATCACTTAATCAATTGGAACAAGCTATTGTGGACTACATTGATTACTACAACAACAAACGAATTAAAGTCAAACTAAAAGGACTTAGTCCTGTGCAGTACAGAACTAAATCCTTTCAATAATTATTTGTCCAACTTTTTGGGGTCAGTACACCTTGGTCTTCTTTTTATTTTTTTTACGAATAGATAGATGAGTAGAAAAAGAAATGGAGTTGTATATGAAGATCACAAACTATGAGATTTACAAATTGAGAAAAGCTGGGCTGACCAATCAACAGATTTTAACTGTTCTTGAATACGATGAGACTGTAGATCAAGAACTTTTATTAGGAGATATTGCAGAAATATCTGGGTGCCGTAATCCTGCTGTCTTTATGGAACGCTATTTCCAGATAGATGATACACAGTTGGAGAAGGAGTTCCAAAAATTTCCATCCTTCTCGATTCTTGATGACTGTTATCCTTGGGATCTGAGTGAGATTTATGATGCTCCAGCGCTCTTGTTTTATAAAGGAAATCTGGACTTGTTGAAGTTTCCAAAGGTTGCTGTTGTAGGGAGTCGTTCATGTTCTAGTCAGGGAGCAAAGTCGGTTCAGAAAGTCATTCAAGGTTTGGAAAACGAGTTAATCGTGGTCAGTGGTTTAGCCAAAGGGATTGATACGGCTGCCCATATGGCTGCACTCCAAAATGGAGGAAGAACGATTGCTGTCATTGGAACAGGGTTGGATGTTTTTTATCCCCGAGCCAATAAACGTTTGCAGGAGTACATCGGCAATGACCATCTGGTTCTCAGTGAATATGGACCTGGCGAGCAACCTCTGAAATTTCACTTTCCAGCTCGAAATCGTATCATTGCAGGACTTTGTCGTGGGGTTATTGTAGCAGAGGCAAGAATGCGTTCTGGTAGTCTTATTACTTGTGAGCGAGCTATGGAGGAAGGTCGTGATGTCTTTGCCATTCCGGGAAACATTTTAGACGGCCATTCAGATGGCTGTCACCATCTGATCCAAGAGGGAGCAAAGCTGATTAGCAGTGGTCAAGATGTGTTGGCTGAGTTTGAATTTTAAGGAGAAATTTGTTCACACAGATAAACTTTTCTTCTATATATAGGAGTTAAGTCTTGACAGCTATAGAAAAATGGTTTACACTTTATAAAGTTTATTACTTTGAAAAGGTGTGATAGTGTGGCTACGGCAACAAAAAAGAAAAAATCAACAGTTAAAAAAAATCTAGTCATCGTGGAGTCGCCTGCTAAAGCGAAAACGATTGAGAAATATCTAGGCCGAAATTACAAGGTTTTAGCCAGTGTCGGGCATATCCGTGATTTGAAAAAATCCAGTATGTCAGTCGACATTGAAAATAACTATGAACCGCAGTATATCAATATTAGAGGAAAAGGTCCTCTCATCAACGATCTGAAAAAAGAAGCTAAAAAGGCCAATAAAGTCTTTCTGGCGAGTGACCCGGACCGTGAAGGAGAAGCGATTTCCTGGCACTTGGCTCACATTCTCAACTTGGACGAGAATGATGCCAACCGTGTAGTCTTTAATGAAATCACCAAAGACGCGGTAAAAAATGCCTTTAAAGAACCGCGCAAGATTGACATGGACTTGGTCGACGCCCAACAAGCTCGTCGAGTCTTAGACCGCTTGGTAGGTTATTCGATTTCGCCTATTTTGTGGAAAAAGGTCAAGAAGGGCTTATCAGCAGGACGCGTGCAGTCGGTTGCCCTTAAGCTCATCATTGACCGTGAAAATGAAATCAATGCCTTCCAACCGGAAGAATACTGGACAATTGATGGTGTCTTTAAGAAGGGAACCAAGCAATTTCAGGCTTCATTCTATGGTATGAATGGCAAAAAGATGAAATTGACCACCAATGAAGAAGTCAAAGAAGTCTTGTCCCATTTGACTAGTAAAGATTTTACAGTAGACCAAGTAGATAAGAAAGAACGCAAACGCAATGCGCCCCTACCTTATACGACTTCAACCATGCAGATGGATGCTGCTAACAAAATCAATTTCCGTACTCGAAAGACCATGATGGTGGCTCAACAGCTCTATGAAGGGATCAATATCGGATCAGGTGTGCAAGGTTTGATTACCTATATGCGTACAGACTCGACTCGTATCAGTCCTGTGGCTCAGAATGAAGCGGCAAGCTACATTAACGACCGTTTTGGTAGCAAGTATTCCAAGCATGGTAGCAAGGTCAAGAATGCCTCAGGTGCTCAGGATGCCCACGAAGCCATTCGTCCATCTAGTGTCTTTAACACACCTGAAAGCATCGCTAAGTATTTGGACAAAGACCAGCTCAAACTTTATACCCTTATCTGGAACCGTTTTGTGGCTAGCCAGATGACAGCTGCTATCTTTGATACCATGGCTGTCAAACTCTCTCAAAATGGAGTCCAATTCGCGGCAAATGGTAGTCAAGTTAAGTTTGATGGTTATCTTGCTATCTACAATGACTCTGACAAGAACAAAATGTTGCCAGATATGGCTGTTGGAGATGTGGTCAAGCAGGTCAATAGCAAGCCAGAACAACATTTCACTCAACCACCTGCTCGCTATTCGGAAGCGACTCTTATCAAGACCTTGGAAGAAAATGGAGTTGGACGCCCGTCAACCTATGCTCCGACCATTGAAACCATCCAAAAACGTTACTACGTTCGTCTAGCAGCAAAACGTTTTGAACCAACAGAGTTGGGTGAAATTGTTAATAAACTCATTGTTGAATATTTCCCAGATATCGTAAATGTGACCTTCACAGCTGAAATGGAAGGAAAACTGGATGATGTCGAAGTTGGTAAAGAGCAGTGGCAACGGGTCATTGACGCCTTTTACAAACCATTCTCTAAAGAAGTAGCCAAGGCTGAATCCGAAATGGAAAAAATCCAGATCAAGGATGAGCCAGCTGGATTTGACTGTGAAGTTTGTGGCAGTCCAATGGTAATTAAGCTTGGACGTTTTGGTAAATTCTATGCTTGTAGCAACTTCCCAGACTGCCGTCATACACAAGCGATTGTTAAGGAGATTGGTGTCGAGTGTCCAAGCTGTCATCAAGGACAAATCATTGAACGCAAAACCAAGCGCAATCGTATCTTCTATGGTTGCAATCGCTATCCAGAATGTGAGTTTACTTCCTGGGATAAACCAATTGGCCGTGACTGTCCAAAATGCGGACACTTCCTTGTGGAGAAAAAAGTCCGTGGTGGTGGCAAGCAGGTTGTATGTAGTAATGGCGACTACGAAGAAGAGAAAATTAAATAAAATGCAGAGTCCTGAAATTGAATTTCAGGCTCTTTTTACTTGAAGCTTGACAAATTTCCCCCTTGTATGCGAAACTAGAGGAAGAGTAATTTATCTAGGAGAAATCATGCGTATCATTTATCTCAGTATTGGCTTTATTTCACTGGCTTTAGCTGTTATTGGAGTTGTCTTACCACTTTTACCAACAACACCCTTTCTTTTGTTAGCTATCGCTTGCTTTTCAAAATCTTCTAAGCGTTTTGAAGACTGGCTTTATCATACAAAGCTTTATCAGACTTATGTAGCTGACTTTCGGGAAACCAAGTCAATCGCGCGAGAACGAAAGAAAAAAATCATCGTATCTATCTATATCTTGATGGGGATTTCTATTTATTTTGCCCCTCTTTTGCCAGTCAAAATCGGTCTGGGAGCCTTGACTATCTTTATCACCTACTATCTCTTTAAAGTCATTCCTGACAAAGAATAGTTAAAATAGTAGTTATTTGCCTTGATAAAAATGAAAGCATATTTAAAATAATATGATATAATAAATTTAAAGAAAACATCAAGGAGAATCAAATGATTTACGAATTTTGTGCTGAAAATGTGACCTTGCTTGAAAAAGCGATGCAGGCTGGAGCTCGTCGAATCGAACTTTGTGACAATCTAGCAGTAGGAGGAACAACACCTAGCTATGGAGTGACCAAGGCAGCGGTTGAACTGGCAGCTAACTACGACACCACCATCATGAACATGATTCGTCCCCGTGGTGGCGACTTTGTCTATACTGATCTTGAAATAGCGATCATGCTAGAAGACATTCGTTTGACTGCTCAGGCTGGAAGTCAAGGGGTTGTATTTGGGACATTAACTGCTGATAAGAAGTTAGATAAGACTAATCTTGAGAAGCTGATTGCCGCATCTAAAGGAATGGAAATTGTCTTTCACATGGCCTTTGATGAATTGAGTGATGAAGACCAGTTGGAAGCCATTGACTGGCTCAGCCAAGCAGGTGTCACCCGTATCTTAACTCGTGCTGGTGTGTCTGGAGACTCGCTAGAGAAACGTTTTGCTCATTATCACAGAATTTTGGAACATGCCGCTGGTAAAATTGAAATCTTACCAGGTGGGGGGATTGACTTGGACAACCGTCAAACCTTTATTGACCAGCTGGGCGTGACACAATTGCATGGAACTAAGGTTGTCTTTTAAAAAATAGAAAGGAACTGCTAGCTTTTGGTAGCAGTTTTCACTTATGTTTGAAATTTTTAAATCCTATCAGTTTAATAAAGAAAAGGCCAGAGACTATGGTTTTGTAGAAAATGGGGAAGTATGGAACTATAGTTGCCAGATTTTGCAAGGTGACTTTTCCATGACAGTCTCTATCACTCCTGATAATGTGAGTTTTCAGGTTTTTGATCAGGAAACGGGTGACCTCTATCCTCAAGTACATATGGAAAGTATGCGGGGAAGTTTTGTAGGAAGTGTCCGTGAGGCTTGTTTGGAGATTCTCTACCAGATTCGGAGGGCTTGCTTTGATGTGCAGGATTTTATCTGTCCTCAAACTAAGCGTATCATGACTAAAGTTCAGAAAAAGTATGGTAGTCAGTTGGAGTATTTGTGGGAAAAGTCACCTGATACAGCTGTATTGCGTCATGAAGGCAATCAAAAGTGGTATGCTGTTTTAATGAGAATTCCTTGGGATAAGCTGGAAAAGGGGAGAGAAGGGCTAGTCGAAGCAGTCAACCTCAAACACGACCAAGTAGCTGATTTGTTTTCAAAAAAAGGCATTTATCCGGCCTTTCATATGAACAAACGCTACTGGCTTAGTCTGGCGCTTGATGATAGTTTGCAAGATGAAGAAGTGATAGAACTCATCGAAAAAAGTTGGAACTTGACTGTGAAAAAATAAGGAAATTCGCTTGAGTTTTCAAATACTTTCAATTAGCAAAATATTCTTTACTGAAGAAATTTTCAGAAAATAATGGATTTTTTCTTGACAAGTGTTTTTAGCTATGCTAAAATACTAAACAAGATATCAAACGAAGGAGAAAGTCAAACATGAAAACAGCTAAGTTTAATCAATTTGCTTTGTTGTTGAGGTACTCGGGCTAGTGCAAAAGCATTAGTCCTGTTTGGCTTACCAAGCGGGAGTAAATCAACATCTCGCTTGGGCTTCTGAGCGAGATGTTTTTTTAAAACCACATTTGGAAAAGGGGAAATCTTATGCGTAAAGTTGAATTTTTTGATACAAGCCTTCGTGATGGGGAACAAACACCTGGTGTTAACTTCTCAATAAAGGAAAAAGTTTCCATTGCAAGACAGCTGGAGAAATGGGGAATTTCTGTAATTGAAGCTGGTTTTCCGGCTGCTAGTCCAGATTCATTTATAGCCGTTCAAGAAATTGCTAAAGCCATAAAAAAAACAGCAGTGACAGGATTAGCTCGTTCTGTAAAATCTGATATTGATGCTTGTTATGAGGCTCTTAAGGATGCCAAGTATCCACAGATTCATGTCTTTATCGCTACCAGTCCGATTCACCGCAAGTATAAGCTCAATAAGAGCAAGGAAGAGATTTTAGAAGCTATCAAGGAACATGTTTCTTATGCACGTTCTAAGTTTGAAATCGTCGAATTCTCTCCTGAAGATGCGACTAGAACAGAGTTGGATTTCCTCTTGCAAGTCGTTCAAACAGCGGTCGATGCAGGTGCATCTTATATCAATATCCCTGACACAGTTGGCTTTACGACTCCAGAAGAGTTTGCACGTATCTTTGATCACTTGACTGAAAATATTAAATCAGATCATAAAGTTGTCTTTGGTGTCCACTGTCACGATGATCTCGGTATGGCAACTGCAAATACTTTGACAGCAATTAAACACGGTGCTGGACGTGTCCAGGGAACTATTAATGGTATCGGTGAACGCGCAGGTAATGTTGCTCTTGAAGAAGTAGCTGTTGCTTTAAAGATTCGTGAGGATTTCTTCCAAGCAACTAGTGATATTGTTTTGGATGAAACAATGAATACGTCAGAAATGGTTTCTCGCTTCTCTGGTATTCCAGTTCCTAAAAACAAGGCTGTCGTTGGTGGCAATGCCTTCTCTCATGAATCGGGTATTCACCAAGATGGAGTTCTTAAAAATCCTCTCACTTATGAGATCATCACACCTGAATTGGTCGGCGTTAAGAGTAATAGTCTTCCGCTTGGAAAATTGTCAGGTCGCCATGCCTTTGTTGAAAAACTAAGAGAATTGGCTCTAGACTTTACAGAAGAGGATATCAAACCACTCTTTGCTAAGTTCAAGGCACTGGCTGACAAGAAACAAGAAATCACAGATGCAGATATTCGAGCTCTGGTAGCTGGAACCATGGTTGAAAATCCAGAAGGTTTCCACTTTGATGATTTGCAACTTCAAACCCATGCAGACAATGACATTGAAGCGCTCGTTAGCCTGGCCAATATGGATGGTGAGAAAGTCGAATTCAATGCGACAGGGCAAGGTTCCGTTGAAGCGATCTTTAACGCTATTGATAAGTTCTTTAACCAATCTGTCCGCTTGGTGTCCTATACCATTGACGCGGTAACAGATGGTATCGATGCCCAAGCTCGGGTTTTGGTCACTGTTGAAAACAGAGATACCGAAACCATCTTTAATGCAGCAGGACTCGATTTTGATGTGTTAAAGGCTTCGGCTATTGCTTATATCAATGCCAATACTTTTGTTCAAAAAGAGAATGCAGGTGAGATGGGGCATAGCGTTTCCTACCGAGACATGCCTAGTGTGTAAAGGAGAAGGCTATGACAAAGAAAATAGTAGCTCTAGCAGGGGATGGAATCGGTCCAGAAATCATGGAAGCTGGTTTAGCAGTTCTAGAAGCTCTAGCTTCAAAAACAGGTTTTGACTATGAGATAGATAGATGCCCCTTTGGAGGTGCAGGTATTGATGCTGTGGGGCATCCCTTACCTGATGAAACCCTCAAGGCATGTAGAGAAGCAGATGCGATTCTCCTTGCGGCTATCGGTAGTCCTCAGTATGATGGAGCATCGGTTCGGCCTGAACAAGGTTTGCTGGCTCTTCGTAAGGAACTCAATCTCTATGCCAATATTCGCCCTGTTAAGATTTTTGATAGTCTCAAGCATTTGTCACCTCTCAAACCGGAACGAATTGCTGGTGTAGATTTTGTCGTGGTGCGTGAGTTGACAGGTGGAATTTACTTTGGGGATCATATTCTTGAAGGGCGCAAAGCGCGTGATATCAACGACTACAGCTATGAGGAAGTAGAGCGGATCATTCGCAAGGCATTTGAAATTGCAAAAAATCGGAGAAAAATCCTCACCAGTATCGATAAGCAAAATGTTCTAGCGACTTCAAAACTCTGGCGCAGAGTAGCTGAGGAAGTCGCGCAGGATTTCCCAGATGTAACCTTGGAACACCAGTTGGTGGACTCAGCTGCCATGCTCATGATTACCAATCCTGCCAAGTTTGATGTCATTGTGACGGAGAATCTTTTCGGAGATATCTTATCTGATGAATCAAGCGTTCTATCAGGCACACTTGGCGTCATGCCATCAGCCAGTCATTCTGAAAAGGGGCCAAGTCTTTATGAGCCTATTCATGGTTCGGCACCTGATATTGCAGGTCAAGGAATTGCCAATCCTATCTCTATGATTTTGTCAGTTGCCATGATGTTGAGAGATAGCTTTGGACGTTATGAGGATGCAGAGCGTATCGAACATGCTGTTGAAGCTAGTTTAGCGGCTGGTGTTTTAACAAGAGATATTGGAGGACAGGCTTCGACTAAGGAAATGACAGAAGCCATCATTGAAAGATTATGAAGATAAATGAAGGAATCACGCTTGCCCTCTTGATTTGGAATTTGCTGATTTTCTTGATTTATGGCATTGACAAATCCAAGGCAAGAAGAGGTGCTTGGCGCGTCCCAGAGAAAACCTTACTCATTTTAGCCCTTACTTGTGGTGGTTTTGGTGCCTGGTTGGCAGGAATCACCTTTCACCACAAGACTAGAAAATGGTACTTTAAAACAGTTTGGTTTCTCGGGATGGTGACCACACTAGTAGCCTTATATTTTATTTGGAGGTAATGGATGGCAGGAAAATCGATTTTTGACAAATTATGGGACCGCCATGTCATCACAGGAGAAGAGGGGCAACCCCAACTCATGTATGTGGATCAGCACTATATTCATGAAGTGACTAGTCCCCAAGCTTTTCAAGGATTACGAGATGCAGGCCGCAGATTGAGACGGCCAGACTTGACATTTGGAACCTTTGACCACAATGTACCGACCGTCAATATCTACGATATTCGAGATGTTATTTCTAAGGCCCAAATTGATAAGCTTGCTGAGAATGTTGAGGAGTTTGGGATTGAACATGCAGCTCACGGTTCTGAAAAGCAGGGGATCGTTCACATGGTAGGTCCAGAAACAGGACGGACGCAACCAGGAAAATTCATCGTCTGTGGAGATAGTCACACAGCTACTCACGGAGCTTTCGGAGCTATCGCTTTTGGAATTGGGACCAGTGAGGTCGAGCATGTCTTTGCTACCCAGACCCTCTGGCAGGTCAAACCCAAGAAAATGTTGGTAGAATTCACTGGTGTTCCTCAAAAAGGAGTTTATTCTAAGGATTACATTCTCGCCTTGATTGCCAAGTACGGCGTTGCTTGTGGTGTTGGCTATGTGGTGGAATATCGTGGGCAAGCGATTGATGCTCTGACCATGGAAGAGCGAATGACCATCTGTAACATGTCCATCGAGTTTGGTTCTAAGATGGGGATTATGAATCCAGATCAGACTACCTATGACTATCTAAAGGGACGGGAATGTGTTCCAAAAGCTTTCGAGGAGGCAGTTGCCGATTGGAAGACGCTAGTCAGCGATGATGATGCTGTTTATGATAAGGTTATCCGGATGGATGTCTCAGACTTGGCTCCTATGGTGACCTGGGGAACCAATCCTGCTATGGGCGTCGACTTTGACAGTAGCTTCCCAGAAATTAAGGATATGAATGATGAACGAGCTTATCATTACATGAACTTGGAGCCTGGTCAAAAGCCAGAGGATATTGAACTAGGATATATTTTTATCGGGTCTTGTACCAATGCTCGACTCAGTGACTTACAGCTGGCTGCGCGATTTGTCAAAGGGAAGAAGATTGCTCCCAACTTAACGGCTATCGTAGTACCAGGTTCTCGTCCTGTGAAACGAGCTGCGGAGAGGTTGGGCTTGGATAAGGTTTTCCTAGATGCTGGCTTTGAGTGGAGAGACCCAGGTTGCTCTATGTGCCTAGGGATGAATCCTGACAAGGTCCCTGATGGGGTCCACTGTGCCTCAACCAGTAACCGCAACTTTGAAGACAGACAAGGATTTGGTGCTAAAACCCATCTCTGCAGTCCAGCCATGGCAGCGGCGGCAGCTATCGCAGGGCGCTTCGTAGATGTTCGGCAAATGCCAGAGGCCCAGTAAGGAGAGGATATGGAGAAATTTACAGTTTATACGGGAACGACCGTTCCTCTTATGAATGATAATATCGACACCGACCAAATACTCCCCAAGCAGTTTCTCAAGTTGATTGATAAGAAAGGCTTTGGTAAGTACCTCATGTATGCTTGGCGTTATCTAGACGATAACTACACTGAGGATCCAGATTTTGTTTTTAACCGACCTGAATATCGTAAAGCCAGTATTCTTATATCGGGGGATAACTTTGGGGCGGGTTCTTCGAGGGAACACGCAGCTTGGGCTCTAGCTGACTATGGTTTTAAGGTTGTGATTGCAGGATCTTTCGGTGACATTCATTACAATAATGAACTTAATAATGGCATGTTGCCTATTGTTCAGCCTAGGGAGGTTAGAGAAAAGCTAGCCCAACTCAAACCAAGCGACCAGGTTACCGTGAACTTGGAACAACAAAAAATCATCTCACCAGTTGGAGAATTCACTTTCGAAATCGATAGCGAATGGAAACACAAGCTATTAAATGGTTTGGATGATATCGGTATTACTTTGCAGTATGAAGACTTGATTGCTGCTTATGAAAAACAACGTCCAGCCTACTGGCAGGATTAGAAAAAATAGAAAAGGAAATAGAACTATGACAAAACACATTCAATGGAACGGAGCACTTTCACAAGAAGGCTATGACATTTTAAAAGGTGAGGGCGGATGTATCGTTTGCCCTACAAAAGTTGGTTACATTATCATGACTAGCGACAAGGCAGGACTTGAACGCAAATTTGAAGCTAAAGAGCGTAACCGTAACAAACCAGGTGTTGTACTTTGTGGTAGCATGGACGAGCTACGCGCTTTAGCACAACTTAACCTAGAAATTGAAGCCTTCTACCAAAAACATTGGGACGAAGACATTCTCCTTGGTTGTATCCTTCCTTGGAAACCAGAAGCTTTTGAGAAATTGAAAGCATACGGTGATGGCCGTGAAGAACTTATGACTGACGTGCGTGGTACTAGCTGTTTTGTCATCAAGTTTGGTAAAGCTGGTGAACAGTTGGCTGCTAAACTTTGGGAAGAAGGTAAGATGGTCTATGCCTCATCAGCTAACCCATCTGGAAAAGGAAACCGCGGTAAGGTGGAAGGTATCGGAGAACGTATAGAAGGAGCAGTGGACCTTGTCATCGAGGCAGACGACTATGTGGCATCCATCCAACCGGACAAAACAATCGAAACTCGCTACGAGCAAGGTGTTATGGTGTCTATGGTTGATAAAGATGGTAAGCTCATCCCAGAACAAGGAGGAGACCGTTCAATCTCACCAGCTCCAGTTGTGATCCGCAAAGGACTTGACATTGATAAAATCATGATGCATTTGTCAGATACCTTTAACTCATGGGACTACCGTCAGGGTGAGTATTACTAAGATAAAAATGAAGTCTAGTGTTAAGAGTGAATAAAGCTCTCTACACTGGGCTTTTTGTTTGGAAATTCTTTTCTTTTTTTAATAGATATGATATTCTATATATGAAATAGGGTTTTGAAATATTAAATACTAACTAGCCTATAATATGAAAATGGAGCTACAAAATGGAAAAAAAAATTAAATTATTGGATGATAGTTGCAGGAGGAGGTGGAAAAGTTTGGTCTTTATTCAAAGAAGAGAATATAGCTTGTATAGATTTCGATTCTAATTTATCTAATATTTTAGATTACAATAATCCTGAAGAATTGAAGCAAGGAAAGCGGAGCAATTTATTTATTTGGAAGTTTGCACATGACATAAAAATAAATGATTATATAATAGCTACCTCAGGATTTAACAAAATTTTAGGTATTGGACAATGTGTGAAAACATATTACTTTGATGAAACAAAAACAGAGTTTAAACATTGTATTGGTGTTAATTGGTTGAAAGTAGATGGTGGATGGGAATACCAAGGTAAAAAAGGTACAAGACAAACCATCAACTGGGATAGAAATTCAGAACGTATCAATTTATATAAATCTATTATAAATGGTACATACAGAAAAAATATAGAGAAAGTTGTTATAAATAAAAATATTGACGATTATTTAGATAAATTAAAAAAATCCAAAAACCTCATCCTCCACGGTGCTCCTGGCACAGGAAAAACTTATCTTGCTAAAGAAATTGCTAAAGAATTAACGGGTGGCAACGAAGACCAAATCGAATTTGTACAGTTTCACCCTTCCTATGATTATACGGATTTTGTAGAGGGGTTGAGACCAATTCTGGGGGATGATGGGCAGATTAACTTTGGCTTACAGGACGGTATTTTTAAGAAGTTCTGTCAGAAGGCTAAAGAAGCTCAGAAAACTGGAGGACAAGATAATTTTGAGGAAGCGTGGGGTAAGCTAACGGATGCTATCAATGAAAAGCAGGGACAATACTTCTTACCTCGTAGTTCTGTTCCAGCCAGTCTAAACAGTCAAGGGAATGTGAAGTTTGATTCTCCTGTTGCCACAAAAGAAAAAGTGTATCTTTTGTACAAGGGTGAAGATACTAATTTAAAGTACGAAACTTATCAAAACATTGTTTTGGATCACATGAAAGAAAGTTATGGATTATGTGATTATGTATCTCCAACGATTGACACAGACAAGAATTTCGTTTTCATTATCGATGAAATCAACCGTGGGGAGATTTCTAAGATTTTTGGGGAACTCTTTTTCTCTATCGACCCTGGTTATCGTGGTGAAAAGGGGAGTGTTTCCACCCAGTATGCTAATTTACATGAGACGGATGACAAGTTTTATATTCCTGAGAATGTCTACATCATCGGAACAATGAATGATATTGACCGTTCAGTAGATACCTTTGATTTTGCTATGCGTCGTCGTTTCCGTTTTGTCGAAGTTACTGCTGAAAGCCAAGTTGCTATGTTGGATAAAGAACTAGATATCCATGCAGAAGAGGCAAAACTTCGTCTAAGAAATTTGAATGCTGCTATCGAAAACGTTCAGGAGCTAAACAGTCATTATCATATCGGACCAAGTTATTTCCTTAAGTTGCAGGATGTAGATTTTGACTATGAATTACTCTGGTCTGATTACCTCAAACCACTTTTGGAAGATTACTTACGAGGTTCTTATGAAGAGGCTGAAACTCTGGATACATTGAAAAAAGCATTTGATCTGACAAATATAGGAGAGGCAAGTGAGTCTATAATTGATAATAATGAAGGCGTTGAGAATGATGATGCGGATAACTGATAATCAGCATAGAATTGCTAAAGAGGACTTTGTCGCACAATATCCCAACCTAAGTCAAGCACTTCTTGATAGAACACTAGATAGCCTTTCTCGAGAGGACAATATTTTTATTTTTCCAAATGATTTGATAAATTCTCTTGATTTAGATAAGGACCAAAAGATTTTGGAAACAGTTAATCAGGAAATCAAGACAGGGAACGTGATTGGTTTTCTTGGATATGGTCAGGAAAGATTGACGATTTCCTCTCGTTTTTCTGATAAATATAACGACCATTTTTTGCATTATCTCTTACAAAAGGTTCTCAATATCAATCTGACTAGTTTGGATGTTAGTCTATCTCAAGAGGATAAGCTCTATCAACTCTTGGTTTACCTCTTTCCCAAGTATCTTCAAGCTGCTCTCCGAAAAGGTCTTTATAAGGAATATCAGCGATTTTTCCATAACGATAGTCATGTGAAGGGTGTACTAGATGCTGGAAATCATCTGAAAAAAAATCTCCCTTTTATGGGAAATATTGCCTATACAACAAGAGAGTTCACCTATGATAATCCACTCATGCAGTTGATTCGGCATACGATTGAGTACATAAAGAATCAGAAAGGTTTCGGAGTTCTGCTCGATAGTAATCGTGAAAATATGACAGAAATTACTCGTGTAACCTCATCTTATAAACTAGCTGATCGTGCCAAGATTATCAGAATGAATAAAATCAAACCCATCCGACACGCCTATTTTAGAGAGTATAGAAAATTACAGGAACTCTGCTTGATGATTCTGAGTAGAGAAAAGCATGGTCTTGGACCTCAAGCCCAAAGGGTACATGGCATTCTCTTTGATGTTGCCTGGCTTTGGGAAGAGTATGTTTACACCTTGTTGCCAAAAGGTTTCATCCATCCACGAAATAAAGATAAGACGGACGGAATTTCAGTATTTTCTGTTGGGAAACGAAAAGTATATCCAGATTTTTATGACAGAGAACGAAAGATTGTTCTAGATGCAAAATATAAGAAACTGGAGTTCACTGAAAAAGGGATCAATCGCGAGGACTTGTTTCAGTTGATTTCCTATTCTTATATTTTAGAAGCTGGGAAAACTTGGAAAGCTGGATTGATTTTTCCTAGTATGGAGCAGTCAGTAAATAGTGAGATAGGAAAAGTAGTGGGGTACGGAGTCTTGCTTAAAAAGTGGTCTATCCAAATTCCTCAGAATGCTTCATCCTACAGTGCGTTTTGTAAAATGATGGAAAACTCCGCAGAAATTTTTAAAGCGATTATTGATGAAGAAGTGGGGAGAATCTAATCTCTCCACTTTACTTCTCTATTCCTCAAATAAAAACCGAACAATATAGTTTGATTGTTAAAAATATTTGACAAAAACTGTACTTTAGTTTATAATAAATCAAGGAAACGTCGGAAAAGACGTAGTGATGCGAAGGCATAGGTAGGTCATTACAAAAGAAACGAGACATCGATATGTTAAATGAATTTCCAATTTTTGATTACGAAGATATTCAGTTGATCCCAAATAAATGTGTCATTAAAAGCCGTGCAGAAGCAGACACGAGTGTCACACTTGGAAATCACACTTTCAAACTACCTGTTGTGCCAGCAAATATGCAGACGATTTTGGATGAGAACGTAGCAGAGCAACTTGCTAAAGGCGGTTACTTTTACATTATGCACCGCTTTGATGAAGCGGGGCGCATTCCTTTTATCAAACGTATGCACGATCAAGGGCTCATTGCTTCCATTTCTGTTGGTGTCAAGGATTACGAGTATGATTTTGTTAGTCAACTCAAGGCTGATGCTCCTGAGTATATCACGATTGACATTGCTCATGGTCATGCGAATAGCGTGATTTCTATGATTCAACACATCAAGAAAGAATTACCAGATACTTTTGTCATTGCTGGCAACGTAGGAACACCAGAAGCTGTCCGTGAATTGGAAAATGCCGGTGCGGATGCTACCAAGGTTGGAATCGGTCCTGGTAAGGTTTGTATCACCAAGGTCAAGACAGGTTTTGGTACAGGTGGTTGGCAATTGGCAGCACTTCGCTGGTGTGCCAAGGCTGCGCGTAAACCGATTATCGCTGATGGTGGGATTCGTACTCATGGTGATATTGCCAAGTCTATCCGTTTCGGTGCTAGCATGGTCATGATTGGTTCCCTTTTTGCAGGACACATCGAAAGTCCAGGGAAGACAATCGAAGTCGATGGCGAACAGTTCAAAGAATACTATGGTTCAGCTTCTCAATATCAAAAGGGTGCTTATAAAAACGTGGAAGGTAAACGCATTTTACTTCCTGCCAAAGGACATTTGCAAGATACCCTTACTGAAATGGAGCAAGATCTGCAAAGTGCAATCTCCTATGCAGGTGGACGCAAGGTTGCTGACCTCAAACACGTTGATTATGTTATCGTGAAAAACTCTATCTGGAATGGGGATGCTTCCCACTAATGGACGCTTAATCCACCCATAAAAAACTTGTTATTAGAGCAAATTTCTGTTATAATAAAACAAGTTTCCACCCTTAGTGTAATGGATATCACGTAAGATTCCGGTTCTTGAGATGGGGGTTCGATTCCCTCAGGGTGGGTGTAAACAGTCTGAGAAAGCCTTAAATAAGGCTTTTTCTTTATATTGCCTCCAAAATTGGAAAATTTTTTTCAAAAACTACCTCACTCTCCCCTAGCCCCGTTTTAAAGTGACTCAGAGGGCTTTTTTTGTTATAATAGAAAGGATCGTAATTATTAGAAAGAGGTCAGTATGAAAGAATTACAAACTGTACTGAAGAAGCGTTTTGCAATCGAATTTGCAGACAAGAATTTACTGGAAACGGCCTTTACTCATACGAGTTATGCCAATGAGCACCGCCTCTTAAAAATTTCACACAATGAGCGCTTGGAATTTTTAGGAGACGCTGTTCTGCAATTATTGATTTCCGAATATCTGTATAAAAAATATCCTAAGAAACCAGAGGGAGATTTGTCTAAACTCCGTGCCATGATTGTCCGCGAGGAGAGTTTGGCTGGTTTTGCGCGTGATTGCCAGTTTGATCAGTTTATCAAGCTAGGAAAAGGAGAAGAAAAGTCTGGTGGGCGCAATCGTGACACCATTCTTGGAGATGCCTTTGAAGCCTTTTTGGGAGCGTTGCTTTTAGACAAGGATGTTGCTAGGGTAAAAGAGTTTATCTATCAGGTCATGATTCCCAAGGTTGAGGCAGGTGACTTTGAGATGATTACGGATTACAAGACGCACTTGCAAGAGTTGCTCCAGGTCAATGGAGATGTAGATATTCGCTACCAGGTGACTTCTGAGATGGGACCTGCCCATGATAAGGTTTTTGATGTAGAAGTTCTGGTTGAAGGCAAGAGTATCGGAAAAGGACAAGGACGCTCCAAAAAATTAGCAGAGCAGGAAGCCGCGAAAAATGCAGTGGAGAAAGGGCTGGATTCATGTATTTAAAGGAAATTGAGATCCAGGGATTCAAGTCCTTTGCTGACAAGACCAAGGTCGTCTTTGATCAGGGTGTGACAGCTGTCGTTGGACCAAATGGTTCTGGAAAGTCAAATATCACTGAAAGTCTGCGATGGGCCTTGGGAGAGTCCAGTATTAAGAGCCTTCGTGGTGGTAAGATGCCTGACGTTATCTTTGCTGGAACTGAAAGTCGTAAACCGCTCAATTATGCTTCGGTTGTCGTGACCTTGGATAATGAAGATGGCTTTATCAAGGATGCAGGGCAAGTCATTAAGGTAGAACGCCATATCTATCGTAGTGGAGATAGCGAGTATCGAATTGATGGCAAGAAAGTCCGTCTGCGTGATGTGCATGACCTTTTCTTGGACACAGGTTTGGGACGGGATTCCTTCTCCATCATCTCTCAAGGGAAGGTTGAGGAAATTTTTAATTCCAAGCCTGAAGAACGCCGTGCCATTTTTGAAGAAGCTGCTGGAGTTTTAAAGTACAAAACTCGAAGAAAAGAAACAGAGAGCAAACTGCAACAAACTCAAGACAATCTAGACCGCTTAGAGGACATTATCTATGAGTTGGACAATCAAATCAAGCCCTTAGCAAAACAAGCCGAGAATGCTCGTAAGTTTCTCGACTTGGATGGTCAACGCAAGGCTATTTACTTGGATGTACTTGTTGCCCAAATCAAGGACAACAAGGCTGAACTAGAGCTGACAGAAGAAGAAATTACGCAGGTTCAGGAACTCTTGACTAGCTATTACCAAAAGCGTGAAGAGTTAGAAGAGGAAAATCAAAGTCTTAAAAAGAAACGTCAGGATCTCCAAGCTGAAATGGCTAAAGACCAAGGGAGCTTAATGGATTTGACTAGTTTGATCAGTGACTTAGAGCGAAAACTAGCCCTATCCAAACTGGAATCCGAGCAAGTAGCCCTCAATCAACAAGAAGCGCAAGCCCGTTTAGCGACTCTGGAAGATAAGAGAAAGGCTCTAAGTAAGGAAAAGGCTGAAAAAGAAGCGAACTTGGAACAGTTAGAGAAAAGTCTAGCTGAAAACAACAAGGAACTCAATCGCCTAGAAGCAGAGTTGTTGGCATTTTCTGATGATCCTGACCAGATGATCGAGCTCTTGCGTGAACGTTTTGTGGCTCTTTTACAAGAAGAAGCGGATGTCTCAAACCAGTTGACCCGCATTGAGAATGAACTAGAGAACAGCCGTCAGTTATCTCAAAAACAAGCAGATCAACTTGAGAAACTGAAAGAACAACTGGCTACAGCTAAAGAGAAGGCCAGTCAACAACAGGCTGAGCTTGAAACTGCCAAGGAGCAGGTTCAGAAATTATTGGCAGACTATCAAGCTAGTGCCAAGGAACAAGAGGAGCAGAAAGCTTCTTTCCAAGCCCAGCAGAGCCAACTCTTTGACCGTCTGGACAGTCTCAAAAATAAGCAGGCTCGAGCCCAGAGTTTGGAAAACATCCTAAGAAATCATAGTAACTTTTACGCGGGTGTTAAGAGTGTTCTTCAAGAAAAAGACCGTCTTGGTGGGATCGTTGGTGCAGTCAGTGAACATTTGACCTTTGATGTGCATTATCAAACTGCCCTAGAGATTGCGCTTGGAGCCAGCAGTCAGCATATCATCGTAGAAGATGAAAATGCGGCAACCAAGGCTATTGATTTCCTCAAACGTAACAGATCTGGTCGTGCGACCTTCCTTCCTTTGACAACGATTAAGGCGCGTACAATATCTAGTCAGAATCAAGATGCTATCGCTGCAAGTCCAGGATTTCTGGGAATGGCAGATGAGTTGGTGTCGTTTGACAAGAGATTAGAAGCCATTTTCAAGAACTTGCTAGCAACGACAGCAATTTTTGATACTGTAGAACATGCGCGTGCCGCAGCTCGTCAAGTTCGTTATCAGGTTCGTATGGTGACACTGGATGGGACAGAGTTGCGTACAGGTGGTTCCTACGCGGGTGGTGCCAATCGTCAAAATAACAGTATTTTCATCAAGCCAGAGCTGGAGCAATTACAAAAAGAAATTGCTGAAGAAGAAGCTGACTTGCGGTCAGAAGAAGCGAGTTTGAAGACCTTGCAAGATGAGATGACGGTATTGGCAGAAAGGTTAGAAGCTATCAAATCTCAAGGTGAGCAAGCTCGTATTCAAGAGCAAGGTTTGTACCTCGCCTATCAACAAACCAATCAGCAGGTCGAAGAACTGGAAACGCTTTGGAAACTTCAAGAAGAGGAATTAAATCGTCTTTCTGAAGGAGATTGGCAAGCGGATAAGGAAAAATGCCAAGAGCGCCTTGCTACTATCGCCAGTGAAAAGCAAAATCTGGAAGCTGAGATTGAAGAAATTAAGTCTAACAAAAATGCTATTCAAGAACGCTATCAAAACTTGCAGGAACAGATTTCTCAAGCGCGCTTGCTTAAGTCCGAACTGCAAGGACAAAAGCGATACGAAGTGACTGATATTGAACGCTTAGGCAAGGAACTAGATAATCTTGATCTTGAGCAAGAGGAGATTCAGCGCCTCCTCCAAGAAAAGGTTAATAATCTTGAGAAAGTGGATACGGATTTGCTAAGTCAGCAGGAGGAAGAGGCCAAAACTCAGAAAGCCAATCTTCAACAAGGTCTGATTCGCAAGCAGTTTGAGTTGGATGATATAGAGGGTCAACTGGATGATATTGCCAGTCATTTGGATCAGGCGCGTCAGCAGAACGAAGAGTGGATTCGCAAACAAACACGTGCTGAAGCCAAGAAAGAAAAGGTCAGCGAACGCTTGCGCTATCTACAAGTTCAATTAACTGACCAGTACCAGATTAGCTATAATGAGGCGCTAGAAAAAGCGCATGAACTGGAAAATCTCACTCTGGCGGAGCAAGAGGTTAAGGATTTAGAGAAGGCTATTCGCTCGCTGGGTCCTGTCAACTTAGACGCTATTGACCAGTACGAAGAAGTTCACAGCCGTCTGGATTTCCTCAATAGCCAGCGTGATGATATTTTATCAGCGAAAAATCTGCTTCTTGAGACCATCACAGAGATGAATGATGAGGTTAAGGAACGCTTTAAATCAACCTTTGAGGCTATTCGTGAGTCCTTTAAAGTGACTTTCAAGCAGATGTTTGGCGGAGGTCAAGCAGACTTGATATTGACTGAGGGCGATCTTTTAACCGCTGGTGTGGAGATTTCTGTCCAACCTCCAGGTAAGAAGATTCAATCTCTCAACCTCATGAGTGGTGGGGAAAAAGCCCTATCAGCTCTGGCTTTGCTCTTCTCAATCATCCGAGTTAAGACTATTCCTTTCGTTATCTTGGACGAGGTAGAGGCGGCGCTGGACGAAGCCAATGTTAAACGTTTTGGGGATTACCTCAACCGCTTTGACAAGGATAGTCAGTTTATCGTTGTAACCCACCGTAAGGGGACGATGGCGGCAGCGGACTCTATCTATGGAGTTACCATGCAAGAATCAGGTGTTTCTAAGATTGTTTCCGTTAAATTAAAAGATTTGGAAGAAACAATAGACTAGTTACCAAACGATAGCATCTCTTAGGAGGTGCTATTTTTTAAAACTAAAGCCCTAAATTTTCTCTTACGGTCAGTTCAGGCGCAAAAAACGACATTTGGGATTTCCTCTTAGCGAAAAGACTTGCTCTATGATATAATAGTTTCATGATTACAACAGTACCTATTAAGAACGAAAAAGATATTGCAGTACCGAGTAAAACAGTCCTTGTACTAGGTTATTTTGATGGCATCCACAAGGGGCATCAGAAACTTTTTGAAGTGGCCAGTAAGGCTTCTATGAAGGATTATCTGCCAGTTGTCGTGATGACCTTTACAGAGTCGCCAAAACTTGCCTTACAACCTTACCAACCTGAGCTCATGCTCCATATCGTCAATCACGAGGAACGTGAGCACAAGATGAAGTGGCACGGAGTAGAGGCTCTTTTCTTACTTGACTTTAGTAGCAAATTTGCTAGTTTAACGGGTCAAGAATTCTTTGATACCTATGTTCGAGCTTTAAAACCAGCGATTATTGTAGCAGGATTTGACTATACCTTTGGTTCAGATAAGAAAACTGCGGATGACCTGAAGGATTATTTTGATGGAGAGATCATCATTGTTCCTCCGGTCGAGGACGAAAAGGGCAAGATTAGTTCTACACGGATTCGTCAGGCAATTCTTGATGGAGATGTAAAGGAAGTCAATCATCTGCTCGGCACTCCGCTCCCATCTCGTGGGATGGTCGTTCATGGAAATGCTCGTGGGCGTACTATCGGTTATCCAACAGCCAATCTGGTCCTAAGAGATCGAACCTATATGCCAGCAGACGGTGTATACGTAGTCGATGTTGAGGTGCAACGTCAGAGATATCGTGGCATGGCGAGCGTCGGTAAAAATGTCACCTTTGATGGTGAAGAACCACGCTTTGAGGTTAATATCTTCGACTTTTCAGACGATATTTACGGTGAGACAGTTATGGTCTACTGGCTGGATCGTGTCCGCGATATGGTCAAATTTGACTCCGTAGAGGAACTAGTAGACCAACTCCAGAAAGACGAAGAGATTGCTCGGAACTGGAAGGATGGAGAGTCTATCATTCAAGAGTCTCAGGTATAGAAAACATCTGAAAATCTACTAGAAGGATTAGTTGTTTTGGTGCTAGTTTTGAGAGTTGCTCATAAATTTATAGAGGAAATAGTACCCTAAAAGGAGACTGTAAGTATTTTGTAATTCTTACAGTCTTTTTCTTGCTAATATAGTATAATATAGTTAATAGGTTTGAATCCTTGTTCTACAAATTACTCATATTTCTAGTAGAGAATGAATTATTCTTCTTAGCTGTATATAATTCATTCTCTAAATTACTAGTTAAAAATTCAAAAAGGAGAATTGCATGAAACAAACGAGAAAAGTAGTAGCCTTGGGATTGTGTTTGCCCTTATTTCTTGGATTGGCTACTTGTCAGCAAAATAATACAAGCACTGACGCTACAAATCAGACACAGACCAGCTCAGATAGAGTTCCTTGGACGGCTTCATATTCCAATCTAAACGGTCAAGTCAGTACCGAAGAGGTCAAATCTCTCTTATCAGCTCACTTGGATCCAAATAGTGTTGAGGCATTTTTCAATCTTGTTACAGACTATAATGCGACTGTCGGGTCTACTGGCTTAAGTGGTGATTTTACCTCCTTTACAAAAACAGAATACGACGTAGAGAAAATCAGCAATCTCTGGAATCAAAAAAAGGGTGACTTTGTCGGGACCAACTGCCGTATTAATAGCTATGCGCTCTTGAAAAATTCGGTCACAATTCCAAAACTTGAAAAGAATGATCAGCTACTTTTTGTGGATAACGACGCTATCGATAAGGGAAAAGTATTTGATGCAAAAGATAAGGAAGAGTTTGATATTCTATTTTCTAGGGTGGAGACGGAAGCAACGACGGATGTAAAAGTTCACGCGCAGAAGATGGAGAAATTCTTCTCCCAATTTCAATTCAATGACAAAGCTCGAATGTTGTCTGTTGTGTTGCATGATAATTTGGATGGAGAGTATCTTTTTGTCGGACACGTTGGTGTTTTAGTGCCAGCTGATGATGGTTTCTTATTTGTAGAGAAACTGACTTTTGAAGAACCTTATCAAGCCATTAAGTTTGCGAGCAAGGAAGATTGTTACAAGTATCTATCCACCAAATATTCGGATTACACAGGTGACGGCCTAGCTAAGCCTTTCATCATGGATAATGAAAAGTGGATTGAAGGTTATTAAGCTAGGACAAATTGGAAACAGTAATAGCGCTTTTAGTTGTCATTCTTATCGGATTCTGGGCTGTAAACATTAGTCTGTGAAGCGACAGAAGAAGAGAAGTAGAATTTTTTGTGACATATCTACAACAATTGCTTTTTAGAACCTCAATATTAAATGTCATTAACATAATATAAATTGAGTGTTATTCGTAATTTAGCATATTCTATATAAAATATTTTGAAAGGAAATTATATGTACAATACATTTTCTGATATTCCAACTGTAAAAGACGAATTTATGATTGACGAGTATATTCTTGGATTATCAAACTTTATTACTGGATGCGAGACTCCTTTAACACTAGCTATTCAAGGCGATTGGGGGACCGGAAAAACCAGTATTATGTATCAAGTTGAGGAAAAACTTAAAGAAAAATCGTCAAGTAATTCAAAAAGAAAAATTAAAACAATATTTTTTAATACTTGGCAATATTCACAATTTGATATGGATAAGAATTTAGCAGTCACGTTAATTACAGATTTAATTGATGAATTAGAAGTAACGGATGTAAATAAAAGAGAGAACTTTAAAAAATCTTTGGCAGTTATTACAAAAAGTATGGAATATCTTAAACTAGATTTTGGTATCTTAAATATTGAAAAAATTAATGATCAACTTCTAAAATTAATAAGCAATGAAGAAAAAGCTAATAATTTAAAAAATCTGAAACAAAATCTACAAAGTATCATTGATGACTCTATCAAAGAAAATAATTATGAAAAGATAGTAATTTTCATTGATGACCTTGACAGATTAGTCCCCAAAAAAGCGATTGAATTCTTAGAAATTTTAAAACTTTTCTTAGATTGCAGAAATTGTGTCTTTGTTTTAGCTATTGATTATAATGTTGTTTTAAGAGGAATAAAAAGTAAGTATGGTGATGATTTGGACAACGAAAAGGGAAAAGCTTTTTTTGAGAAAATAATTCAAGTACCTTTTACTGTACCTGTTGCAAATTATCATATGGAGAATTTTGTTAATGTCTCTTTGGAAAAACTTAATTTTTATTTTAATGATGACGTTACAAAGAATGTAACTCAATTAATTAGAGACTCAATCGGAAATAATCCTCGCAGTGTTAACAGATTATTCAATTCTGTCAGTCTTTTAATGCATATTATAAACCCAAATAATGAGTTAGAAAATGATGATAAATTACTAATCATAGCTACAGTATGTTTTCAATTACGATTTGATGAAGCTTATGACTATTTATTAACTTCATATAATAACAGTCCCGAAGATTCTGAAGAAACTAAATATTTTCTCATTGATTTACTTGAAAATTCATTTGAAATACCTGACGATGCTGATTATAATTCCCTCGTGTCTCGCTACGGTATCTTTAGTTTTAAAAACCAAAAGGAATTAGAATCTTTCAGAAAATTTTTTAATACTTTGAAATTATTGCTTAAATATAATGTTGATAAACTAGAAGTTGAAGAATTCGAAAATTTGATGAAAAGAATGATCTCTTCAAACACAATTTCAACCGGAAACTTTGATATAGATATAAATAAAACCTCAACTCAAAATCATTCACCGAATGAAGATGTTCAATTCGTTATTCGCAAATTATTTAATACACTGGTTAATACTAATCATTTCGATCTTTCGAAACCAGAGTATTTTGGAAAAGAGAAGAAGGAAGAACGCGAAATGCCAATTTCATTAGATTTTATAAAGATAGCTAATGAATATAATATAGTTCGATTAACACAAGGAAAAGGACAAGGATTAAATATTTACTCTCAAAATAATAAATCGAACTCAATTTATATATCGGGTGATACTTATGGAAATATAAATAATGATGGTATACAAATCTATGTTAATAAGAAACTAATAGGAAAGATTAATAGAAACACATATAAACATTTTAAAGCTAAAATGTTACGACAGAATCTCCAAAAATATGACGAATTTGAAAAAATTTTTTTAAGTGATTTTTCAAGGCTCTTAGAGGATGCCAAAAAATATTTTTAGCTTTTTAGTGCTTTTTGATTTCACTAGTTGACTAAACGATGAAATCTCATTATTGAGCATATCTTACAAAATTTATTCTGTGTAGTTTTTCTCTCATTGGTATATAATTTACCATAGAAATATTTTTAGATAGGAGAAGGCTAATGAAATTAAAAGACTTTACTGAAAAAGAACAAGAGATGATTAAGCAAGGACTAACAACTTCTGAGATTAGTGATAAGGAAACAGCGGCTAAAATACTAGATTTGGTTCCCCAAGAGTGGATCAAGCGCATCCCCTTTTTCGTGCGAAAACACGCTACAACTCGGACAATAAAGCGTATTTCTGTCGAACATCCAGAGCTCTACGCAGTAGCCAAAAGAAGTAGTGAGATTCCTGAGAAGGAACGAGAAGAATTGCGCAAAATCATTACAGACATTTTTCAGGAAAAAATGAATAAGCATAAGATTAAATAATCTTGAAATGAACTAAAAAAATTAGTTCATTTTATAATCGTTTTCAGTTTGTTAAACATGAACTTTTTGGTAGCAATTTAACTATTCACGAACAAAATTTAAGAAAATTCAAAAAAGGTACTTTACAAGCTCTTGTAAACATGATATAGTTATAAGGCTTAGAAAATGAGAAGATGTTTTCTAGTAAATATAAACCCGAGTAAAAAATGCCTACGGACAGGCAGGGTTGAATGCCGAAGCGTGGTTGAAAAGCCACATTATTGATAGGGTTAAAAGCCTACTTTTATAAGTTGATGTTAGGACACTTGTCCTAATTCATAAATTTTAGTGTGGTGAAAGCACACGTCATCTTGTGAAACGATCAATAAAGTACGTAATATTTGCTACTAGAGAGTTAGGAAACATCGGGAACAGACATACTCAACAGAAACCAAAATAAACACGTCAGAAGATTGCAGAGCAGGTGAAAACCTGCTCTTTTTTCATAAGTCAACCTTTGGTCGCCCTCACCATTTTGAGGAGCTAAAAATACGGTTAAGGAGTATGTTTTGAAAGAGTTAGATCAGAATCAGGCCCCTATTTATGAAGGTCTGATTAAGCTACGAAAAAAACGGATTGTTCCCTTTGATGTGCCAGGTCACAAGCGCGGACGGGGAAATCCAGAACTTGTTGAATTATTGGGAGAAAAATGTGTTGGCATTGATGTCAATTCGATGAAATCCTTGGATAATCTAGGTCATCCTATTTCGATTATCAGAGATGCAGAGGAACTAGCGGCAGAAGCATTTGGTGCTGCTCATGCCTTTTTAATGATTGGCGGGACAACCTCATCTGTGCAAACCATGATTCTTTCCACCTGTAAATCAGGTGATAAAATCATCCTTCCTCGAAATGTCCATAAATCAGCTATTAATGCTCTTGTTTTATGCGGAGCCATTCCCATCTATATCGAGATGAGTGTGGATCCTAAAATCGGCATCGCTTTAGGTCTTGAAAATGACCGTGTTGCGCAGGCCATTAAGGAACATCCAGATGCTAAAGCTATCCTAATCAACAATCCTACATACTATGGAATTTGTTCAGACCTCAAGGGTTTAACGGAAATGGCCCATGAAGCGGGCATGCTTGTTTTAGTGGATGAAGCCCATGGAGCGCATTTGCATTTTACAGATAAACTTCCAATTTCTGCTATGGATGCAGGTGCTGATATGGCGGCGGTCTCTATGCATAAGTCTGGTGGGAGTCTGACCCAAAGCTCCATTTTACTTATCGGGGAGCAGATGAACCCTGAGTACGTTCGTCAGATCATCAACCTGACCCAGTCTACATCTGCCTCTTACTTGTTGATGGCTAGTTTGGATATTTCTCGACGGAACTTAGCCCTTCGTGGAAAAGAGTCTTTTGAGAAAGTCATTGAGCTATCCGAATACGCTCGTCGTGAGATCAATGCTATCGGTGGTTACTATGCCTACTCAAAAGAGTTAATAGACGGTGTATCTGTTTGTGATTTTGATGTGACCAAGCTGTCCGTTTACACTCAGGGAATTGGGCTAACAGGGATAGAGGTTTATGATTTCTTGCGAGATGAATACGATATTCAGATTGAATTCGGGGATATTGGCAATATCTTGGCCTATATTTCAATCGGTGACCGCATCCAAGACATCGAGCGCTTGGTTGGTGCTTTGGCGGATATCAAGAGACTCTACTCAAGAGATGGAAAAGATTTGATAGCTGGAGAATATATCCAGCCCGAGTTGGTGCTGTCTCCGCAAGAAGCCTTCTATTCAGAAAGAAAAAGTTTAACCTTGGATGATTCTGTTGGACAAGTCTGTGGGGAATTTGTCATGTGTTATCCTCCAGGGATTCCAATCTTGGCCCCAGGTGAACGCATTACACGAGAAATTGTAGACTATATCCAATTTTCCAAGGAACGTGGTTGCTCCCTCCAAGGGACGGAAGATCCAGAGGTCAATCACATCAACGTCATTAAGAGAAAGGAGAACTAGATGGATTTATGGTTTTCTGAAGTTCATACTCCAGATGTGAAATTGTCCTTGAGAACTGCCAAGCAACTCTATGCTGGAAAAAGTGAATGGCAGGATATCGAAGTCTTGGATACGCCAGCTTTTGGGAAAATACTGATTTTAAATGGGCATGTCTTATTCTCAGATGCGGATGATTTTGTTTACAACGAAATGACCGTTCACGTTCCCATGGCTGTGCATCCTAATCCCAAGAAAGTTTTGGTCATTGGGGGTGGTGATGGCGGTGTTGCCCAAGTATTAACCCTCTATCCTGAACTTGAGCAAATCGATATTGTGGAACCAGATGAGATGTTGGTTGAGGTTTGTCGTGAGTATTTCCCAGACTTTGCGGCAGGGCTAGATGATCCTCGTGTTACCATTTATTATCAAAATGGGCTACGCTTTTTGCGAAACTGCGAAGATGATTACGATATTATCATCAACGATGCGACAGATCCATTTGGACATACGGAAGGGCTCTTTACCAAGGAGTTTTACGGAAACAGTTACAGAGCCCTCAAAGAAGACGGCATCATGATTTATCAGCATGGGAGTCCCTTCTTTGATGAGGATGAGTCAGCTTGCCGAAGCATGCACCGCAAGGTCAATCAAGCCTTTCCAATCAGCCGAGTTTATCAGGCCCATATTCCAACTAGCCCAGCTGGCTATTGGTTGTTTGGATTTGCATCGAAAAAATACCACCCTGTCAAAAATTTTGACAAGGAAGGCTGGAAAAAACGCCAGCTTTTCACAGAATACTACACTGCAAACTTACACGTGGGAGCCTTTATGTTGCCCAAGTATGTTGAGGACATTTTAGAAGAAGAGGAAGGAAAAAAATGAGTCGTTTACTAGTTATTGGATGTGGGGGCGTTGCCCAAGTTGCTATTTCAAAGATTTGCCAAGATAGCGAAACTTTTACAGAAATTATGATTGCTAGCCGTACCAAGTCAAAATGTGATGACTTGAAGGCTAAATTGGAAGGCAAAACAAATACTAAGATTGAGACAGCCGCTCTTGATGCTGACAAGGTAGAAGAGGTCATTGCCTTGATTGAAAGCTACAAGCCAGAAGCTGTTTTGAACGTGGCACTCCCATATCAAGATTTAACCATTATGGACGCATGTTTGGCAACAGGTGTCCACTATATTGATACAGCCAACTACGAAGCTGAGGACACAGAAGACCCAGAATGGCGCGCCATTTATGAAAAACGTTGCAAGAAACTTGGCTTTACAGCTTACTTTGACTACTCATGGCAGTGGGCTTACCAAGAAAAATTCAGAAAAGCTGGCTTGACAGCTCTTCTTGGATCTGGTTTTGACCCAGGTGTGACTAGTGTCTTTTCAGCATACGCCCTCAAACATTACTTTGATGAAATTCACTATATCGACATTTTGGATTGTAATGGTGGTGACCACGGTTATCCATTTGCGACAAACTTCAACCCAGAAATCAATCTGCGTGAGGTTTCTGCGCCAGGTTCTTACTGGGAAGATGGAAAATGGGTAGAAGTTGAAGCTATGTCTATCAAACGCGAGTATGATTTCCCTCATGTTGGGCAAAAAGACATGTATCTCCTTCATCATGAAGAAATTGAATCATTGGCCAAGAATATCCCAGGAGTCAAACGGATTCGTTTCTTTATGACTTTCGGCCAATCCTATCTAACGCACATGAAATGCTTGGAAAACGTCGGGCTCCTTCGCACGGATGCAATTAACTTTAACGGACAAGACATCGTACCAATTCAATTCTTAAAAACTTTGCTTCCAGATCCTGCCAGCCTTGGCCCACGCACAGTTGGTAAAACCAATATCGGCTGTATCTTTACAGGTGTCAAAGACGGTGTTGAAAAGACTATCTATATCTACAATGTTTGCGACCATCAGGAATGTTACGCAGAAGTTGGGTCACAAGCAATTTCTTACACAACTGGTGTTCCAGCCATGATTGGGACAAAATTAGTGATGAATGGTACTTGGAAACAAGCTGGAGTTTACAACCTTGAAGAGTTGGATCCAGATCCATTCATGGAAGCTTTGAATGAGTACGGTTTGCCTTGGGTTGTGGTTGAGAATCCACAAATGGTGGACTAATGAAACTAGAACAAGTACCAACACCAGCTTACGTCATTGACTTGGCAAAGTTAGAAGCCAATTGCCGTATTTTACAGCAAGTTCAGGAGGAAGCGGGCTGCAAGGTTTTACTGGCCCAGAAGGCTTATTCTCTCTACAAAACCTATCCCATGATTAGCCAGTATCTGTCTGGTACGACAGCTAGTGGACTCTATGAGGCTAAGTTAGCTAGAGAAGAATTCCCGGGGGAAGTCCATGTTTTTGCACCAGCTTTCAAGGATGCGGACTTGGAGGAATTGCTTGAGATAACAGACCATATCGTCTTTAACTCCGAGAGACAGTTGCGTAAACATGGTGCTCGTTGTCGAGCGGCTGGTATCAGTGTCGGTTTGCGTATCAATCCTCAATGTTCAACCCAAGGAGATCACGCACTCTATGACCCTTGTGCACCAGGTTCTCGGTTTGGAGTTACTTTAGAGAAGATACCGAGTGATTTGCTGAACTTAGTAGATGGTCTTCATTTTCACACACTTTGCGAGCAGGGGGCGGATGATTTAGAGACAACTTTGAAAGCTGTAGAAGAACAGTTTAGTCCCTACTTGCATCAAGTAAAATGGCTCAATATGGGTGGAGGACACCACATAACGAGAGAAGACTATGATGTGGATTTGCTGATTTCTGAAATTAAGCGTATCCGAGAAACTTACAATCTTGAAGTATATATCGAGCCAGGTGAAGCTATTGCGCTCAATGCAGGTTATCTGGCAACTGAGGTATTGGATATTGTAGAAAACGGTATGGAGATCTTGGTTTTAGATGCCTCTGCGACCTGCCATATGCCTGATGTACTTGAGATGCCCTATCGCCCACCTTTGAGAAATGGATTTGAGGCGCAGGAAAAAGCCCATACCTATAGATTTTCTTCCAATACCTGTCTGACGGGTGATGTGATTGGTGATTATAGCTTTGAAAATCCAGTTGAGATTGGAGACAGACTTTACTTTGAAGACATGGCAATCTACTCCTTTGTCAAAAATAATACCTTTAACGGTATTGGATTGCCAAGTCTCTATCTTATGGACGAGCAGTGTGACTGCAGCTTAGTCAAAGCCTTTGGCTATCAAGACTTTAAAGGGAGATTATCATGATAGAAACTCCGAAAAAAGCAGGCTATCGTATGCCAGCAGAGTACGAACCCCATCATGGCACCCTCATGATATGGCCGACTCGATCAGGTTCATGGCCTTTTCAAGGAAAGGCTGCAAAAAAAGCATTTAGCCAAATTATCAAGACCATAGCAGAAGGGGAAAGAGTCTATCTTTTGGTGGAGCAGGACCATCTACCTGAAGCCCAATCCTATCTTGGAGAAAAGGTTGTTTATCTAGATATTCCTACTAATGATGCCTGGGCGCGTGATACGGGGCCGACTATTCTCGTCAATGATAAAAAAGAAAAGTTGGCAGTAGATTGGTCTTTTAATGCCTGGGGTGGTGCTGTCGATGGTCTTTATCAAGATTATGAAGAGGATGACCAAGTAGCCAGTCGTTTTGCAGAAGTTTTAGAGATACCTGTTTATGATGCCAAACCTTTTGTACTGGAAGGCGGCGCGATCCATAGCGATGGTCAAGGGACCATTCTTGTGACTGAAAGCTGCTTACTCAGTCCTGGACGCAATCCCCACCTGTCTAAAGAGCAAATTGAAAACAACTTATTAGAGAGTCTTGGTGCCGAAAAAGTTATTTGGCTTCCTTACGGTATTTATCAGGACGAAACCAATGAACATGTTGACAATGTTGCTGCCTTTGTTGGTCCTGCGGAACTTGTCTTAGCTTGGACAGATGATCAAAACGATCCCCAGTATGCTATGTCTGTAGCTGATTTAGCTCTTTTAGAGAAGAAAACAGATGCAAAAGGGCGTCCCTTCACTATTCATAAATTGCCAATCCCAGCGCTTCATCAAGTTGTAACCGAAGAGGATTTGCCAGGCTACATATATGAAGAAGGTGAAGAAGAGCGTTATGCAGGTGAACGTCTTGCAGCTTCCTATGTCAATTTCTATACTGCCAACAAGTCTGTCTTAGTGCCACAATTTCAGGACGTAAACGATCAAGTGGCCTTAGATATCCTCAGCAAGTGTTTTCCAGACCGTAAAGTCGTCGGAATTCCAGCCAGAGACATTCTTTTAGGTGGTGGCAATATTCACTGTATCACCCAACAAATCCCAGAATAGGAGAAAAAGATGAGAAATGTTAGAGTTGCAGCGATCCAGATGCAATGTACCAAGGATGTGGCAACAAATATCCAAACAGCGGAACGTTTAGCTCGCCAAGCCGCAGACCAAGGCGCACAAATCATTCTCTTACCCGAGTTGTTTGAACGTCCCTATTTCTGTCAGGAACGCCAGTATGATTACTATCAGTATGCCCAGTCAGTGACAGAAAATACAGCCATTCAACATTTCACAGTGATTGCAAAGGAACTAAAGGTCGTTTTACCGATAAGTTTCTACGAAAAAGATGGCAATGTCTTGTATAACTCAATCGCCGTCATTGATGCAGATGGTGAAGTGCTGGGTGTTTATCGGAAGACCCACATACCAGATGATCATTATTATCAAGAAAAATTTTACTTTACGCCTGGTAACACTGGTTTCAAAGTCTGGGATACGCGCTACGCTAAGATTGGCATCGGCATCTGTTGGGATCAATGGTTTCCTGAAACGGCGCGCTGTCTTGCGTTGAATGGGGCAGAATTGCTCTTTTATCCTACAGCTATTGGTTCGGAACCTATCTTGGATACAGATAGTTGTGGTCACTGGCAACGTACCATGCAAGGTCATGCAGCAGCTAATATTGTCCCAGTCATTGCAGCCAATCGCTATGGCTTGGAAGAAGTCACTCCTAGTGAGGAAAATGGCGGACAGAGTTCTAGTCTTGACTTCTACGGTTCCTCCTTTATGACGGATGAAACAGGAGCTATTCTAGAGGAAGCTGAAAGACAAGGTGAAGCTGTTCTGTTAGCGACCTATGACCTTGACAAGGGAGCAAGTGAACGCCTCAACTGGGGACTGTTTCGTGATAGAAGACCAGAAATGTACCAACGAATTACGGACTAGAAGGTAAATTTCATAATAAACATTTAATATTCACGCCTGTCTTACAAAAATGTAAGATAGGCTTTTTAAATGTAAGATAGGTGTACGATTATACGCGGAAATGTATGCTATACTCTATCTAGATCAAAAAGAAAGAGGTTTATTATGAAAAAATGGAATGCAACGCAGTTGAAGTATCTGATGGCGGCAGTAATGGTTCTAGACCATATTCCGCATATTACCGGAATCGTTTCTCCTTTGTGGGAAGGTATCTTTCACGCCTTGACCCGTTGTGTGGGAGTTTGGTTTGCGTATATGGCTATGGAAGGATTCATTCATACTCGAAACCTGAAAGACTATCTCATCCGCCTTTGGAGTTGGGCACTTATCATGTTTGCTGGAAATAGCCTTCTCAATGCCCTATTTGCATCCAAAGGAGTAATGGTCAATAATAATATTTTCTTGACTTTGGCCATCGGTGTCACCATGCTTTGGATTGGTTTTCCCAGAAAAGAGCTGGATAAAAAAGAGAAGTTGTGGCGTCGGATTGGGGTTGCTGGTCTCTTGATTTTCGGTTGTCTTTTTACTGAGGGTGGTATCACCATGCTACCATTTCTCTTGATTAGTTACTCTTGTCGAAATCGCAAGGGATTGCGAAATCTCCTCTACACCTTTCTGTGGGCCTTCCTATTAGTAACGTCCATTCAAATCTACGACACTTGGTACCAAACCTTGGAAATGATGCTTTACAATTCTGACTGGCTCTTTATCACCGTCTTTCCTTTCATGGCCTTGTATAATGGACAGCGAGGAAAGGAAACTATCTGGAGTAAATATTTCTTTTATATTTTCTACCCAGCTCATTTATGGATCATAACTTTGATTGCTTATCTGCTTAAGTAGATTCAATATTCATTAGCTCCTTCTTGCTTAAAATGCGAGAGGAGTTTTTCTGTATCTGGAATTCCTAACAAAACATGTTATAATAGTTTTAGAAAGGACGAGGTTTATGGCGAGCATACTTGTAATTGAAGATAATAATGAAATCCAGGAAATCTTAAGAACTCTTCTTGCAGAGGAACATGAGGTGATTCAAGCATTTTCTGGTACAGAAGGTATCATGCAATTTGACAAAGGTGGCATTGATCTCGTTCTGCTAGATATCATGCTCCCTGGGAAAAATGGCGACCAAGTCTTGCAAGCCATTCGACAAACTAGCCAAACTCCAGTCATCATGCTCACTGCTTTGAGTGATAAAAAGCTTATCAGCCAATACCTATTAGATGGTGCCAATGATTACATAGTAAAACCTTTTGATTTGGACGAAGTCTTTGCCAGAGTCACTGTGCAATTACGCCAAAGTGGTGAACATCAGTCAGGAGAACGAAGAGAAATTGATAACCTCGTACAAAACTTTAAAAATATCCAGTTCGATGCGGATAGTTTTGAAATAAGCAACTCTACTGAAATCATTCGCCTTGCAAAGAAAGAGTGCCAGATTCTCCAAATGTTGCTCCATCATCCTAAAAAGATCTTCACAAAAGAAGAACTCTATGAATTGGTTTGGGAAGAAAGTTACCTGTCTGGAGACAATACGCTCAACACTCATCTAAGCAATCTCCGTAAGAAACTACATCAACTGGATCCAAATCACGAGTACGTTGAAACCATTTGGGGAGTTGGTGTTCGATTAAAAGGAGACAAATAATGAATTACATTTTGATATCAATATTGCTCCTCATTAACATCATTTTGGCGATTTCTTTGATTCGCTATCATATAGCAATTAGAGACTTAAGCAGACAAATTGAAGAAAAGATTCGCTCTGGTAGCATGAAAAGAATCGGGGTAAACTTCTTTTCAAAGACCATTTTGCGTCTACATAACCAAATTGAGAATCTATTTCAAGAAGTAGAGCAAAATCAGCTAATCATGAAGCGTGAGAAACACACCCTAGATATGGCAATCAGTAACATTGCTCATGATATTCGGACACCTTTGACAATCGCTTCAGGATATACTCAGCAACTAATAAAACATCCCGATAATAGTTCAGAAACCTTAAATAAAATAGCCCATCATCAGGATTTGGTTTCCAAACGTTTGGAGGCTCTCCTCGAATACCGTCATTTGATGGAAGGAGCAGTCAAACCGAAACTGGAAGAACTTGATTTATCAACTTTTATAACAAAAAAGACTTTAGCTTATTACGACGTTTTTCAATCTTCACAGATTGTTCTTGATTTTAATGTTGAACTAGGATTGAAAACGACGACTGATGAGGACTTGCTTGATCGAATTATACAAAACCTCCTTGGAAATGTTCTCAAGCACGGCAAGGAGAAGGCTCGACTTTCCTTGAAAAAGGAAGAAAAGAGGCTTGTTTTGGAAATTGATAATCTTGTCAAAAAGCCTATCAAGAATATAGACAATCTCAGCAATCGTTTTTATTCTGAAAATATGTCAGATACCGAGGAATCCTCTGGTTTAGGTCTCTATATTACCGAGGAATTAGTTCATCTTCTTGGAGCGGATATGAAGCTAGTCACTGATGGAGAATGGTTTTCGGTCTTTATTTATTTTTAACAGAAGAAACCTCCTCAGTAGTCTAGAGGAGGTCATTTTTATAAACTTTTCTTCTTGAAAACAGTCAGTCCACTGAGAGAGAAGAAAAGTATAATAGCGATGCAAACCGTTATGGTATAGAGAACTGATTGACTATCAGCAGTCATGGCATAGGCAAAATTTAAGCTCAGATATCGTAAAATTTCGATATTTGGAAAGATAAGCATTGGCATAGAAAGGATGATAGAGGTAACTAGATAGCCGATAAATACGGCAAGATAGGAGTGAGTCACATATAGAATAAAGGAAACAATCGAAAGCCAAGCGAGGAGGCAGAGAAATTGAAGGAAAATCGTTAAGAGGAGGTTTGTAATAAAACCATCAGGCATCGTACCAAGTCCGTTTAGTAGAGTTGAGGGAACAAAAGCAATCACAAGGCTGGCGATGAGCTGTAAGAGAGCGATACTTGCTAGTACAAAGGATTTAGCAAGGAAAAACTCTGTACGAGAAACGCCAACAGTCAAACTATTTTTATAGAGCTTGCCGATTAGATCAACTCCGAGAACGAGACATGCTAGAACAATGCAGAGAAAAACGAGGTTTGAACCATTGCTAGACGCGTTGATTAGAGCTTCTATCCCATTCCAACCATGGGTAGGAGTCTCTGGTGGTGTTGTATTTACTGCCATTAGATGTCCTGTAGCACCAATAGTAGCACCCAGTAACATAAGTACAAAGAGAATGAATTCTGTAATCCAGAATCCTTTGGAGCGGAAAAGACGGTAAAAATCTGCTTGAATGGTATGTATCATGATTTTTCTCCTATTCTACCAATTGGGTGAAGTATTCTTCTAGGTTTTGACGGGCAAAGTATATCTCATCAATAGCAACATCTGCCAAAGTTAGTTGCTTAAGAATCTGTTTGACATCTTGTTCATTACCAAAGATATGGATTTCATTTTCAGGATTTACAACCTTAAACTGGAGCTGGATTTGTTCTTTCAATACCTGACAAGCTCTTTCTTTTTCGCTTGTTTTAAGCACAATATAATCCTCACTCAGTGTTTCAAATTCAGCTTTACTGATTTCACGGATAATCTTACCTTGATCCAGAATACCAAAGCGATTAGCTAAGAGATAGAGCTCTGACAATATATGGCTAGAGATGAGGATAGTTATGCCTTTTTCTTGATTGAGCCGCTGGATCATGAGGCGAAATTCTTTGATTCCAATTGGGTCGAGACCGTTAATAGGTTCATCAAGAATCAGGAAATCAGGTTTGGATAGGAGAGCAATGGCGATGCCAAGTCTTTGTTTCATTCCTAATGAAAAATCACGAAAGACTTTTTTTCCTGTATCTGACAAGCCAACATAGTCCAAAGTCTCATGAATCACCTTATCAGCATTTGGAATATGGCGAATCATACAATAATATTTCAGATTTTGATAGGCTGTTAAGTGATTATGAGCTACAGGTGATTCGATAACTGAACCCACTCGAGATAAAGCCTTGGTCCACTCATTTTGTTCTTTGCTAGAAAAGAGGGAAACTGTACCTTTTTCTGCAAACAATAATTGTGTAATGATTTTAATAAGAGTAGTTTTACCTGCTCCGTTTTTTCCAATTAGACCATAAATATCTCCCTCTTTTATGGTTAGACTAAGGTCTTGAAGAATAGCTTGTTTACCAAATTGTTTGGTCAGTCCATGAATTTCGAGTACTGTTTTCATGATTTTCTCCTTTTGATTTGTTTTACTAACTTTAGTATAAGGTATAGAAATCAAAGAAACATCAAGTAATTCTAAAGAGTTTCTAAAGTTTTGTGATTCTAAAAAAACAAAACCCAGTTGACATGAACTGGGCTTCTCAATTATAAAATATACTTCTCAATGGCACGCGCAACGCCGTCTTCTTCGTTGCTAGCTGTAACGTCGTTGGCTAAGGATTTGACATAATCACTGGCATTTCCCATAGCAATGCCAAGCCCTGCAAACTGAAGCATTTCGATATCGTTATTGGCATCGCCCATGGCCATAATTTCTGAGGGCTCGATCTTCAAAATCGCTGCCAGTCGAGAAAGAGCAGTAGCCTTTGTCGTCCCAAGTGGCATGGCTTCATAAATGACAGGCTGCGAACGAACGCCGCTAAATCGTTGGCAGAGCTCCTCAGCAAACCGTTGCTCAAAATCGTCTGTTTGTTCTTTTGTGCCTAAAAACATACCTTGGAACATACGATACTTGCCACTAGTCGCATCCTCAAGGGAGATTTCAGTCAGGTCTGAAAAGACTAGCTTGGCATCATTTTGAACGATTTGATTAGGCTTGCCACCGAGGACAAAATAATGCTCCTCATCAAAAAGAGTCAACTGGACGTCGCTTTTTTCAGCTAGGTCATAAAGGTATTCAATGTCAGCTGGACTGAGTTCTTGCCAGTCAACTAGACTCCAGTCACTGGTCTGATGGGTTGAGCAACCATTATTGACAATGACGTACTCGTTCTGAAGGTCCAGTCCCAGTTTTTTGTAGTAAGGAAGAACACCAAAAAGCGGGCGACCTGTACAGAGAACCAGTTTGACACCTTTTTCAATAGCTTGGTGAATGGCAGTGATGTGGGCTTGCGGGATTTCCTTGGCTTCATTGAGGAGGGTTCCGTCCATATCCAAGGCAAGTAGTTTAATCATAAGACTTCCTTTTCTAGGTGTTTTGCTTTTATTATAGCATATAGACTATAAAATGTCTGATAGAATTGTAACATTCTACTTTCCTTTTCTTGAAAAACAAAATAAATTCTTATATAATATGTATACTTAATATTTAAGGAGAAAAAATGTCAAAGTATCACTTTAATTCAATTTACAAGAATGATGAAACAGAGTCTACAGGTCTTCTTTTCATCAAAGTCTACAACAAGTGGGAAAGCAATTTGAAAAGAGTCTTGAAATCAGTTGGCCTCACTTTGCCTCAATTTATCGTTTTGACTTCGCTTTTGTTTCTGTCTAATAGAGAGGAATATGTAACGCAAGTTGATATTGCTCGGTTCTCTGGTATGGATGTCATGACGGTTTCCCAGATTGTTAGGCTACTGGAGAAGAAAGACTACATTAGACGCGATCAACACCCAAAGGATAGTCGGGCAAAACTGGTCTCAGTGACGAAGTCTGGCGCAGAGAAGGTCAATCAAGCTTTACCTTTAGTAGAAGGGGTTGATGAAGAATTTTTTGAAAAACTATCTAACGATAGAAAAGTTTTTAATCGCATGTTGGTAGAGTTGGAGGATAAAAATGCCTAGATATTGGGTCGGAGTTGTTTCGAAGAACCATGTTTTAAGAGGAGTTGAAGGGAATTTTTGCCAGGTCTGTCATGGAAAGGGCGGCCCCTTAAACCGTATGAAAAAAGGTGACTATCTTTTATACTATAGCCCAAAATACGATATAAATGGTCAAGATAAGTTACAGGCTTTTGTGGCCGTAGGTAAAATTACAGATGACAAAGCCTATCAAGTAGAGCAGTTTGAAGGATTCTTTCCCTTTAGACGAAATGTTGAGTATTATCAACCAGTCAAAGATTGCTCCATAGAAATAGCCAGACAGCATCCTGAATGGAGAGACTATACTTCTCGACTTCGTTATGGACATTTTGAAGTTTCCAAAGACTTTTTTCTCTATATCTTTCAGCATATGAAAGTGGATGATGAAGCATGATTGATTTGCTAATTAAATGATTGTCAACTAGAATTTTGGATTTGGACTGTGAAACGAACTTTGCTATAATAGAGTAAGAAACTTTGATAAAGCAAACGAGGCTGAGATGAAATTACTTTATACTGATATTCGGACTTCTTTGACTGAAATTTTAACGAGAGAGGCAGAAGAGCTAGTTGCTGCAGGCAAGCGGGTTTTCTACATCGCCCCCAACTCTCTTTCTTTTGAAAAGGAACGCGCCGTGCTGGAATGCTTGTCCCAGCAGGCTTCTTTTGCGATTACCGTTACCCGTTTTGCTCAGATGGCTCGTTACCTGGTTTTAAATGATTTGCCAGCTAAGACGAGTCTAGATGACATCGGTCTTGGGATGGCTTTTTATAAATGTCTTGCAGAACTAGATCCCAAGTATTTACGTGTTTATGGTGCGATTAAGCAGGATCCTCAATTTATCCAGCAATTGGTTGAACTTTATCATGAGATGACGACTGCTCAGATGAACTTTTTGGACTTGGAAGGTTTGACTGATGAGGATAAACGAGCGGATTTACTCTTGATTTTTGAGAAAGTAACAGCCTATCTTAACCAAGGGCAGTTAGCACAGGGCAGTCAGTTGTCTCAATTGATTGAGGCTATTGAAAATGGCAAGGTAAGTAGTGATTTTAGTCAGATTGCCTTAGTCATTGACGGATTTACCCGTTTTTCTGCTGAGGAAGAGCATGTGGTGTATCTGCTCCATCGAAAAGGTGTCGAGATTGTTATTGGGGCTTATGCAAGCAAGAAAGCCTATATCAGTCCGTTCACTGAAGGGAATCTCTACCAAGCAAGTGTAGAATTTCTTCATCATTTGGGGGCAAAATACCAAACACCTGCTCAGGATCGTTCTCAGACACATGAGAAAATGGATAGTTTTGACAAGGCCTCTCATTTGCTGGAGTCTTCTTATGACTTTTCAGAATTAACATTGGAGGTTGATGAGAAAGACCGTGAAAATCTGCAAATTTGGTCTTGTTTGACGCAAAAAGAGGAGTTGGAGCTGGTGGCTCGCGCTATTCGTCAGAAATTACATGACCATCCAGAACTGAGTTACAAGAATTTCCGTATTTTGCTGGGGGATGTGGCTTCTTACCAGTTATCACTGAAAACTATTTTTGACCAGTATCAGATTCCTTTCTATCTTGGTAGAAGTGAATCCATGGCTCACCACCCTTTGACTCAGTTTGTCGAATCTATTTTGCGTTTGAAACGCTACCGTTTTCGTCAGGAGGATTTGATTAATCTCCTCAGAACTGGTCTGTATACTGACCTTAGTCAAGCGGATATTGATGCTTTTGAGCAATATCTCCGCTATCTTGGCATCAATGGCTTGCCTGCTTTTCAGCAGACCTTCACAAAATCCCACCACGGAAAATTTGATTTAGAGCGTTTAAATTCTCTTCGTCTGCGAGTTTTGGCTCCACTTGAAACTTTATTTGCCAGTCGGAAGCAAAAGACTGAAAATCTCTTGCAAAAGTGGAATACTTTTCTAAAAAATGCTGCTTTAAGCAAGCAGATGCAAGAATTGACAGCTACTATGGAAACTCTAGAACAGGAGAGACAAGCCGAAGTTTGGAAGGCTTTCTGCCATGTTTTAGAACAATTTGCGACCGTTTTTGCTGGTTCACAAGTTAGCCTGGAGGATTTCCTAGCTTTGCTCCATTCTGGGATGAGTTTGTCCCAGTATCGCACCATTCCAGCAACAGTAGACACCGTTCTGGTGCAGAGTTACGATCTGATTGCCCCTCTGACCGCTGACTTTGTCTATGTCATCGGGCTGACTCAGGATCATTTACCAAAAATCTCGCAAAACACCAGTCTGTTGACAGACGAAGAACGACAAAGCCTAAACCAAACGACTAAAGAGGGTGCGCAATTACTGATTGCAAGTAGTGAAAACCTCAAGAAAAATCGCTACACCATGCTTTCTTTAGTCAATGCTGCCCGTAAGCAGTTGGTGTTATCCGCTCCAAGTCTCCTCAATGAAAATGAGAGCAAGGAATCAGCCTATCTTCAGGAACTGGTAAATTTTGGATTTAGCCGGATAGAGAAGAAGATTCATCACAAAGGCCTGTCTAAGGATGATATGGGGTCATATCATAGTCTCTTATCTAGTCTAGTTGCCTATCATCAGCAAGCTACTTCTAGTGAAAATGAGCAGGATTTGACCTTTGTCAAGGTTCTGGCGCGTGTCATGGGGAAAAAACTTGATCAAAAAGGCCTTGCGAATCCTGCACTCCCAACTAGCCCAAGTAGCAAGCCATTAGAGAAAGAGACCTTACAGGCTCTCTATCCCGCTGACAAGGAGTTTTACCTGTCTACGTCTGGTTTGACGGAGTTTTACCGCAATGAATACAGTTATTTCCTCCGTTATGTCTTAGGTTTGCAGGAAGAATTGCGCCTACGTCCTGATGCTCGCAGTCACGGGAATTTCTTGCACCGTATTTTTGAACGTGCCTTGAAACTACCTGCTGAAAATCCATTTGACCAACGCTTGGAACAAGCTATTCAAGAAACCAGCCAAGAACGCGAATTTGAAGCCATTTATCAAGAAAGTTTGGAAGCCCAGTTTACTAAGGAAGTTCTACTTGATGTGGCTCGGACAACAGGCCACATCCTTCGTCATAATCCAGCCATTGAAACCATCCAAGAGGAAGCAATATTTGGTGGTAAAGATCAAGCCTTTATTCAATTGGATAATGGTCGCAGTGTCCATGTGCGAGGCAAGGTTGACCGTATTGACCGCTTGAAAGCTGATGGAGCGCTAGGAGTGGTGGACTACAAGTCTAGTTTGACCCAGTTCCAGTTTCCTCATTTCTTTAATGGACTCAATTCTCAACTGCCTACCTATCTTGCTGCCCTAAAAAGTGAAGGGGAGCAGAACTTTTTCGGCGCTATGTACTTAGAAATGGCTGAGCCTGTCCAATCTTTATTAGCTGTTAAAAGTTTGGCTGGAGCAGTAGTAGAGGCTAGCAAATCAATGAAATACCAAGGACTCTTTTTAGAAAAAGAAAGCAGTCATTTGGGCGAATTTTATAACAAAAACAAGGCCAACCAGCTGACAGATGAGGAATTCCAGCTCTTGCTAGACTATAATGCCCACCTGTACAAGAAAGCAGCTGAGAAGATTCTACAAGGCCAGTTCGCCATCAATCCATACACAGAGAACGGCAGAAGTATTGCGCCATACGTCCAGCAACACCAAGCCATTACTGGCTTTGAAGCTAATTACCATTTGGGACAAGCCCGTTTCCTTGAGAAGTTGGACTTAGCTGACGACAAGCGTCTGGTCGGAGAAACACTCAAGCAAGCTTGGTTTGAGAAAATGAGAGAGGAGTTGAATCGATGAAGCCCATTTCCTTTTTAACTGAGGAAGAAATTCAAAAATTGCAAGAAGCAGAAGCGAATTCGAGCAAGGAACAAAAGAAAACTGCCGAGCAAATCGAAGCTATTTATACGGCAGGGCAAAATATCCTTGTTTCAGCGTCTGCTGGTTCAGGGAAGACCTTTGTTATGGCAGAGCGTATTCTGGACCAATTAGCACGTGGCGTGGAAATCAGCCAACTCTTTATCTCGACCTTTACCGTCAAGGCTGCTACAGAGCTTAAGGAACGTTTGGAGAAAAAAATCAGCCAACAAATCCAAGAAAGTAACGATGTTGATCTCAAACAACACTTGGGACGCCAGTTAGCAGATCTACCAAACGCTGCCATCGGAACCATGGACTCTTTCACACAAAAATTTCTTGGCAAACATGGTTATCTGATTGATATCGCACCGAATTTTCGTATTCTGCAAAATGAAAGTGAACAGTTACTCTTAAAGAACGAAGTTTTTCATCAGGTTTTTGAAGAGCATTACCAAGGTGAGAATCAAGAGAAATTTAGTAGCTTGGTGAAGAACTTTGCTGGGCGTGGCAAGAATGAACGAGGTCTGCGCCAGCAAGTCTACAAAATCTATGATTTTCTTCAATCCACCAGCAGTCCCCAAAAATGGCTGAACGAGTCTTTCCTCAAAGGGTTTGAAAAAGCTGACTTTGCAAATGAAAAAGAGAAACTAACTGAGCAAATCAAGCAGGCGCTTTGGGACTTGGAAAGTTTCTTCCGTTATCATCTGGATAATGATGCCAAGGAGTTCCCAAAAGCTGTCTATTTAGAAGCTGTGCAACAGGTTCTGGATGAAATTGGCTCCTTAAATCAAGAGTCCGACAGTCAGGCTTATCAAGCAGTGCTTGCGCGTGTTGTCGCCATCTCGAAGGAAAAAAATGGTCGGGCTCTGGCTAACTCCAGTCGTAAGGCCGATTTGAAGCCACTGGCTGATGCCTATAACGACGATAGAAAGGCCCAGTTTGCTAAACTAGGACAACTGGCGGACCAGATAACAGTTCTCAACTACCAAGAACATTATCATGAAGATACTTGGGAGCTAGGTAAAACCTTCCAAACCTTTATGAGCGATTTTGTAGAGGCTTATCGAGAACGTAAACGCCAGGAAAATGCTTTTGAATTCGCTGATATCAGTCATTACACTATTGAGATTTTAGAGAATTTCCCACAAGTCCGCGAGACTTATCAGAAGAGATTTCATGAAGTCATGGTCGATGAGTATCAGGATACCAACCACATTCAAGAACGGATGCTAGAATTGCTGTCGAATGGTCACAATCGCTTTATGGTGGGAGATATCAAGCAGTCTATCTACCGTTTCCGTCAGGCAGACCCGCAGATTTTCAATGAAAAATTCCAACGCTATACGCAAAATCCTAAAGAAGGCAAGTTGATTCTCCTCAAGGAAAATTTCCGTAGTAGTTCAGAAGTGCTGTCAGCAACCAATGATGTTTTTGGACGCCTTATGGACCAAGAGGTCGGTGAAATCAACTATGACAGCATGCACCAGCTTGTTTTTGCCAATACCAAACTGTCTCCTAATCCAGACAACAAAGCAGAATTTCTCCTCTATGATAAGGACGACAGTGGGCAAGAGGAAGAAGAGAGGGAAGCAGACACGAAACTCACAGGAGAAATGCGTCTAGTCATCAAGGAAATCTTGAAACTTCATCAGGAAAAAGGTGTTGCCTTTAAAGAAATAGCCCTTTTGACCTCTAGTCGCAGTCGAAATGACCAGATTCTACTTGCCCTGTCTGAGTATGGGATTCCTGTCAAAACCGACGGTGAGCAAAACAATTATCTCCAATCCTTAGAAGTACAAGTCATGCTAGACACTCTTCGTGTCATCCACAATCCCCTGCAAGACTACGCCTTGGTTGCCCTGATGAAGTCTCCTATGTTTGGTTTTGATGAGGACGAGTTGGCACGCTTGTCCCTTCAGAAAATAGAAGATAAGGTCCAAGAAAATCTCTATGAGAAACTGGTCAATGCTCAAAAACAGGTAACAAGCCAGAAAGAGTTAATTCACTCAACACTAACTGAAAAACTAAACCAATTCATGGATATTTTAGATTCTTGGCGCCTGTATGCCAAAACCCACTCTCTCTATGACTTGATTTGGAAGATTTACAACGACCGTTTTTATTATGACTATGTTGGAGCATTGCCAAACGGACCTGCTAGACAAGCTAATCTCTACGCTCTAGCGCTACGAGCTGACCAGTTTGAAAAGAGCAATTTCAAGGGTTTGTCGCGTTTTATACGTATGATTGATCAGGTTTTGGAAGCCCAGCATGATCTTGCAAGCGTAGCGGTCGCGCCACCTAAAGATGCAGTAGAACTTATGACCATTCACAAGAGTAAAGGACTGGAGTTTCCTTACGTCTTTATCCTCAATATGGATCAGGATTTCAACAAGCAAGACTCGATGTCAGACGTCATTCTCAGCCGTAAAAATGGGCTTGGTGTCAAATACATTGCCAAGGTGGAAACAGGAGCAGTGGAAGCACACTATCCTAAAACCATCAAACTCTCCATTCCTAGCTTAACTTATACGCAGAATGAGAAAGAACTGCAATTGGCTAGCTATTCAGAGCAGATGCGTTTGCTGTATGTTGCCATGACGCGGGCCGAGAGAAAGCTTTATCTTGTCGGTAAGGGCTCTCGTGAAAAGCTAGAAGCCAAGGAATATCTAGCAACTGAGGGCGGAAAATTAGATAGCAATACCAGACTACAAGCTAAGAATTTTCAAGATTGGATCTGGGCTATAAGTAAAGTATTTGTCAAGGACAATCTCAACTTTAGCTATCGTTTTATTGGTGAAGACCAGCTGACCAGAGAAGCTATCGGCGAATTGGAAAACAAGAGCCCTCTACAAGATAGCTCTCAAGCAGACAATCGCCAGTCAGAAACCATCAAAGAAGCTCTGGAAATGCTGAAAGAGGTGGAAGTTTATAATACTCTTCACCGCGCAGCCATTGAACTACCAAGTGTTCAAACCCCAAGCCAAATCAAGAAATTCTACGAACCGGTTATGGATATGGAAGGGGTAGAAATTGCTAACCAAACTCAATCAACTGATAAGAAAATCAGCTTTGATTTGCCAAATTTTTCAACTAAAGAAAAAGTCACTGGAGCTGAGATTGGTAGTGCCACCCATGAACTGATGCAGAGAATTGACCTCAGTCAGCAACCAACACTTGCTAGCCTGACAGAAACTCTCAAACAAGTTCAGGCTAGTCCAGCTGTCAGAGACAAGATCAATCTTTCTAAAATTCTAGCATTCTTTGACACACCACTTGGTCAGGAGATTCTCGCTAATACCGACCATCTCTATCGCGAGCAACCTTTCTCCATGCTCAAAAAAGATCAAAAGAGTCAGGAAGACTTCGTTGTCCGTGGGATCTTAGACGGATATCTGCTTTTTGAGGATCGTATCGTTCTTTTCGACTACAAAACAGACCGCTATGATGAGCCAAGTCAACTCATAGACCGCTATCGTGGTCAGTTAGCCCTCTATGAAGAAGCTTTATCACGAGCCTATTCGATTGAAAACATAGAAAAATACTTAATTTTGCTCGGCAAAGACGAGGTTCAAGTTGTAAAAGTATAACCTAGAAAGGAGACCTCATGCCACTTCCAGTTAGAAAATCCCTGCACGATGCGGTTTTACAAGCTTCAAAAGCTGATACTTGGGATCAAGCCACTAAGGAATGGAATGAAGTTTCCTTGATCTTTAATGGCATTGGCCGTAGTAATTGTGTCTGCGGGAACGCCATAAAATACGCCTACGAACTCTTTAACGGAGTTACAGGCCAACGTCTCTTCCCTATAGGAAGCGACTGTGTTCGCCATTTTCATCGTATTAGCCTCGATCAGCAACTAGAAGAGGAAGAAAAACTACTCAGAAAAGTTGAAAACCTAACCAGAAAGGCTCAGAAAAAGGAAAAAATCAAGGTCACTAAAAGCGACTTTGACGAACGACTTTTAAAATGGTTTTGGGAAAAAGGTGTTTTCAAAGCCAATCGTGGCAATCAATTCACGCCTGAGAAAGATTATCAGCTCTTCCTAGAGGTCTTTCAAGGCGAAAGTTGGACCAAGGCAGAGCCAAAGAAGAAGGCTCGTATGGAAGAAGTGCTGGAAAAGTGTATCAAACCTTTTTTACTTGGTAAGACAGATGACCAACTCTACCTTGTCAAACTAGGCAAGGAGAAAATTGACTACGAGCAGCATTTACGGATTCAGGCAGAGAAGGAACGCAAGAAGAGAGATAAAATCGCCAAGCAATACGCTGACAACCTCATTCTAGCCATGGGGCCTGCAGAACGAGCCTATCAAGATTACTTTGGCTTTACGGAAACTCTCACACAAGAAGAACGAAAGTGGGAAAAAATCCTCTTTGGTAAGAATAGAGACGAACGGGCTATCAAGGCTAAACAAAATCAAAAGGAGCTGGAAAAGGATCAGCGAATTTCAAATCAAGATCCTATTGAAAGAAAGCAGAAGCAGACTTGGCTTCTTAATTCCTATTTTCGTGATTTACCTGATGAAAAAGCTAGATTTTCTCGACTCTTATTAGAATTTCGAAAAAGTGGAGAAGTACCCTTTTCAGATGATTACTTATCTGAGCATCTCATCGATTTTTTCTACAAGATGAAAGCCTTTGAGTTTGAAATTGCACCAGAACAAGTCCGAGATTTTCTAAAAGAATACCTTCAGGCAGAACATCTATCATCTGCACAAGAAAGCTGGATTAGAGGGATTTTGACAAACTGCCTTCGCCCGTTCTTAGATAGGTTACTCATATAGAAAAAATCCTACCTTGTTTATGCACGGTAGGATTTAAGTATCTCCAAAGATGTACTGGTAAAGTTGGACGATTTTCTGAAAACACTGCGTGTCCATTCTTGTTATTTTTTGAGCATTACGCATCCGAAAATCAAAGGTATACAGTTGAAATGGATTGACGGCACCATCTACCTTATCCGACGAGACAGGAACGAGCAGGCCTTTTTCTGCTAAATGTTTTTGACCATGGGTAATGGGACAGACAGCCACAAAACCAGTTTGCAAGGCATATTCTCTCCTAGAAACAACCAAGGCAGGTCGCCGTTTCTGGATTTCTCGACCAACTGATGGATCAAAGTCCAACCAAATGATATCCTGCTTTTCAGGAATATACTCAGATTTCGCTATCAATTGACCTTACCCCTTCAAAATCGTTTGTCATTCTCAAATCAGTAATCCCATCAAAAGGATCTTTTAGCTTAGGAGCCAAGACAATGACTCCGTCAATCCCTTTGTAGACAACCATTTCTTCACCTTCCGTCATACCCAAATTTTTAGGAATGGTCACAGTGAGAGAATTTCCCACCTTCCGAGTCTTTACTGTATTCATCACTCTACCTCCGCGAATTTGTATATACAAAGTATATACCTAACAGCAAAAAAAGTCAAGTGAACGTTAGATTACATAAATTAAGTTATGTTCTATAGTGTGATTTTATTTTAGTCAAAGCCTGTGCAAAAGCACCTAATTTATGATAGAATAGATGGTGAGAAAGAAAACGTTTTATTACGTTTTTTTAGTCGGAAGGGGAAAATATTATGGCTACTATTCAATGGTTTCCAGGCCACATGTCTAAGGCTCGGCGACAGGTTCAGGAGAATTTAAAATTTGTTGATTTTGTGACGATTTTGGTGGATGCGCGTCTACCTTTATCTAGTCAAAATCCTATGTTAACCAAGATTGTGGGTGATAAACCAAAACTCTTGATTTTGAACAAGGCAGATCTGGCTGACCCAGCAATGACAAAAGAATGGCGTCAGTATTTTGAATCACAGGGAATTCAAACACTGGCAATCAATTCCAAAGAGCAAGTGACTGCAAAAGTTGTGACAGATGCAGCGAAAAAGCTCATGGCAGACAAGATAGCTCGTCAGAAAGAACGTGGTATCAAGATCGAAACCTTGCGGACCATGATTATCGGAATTCCAAATGCCGGTAAGTCAACTCTGATGAATCGTTTGGCTGGGAAAAAGATTGCGGTTGTCGGCAATAAACCAGGTGTTACCAAGGGGCAACAATGGCTCAAAACCAATAAAGATCTTGAAATCCTAGACACACCTGGGATTCTCTGGCCTAAGTTTGAAGATGATGCTGTCGCACTCAAACTAGCCTTGACTGGAGCAATTAAAGACCAGTTGCTTCCAATGGATGAAGTGACCATTTTTGGTCTCAATTATTTCAAAAAACATTATCCAGAAAAGCTAGCTGAACGCTTCAAACAAATGAAAATTGAAGAAGAAGCGCCTGTTATCATCATGGATATGACGCGTGCCCTCGGTTTCCGTGACGACTACGACCGCTTTTACAGTCTTTTCGTGAAGGAAGTCCGTGATGGAAAACTCGGTAACTACACCTTAGATACATTGGACGACATCGATGACGACGATTAAAGAAATCAGAGAACTTCTTGCTACTGTCAAAGACTTAGACAATCCCTTTTTTCTTGAACTGGAAAAGGATAGCCGAACAGGAGTTCAAAAGGAAATTAGCAAGCGTAAAAAAGCTATTCAGGCAGAACTGGATGAAGACCTTCGTTTAGAATCCATGCTGTCCTATGAAAAAGAGCTTTACAAACAAGGATTGACCCTAATAGCAGGTGTTGACGAGGTCGGTCGTGGTCCTCTGGCTGGACCTGTAGTCGCTGCAGCCGTTATTTTACCAAAAAATTGTAAGATTAAAGGCCTCAACGATAGCAAGAAGATCCCCAAAAAGAAACATTTGGAAATTTATCAAGCCGTTCAAAATCAAGCTCTGTCAATCGGCATTGGAATCATGGATAACCAAGTCATTGACCAAGTCAATATCTATGAAGCGACCAAACTCGCTATGAAAGAAGCGATCTCCCAGCTCAGTCCGCAACCTGAGCACCTCTTGATAGACGCCATGAAACTGGAGCTACCAATTTCACAAACCTCCATTATCAAAGGAGATGCCAACTCCCTCTCTATCGCAGCCGCATCTATCGTGGCCAAGGTGACACGGGATAATATTATGAAGGACTATGATGACCAATATCCTGGATATGATTTCGCTGCCAATGCTGGATATGGAACTGCTAAACACTTAGAAGGTCTCGAAAAACTAGGAGTTACTCCCATTCATCGAACCAGTTTTGAACCGATAAAATCACTGGTTGCAGCAAATAAAGAAAGTTAAGTTGGAGGAAATGATTATGGAGGAACAGTCAGAAATACTCAGTTCCAAGAAAGAATTTGCCTTTGCCTCAAGCACCATATTATCCCAAGTTGGGCGAGGGGTCATTGTCGGTCTCGTCGTCGGACTAATCGTCGGATCCTTTCGTTTCTTAATCGAAAAGGGCTTCCACCTGATACAAGGACTCTATCAAGATCAAGCGCACCTAGTGCGCAATCTTTTTATAATTGGTCTATTTTATTTAATCGTTTGCTGGCTTAGTGCGAAACTAACTCGATCGGAAAAAGATATCAAGGGTTCAGGAATTCCTCAAGTTGAAGCCGAACTAAAGGGACTGATGACTCTTAACTGGTGGAGTGTCCTCTGGAAAAAATATATTCTAGGTATTCTTGCTATTGCCAGTGGCCTTATGCTGGGACGAGAAGGGCCAAGTATTCAACTTGGAGCAGTTGGTGGTAAAGGTATAGCCAAGTGGCTCAAATCTAGCCCAGTAGAGGAACGTTCCCTGATTGCCAGTGGAGCTGCTGCAGGTTTAGCAGCAGCCTTTAATGCACCAATCGCAGGTCTCCTCTTTGTTGTAGAAGAAGTCTATCACCATTTTTCACGCTTTTTCTGGGTCTCAACTCTAGCAGCCAGCATCGTAGCAAACTTTGTCTCACTACTCATATTTGGTCTAACACCTGTACTGGATATGCCAGACAACATTCCTCTCATGACCCTAGACCAGTATTGGATTTACCTCCTTATGGGAGTTTTTCTAGGACTCTCTGGTTTTCTCTATGAGAAAGCTGTACTCAATATTGGTCAAATTTATGACTGGATTGGTCAAAAAATCCATTTGGATAGAGCTTATTATCCGATCCTAGCCTTTATCCTTATCATACCAGTCGGGATTTTCTTGCCACAAATTCTCGGTGGTGGAAATCAGCTGGTTCTTTCCTTAACTGAGCAAAATTTTAGTTTCCAAGTTCTATTAGCTTACTTTTTGATCCGCTTTGTTTGGAGTATGATTAGTTATGGAAGTGGCCTCCCAGGAGGAATTTTCCTACCCATTTTGGCACTTGGTTCCTTACTTGGTGCCCTAGTTGGTGTCATTTGTGTCAATCTCGGGCTTGTCAGTCAGGAGCAATTCCCTATATTTGTCATTTTAGGAATGAGTGGCTACTTTGGAGCAATATCCAAGGCTCCCTTAACCGCTATGATTCTGGTAACCGAAATGGTAGGTGACATTCGCAATCTCATGCCACTGGGCTTAGTGACCTTGGTAGCTTACATCGTCATGGATCTGCTCAAGGGTGCTCCAGTCTATGAGGCCATGCTAGAAAAAATGCTACCAGAAGAAGCAACAGACGAAGGAGAAGTCACCCTCATTGAAATCCCTGTATCAGATAAGATCGCTGGAAAACAGGTTCACGAGCTCAACTTGCCACACAACGTACTCATCACCACCCAAGTCCATAATGGCAAAAGCCAAACAGTTAACGGCTCAACTAGAATGTATCTGGGTGATATGATTCACCTGGTGATTCCAAAAAGTGAAATTGGAAAAGTCAAAGATTTGTTGTTGTAGTTTGTTTACGTAACTTAAATTACGTAAACAAATTCATTATGTGACTATTAGTCCGTCTCGCTCCGTAAGGTGCGAGACAAATAAACCACCCGCTATGCGGGTGCGCATCGAAGGTTATACCAAAAAAACTCCAAACGCGATACAATAAAGGTGTTCAAGCCAATTGTAA
>CAJNDD010000014.1 GCA_905221435.1 bacterium
GTGTCTTAACCCCTTGACCAACGGACCTTGAGCTTTTCAACTCTTTCTATTATACCTACTTTTTACACTTTGTCAAGGACTTTTTTTGACTATTTTCAGTTTTACCTAAAATCACTGAATACGATGCTTAATTCTCTCAGAAGGGACTTTCTACCTTTGAAACATTCTCCTCCCATCAGACGATCAAGTTGTTCTTGTTTTTCTTTAACCTGACTTGCTCTGTAATTCTTTAGAAGCTCATGAAAGAGATAATAATCATCCAGTCTGAGTCCTTTTTCTCCTAGGCGATGACTGATTTCGTTTACCTCTTCATAAGATTCTTTATCGAAACGGCGCTTGTGACTTTCCTGTTTACGGATGTAGTCTAGGATGCGATTGCGGAATTTGGTTTTAAAGCAGACATATAGTCGGCGACGTTCACCAACTAGTAACTCTGGATGGTGACTGACCAGCTCATACAGGCACATCATCCCCTCCTGCTCCCAGTCCTCTTTCTCCCACAGATGCAAATGGTATTCTTTGCGGCACTTGTTTACAATCCCTTTGCTTTCTTCGTATAGTTCTTTCAGATTCATAGGCCTCTCCTTTCTGCATTTAGTTTAACAAAATGCAGAAAACTTTTGATCCTCTTCTCCTCTTCTGTACTTCTCGCTACCTCAACTGCACACAAAAAGAGAGGCACTGCCTCTCTGCGGTTATTTTTCCTCACTCATTTTTGATTTTACTTCATCATAAGATAGGGCATGAGATTCCTCTTCTACTGTCTCAGGCATTTTTCCTGTTTCGTAAAGAGATTTAATCTGTGTACTATCCAATGTTTCGTATTTCAACAATGCCTCTGCAATCAGTTTGTGGGTTTCACGATTTGATTGAATAATCTCAGCTGCTTTATTTCGTGCTTCATTCAATAATGAACGAACTTCCTCATCAATATCATAGGCTGTTTGTTCTGAAATTGATTTTTGAGGACTTTGTGCACCAAACATAGCATGATTACCTTCGTATTGAACTGGGCCAAGTTTTTCACTCATACCGTATTCAGTGACCATTGCACGCGCCATCTGTGTAGCTTGTTCAAAGTCATTTGAAGCTCCTGTCGTTTGGACATTAAAGATAATCTCTTCAGCTACACGACCACCCATCAAACCTGCCAATTGCTCTTTCATATCTTCTTTAGAAAGAAGCATTTGATCCTCTTTAGGAAGCGCAATCATGTATCCGCCTGCACGTCCACGTGGTACAATGGTAACTTTATGAACAACACGAGCATTTGACAAGACTAAACCAACAATGGTATGTCCAGCCTCATGGTAGGCAACCAATTCACGTTCTCTTTGTGATACTGTTTTATCTTTCTTAGATGGACCAGCAATCACTCTGTCCTCTGCCTCATCAATATCTGAAGCATCAATGACTGATTTATTGCGACGGGCTGCAACCAAGGCTGCCTCGTTTAGAACATTTTCCAAGTCAGCTCCCACAAAACCTGGGGTTTGTTGGGCAACTAGTTTCAAATCAACATCGTCTGCTAGAGGTTTGTTTTTAGCGTGAACTTTCAAAATTGCTTCACGACCTTTAACATCAGGGCGACCAACCAAGACTTTTCTATCGAAACGTCCTGGACGGAGAAGAGCTGGATCTAGAACATCTGAACGGTTCGTTGCAGCGATAACGATGATTCCTTCATTGCCCTCAAAACCATCCATCTCAATCAAGAGTTGGTTCAAGGTTTGTTCACGTTCATCATTTCCTCCACCAAGACCAACACCACGTTGGCGACCAACAGCATCAATTTCATCGATAAAGATAATGGCTGGTGCTGCTTTTTTTGCATCCTCAAAAAGAGAACGAACGCGACTTGCACCAACTCCGACAAACATTTCTACAAAGTCAGAACCTGAGATACTAAAGAATGGAACTCCTGCTTCCCCAGCAACTGCCTTAGCAAGTAATGTCTTACCTGTCCCCGGAGGCCCCTCTAAAAGAACACCCGCAGGAATACGCGCACCAAGTTTTGTAAATTTTTTTGGATCTTTTAAGAATTCAACAACCTCAACTAATTCTTGTTTTTCTTCCTCAGCACCTGCAACATCCGAGAAACGTACCTTGATATCTTCTTTGTTAGCAGCCTTAGCCTTACTACGTCCAAAACTCATTGGATTTCGACTATTATTTCCTCCCATATTTCCCATCATAGAGAATAGGAAGAAGAAGAGAATAGCAAATGGTACAACAGAAACAAGGATATTGATCCACATACCGCTTGAACTCTCATGTTTGACTGTTACTTCTGCCTGATGTTTAGAAGCAAGTTTTTGTAATTCTGCAACTGTTGAATCCGACGGAAGAATAGTACTTGAGAATCTTTCTACTGTTGTAGCAGTAGGAGTGAAAAATTGAATCCCTGTTTCTTCTTTACTAGTCTTAGGATTTTTATAAACACCAGACACCTCTATGATGCTACCATTTGGCTGATAGGTTAATTCTTTTACATTGTCTGCTGTAATTTCTTTTACCAATTCTGTATAGTTAATTTTTTCACTTTTCCCAGCAGCATTTCCAGAGTAAAAATACTGGAACCCTGTCACAAGGAAGAAGATAATTAACAAATATAGAAATGGATTTCTAACTAAACCATTATTTTGTTTTTTCATTAAAGAACACTCTTTCTAATTTGAATAAACTTCCTCTTTCAACACTCCAACATAAGGAAGGTTACGATAATTTTCTTTATAGTCCAGACCATAACCTACTACAAACTCATTTGGAATTGTGAAACAAGTATAATCTGCCTCAATTTCAACAACACGTCCCTCTGGTTTGTCCAACAAAGTCGCAATTTTAACCGAAGCTGCTTCTCTTGCAATAAACATATCTTTCAAATTCTTCAAAGTTTGACCTGTATCGATGATATCTTCTACAAATAGAATATGTCTTCCCTTGATATCTTGAGTTACGTCTTGCTTGATATTGATCACACCACTACTTGCTGTTCCACCATGGTAGCTAGATACCATCATGAAGTCCATCTCAATATGCGTATCAATATGTTTGACCAATTCAGCCATAAAAGGAATCGATCCTTTCAAAATTCCAACAAGAATTGGATTTTTCCCCTCATATTCTTTTGTTAGTTGCGCACCTAGCTTTTTAGCTGCTTCTGTAATCTCATCATGTGAAACGAGGATTTTTTCAATATCGTGTTCTAACATCTTTTTACCTATCTATTTTTTCTATATAAAGTACAGTGTTCATTATATCATTTTTCGTGTTTTTACTCAAATCACTGATAGCAATTCCCAAAATTGAGACAATTTCTCCAAATTGCTCAATAATAGGGGTTGTTTTTCGTTTTTCAATAGGGATTTTCAAATCTATAAATAAACGTCTCAGTTTCTTTTGGTGACCATTCAGGATAAGAACATCGCCAGATCTTCGACATCTAATATGTACAGATGTTTCCCGTGAAACCGTTACTTTTTGAACAAAATCCCCTTCAATAGGAATGCCAAAGGAAAATAAATAGCCCATATATCGAACTTGATTTTGATAGTGTAACACAAGTTCATCTTCCTTTTCATCGGCCTGTGGACTGATTTTGCAAACTCGAAAATTTTGATACTCTTTTATCAATTCATAGCCATTTTTAAGAGAATGACGATACTGGCTTTTCGTTGTTAAAATCTGTCGAACTTCAGCAAACTGAGCCTTTGTCAGATTTAAGTCTGGAAATTGATTGAGATAGTTCTGGAGTAAAACCCCTTGAGTTTGTTGAGAGTATGAAAAGAGCTCATTCAAATCTTCCACATCAATTTGTTGAGAAAGCTCCGTTATTGCTGCTTGGTAATCTGAAATTTCCCTTCCTAAATCTAAAAGGGCGGATTTAAGACGAGGATTTTCTTTTTCAAGCTCTGGTAAATACCTATTCCGAATGCGATTGCGAAAATAAGTATTTTCCTGATTTGTTTGATCTTCGAAATAAACAATTGGTGGAAAATCTTTTTTATGAAAATACAACAAGGGACGGATGATTTCAATTCCATCAACTACTTGACTTTCTTTTATTCCTGTTAAATGACGTAGTCTACTTCCTCGAATCAAGCGCATCAAAATCGTTTCAATCTGATCATCTGCATGGTGGGCAGTGACCAAGGCAGTCGCTCCAACCTCTTTCATGATTTTTCTAAAAAAATCATAGCGAAACTCTCGAGCACGAGATTCTGAAAAGTCTCCTGAAAAGCTTGTGATATAAATAGGAAGTCCAGTTGCATCAGCTAACTTCCTTAGTTCATTTTCCTCCCAGTCAGACTCCCTTCTCTGCTTATGGTTAACATGTGCTAAAATCAGCTCAATTTCCAACTCATTTTGATAAGTAGATAATAGATGAAATAAAAACATTGAATCCAGTCCACCAGACAGAGCCAGCACAACTTTAGAATGTTTTTTGAAATACTCTTTTTGGAGAAAATGATTTAAAAAATCCTGCTCCCTCATTTTAGAACCTCATAGACATCCTTGGCTATCTTAGCAATGGTGTCATAATCAGAATTTTTGGTGAAAATAGAGAGAATGAAAGGAGAATCAGTATAAACAATCGCAGTGTCGTGTTTAAACTCGTCAGCATCTCCGATTTTATGAGCTACCTTAACCGAAACACCTTTTGCGATTCGTTGGTTATCAAAATTCGTTTTGCCTAGAGACTCTAAAACAAAACCATTCTGATTATAAATAGCTTCCATGACTTTTCCAGCCATTTTCGAAGAAGTTAATTTATCATTCACATCCCAATCTTCACCCATAATAGTGGACATTTTTTCTTTAAAAGCCCCGTCAGATTGATTGGTCACATAGTAACCTAAAATATTATGAGCAACATTGTCAGATTCTTTTGTTACCTTAGTAATTAACTGTTGAAGACTGTATTCTTTGTTATCTTCTTTTTTAGGTAAGCTACCACTACCTTCTGGTTTATAGGACCCAGGGAAACTATTTACTTCTGGGATATACTTGAAGCTACTGTCTAGCGTGTATTCCCCTTGATTTATCTTATCTTGAGCGTAATAAAGATAGGCTAGTTTCAAGATGCTAGCTGCATAGAGTTTGCTGTCTTCATTCACCCCAGCCTCTTTACCTGTACTCAGTTGTTTAACATAAATAGAATAATTTTCGTTCTGATAGTTGCTTGATAAGACTTCTTGAACCTTTTGGATGCGATTGTCTTCTTCTGAGACGAACTCTTTTGATACCCACCCAACTTGATTTATATGAAGAAATTCTTGTCCCTCAGCAAAGAGAGTTCTATCCACCGTTACAAGTTGATAGGGAGAAAGAGATGAAGAAATTTCTTTCACATCATAGGGGCTGTTATAGATAACAAACCCCGGCTCCAACCATACCTGTCTATTTTGAGTTTGAACTTGACTTTGATCATAGACCAAACGCTTATCTGCAAGGATAAACTGGTGATTATCTAATTTAAAAACAGGAACACCTTGTCTATTCAAACGCCATTCTACGATTTTAAAGGTGGTTCCAGGAGTTAATTTACCAGACTCCTTAACAAGATCCTCATTAGCATAGACAGCCGTTTCTCCGTATACCATTGGGAATTCCAGTGTTTCTTTATAATAGAACCCATAGTCAGACTCGGTTAGGTAATAAATTTCTTGCGAAGAGTAAGGAAGCTGTTTTTCTGTGCTAACTACTCTTGAGGTTATGATAAAAGCAGGTAGCAATAAAACTACTAAGAACTTACGCATTCTTCTCTTCCCTTTCTTCTTGTAATCGTAATAAATGATTTTTGGCTGCTAATTCTTCTAATTTTTCATCTGATAAACTTAAAAACTGCTCAACAACTTCTAATAAATTTTCCATGACATTACCTCGGAAGCAAATCAGGAATTGTATAAATCGCTTCTCGTTTCTTTGAGTAATAGTACTTGGCGCGTGCATATTTTGCTACATAGTCTTCATCTTTTAACTTTGCAGCAAAAGCAGATTCCTTATCCTTTTCGTCACTAAGAGTTTGGTACTGCTCTTTCAACTCTGTCAATTGCTGGCGGCGTTGCAGTAACTGATCATAGCTTTGAGCCAAGTTATAAGTTGGTAAAATAAACAACAAAATCATCAAAATAAGGACCCAACCCATAAAACGATTTCGTTTTTGTCTTTCCTTCATCAGGTAACGACGACGTTGATGTTCATTTTGAATAAAAGAATTATTCATCTGTACAATATTTTTAGACATTTTCTTCTACCCGTGTTTCACTGAGAATTTCATACATGCCTGCTGCATCTTCTTTTTTTGTACTATCTTTCATCTCTAGTACTTTAACAAGCAACAACTTATTTCCAAAGCGAATTTCAACTTGGTCATCAACTTTCAAATCCGTTGAACTTTTGGCCAAAATTCCATTCACCTTGATTCTACCTTTATCTGCTACTTCTTTTGCGACTGTGCGGCGCTTAATAATTCGTGATACTTTTAAATACTTGTCTAATCTCATTTTTATTACCTCAAATTATTATTGTACCATTTTTATCCTTTTTATAGAAGAAAAATGTTAAATGGGATTTGCTTCCTTTGATTCTTTTATCTCTAATAAGCTTTCTCCAAAAATCAGCAAACCTTCTAAAATTTCATAATCCTTCTTGTTTCGGACATCAAATACAACTTCCATTAATCCCTTATTCTCAGCTATGGCTGCTTTTAAGTTCGTTGCGGATAAAGCTTTAAAATAATCTTGAGTCAAGAATAGTCGTTGAGTGACTTTTTCAAATTGAACTGTAATCTTGTTATCTTTTCTTTCCACACGTTCTACAAAGACCTTGTCCAAATATGACTTAACCAAACCAATCTCTAAAAGGTAGGCTACTACATCTGGGTATTCTCCAAAACGATCCATCAATTCTTCTTGTAGTTCTTCATAGTTGACACGATTGTCAATTTGACGAATTTTCTTGTAAATTTCAATCTTATGTCGTTGATCAGAAATATAAGTGTTAGGAAGATAGGCATCAATTTGTAAAATCAACTCAGAATTTCCTTTGGTTCTTTTATCCCCGTTGCCGTTACGTTTAGCAATAGCTTCCTCTAGTAACTGCGAATACAATTCAAAACCAACAGAATCAATGAAACCAGACTGGGACTTTCCTAGGAGATTTCCTGCTCCACGAATCGAAAGGTCTCGCATCGCAATCTTAAATCCTGAGCCCAATTCTGTAAATCCTTTGATTGCTTCTAATCTCTTCTCAGATACTTCACTGATTGATTTTTCTGGGCGATACATAAGATAAGCATAGGCAATGCGATTACTACGACCAACTCTTCCTCTTAATTGATACAAGGTTGACAAGCCCATATGGTCTGCATTTTCAATAAATAAGGTATTGGCATTCGGAATGTCAACTCCTGTCTCAATAATGGTAGTTGTTACCAAAATATCATATTGTCCTTCAATAAAATCCAGTAGAGTATTTTCTAACTGAATTTCACTCATTTGCCCATGAACATACCCAATTGAAGCCTCTGGAATCAACTCCTGTAATTCTGAAACCTTCTGGTCAATCGTGTCAACTTTATTGTAAAGATAGTAAACTTGACCTCCACGCTCTATCTCACGCAAGACAGCATCACGAATTACACTATCATTTTTTTCCAAAACATAGGTTTGAACAGGATAGCGATTGGTTGGAGGAGTTTCAATAACAGACAAATCTCGGATTCCCAGCATAGACATATGAAGGGTACGAGGGATTGGCGTAGCTGTCAAGGTTAGGACATCCACTTGTTTCTTTAACTCTTTCAAAGTTTCCTTATGCTTGACACCAAATCGTTGTTCTTCATCAATAATCATCAATCCCAAATCTGAAAACACAACATCTTTTGACAAAACACGATGCGTTCCAATCAAAATATCGACTTGACCATTCTTTAGTTTTTCAAGTGTTTCTGCCTGCTCTTTTTTACTTCTAAAGCGACTCAACACATCAATATTAACAGCAAAATTTTGGAATCGTTCCTTAAAATTCGTATAGTGTTGTTGTGCTAAAACCGTCGTCGGAACTAGAACGACAACCTGTTTGTGATCATTGACCGCCTTAAAGGCTGCGCGCATTGCAACTTCAGTCTTTCCAAAACCAACATCCCCAACTAAAAGTCGATCCATGGGATGAGAATCCTGCATATCTCTCTTGATTTCCTCAATACTACGAAGTTGATCATCCGTTTCAACATAAGGAAAAGCATCATCAAAAGCATGTTGATCTTCATCATCAGCTGAGAAAGCAAAACCCTTCAACTGACTACGCTCAGAATACAATTTGATTAAATCGTCAGCTATATCCTCTACCTGGCTCTTAACTTTTTGCTTGGCTTTTTTAAAATGACCATCATTTAATTTATTAAGTTTTGGGGGTTTCCCATCACTTGAAACATATTTAGACAGTAACTGAATCTGCTCTACTGGGATGGAGATTTGATCCCCATTTTGATACTGTACACTGACATAATCACGGTGAATCCCTTTGATTTCAATTGTTTCAATTCCTAGATATTGACCAATTCCATGGATATGGTGAACAACGTAGTCCCCTTTTTCAAGTTCATTATAATCTTTTAATCGCTCTGCGTTTGAAGCATGTTGTCTTCTAAAACGACGTTTTAATTTCTTTTGAAAAATCTCATGTTCAGTAATCAACAGAATTTTTTCATCTACAAAATGAAAACCATGTCTTAGATTACCCTCAATCAAGTTTACAGATTCTTTACAGATACTTGACTTATCTCTGGAATCCAATTTAATCTGATATTCCTCTAAAACATCCTCCAGTGTTTTACTTCCCATTGAATTGCTAGACTGCAGAACAATGGTGTAATCCATTTTTTTATATCGCTCAATTTCTTCTTTAAGAAAAGAAAATTGATTGAAAAATTCCTGCATAGGATATTGATTAAATTGATAAATGTGATCAAACTTGAGATTTCCTAAACCCTTTTGAAGATTAGAGAAAAAGGTCACTGGACTTTGTTTTTTATAGATTTGCTCTGTATCTGCAAAATACTTCATCTCAGAAAATGCTTTACTATTCTGTAACTCTTCTGTAAAGTATTGCGCTAATTCTCTTTCAAAGGCTTCATACTGATTCATTAATTTTTGATAGTCATCAAAGAATACTGGCGTATCTTTTTCAATATAATCAAAGACAGTCCATGTTTTATCATAACATAAGGACAAAAACTTTCGACTATCTGAATGTGTTTGTCTTTGATGAAAACTTGACAAAATTTCTTCTAGATAGGATTTCAAAATCGGCGATAGAGTCTTCGAAATTTGCTTTTCTAAAGCTGACTGTCCTCGTTGATAATCCTTTTCTCTCAAAAGCAGATCACTAGCTGGAAAAATAGTGAGTTCTGTTTGATTTTCTTTTGATAATTGTGTTTCTACTTCAAAAGTTCGGATTCCATCTACTTCATCACCAAAAAACTCGATTCGGAAAGGTTCTAACTGAGATATCTCAAAAATATCTAAAATATCTCCTCGAATACTAAACTCTCCTTGTGTCTGTACTTGAGTAACTTTTCGATAACCGATTTCCTTTAACTGATGAAGTAGCTCGTGTTGGTCATATTCTTCACCAACTGCAATTTTTATAATACTTTCTTTAAATCTAGTCGGAGAGGGTAGAATCAATCGACTCGCTGCGATATTACAAACTAAAATCCCTTTCTTAGATGGATCAGTCAAAAAACGCAAGGCCTCAACTCGTGAAATGATTTTTTCTTGTGAAGACATCAAAAACTCTACCATAGGAGAGTCATCTACCAAAAATGGATAGATAAATTCCTCTCCTAAGATAGAAAGAAGGTCACTGATAATTCGTTCTGCTTCTCCATAAGTTGATGTCAATAACACAATCTTATTTTCTTTTTCTAGACTGCTTGCAATTGCAAGAGCCTTAGTAGACGTTGATAAGCCTAGTATTAGTTGTCTTTTCTTATCTGTCAGATTTTGACGCCATTTTTTTATCTGATCATTTTCTGAGAATAAATCTAATAAAGTCACCATCTAGCCATTATACCTCTGCATCGTTTTCTCAAAGTTTTTCTCTTGTAAATAGTAATTTACAGCATCGTCAACCTTGTCAATTGACTGTAAAATACCTACATAGTCATCTTGATCAAACTTACTTAAAACATGGTGAACAACTGACATGCCTTTTTTTGGTCTTCCGATTCCAATCTTAACACGATTAAAGGTCTGAGTTCCAATATGTTGAATAATAGACTTGATTCCATTATGACCACCTGCTGATCCTTTTGCTCTTAAACGAATTTTCCCAACTTCCATGTCAAGATCGTCGTAAATAACGAGTAAATCTTCAATATCCAAACCATAGTAAGTCAATAGGGCATGAATAGCTTTCCCGCTTTCATTCATAAAGGTCGTTGGTTTGACAAGATAAATTTTTTCGCCATTGAGGAAAAAAGAGGCTAGGTCAGCTTGAAATATCTTGTCGTGTGTAAAGGTGACGTTTTGTCTTTTAGCTAGTTGGTCAATCAACATAAAGCCAACATTGTGCTTGGTTTCAAAATATTTATCCCCTGGATTTCCTAATCCTACAAGTAATTTAGTCATTTATTTTCCTTTCAAAAGCCAAAAGGGTTGGAATTTTTTTTCCAACCTAATTGACACTATTTATTAAATGTTATTAGACATTAAAGCGGAATTCCATGATATCGCCATCTTGAACGATATATTCTTTTCCTTCTTCACGCAAGCGTCCAGCTTCTTTTACAGCCTTTTCAGATCCGTATTTCACTAGATCCTCATATGACATTGTTACTGCACGAATAAAGCCTTTTTCAAAGTCTGAGTGGATAATACCAGCTGCTTGAGGAGCTTTCATCCCTCGCTTAAAGGTCCAAGCACGGACTTCTTTTTCACCAGCTGTGAAGTAAGTTCCCAGTCCAAGTAAGTGATAAGCAGCTCGAGTTAATTTATCAACGCCTGATTCAGTCAAGCCAAGTGCTTCAAGAAACTCTTGCTTATCTTCATCGTCTAACTCAGAAATTTCTTCCTCAGCACGCGCTGAAATAACTACTACTTCAGCATTTTCTGTCGCTGCAAATTCTCGAATTTGTTTAACATAGTCGATAGAATCTGGATCTGAAACTACATCCTCATCCACATTGGCAACATAAAGAACTGGTTTAGTGGTCAAAAGGAAGAGACCTTTGACAACCTTTTGTTCTTCATCTATAAATTCAATGGTACGTGCTGATTTTCCATCTTCAAGAACAGGTTTAATCTTTTGAAGAACGTTAAACTCTGCTACTGATTCTTTATCTTTTTGCGTACGTGCCATCTTTTCTACACGCGCATAGCGTTTATTAACCGATTCTAAGTCAGCAAGAATCAACTCCAGGTTAATGGTATCAATATCTGCAAGTGGATCCACAAAGGCGTCTTCACGTCCTTGCTCGCGCATAACATTTTCATCATCAAAAGCACGAACTACATGAACAATCGCGTCTACTTCACGAATATTGGCCAAAAATTTATTTCCTAGACCTTCTCCTTTTGATGCTCCTTTTACAATCCCTGCAATATCTGTAAATTCAAAGGTTGTTGGGACTGTCTTTTTAGGTGTAATCATTTCCGTTAGTTTTTGTAGGCGTTCATCTGGAACTTCTACCATCCCAACATTTGGATCAATAGTCGCAAATGGATAGTTTGCTGCCTCTGCTCCTGCTTTTGTAATTGCATTAAAAAGGGTTGATTTACCAACGTTTGGCAAACCAACGATACCTGCTGTTAAAGCCATAGTTTCTCATTCTCCGTTCTCATTTCAATCCCTAACATTATAACACAAAAAGGGAAAACTTGCTAACCCTCTAACTAAGGGTTCTTAGTCAATAATCTTATTCATTTTTCGTTCAAAATCATAGCGACTCATCATGACAAGGTGGTCACAATTGCTACATTTGATTTTGATATCTGCCCCTACGCGTGTAATTTCCCAACGATTAGCTTTTTTTCCTGTTGATTTAATTGTGCAAGCATGTGGTTTTTTCATCTCAACAAAATTTCCAACTTGATACATACTACTCTCCTTTTCTTTTTTGATTATATCATAAAAGAGGCGAGCTAGGCTCAACCTCTTTCACTTAATTTGTACGAACTGGTGTAATGAGCTGCATGAAATCTTCGTCAGTATCTGCTGGCACAAGAGTAAATGGACGAACAGCTGAGATAAAGCTAATGGTCACTTTTTCACTATTTAAAGCCTTGAGGGAATCAATCAAGTAAGTTGGGTTGAAACTAATAGTCAAATCGTCTCCAGTCACCTGCTCAGTATCGATTTCTTCGTTTACTTTACCAACTTCTGGAGAGTGAACATGGGCACTAACAACTCCACCTTTAATTTCAAGCTTCACAGTACCATTTTGAGTTGCACTTGATAAAAGACGAGCACGCTCCATAGATTGACGCAAATTAACCACATCAAAAGTAATTGTAGTATTAAAATCTGTTGGGATCAAACGATCCGTATCAGGATAGTTTCCTTCTAGGAGACGAGTATAGAAGCTAATATTTTCGCTTCTAAAGAGGATTTGATTATTTGCAAAGAAAATCTCCACTGTTTCAATATCATCCGTAAATACAGCTGAAAATTCGCGTAGAGAGCGACTAGGAATTACAACATCGAAATCATCGCCATTTTTTTCAAGAGTCAATTTTTTCTGGCTAAGACGATGAGAGTCTGTCGCAACTGTTTTTAGTTCTTTGTGTTGGCTCAATACGAAGTGTACACCTGTTAAGATGGGACGACTTTCTTGCGTACTTGCAGCAAAAGCTGTCTCATTGATAATTTTCTTGAGCAATTTTGTTTCAAGAACCAAAGGAGTACTTGCTGAAATTTCTTGGATTCGTGGATATTGTTCGCTATCTTTTCCTTTTAGGATGATTTCTGATTTGCCGCTTGTTAAGACAATTTGTTTTTGTTCAATCTCTTTGAAATCAAGCGTTACGTCTGGAAGACTAGATACAACATTGATAAAGAAAGAAGCTTCAAGAAGAATCGAACCTAAGGAAGTAATCAAAAGACCTGCATCTTCATTCTTTTGAGAAATGAAATTCTCAATAGAAATTTGCCCGTTTGATCCAATTAAAGTAATTCCTTCATTGGTAACATCAATTTTAATGGTTGATAAAATTGGAATGGCATTTTTTGAACTAATTGCTCGTTTTGTGGTATTTAAGGCTTGTAGAAATAAATTTTTGTTAATTGAAAAATGGATCATGGATTCTCCTTTATTTATTTTTAGTATTAGAAGGATAATAGAAATAATAGAGTGTGTGAATTCTGTGGAAAACTGATTTCTATTTAGTGAGCTCAAGCTTTTTAGCTTGTTTAAAAAATGTGGATAAAAAAGATAGAAAAGGAAAAGTTATCCACAAGCTACTTAATTTTCTTTTTGATTGCTTCGATTTCTAAACGTAAATTATCGTCTTCGTCAATCAAGGATTTAATTTTAGCATGGGCATGAATAACGGTGGTGTGATCTTTTCCTCCAAATTCTTTTCCGATTTTTGGAAGGCTATTATCTGTCAGCTCTCTAGCTAGATACATAGCTACTTGGCGGGCTAAAACGATGTTTTGAACTCGTCTTGTACCCTTCATTTCTTTGACACTCACTCCATAAAAATTCCCCACCTCAGTTTGTATTTTGTCAATTGGAATGACTAGCATTTGGCTAACATCTTGCTTGCGCGCTCTAATAGCTTCTGCCGCAATATCAATACTGATATCCTTAATCTTCTTCACTCTGGCAATTAAAGTGATATCGTTGATCGCTCCTTCAAGTTCTCGAACATTTGAATCGAATTGACCTGCTAGGTATTCTAGTGTATCGCTTTGAAAATTATAGTCCAAATGTTCCGTTTTACTCTGAAGAATGGCAATTCGTGTTTCAAAGTCAGGTGGTGTGATATTTTGAGTCAAGCCCCAGCTAAAGCGCGTGACAAGCCTTTCCTCAAGGCCTTCTAAATGTTTAGGACTTCGGTCACTAGTCAGAACGATTTGTTTTTGATTGCTATGAAGAGCATTGAAGGTATTGAAAAATTCTTCTTGAGTTGCAACTTTTTTACCGCTGAGAGATTGGATATCATCAATCAGTAAGAGATCAAGGCTACGGTAAGTCTTTTTGAATTTCTCCATTTCTCCAAGTCTCAGGTGTTCAAGAAAATCATTGATAAAACTTTCAGCAGGAATGTATTTAACACGCGCATCAGGAATATTTTTCAGAATCTCATTTCCAATCGCATTGAGCAAGTGAGTCTTTCCGAGACCAGGTCCTCCATAGATAAAAAGAGGATTATAGGTCAAAGCTAAATCTTCTGATACAGCTAGAGCAGCTGACACTGCCCAAACATTCCCATCACCTTGAATAAAGTTATCAAAGGTATATTTTTCCTTCAATCCTGTCTCAGAATAGGGAATAGTTGGCAATACAGGTGTGTAATCATAAGCGGAGATAGTATCAGTATCACTTACTTGAGCAGTTTCAGTACTTTGAGGTTTAGTGAAAATATAATGGGGTCTGATTTCAGAATCATAAATTTCAAAACCAGCTGCAACAATGATATCTTTTAATTGCTTTTCCCACACCATTTCCATCTCTGGTCTTGGTAAAAATATAGTTGCGGTACTATCTTCTACTTTGACAAGCTCTGCAGGTGTAGCATAGAAATCATACATGGATCGTGTCAATCTTTCTTGAGCAAATTCTAAAATACGATTCCAAAATTGCTTTTCTTTCAACTATTTTTCCTCCTTTACTCTGATTTTAGTAGTTTAGTGCTAAACTTATTTTACCATAGATAGTGAGAATTTTCCACAAGTTGTGGAAAAGAATCCACAATGTTAATGATTCTTATCCACAGGTTGGGGATAAATAAAAAATTCCTTATTTTATTAGGATTTTTGCTAAAAAAATTAGTGGATAAACTTGTGGGTTAAGAAAATAAAAGAACAGCCTTATTTCAGGCTGTTGATAATTCTGTCATATTCTTCTTGGCTTGAAAAAGAAATAATAACCTTTCCAGTATATTTTTTAGAAAGTTTAATTTCTACATTTAATCCAAGTAGTTTTTTTAATTTATCTTCCTCATCCTTGATGAAAGAATCACTTTTTTTCTGCTTCTTTTGTTTTTTCTCTGTCAGCAGTGTTTCTAACTTTCTCACAGAGATATCTTCGTTTTTGATCAATTGGAAGAAATATTCTTGTTGCTCTTTATCCAAACCAACTAGTGAGCGTGCATGAGCTTGAGAAAGTCTACCATTTTCTACTTCAGATAAGATATATTCTGGTAAGGAAAGTAAACGAATAAAATTAGTGATATAAGGTCGAGATTTCCCCATTTTTTCGGCTATCTCAGTATGAGTAAATCCTTTTTCTACTAAAGATTCGTAGGCGCGTGCTTCCTCAACTGGATTCAAATTTTCTCTCTGCAAATTTTCAATGATAGACTGGATCATCATTTCCTGATCTGAGAGGTGCTTCACAACGGCTGGAATAGAGGTCAGACCAGCCAAAAGAGAAGCTCGATATCGTCTTTCTCCTGCAAGGATTTCGTAACCAATTACAGGAGATTGACGAACGATGATGGGTTGGATGAGCCCATTTTCTTTGATTGATTGAGCTAATTCCTTTAGTTTATCTGCATCAAATTCTTTTCGAGGTTGGTAAGGATTTTTTTGTATTTCTGCGATAGAAATCATTTCAAATTTTTCCATGATTCTACACTAACATATCTTTTATTATCTGTAAAGTTTTCTTTACACTGATGTCAATTAAGACTCTAAATCACCCGAACTCTTATCTAGTTTAATAGTTGTAGTTTCCTCCTTCCCATTACGATAGTAGGTTACTTTTATAGTGTCTCCGATAGCATGATTATAAAGAGCGTGTTGTAAGTCGGTTGATGAAGCAATCTCTTTGTCGTCAACTTTGGTAATAACATCGTATTTTTGAAGATGTCCATTTGCTGGCATATTGCTTTGAACAGATCGAACAACAACACCTGAAGTAATGCTACTTGGAATATTGAGTTTTCTAAGATCATTAGCACCAACGTTATCTAAATTGACCATTTGAATTCCGAGAGCAGGGCGAGTCACCTTACCATTACTTTCAAGCTGTTTAATAATATTTTGTGCATCATTTGACGGAATAGCAAATCCAAGACCTTCTACAGAAGTTCCACCATTACTTGCAATTTTACTTGATGTAATACCGATGACCTGTCCTTGAATATTTACCAGTGGACCACCAGAGTTACCAGGGTTAATGGCAGTATCTGTTTGAATAGCTTTTGTAGAAATAGCTTGACCATCTTCAGATTTTAGAGAAACATTTCGATTGAGACTTGAGATGATTCCCTGTGTAACTGTATTGGCATATTCTGAACCTAGAGGGCTACCAATTGCAATTGCAGTTTCTCCGACATTTAGCTTACTAGAGTCTCCAAATTCCGCTACAGTTGTGACTTTTTCTGAAGAAATTTTTACGACAGCAATATCAGAGAATGTATCAGACCCAACAATTTCACCAGGAACTTTGGTACCATCCGCCAAACGAATATCAACTTTTGAAGCTCCACTAATAACGTGTGTGTTAGTCACAAGATAGGCATCTTTGTCATTTTTCTTGTATATAACGCCAGACCCTTCGCTTGCTATCTGTTTATCTGAATCAGAATTAGTTTCATCAGAATTAAATACACTGCTTTGTCTGCTAGAGGAAGAATAAGTAATGATTGACACAACAGCATCTTTGATTTTATTGACGGCTTGAGTTGTTGCAGTTTCATTACTATATGATGTTTGAGTAACAGTACTATTTGTTGTTTGATTTCCTTGTTTTTGATAAAGTTGCAATGTTACGAAACTTCCTAAGACACCGCTTAAAAATCCTATTAGAATGACTACAAGAAATTTAACTCCTTTTTTATAAAATTTTTGTAAGTGTTTCATAAACGCCTCCGTTTGTTATTTATTTGCTCAAATTATAAACCTATTAACTTAATTTAAGCTTAAAAGCTTAAAGTTTTACACAAGTTGTGGATAACTCACTTTATTCTGTGAATTCACTAGTAATTTTGGATGATTTTTGTGTGTATAAGATGTGAAATGAAGTGTGGATATGATAGAATAGAAGAATGAAAATAAAAATTGTAACAGTAGGAAAATTAAAAGAAAAATACCTTAAAGATGGAATTGCTGAATATACCAAACGAATTTCACGTTTCGCCAAATTAGAAATGATTGAGCTCACCGATGAGAAGACACCTGACAAAGCCAGTGAATTAGAAAATCAAAAAATCTTGGAAACAGAAGGTGAAAGAATTCTTTCTAAGGTTGGAGAAAGAGATTTTGTCGTTGTGTTAGCAATTGAAGGAAAAACTCTCTCTTCAGAGGAATTCAGTAAGCAGTTAGAACAAGCTCCCATAAAGGGATTTTCTACCCTTACATTTATTATTGGTGGGAGTCTGGGACTATTCCCTGCTGTGAAGCGTCGTGCTAATCTCTCTGTTAGCTTTGGGCGTTTAACTTTACCACATCAGTTAATGAGATTAGTCCTTGTTGAACAAATTTATCGTGCTTTTACGATTCAGCAGGGTTCTCCTTATCACAAATAGAAGATTGACTTAGCTCTTGTTTTTTGATAGAATGGTCATGTTAGGTCTCATAGCTCAGCTGGATAGAGCATTCGCCTTCTAAGCGAACGGTCGCAGGTTCGAATCCTGCTGGGATCAATTTTAGATGCGAAGCTGGGATTTATCCCAGCTTTTTTCTTAAAAAAGTGCGTTTCAGGTGCAAAAATGTACAGTTGGGAAGAATTTTTTCTTACATGGTCTTCATTTTGTATAATAAATTTGTAAGTTAATTTACAAGAAAAACAATACAGGAGATTTTATTATGAAAAACATAGTTAAATTGGAACAGTTTAAAAAGCTTACGGAGAAAGAATTGCAGGAGATTCAAGGTGGGGAAATTAGAAAGGAAAATAATTTTTTATTTTATTTTTTTAAAAGAAAGTAAAGGGTGAAAAGAATGGATTTTTTCGCAATAATAGGCGTTATATTACATATTTTTATTACTAGTAAAAGTTATAATTTGATATGTAACACAACTAGAAAAGAACAGTACCTCTTCATTTTTTATACAGTAATAATAGAATTTGTAGTTGAATTTTTCTTTTATTCTATATATTTAAATGGACTAGGGATTGAGAAATTTTTATATCCATTTATTTTATACGCTTATTTTATATGGTTTAAAAAGTTTGATAAGTATAGGGGAGTATTCCTGAGTTTCCTGCTTTCTCTCTTATATCACAGTACTCATACTTTTATAGCTGTAACCTTATCCTCGATAACAGGTGATGAGCTTGCATTACACTATGAAAGTACATTCTTTCTAGTAGTATTGTTGTTGACTTATTTTGTTATTTTAAAAACAATTCGTTATTTTCATTTAGAACTTACTTATTTTGACAAAGACTATCTTTATCCTTTTTTTAAAAAAATATTTTTTGCCTTAATTTTGTTACATAGTGTATCCTTTATTTCAGATATAGTAAGTACAGTTCGCCATTTAAATAGTTTCGGAAGTATTTTATCATCGATTATATTTATTTCCCTACTCTTGATTTTCTTTGCAATGAATTCTCATAAGGTTCAAGTTGAAAAAGAGATTGCTCTAAAACAAAAGAAATTTGAACAGAAACATTTACAGACTTATACAGATGAAATTGTGGGTTTGTATAATGAAATTCGAGGTTTTCGTCATGACTATGCTGGGATGCTTGTCAGCATGCAAATGGCAATTGATAGTGGGGATTTACAAGAAATTGACAGAATTTACAAGGAAGTCTTAGTAAAAGCAAATCAAAAATTGAGGTCAGAAAAGTATACTTACTTTGATTTAAACAGTATAGAGGACTCAGCTTTACGAAGTGTGATTGCTCAATCAATTGTATATGCACGAAATAATGATGTAGAGTTTACATTGGAAGTAAAAGATGTTATTACTAGATTGTCAATGGATTTACTTGATCTTGTTCGCATCATGAGTATTCTATTAAATAATGCTGTTGAAGGTGCTGCGGATAGTTATTTGAAACAAATGGAAGTTGCAGTCATTAAAATGGATTTTGAAACAGTTATAGTTATCCAGAATTCATGTAAAATCACTATGACGCCTTCAGAAGACTTATTTGCCTTAGGTTTCTCTACCAAGGGAAGAAACAGAGGTCTAGGGCTTAATAATGTCAAAGAGATTTTAGATAAGTATGACAACATTATTTTAGAAACAGAGATGGAAGACAGCACATTTAGACAAATTATTAGATTTAAGAGGGAATTCGAATGAAAGTATTAATTTTAGAAGATGTTATTGAGCATCAAGTGAGACTAGAGAGAATATTGAATGAAATCTCTGAGGAATCAAATATTCCTATTTCTTACAAGACAACAGGAAAAGTTCGTGAGTTTAAGGAATATATCGAAAATGATGAAGTAAATCAACTTTATTTCCTAGATATCGATATTCACGGAATTGAGAAAAAGGGCTTTGAAGTGGCACAGTTTATCCGTCATCACAATCCTTATGCTATTATTGTCTTTATTACCAGTCGATCTGAATTTGCTACCTTAACGTACAAATACCAGGTATCAGCTCTAGATTTTGTAGATAAAGATATCAATGATGAATTGTTCAAAAAACGTATCGAGCAGAGTATTTTTTACACTAAGAGCATGCTGCTTGAAAACGAAGATGTTGTAGACTATTTTGATTACAACTATAAGGGAAATGATTTGAAAATCCCTTACCATGATATTTTGTATATCGAAACAACAGGTGTTTCTCATAAGTTGCGGATTATTGGTAAGAATTTTGCCAAAGAGTTCTATGGAACAATGACAGATATTCAAGAAAAGGACAAATATACCCAGCGATTTTATTCTCCTCATAAATCTTTCCTGATCAATATTGGAAATGTTAGAGAAATTGATCGAAAGAATCTAGAAGTTGTCTTTTATGAAGATCATCGCTGCCCCATCACTCGTTTGAAAGTTCGCAAACTGAGAGATATTCTGGAGAAAAAATCTAAAAAGTAATTGACAATTAGTAAGAAATTGATATAATGGTTATATCTGCTACAGATAGATGGTCCGTTGGTCAAGGGGTTAAGACACCGCCTTTTCACGGCGGTAACACGGGTTCGAATCCCGTACGGACTATTTTATCCGCCATAGCTCAGTTGGTAGTAGCGCATGACTGTTAATCATGATGTCGTAGGTTCGAGTCCTACTGGCGGAGTCAGATAAAAAGAACACCACCCGGTGTTCTTTTTTAGTTGACATCACCTAACATTTTCATAAGGAAGTCTGTCATTTCTTGCGGACTTTCTTTTTTTCCATGGGCAATCCAAGTCTGGCAAACACCAAATAGGGCATTTGTTAGATAAATGCTACTATATTCGAGTTCAATTGGATTTAGTTGTAGTTGCATAAAACGTTTCTGAAGATCAGTGCTAAGCATAATATGCAGTTTATTTCTCAAGAAATTTTGAATTTCTTTTGTCCCATTTTCAGATAAAAGAGCAGCTAATAGTGGTTCAGACTCTAAATATTCAAATACTTCTAAAATAGCATCTCTTTTATGATGGGCATGTTTTTGGAAAATATACTCAAAGGTATGAAAGAGCTTACTTTGGTAATGCTCAATCATATCATACTTATCCTTGTAGTGAGTGTAAAAGCTGGAACGACTGATTTCGGCTTTTTCTGCTAGCTTGACAGTAGAAATTTGATCAAAGGGGTGGTCCATCAATAATTGAACCATGGCATTTTCGATAATTCGCTTTGTTTTTAAACGTTTGTTACTTTCTTTCATAATTCCTCCTTGTATACAAAAATAGACTATGTGTCTAAAAAAGTATTTTTTACCTTGTAATTTGGATTTTTTGATGTATAATCTATTATATCAAAATTTTAGACAATATGTTTAAAAAAGGAGGAAATATGTTTAAAGAATGGAAAGAAATATTTAAAAAACCTACCTTTATCATTGTAATGATAGGGATTTCTCTCATTCCGGCTTTATACAATATTATATTTTTATCATCCATGTGGGATCCTTATGGCCAATTATCCGAGTTACCTGTGGCAGTTGTCAATAAAGATAAGGAAGCTTCTTATAATGGACAGACAATGACAATTGGTGATGACATGGTGTCTAATTTAAAAGAAAATAAGGCTTTAGATTTTCATTTTGTTAATGAAGAGGAAGGGGAAAAAGGACTAGAAGATGGGGACTACTATATGGTGGTAACATTACCAAGTGACTTATCTGAAAAAGCTACTTCTATCCTAACGAATCATCCTGAACAGATGCAGATTGATTATCAGACGTCAAGTGGGCATAGCTTTATTGCAAGTAAGATGAGTGATTCTGCAATGACACAATTAAAACAAACCGTCTCTACTAATATTACTGAAACATACACTAAGGCTTTATTTCAAAAAATGAATGATTTGAAGTCTGGAATAAATAAGGCGGCTGAAGGAAGTGAACAATTGGTTAATGGAGCCGATCAGTTGGTGACGGGAAGTCAAACGTTGACGACAAATCTTAATACTCTAGCTAACTCAAGCGTAACTTTTTCAAATGGAGCGGATCAATTTACAAAAGGCTTATCTAGCTATGTGTCTGCTATAGAGCAATTACATATTGGTTTAGGAACTTTTAATAGTGGTTTACAAAGTTATACAAATGCTGTCTCACAAGTTGACACTGGACTTGGTCAATTAGCTTCAAAAACTCCTGAGTTGGTGACAGGTGTAAATCAGCTAAATACAGGTATAAAGTCCTATACAGGTGGCGTTTCACAACTGGATACAGGTCTCAATCAATTTTCAGTTGGTGTAAATGCTTATACAAGTAGTGTGAAAGAACTTTCTAACGGAACAAATCAATTATCCAATCAATCAGATACACTAAGAGATGGAATGGAGCAATTAAATACTGGTATTAAAGAAATTTCAAGCCAATTAGAGTCCTCATCTCAACAAAGTGAAGAAATAGCGCAATTGGCAACTAGCCTAGGAGAACTAAATAAAACACTACAAGATCTTACAATATCAGATAATACTCAACTGAAAAGTACATTGTCAGAAGCTTTGCCAAATCTAACAACTCTTGCTCAGGATATTGTGATCAAAAGTCAGACAGAACAAGAAAAAACTATTGCTAACCTTCAATCAACAGCTACTTATCAATCTCTCACAGAGGAACAAAAGAAAGAACTGACAGAAGCTATTTCTAAAAATTCTAATTCTACTATTGAGTCAGCAAAAACAATTTTAACAACAGTAGGAGGATTAAAAGAAAGTATAGAGAATTCAGAACAACAAGTCTCTAATCTATCTGATGTGCAGACGAAAGCAAATCAACTCTTACCTGCAGCATCTAGCTCCTTGACAACCTTGTCAAATGGATTTACAACATTACAAACTTCTGTAAATAATAAGTTAGTTCCTGGAAGTCAGTCAATTGAAAAAGGAGTTGTAAACTACACTAAAGGATTGGATACTATTTCTATAGGTGCTAATCAACTAAGTGAAAAGAATGCAAGTTTAACAACTAGTCTAGATCAATTAGTTTCTGGATCAAGTAAGTTGACAGAAAATACATCAACCTTGACAGCTGGAGTAGATGCGTTAGCTGGAAAAGCTCCAGAATTAGTATCAGGTATAGAAAGTTTGTCATCTGGTTCTGCTCAATTGAATAATAAGAGTCCAGAGCTAATAGCAGGTCTTACTAAATTACAATTTGGTTCTGGTCAATTAACAGATAAATCAACACAGTTACTTTCTGCAGCATCTCAACTAGGAAGTGGCGCTATGAAGATTGCAGATGGTGCTGGAAAACTAGCAGATGGTGGAACAACCTTAACCTCTAGTCTTGAAGATTTACAGACAGGAGTTGATTCATTAGGACAAGGATTAGGTAATGCAAATACTCAACTTAAATCAGCTTCAACAGAGTCAAAAAATGCAGAAACATTAACGGAACCCTTAAGTCTTTCAAAGACAGATAATGATCAAGTTCCTGTAAATGGGATTGCTATGGCTCCTTATATGATATCAGTCGCTCTCTTTGTCGCTGCATTATCAACAAATATGATTTTTGCTAAATTACCTTCAGGTCGTCATCCTGAAACTCGCTGGGCTTGGTTCAAATCTCGCTTTGAGATAAATGGAGTTATAGCTGTTTTAGCCGCTGTCTTAGTCTATGGTGGCGTTCATCTTATTGGTCTAACAGCAAATCATGAAATGAGAACCTTGTTCTTAATTATTATCGCAAGCTTAACATTTATGTCTATGGTAACTGCATTAACAACTTGGAATAGCCGTATAGGAGCCTTCTTCTCTCTTATTTTACTATTATTACAGTTAGCATCAAGTGCGGGGACCTATCCCCTTGCATTGACAAATGATTTCTTTAAAGGTATCAATCCATGGTTACCAATGAGTTACTCTGTATCAGGCTTACGACAAACAATCTCTATGACAGGAAATATTCATCACCAAGTGATTTTCCTTATTATAACACTAGCTTTCTTTACTGCTTTAGGTATGCTAGCTTATCAACCTAAGAAAATGGAAGAAGATTAAAAAGATTGACCAATTCTTTGGTCAATCTTTTTCTGTCTTAGATAAATTTCGTCTGTGATTATAGATTCCAAAAAGAAGAAGGGCAGTTAATGAGCAGGCTGCTCCAATAACAAAACCATTGGGGATAAAGGAAAGTGTAACAGTGCCTTTTCCCTTTGGAACATCAACTTTCATAAAACCAGTTTGAGCCTGCTTGATTTCAAGTTTTTTCCCATCTTGGTATGCAGACCAACCTTTGTCATAAGGAATAGTGAAGAAAATAGAGGTATCTTGTTTAACTTCGTATGTAGCAAAGACTTTATTTTTAGAGGTGGATACTTCTACAGGTTGTTCTTTAATCTTTTGGATTGCCTCAGTAAGAGCCTGAGTATCTAAACGATAGAAGGTCGGTGATTCAAATGATACTTGAGAATTTCCAGGAAAACTAACACTGATATCGAAAGTTTTTTGTTCTTCAGTATAACCCAAATTAAAGAAATTAAATGCATTGTCAGTTGTAAAAGTCTTCTTTTCTCCATTGACAACGATGTCAACTTTCTTTGGCTTATCGTTTGTAAAATGAAGATTTGAAAAAGAGAGATAGACTTGACTATTTTGAGGAATCTCAATTTGATAATCAATCCTTGCGTCCTCATTTGCAGAATTTGTGATGCTTGTTAAACCATCAGAATTATCTGTCTTATCATATGTTATTTGGGAGAAGTAATTTAAGTTGAGATTAGCAAGCTGGTTTATAAATAAAGCCTGATTATCTAGAGTGTGATTGTTAAAGTTTACATCTGTGTAAATAGATTGAGTGGCAAAAGCAATGGGTAAAGAGAGTTGATTTTTATATAAGGTTAAATGATCCTTTTGATAAATCTCTTGAAAGCCATACTTATCAAGCGAAGTTTCTGAAATATTGTACTGGATTCCAAATAAACTGTCTGCTAAAAGACTGTTATTAGCATAACGGAGATTGAGGTTGGTTCCAGAGGATTTGAATCCAAGTTTGTCCAAACTAGTGCTAGCAGAACGATTTCGTACAGACGAAAATTGAGAGATTCCATTGTAGTTAAATTTCATACTGTCATTTCCAGTCTGAATTTGCAGTTTTTCAGTACGTGTAAATGGATTGTCAATTTGGTTTAGAATGGATTCCATAGCGGTGATATCTCTATTATAGGCGCTACGAGAAGCAAAGGCCCATTCTTTAGCTATTCCTTCCATTTGAGATGAAGCATTTAAGCTTATCTCAACTGTTATAAATAAAGACAAAAGAATTGCAAATAGATTTATAGAGATAAATTTTCTAATGACTGCAAGAAGTAAAAGAACATAAACTAGTAGAAATTCAAGAGTGAGTAGGATATTCAAATCAGTTAAAAAAGAATAGTGTAATTTAAAATAGACAGTGGCCAAAAATCCTGTTAGTACAAGAAAAAGTGAGCCAAATAGATTCCATAGCTTCAGTTCTTTCAGACGATTTAAGACTTCTGCTGCAGTATAAATTAACAGAGTGGAAAAAATCCAAGCATAGCGATGCAAAAACATATTTGGGGTGTGCATCCCTTGCCAAAATAAATCAAGTGCTTCTATGTAAAAGCTTGTTATTAAAAAAGTAAAGAAAATTGCATAGGTAAGTTTCACGTGAAACCTTATGGATTTTATTGTGAAAAATAGAATAGTCAAAATAAAAGGAAGCAATCCAACAAAAATCATTGGTATAGATCCATACTTAGTTGTATCAAAAGATCCAATGAATTGTTTTGCAAAAATATCCAAATACCAGCTACTATCTGTCTTTAATTTTGTGATAGCAGTTAACTTCTCCCCATGAGTTTGTAAATCAAACAGTGTAGGGAGAGTCATAATCAAACTAGTCATTCCTGCTAAAAAGGAGGTAACAACAAAATCAAGAAAAGATGATTTTCGAGTTTTAAAGTCCCAAGAAATTTGGCAGAAATACCAGAAAATAAGAAACAATGCTGTCATATACCCAAAATAATAATTTTGAATAAATAAGATTGACAAACTTGTAAAGTATAGTAGGCGCTTCTTTTGTGTTATAAGTAGGTGTAAACCAGTTATAATTAAAGGAATCAAGATAAAAACATCTAGCCAGGTTTTTATCTCTAACTGACTAACGGTAAAGCTCATTAGAGCATAGGAAGTAGATAAGGATAGTTTTAAAAATTTTGGGATAGCTTTAAATAATCTATTCAAACTAAAGAATGTTGACAGACCAATCAATCCAAATTTTAAGAGAGTGGTCAGATAAACAGCATCTGGCATATTCGACAGATTAAAAAAGTAAACTAGGGGTGAAAGAAAGCTACCTAAGTAATAACTAGATAGAGCATAGAAATTCAGTCCGAGGCCACTTGTAAAGGTGTAAAACAAACTGCCATTTCCATGTAGAATATTTCGTAAAGCTACATCAAAAATAACGTATTGATGAAAACCATCTCCTAATAGTGGAGATGTATCGCTATTCCAGTAGATACCTTGAGTTAGGTATACTCCAGTCATAATTACTAAAGGAATGATGAAAGAAATAAAATAGGTCCAATATGTTTTAAAAAATGATTTCATGTTACCTCATAGAATGATAGAAAACTCAGTTGGTTAACCCAACTGAGTTTTGAAGTCTTATTTAGTCTTTCCAAAGTTCTTTAACTTTTGCTTGTACTTCTGCATTTTCTAAGAATTCATCATAGGTTTCATCAATACGATCGATGACGCCATTCTTAGACAAAACAATGATGTGGTTTGCCAAAGTTTGGATAAACTCGTGGTCATGACTGGCAAAGATGATTGATTCTTTAAAGTTTTTCAATCCATCGTTCAAGCTTGAGATAGATTCCAAGTCCAAGTGGTTTGTTGGATCATCAAGTACAAGGACATTTGATTTCAAGAGCATGAGTTTTGAAAGCATGACACGTACTTTTTCTCCCCCTGACAAGACGTTTACAGGTTTGTTAACCTCATCTCCAGAAAAGAGCATACGACCAAGGAAACCACGTAGGAAGGTATTGTCATCTTCTTCTTTACTTGCAAATTGACGCAACCAATCAAGGATTGACTCTCCACCTGCAAAATCAGCTGAGTTGTCTTTTGGTAAGTAAGAACGGCTAGTAGTAACTCCCCACTTGACAGTTCCTTCATAATCAATGTCACCCATAATTGCACGAATTAATGCAGTCGTTTGGATGTCATTTTGTCCAATAAGAGCCGTCTTATCACCTGGACGCAAGATGAAACTAATATTGTCCAAGATAGTTTCACCATCAATCTTGACAGTTAGGTTTTCTACTGTCAAGAGATCATTACCAATCTCACGTTCTGCTTTAAAGTTGATAAATGGATATTTACGACTAGATGGCACAATTTCTTCTAGTTCAATCTTGTCAAGCATTTTTTTACGAGACGTTGCCTGTCTTGACTTAGAAGCGTTGGCAGAGAATCGAGCAACGAATTCTTGCAATTGTTTAATTTTTTCTTCCGCTTTGGCATTACGGTCTGCTAGCAATTTAGCAGCAAGCTCAGAAGATTCCTTCCAGAAGTCATAGTTTCCGACATAGAGTTTGATTTTTCCAAAGTCAAGGTCGGCCATGTGAGTACATACTTTGTTTAAGAAGTGGCGGTCGTGGGATACAACGATAACGGTGTTATCAAAGTCAATCAAGAAGTCTTCTAACCAAGTAATAGACTGGATATCAAGACCGTTGGTCGGCTCGTCCAAGAGAAGAACATCAGGTTTACCAAATAAGGCTTTAGCAAGGAGAACCTTCACTTTTTCACCATTGGCCAATTCGCTCATGTTTTGGTAGTGCAATTCTTCTGGAATATTTAGGTTTTGAAGTAGTTGAGATGCTTCGCTCTCTGCCTCCCAACCTCCAAGTTCGGCAAATTCACCTTCAAGTTCAGCTGCACGAACACCATCTTCATCGGAAAAATCTTCCTTCATGTAAATAGCATCTTTTTCTTTCATGATGCTATATAGTTTTTCATTTCCCATGATAACGACATCAATGACACGTTCATCTTCATAGTCAAAATGATTTTGACGGAGAACAGAGAGACGTTCATCTGGACCAAGAGAGATGTGACCAGTTGTCGGCTCGATATCACCAGCTAAGATTTTTAAGAATGTTGACTTCCCTGCACCATTAGCACCAATTAATCCGTATGTATTTCCTTCTGTAAATTTGATATTGACATCATCAAAAAGTTTGCGATCACTAAAACGTAGTGAAACATCAGATACTGTAAGCAATGTTTTTCTCCTATAATATGTGATACATTTATTCTACTAGAAAAGAGAGAAATATTCAAATTTTTGTTTGTCAATTTTATGTCAATTAAGTTTACAGGTTTATTTACAATGAGTTAGTTGTTTGATTTGAATAATTTTCTGTTATTTTAACAAAAAAATGCTATAATTGAAGAGACCATTTCGAAGGAGAAAAAAATGACGAAACCCATTATTTTAACAGGAGATCGCCCAACAGGAAAACTGCATATTGGACATTATGTTGGGAGTCTAAAAAATAGAGTATTACTGCAGGAAGAAGACAAGTATGAGATGTTTGTTTTTTTGGCGGACCAACAAGCATTGACAGATCACGCCAAAGACCCTCAAACGATTGTAGAATCGATTGGGAATGTTGCCTTGGATTATCTAGCAGTTGGATTGGATCCAAGTAAATCGACTATCTTTATTCAAAGCCAGATTCCAGAGTTGGCTGAGTTGTCTATGTACTATATGAATTTGGTTTCACTAGCTCGTTTGGAGCGCAATCCGACAGTGAAAACAGAGATTGCTCAGAAAGGATTTGGAGAAAGTATTCCGACAGGATTTTTGGTTTATCCAATTGCGCAAGCAGCAGATATTACTGCCTTCAAGGCTAATTATGTTCCTGTTGGGACAGATCAGAAACCAATGATTGAGCAAACTCGTGAAATTGTTCGTTCCTTTAATCATGCTTATAATTGTGAGGTCTTGGTGGAGCCGGAAGGTATTTATCCAGAAAATGAGAGAGCAGGACGTTTGCCTGGTTTAGATGGAAATGCTAAAATGTCTAAATCCCTTAATAATGGTATTTATCTAGCAGATGATGCGGATACTTTGCGTAAAAAAGTCATGAGCATGTATACTGATCCAGACCACATTCGGGTTGAGGATTCAGGTAAGATTGAAGGAAATATGGTTTTCCATTATCTAGATGTTTTTGGTTGTCCTGAAGATGCTCAAGACATTGCAGAGATGAAAGAACACTATCAACGTGGTGGTCTTGGCGATGTGAAGACGAAGCGTTATCTACTTGAAATACTCGAACGCGAACTTGGTCCTATTCGTGAGCGCCGTATCGAATTTGCTAAGGATATGGGAGAAGTTTACAATATGCTTCAAAAGGGGAGTGAAAAAGCTCGTGAGGTTGCAGGGCAAACTCTATCTGAAGTTAAGGGAGCAATGGGACTAAATTATTTTAAATAATAGATAAAAAATGAATCATAAAGCTATCTCTTCCATAGAATTACAGGGATAGTTTTTTTATGATTTCTACCATAAATATAATTGACAAATTTTCATAGAATGGTATGATAGATACAATACAAAAAGAGTCAAGCTCAAAAAGAAAGAAAAGAGGAAACTTCAATGTCTAATTGGGATACTAAATTTTTAAAAAAAGGTTTTACCTTTGATGATGTATTGCTCATTCCAGCAGAAAGTCATGTGTTGCCTAATGATGCAGATTTAACAACAAAATTGGCAGATAATCTGACTTTAAATATCCCAATTATAACAGCCGCCATGGATACAGTCACAGAAAGTCAAATGGCTATTGCCATTGCTCGTGCAGGTGGTCTTGGAGTAATCCATAAAAATATGTCTATTGCGCAACAGGCAGATGAAGTTCGTAAGGTAAAACGTTCTGAAAATGGTGTTATTATTGATCCCTTCTTCTTGACTCCAGAACACACGATTGCTGAAGCAGATGAACTGATGGGACGTTACCGTATCAGTGGTGTTCCAGTTGTGGAAACACTTGAAAATCGTAAATTGGTTGGTATCCTAACAAATCGAGATCTTCGCTTTATTTCAGATTACAATCAGCCAATCTCAAACCATATGACTAGTGAAAATCTTGTTACTGCTCCTGTGGGTACAGATCTTGCAACAGCTGAGAGTATTCTTCAAGAACACCGTATTGAAAAACTTCCTTTAGTTGATGAAGAAGGTCGTCTTTCTGGCTTGATTACTATTAAAGATATTGAAAAAGTGATTGAATTTCCAAATGCAGCTAAAGATGAGTTTGGTCGACTTCTAGTTGCTGGTGCGGTAGGTGTTACTTCAGATACATTTGAACGTGCCGAAGCCCTTTTTGAAGCAGGAGCGGATGCGATTGTTATTGATACTGCACATGGTCATTCTGCAGGTGTTCTACGTAAAATTGCTGAAATTCGTGCTCACTTCCCAGACCGCACTTTGATTGCGGGTAATATTGCTACTGCTGAAGGTGCGCGTGCTCTTTATGATGCAGGTGTAGATGTTGTCAAAGTCGGTATCGGACCAGGTTCTATCTGTACTACTCGTGTGATTGCGGGTGTCGGAGTTCCTCAAGTTACAGCAATCTATGATGCAGCAGCAGTTGCGCGTGAATATGGAAAAACAATCATTGCAGATGGTGGAATCAAGTACTCTGGAGATATTGTAAAAGCCCTTGCTGCAGGTGGAAATGCAGTTATGCTTGGATCAATGTTTGCTGGAACAGATGAAGCGCCAGGTGAAACAGAAATCTTCCAAGGACGTAAGTTTAAGACTTACCGTGGTATGGGCTCAATCGCTGCAATGAAGAAAGGTTCAAGTGACCGTTACTTCCAAGGTTCTGTCAATGAAGCAAACAAACTCGTTCCAGAAGGAATTGAAGGTCGTGTTGCCTATAAAGGCGCAGCAGCTGATATTGTCTTCCAAATGATTGGTGGTATTCGCTCTGGTATGGGTTACTGTGGTGCAGCTAACCTTAAAGAATTACATGACAACGCTCAATTTATTGAAATGTCTGGTGCAGGTTTGAAAGAAAGCCATCCTCATGATGTACAAATTACTAATGAAGCACCAAACTATTCTATGTAAGTAGTAAAAAAGAACTCCTAAATTTCAGGAGTTCTTTTTGTTTACAAAGTTGTCAATGTTGATTTACAGATATTTTACCGTTTTGGATCCTGAAAACACTAAGATTTTCAGGCAAGTTTTGTAAGTGGTCTAAACTTGTTGTTGTGATGAAGGTTTGTATAGATTGAGAGATAGTTTCTAGTAATTTTAGTTGCCGTGAGTTGTCAAGTTCACTCATAACATCGTCAAGTAAGAGTATCGGAGACTCATTAGTAATACTTTCCATTAGTTCAATCTCTGCTAGTTTGATAGAAAGTACAAGACTACGATGTTGACCTTGACTCCCAAAACTAGCGTCCATTCCATTGATATAAAAAGCAATGTCATCTCGATGAGGGCCGACACCAGTATTCTTTTTAAACAAATCTCTTGATCTACTTTTTTCTAAAGCCATTTTAAAAGAATTCGTCAACTGCTCTTCACCAGTAAAGTTGACAGATGATTGATAAGATATTGACAACTCTTCTAATTTATTTGAAATTTCTAAGTGTTTTATTTGACCAAATTTCTCTAAGTCTTTAATGAATTTTATTCGATGTTTTATGACGCGACAGCCATACTCTACCAACTGATCATCTAAGACTGAAAGAAAAGTTTCATCAATCTTATGGCTAGATTTTAGATACGTATTTCTTTGCTTGAGTATATGGTTATAGTTTGACAGGTCTGACAAGTAGATTGGTTTAATTTGTCCCAGTTCGATATCTATAAACTTTCGGCGAATGGAAGGTGCTCCTTTAATTAGCTGGAGATCTTCAGGTGCGAAGAGGACAACATTCATATGTCCGATATAGTCTGATAGGCGAGCTTGTTTTAGGTGATTGACTTTAGTCACACGCCCTTTTGGTGTTAAATCAATTTCTAGAGGGATAGAACCTGTTTTTTTCTGTAGCAAGCCAGAAAGACAAAGTTGCTCGTCATCAAAATGAATGAGATTTTTATCTGTACGAGTCCGATGACTACGTGTCAAGGCCAAGAAATAGATTGCTTCTAGAATATTGGTTTTTCCTTGTGCATTTTGGCCTAAAAAGACGTTTAATTTTGGATTGAAATCAATTTTTGCCTCTTTGTAGTTTCGAAAGGTTTTAATTGTTAAATGTTGGAGCCACATGGTTATCTTCCTGGAAAACGTGGAGCTTGTTTGGTTTTAGGTGATAAAGTGTTTTTTTGTTTTTCTTTCTTTACACCCTTGTTCATCTCTTTGACAAGTTTAGCAATCCTCTCTTTTTCAATCTTATCTGCTTGATACCCTTCTTGCTCTTTTAAACTTGGTTGTGTCAAGGTGATGTCAATCTTTAAATCAGGGATGTCAATCGTATCTCCAATACGGATTTTTTTCCCACGTCTACTTTCTAACTCACCATTAAAGTAAACTTGATGATCTATTAAAAAGGATTTGATAGCACCACCGCTTTGTATAATTCCAAGTTCTTTTAGGAGTGCTTGGAGCGTAATAAATTCTTCAAATAATTTGTATTCCATAATTCACCTCAATCTTTGGTATTATACCATATTTTCCCTGAAATAGCTGAAGGAAAGTCAGCTGAAATGAAAACGATTTTACTTTTGAAAGCTATAAAGAGAACAAGAAAAATTTTGATTTTCGTGGTATAATAGAACTCTATATGTAAGGAGGTAAGGTATGGAATTAGTGCCTGGAATTTCAGCACATTTTGTTCAATCCAAAAAGTTTAAAACAAATAAAATCACTATTCGTTTTACTGCTCCCTTATCTCTTGAGACGATAGCAGGACGTATGTTAAGTGCAAGTATGTTGGAGACGGCAAATCAAGTTTACCCAACATCTCAAGCTTTTCGCAGATACTTGGCAAGTTTATATGGGACAGATATTTCTACGAGTGCTTATCGTAGAGGACAAGCACATATTCTTGACTTAACATTTACTTACGTGCGGGATGAGTTTTTGAGTAAAAAAAATGTCTTGACTTCTCAAATTTTGGAATTGGTGAAACAGACTTTATTTGCCCCCTTAGCTCAAGATGGTGCTTTTGAGCCAGCCTTATTTGAAATTGAAAGAAAACAATTATTGGCTAGTTTAGCTACTGATATGGATGATTCATTTTATTTTGCTCATAAGGAATTGGATAACTTGTTCTTTCATGATGAACGTCTTCAATTGAGATACAGCGATTTACGAAATCGCATTTCAAATGAGTCTCCGGAAAGTAGCTACACTTGCTTTCAAGATGCTCTAAAAAATGATCGAATTGATTTCTTTTTCTTAGGTGATTTCAATGAAGTTGAAGTGAAGGAGTGGTTGAGGTCATTTTCCTTTACTGGGCGTCAAATCGATGTCAAGCCTCAGTATAAGCAACCATATTCAAACGTCCTTCGGGAAGGAATGGTTCGTAAGAATGTGGGCCAATCCGTTTTGGAATTGGGTTACCATTGTTCTACGAGCTATGGAGACAAGCATCATTTGGCCATGGTAGTAATGAATGGTTTATTAGGTGGTTTTGCTCACTCTAAGCTTTTTACAAATGTTCGGGAAAATGCTGGTCTAGCCTACACTATCTCCAGTCAATTGGATTTATTTAGTGGTCAATTGAGGATGTATGCTGGCATTGATCGGGAAAAGCGCAATCAAGCTAGAAAGTTGATGAATCATCAATTACTTGAACTAAAAAAAGGTAATTTTACAGATTTAGAGATTGAACAGACCAAGGAGATGATTCGCAGAACCTTGTTGCTCGCGCAAGATAGTCAGAGCTCACTAATCGAGCGAGTTTACTTGAATAGTTTGTTAGGGAAATCTACATCAGATTTTGACAATTGGATTGAAAAATTAAATAAAGTTGATAAAGAAGCTATCTGCAAAGCAGCAAATAGTGCTCGATTACAAGCAATATACTTTATGGAAGGAATAGAATGACACCAGTTACCTTTGAAGAAAAATATTATCCTGCTGTAAAGGAGACGGTTTATCAGACTCGTCTATCAAATGGATTGACAGTGTCTCTCCTTCCTAAGAAACAATTTAATGAAGTTTACGGAGTTGTAACAGTTCGATTTGGATCAATAGACACAAGCTTTACACTATCTGAAAAAGGTTTACAGTATTATCCAGCTGGAATTGCACATTTTCTTGAACACAAACTGTTTGAGAGAGAAAATGCTGAAGATATTATGGAGTCTTTTACACGCTTGGGAGCAGATAGCAATGCTTTTACAAGCTTTACAAAAACGAGTTATTTGTTTTCGACAATAGATCATTTATCAGAAAATTTGGATCTACTTGAGGAGTTGGTAACAGTTGCTCACTTTACGGAAGAGTCAGTTGGGAGAGAGCGGGAAATCATCCAACAGGAACGTGAGATGTACCAAGACGATCCAGATTCGCGTCTGTTTTTTGCTACATTAGCCAATCTTTATCTCAATACTCCTCTGGCAGCAGACATTGTTGGAAGTGAAAAATCAATTAACAACATTCAGCTGAATGACTTAAAAGATAACTTTACAGTCTTTTACAAACCTGTCAATATGTCTTTGTTTTTAGTTGGGAATTTTGATGTAGATGTGATTGGAAAGTATTTTTCACAAAAGAAATTTAGAAATTTAGAAGACAGGGTAGTAAACAAGGAGAAGCTTGCTTTACAGCCCGTTAAAGAAACAGACAGTCTCCGGATGGAGGTTTCTTCTCCAAAGCTTGCTATTGGAATTAGGGGAACAGGTGAGGTGGCAGAAGCAGATTGCTACCGTTATAGTGTTTTGTTGAAATTGTTGTTTACGATGTTGTTTGGTTGGACTTCAAATCGTTTTCAAAACCTATATGAGGCGGGAAAGTTAGATGCTTCACTGTCATTAGAAGTTGAGGTGACTAGTCGTTTTCATTTTGTGATGTTGACTATGGATACGAAGGAACCCGTTTCTCTATCACATCAATTTCGTAAGGCGATTCGTCATTTTAGTAGTGATGCAGATATTACTGATGAACATCTCGATCTTGTTAAGAGTGAGATGTTTGGAGAGTTTTTTAGTAGTATGAATTCTTTGGAATTTATTGCAACTCAATACGATCCTATGGATGGCGGAGAAACCATTTTTGATTTGCCAAAAATTTTACAAGAAATTACTTTGGAAGATGTTTTAGAAGCTGGTCATCGCTTGATTGATGATGGTGATCTAGTTGATTTTACAATCTTTCCAACCTAAAAGATAAGTAAGCCTAGAAAGAAGGAATGCTAAGTATGAGAAAAAAAACAATTGGTGAGGTGCTGCGTTTAGCTAGAATAAACCAAGGATTGAGTTTGGAAGAATTGCAGGCAAAAACTGATATTCAGATGAATTTATTAGAGGCTATGGAGGCAGATGATTTTGATCAACTCCCTAGTACCTTCTACGCTCGTTCTTTTTTGAGAAAATACGCTTGGGCGGTTGAATTGGATGAACGAATTATTTTGGATGCCTATGATTCAGGAAGCATGATTACCTATGAAGAGGTAGATGTTGATGAAGAAGATTTGTCTGGTCGTAGACGATCAAATAAGAAAAAAACCTCTTATCTCCCCTTGTTTTATTTCGTCCTATTTGCTTTGTCAATTTTAATTTTTGTCACTTACTATGTTTGGAATTATATCCAGACTCAACCAACGCGTCCTTCTTCGGCAAATTATAGTGTTATTAGCTCAACAACTTCTTCTAGTTCATCTTCTAGCAGTCAGACGTCTAGCTCATCTTCTTCTGCAGCATCAACTATTACAGTTTCGGGTGAAGGAAATCGCATTGAAGCTCGTTATAAAACGAATAAGGATACAGCTACTGTTCAACTGGCAGTTTCGGATACAACTAGCTGGATTAGTGTTTCAGGAAGTGATCTGGAAGGTGGTGTGACACTATCCGCAGACAATAAAAATGCAAAAACAACAGTTTCAACTAAGAATCCCGTTACTATTACCTTAGGTGTAGTGAAGGGAGTTACTTTGACTGTAGATAATCAAACAGTTGATACTTCCAAGTTGACGACTCAGACTGGAACTGTGACACTTACATTTACTACAGATTAAGGAAAAACCAATGAAAAAAGAACAAATTCCTAATGTATTAACTATTGGTAGAATTCTCTTTATACCTCTCTTTATTCTTACTTTGACTTTGGACCATTCACAAGGCAGTCATTTGCTGGCAGCGATTATCTTTGCAGTTGCTAGTATAACGGACTATCTTGATGGCTACCTTGCTCGCAAATGGAATATAGTCAGCAATTTTGGGAAGTTTGCAGATCCGATGGCCGATAAGCTGTTGGTTATGTCAGCTTTTATCATGTTGATTGAGTTAGGTATGGCTCCAGCTTGGGTTGTTGCTATTATCATCTGTCGTGAACTTGCGGTGACAGGCTTGCGTTTGTTGCTTGTTGAAACGGGAGGAACGGTTCTTGCGGCAGCGATGCCAGGGAAAATCAAGACCTTTAGTCAGATGTTTGCTATTATCTTTTTGCTCTTACATTGGAATTTAATTGGTCAGCTGTTGCTTTATATCGCTTTGTTTTTCACTATCTACTCTGGCTATGATTATTTCAAGGGTAGCGCTCATGTATTCAAAGGGACATTTGGTTCGAAATGAAATCGATTATTGAAGTAAAAAATCTGTCTTTTCGTTACAAAGAAGACCAGGAACATTATGACGTTAATAATGTCTCGTTTCACGTGAAACGGGGAGAATGGCTTTCGATTGTAGGTCATAATGGGAGTGGAAAATCGACAACTATCCGTTTGATTGATGGCTTGCTTGAAGCAGAGTCTGGGGAAATCTGGATAGATGGGCAATTGCTGTCCTCTGAGAATGTTTGGGACTTACGCCGTCAAATTGGTATGGTTTTTCAAAATCCAGATAACCAATTTGTGGGGGCGACTGTTGAAGATGATGTTGCCTTTGGTTTAGAAAATCAGGGACTTCCTCGTGAAGAAATGAAGAAGAGAGTGGCTGAATCTTTGGAGTTGGTAGGTATGCTGGATTTTAAGAAGAGAGAACCAGCTCGTTTATCTGGTGGACAAAAACAGCGTGTGGCTATTGCGGGAGTTGTTGCCCTGAGGCCAGCTATTTTGATTTTGGACGAGGCTACAAGTATGTTGGACCCCGAGGGACGAAGAGAACTGATTCAGACAGTTCAAGAGATTCGAAAAGACCATCAGATGACAGTCGTCTCCATTACACATGACTTAGAAGAAGTTGCGATGAGTGACCGTGTCTTGGTCATGAAAAAAGGCCAAGTGGAGTCAACCAGCAGCCCAAGAGAACTTTTTTCTCGGGCTGACCTTGACCAGATAGGGTTGGATGAGCCTTTTACTAATCAATTGAGAGAATCTTTGAGAGAGACTGGTTATCGGTTGCCGGATGGCTATTTGACAGAAGGAGAGCTAGAGGACAAGTTATGGGAATTACTCTAGAAAATGTGAGCTTTACCTATCAAGAGGGGACTCCCCTATCTTCATCAGCCTTGACTGATGTTTCTTTGACGATTGAGGATGGTTCCTATACAGCTTTAGTAGGGCACACAGGTAGTGGGAAATCAACGATTTTACAGCTTTTAAATGGCCTATTGGTACCAAGTAAGGGTTCTGTTCGAGTTTTTGATACCGTCATTACCTCTACATCAACCAATAAAGAAATTCGCCAGATTCGAAAGCAGGTTGGTCTAGTGTTTCAATTTGCTGAAAATCAGATTTTTGAAGAGACTGTTTTGAAAGATGTTGCATTTGGACCGCAAAATTTTGGAGTTTCTGAGGAAGAGACCAAGAAAATTGCGCGAGAAAAGTTAGCCTTGGTAGGCATCGATGAGTCACTCTTTGAGCGCAGTCCTTTTGAACTTTCGGGTGGCCAGATGAGACGTGTGGCTATAGCAGGTATGCTGGCCATGGAGCCAACTGTCTTGGTTTTGGATGAGCCAACAGCAGGGCTAGATCCTTTGGGCAGAAAAGAATTGATGACCTTGTTTAAAAAACTTCACCTTTCTGGAATGACAATCGTTCTGGTAACGCATTTGATGGATGACGTAGCTGAGTATGCTGATCAGGTTTACGTTATGGAAAAGGGGCGTTTAGTCAAAAGTGGCAAACCGAGCGAAGTTTTCCAAGATGTAGCCTCTATGGAAAATGTACAGTTAGGTGTGCCTAAAATCACAGCCTTTTGTAAACGTTTGGCAGATAGGGGTGTAGCTTTTAAAAAACTGCCAATCAAGATAGAAGAGTTTAAGGAGTCGCTAAATGGATAGTATGATTTTAGGGCGTTATATACCGGGGGATTCCATCATTCATCGCTTGGATCCCCGTAGTAAATTGCTTGCCATGATTCTGTTGATTTTGATTGTATTTTGGGCTAATAATCCTCTCACCAATCTCATTCTGTTTGTAGCGACAGGTATATTTATCGCTTTGTCGGGTGTTTCTCTCTCATTTTTCGTTCAGGGATTAAAATCCATGTTCTTCCTGATTGCTTTTACGACTCTTTTTCAGCTCTTTTTCATTTCAAGTGGAAATGTCCTATTTGAGTTTTCTTTTATAAAAATAACGGATTATGCTTTACAACAAGCAGGAATCATTTTCTGTCGTTTTGTGTTGATTATTTTCTTTTCAACCTTGCTGACATTAACGACCATGCCTTTGAGTCTGGCAGCTGCAGTTGAAGCTCTTTTGGCACCGCTGAAACGCGTGAAAGTTCCCGTTCATGAAATTGGCCTCATGTTATCAATGAGTTTGCGTTTTGTTCCAACCTTGATGGATGACACGACACGGATTATGAATGCTCAGAAGGCTCGCGGAGTTGACTTTGGTGAGGGAAGCATCGTACAAAAAGTAAAGGCTATGATTCCGATTTTAATTCCTCTTTTTGCGATGAGTTTAAAGCGTGCGGATTCTTTGGCGATAGCCATGGAAGCGCGTGGCTATCAGGGAGGAAAGGGTAGAAGTCAGTATAGACAGTTGAGATGGGGTAAAAAGGATACACTGGCAATTCTTGTGATTTTGGTGCTGGGTTGTTTCTTATTTTTCTTGAAGTCTTAGTGGATTTGTAAGATTGATGAAAAAATCACAGTAGCAGGTCTTTAGTATAAAGGTAGGAATATGAACCGTTTTAAAAAATCAAAATATCTAATCATCGTTTTTGTCGCAGTTCTCGCAGTTTCTGTACTATTAGTGACAACCTATTCAAGTGCTATTGTGACAAAACTAGGAGATGGGATTTCTTTAGTAGATAGAATTGTTCAAAAACCTTTTCAGTGGTTTGATACTTTCAAATCGGATTTGGGACATTTGACGCAGACTTATAATGAAAACGAGAGTTTAAAAAAGCAACTTTATCAACTAGAGATGGAGTCTAATCAATCAGAAAGTTTAAAAACTGAAAATGAACAACTACGTCAGTTGCTGGATATGAAGTCAAAATTGCAAGCTACAAAAACCTTAGCAGCAGATGTAATTATGCGAGCTCCAGTATCTTGGAAACAAGAGTTAACAATTGATGCGGGAAGTTCAAAAGGAGCTTCTGAAAATATGTTGGCCATTGCAAATGGTGGCTTGATTGGTAGTGTTTCAAAAGTAGAGGATCATTCAACAACTGTCAACTTGCTGACAAACACTGAAAATTCTGACAATATTTCCGTTAAAATCCTGCATGGCTCTACTGAAATTTACGGGATTATCGTTGGTTATGATAAGGAGTCTGAACTTCTTAAAATTAGCCAATTAAATAGTAACAGCGATATTAGTGCGGGAGACAAGGTGACTACAGGTGGACTCGGAAACTTTAATGTCAAAGATATTCCTGTTGGAGAGGTTGTTGCCACAACGCATAGCAGTGACTATCTAACACGAGAGGTAACAGTAAAGTTAAGTGCTGACACCAAAAATCTTCATGTGGTAGAGTTAGTGGGGAATTAGCAATGAGACTGTTAAAACAAGTTGGTATATTCTTTTTACTCCCTGTTATTGTGCTAGTTGATGCTCATATTGGTCAACTAGTGGGTTCCTTCTTTCCTCACTTTCACTTAGCTAGTCATTTCCTGTTTTTATTTCTCTTGTTTGAGACCATTGAAGTCTCGGAATATCTTTACCTAGCCTATTGTTTTATAGTGGGCTTGGTTTATGATATTTACTTTTTCCATTTGATAGGGATTGCGACTCTCTTATTTGTTCTTTTGGGAGTTACTCTTCACAAATTCAATAGTGTGATTTTGATGAATCGTTGGACTCGAATCTTGGTTGTCATTGTGCTCAGTTTTCTATTTGATATGGGAAGTTATCTTCTGGCTCTCTCCATAGGACTGACTGTAGAATCTATGCCCATTTTCGTCGTCTACAGCCTTTTTCCATCAATGATTTTAAACTTTTTATGGATGATGATTTTCCAGTATATTTTTGAAAAATGTTATCTATGAGAAAGAAATATAAATGTAACAAAGGCGTAATATTTATTATGTCTTTTTTTGGTATACTAGTAGTGTTTCAAATAGAAGGAGTAATAGTAGATATGAAGAAAAAAATCTTAGCATCACTTTTGTTAAGTACAGTGTTGTTTTCTCAAGTAGCAGTATTGACAACTGTTCATGCAGAAACAACTGATGAAAAAATTGCTGCTCAAGATAGTAAGATTAGTGATTTAACAACAAAACAAAAAGAAGCTCAAAAACAGGTGGATGAAATCCAAACACAAGTTACAGCTATTCAAACACAACAAGCAAACTTGCAAGCTGAGAATGAAACTCTACAGGCTGAATCTAAAAAACTTGAAGGAGAAATTACAGAGCTCTCTAAGAATATTGTTGCTCGTAATGCTTCTTTAGAAAAACAAGCGCGTAGCGCACAGACAAATGGAGCTGCGACTAGCTACATCAATACAATTATTAACTCAAAATCAATTACAGAAGCGATTTCACGTGTTGCAGCTATGAGCGAGATTGTATCAGCTAACAACAAAATGTTGGAGCAACAGAAAGCTGATAAGAAATCTATCGCTGAAAAACAAGTTGCAAATAATGAAGCAATCAACACTGTAATTGCGAACCAACAAACACTTGCTGACGATGCACAAGCATTGACAACAAAACAAGCAGAGTTGAAAGTTGCTGAGTTAAACCTTGCTGCAGAGAAAGCTACTGCAGAAAGCGATAAAGCAACTTTGTTGGAACAAAAAGCTGCAGCAGAGGCAGAAGCGAAAGCTGCAGCTGAAGCAGAAGCGGCTTATAAAGCACGTCAAACAAGCCAACAACAATCAGTTGTTGCTTCTGGAAATACAACACTTTCAGATCAAGTGCAAGCAACTTCAAGCTCTTCATCAGATGATGATTCAAGCTACACTCCGGCACCTGCACCAACTCCAACTAGACAGCGTCCAACATACAGTACAAATGCTTCAAGTTATCCAACTGGTGAATGTACTTGGGGAGCTAAGACATTAGCTCCTTGGGCTGGAGATTACTGGGGTAACGGAGCGCAGTGGGCTACAAGTGCAGCAGCTGCAGGATTCCGTACTGGATCAACTCCACAAGTTGGTGCGATTGCATGTTGGAATGACGGTGGATATGGACACGTAGCGGTTGTTACAGCAGTTTCATCATCAACTAGCATTCAAGTATCAGAATCAAACTACGGTGGAGATCGTACAATCGGTAACAAACGTGGATGGTTCAACCCAACTACAACATCTGAAGGCTATGTTACTTACATCTATCCAAACTAATGAATGAAACGAAGAGGCTCAATCGAGTCTCTTTTAATGTTTTTAGCCGAAAGTCCTACTAAATAGCTTGAAAATGTTGTTGAAATATGATAAAATAAGGATTGTCGTGTAAACGATAATACTCATTCTTGATGAATTGTGAAACTGTTGCCCGTGGGTCGTTTTGCGAGTTGAAGTCAAGAAGAGGAAAAAAACAAAAAGGAGAAATACTCATGGCAGTAATTTCAATGAAACAACTTCTTGAGGCTGGTGTACACTTTGGTCACCAAACTCGTCGCTGGAACCCTAAGATGGCTAAGTACATCTTCACTGAGCGTAACGGAATCCACGTTATCGACTTGCAACAAACTGTAAAATATGCTGACCAAGCATACGACTTTATGCGTGATGCGGCAGCTAGCGATGCAGTTGTATTGTTCGTTGGTACTAAAAAACAAGCTGCTGATGCTGTTAAAGAAGAAGCAGAACGTTCAGGTCAATACTACATCAACCACCGTTGGTTGGGTGGAACTCTTACTAACTGGGGAACTATTCAAAAACGTATTGCTCGTTTGAAAGAAATCAAACGTATGGAAGAAGAAGGAATCTTTGACGTTCTTCCTAAGAAAGAAGTTGCACTTCTTAACAAACAACGTGCACGTCTTGAAAAATTCTTGGGTGGTATCGAAGACATGCCTCGTATCCCAGATGTAATGTACGTAGTTGACCCACATAAAGAACAAATCGCTGTTAAAGAAGCTAAAAAATTGGGTATCCCAGTTGTAGCGATGGTTGACACAAACACTGACCCAGACGATATCGATGTAATCATCCCAGCTAACGATGACGCTATCCGCGCGGTTAAATTGATTACAGCTAAATTGGCTGACGCTATCATCGAAGGACGTCAAGGTGAAGATGCAGCAGCAGTTGAAGCAGAATTTGTAGCTTCAGAAGCTCAAGCTGACTCAATCGAAGAAATCGTTGAAGTTGTAGAAGGCGACAACGCTTAATTCAAATACGTAATCATTACCTAGGAGGGCAGGGCTTAGCCCGGCTCTCCTATTTTTAAAAAATATAGGAGAATCAAAATGGCAGAAATTACAGCTAAACTTGTAAAAGAGTTGCGTGAAAAATCTGGTGCCGGTGTTATGGACGCTAAGAAAGCATTGGTTGAAGTTGAAGGTGATATCGAAAAAGCAATTGAATTGCTTCGCGAAAAAGGTATGGCGAAGGCAGCTAAGAAAGCTGACCGTGTTGCTGCAGAAGGTTTGACTGGTGTATTTGTTAACGGTAACGTTGCAGCAGTAGTTGAAGTAAATGCTGAAACTGACTTCGTTGCGAAAAACGCTCAATTCGTTGAGCTGGTAAATGCAACAGCTAAAGTAATTGCTGAAGGTAAACCAGCTAATAACGAAGAAGCACTTGCTTTGACAATGCCTTCAGGTGAAACTCTTGAAGCAGCCTATGTATCTGCAACAGCTACAATCGGTGAAAAAATCTCATTCCGTCGTTTTGCTTTGCTTGAAAAAACAGATGCACAACACTTTGGAGCATACCAACACAATGGTGGCCGTATCGGTGTCATCTCTGTTATTGAAGGTGGAGACGAAGCACTTGCTAAACAAATCTCAATGCACATTGCTGCGATGAAACCAACAGTTCTTTCTTACAAAGAATTGGATGAGCAGTTCGTTAAAGATGAGTTGGCACAATTGAACCACGTGATTGACCAAGATAATGATAGCCGTGCAATGGTTGGTAAACCAGCTCTTCCACACTTGAAATATGGATCAAAAGCTCAATTGACTGATGAAGTGATTGCTCAAGCTGAAGAAGACATCAAAGCTGAGTTGGCTGCGGAAGGCAAACCAGAAAAAATTTGGGACAAAATCATCCCAGGTAAAATGGACCGCTTCATGCTTGACAACACTAAAGTTGACCAGGCATACACACTTCTTGCACAAGTGTACATCATGGATGACAGCAAGACAGTTGAAGCTTACCTTGATTCAGTTAATGCTTCAGTAGTTGAGTTTGCTCGCTTTGAAGTTGGTGAAGGTATCGAGAAAGCTGCAAATGACTTCGAAGCTGAAGTTGCAGCTACAATGGCAGCAGCCTTGAATAACTAATGATAAAAGAGGAAGCAATTTGCTTCCTTTTTCTGTTATGTGACTATTAGTCCGTCTCGCTCCGTAAGGTGCGAGACAAATAAACCACCCGCTATGCGGGTGCGCATCGAAGGTTATACCAAAAAAACTCCAAACGCGATACAATAAAGGTGTTCAAGCCAATTGTAA